>JBBQPQ010000052.1:0-16682 GCA_038217195.1 Sphingomonadales bacterium | reverse complement strand
CCACTTTTCTTCCAAAGCCTTTGCAAGGTCAGCCGCTTCGAGAACGGTCAACGCCGAAAGTTGGTCTACGAGCTTTTCAATATCAGCCATTTAAATAACACTCCGATTTTCTGTCATATCTGTAGGGCTCGCCCAGCCGGTAAAAACCATGGGACGCAGCCGGTTTCATTTAAAAAGTTACGCTGCCTTTTGGTCAGCATAGGCACCAAAAACGCGTGCCAATTTCGCAGCAGGTGCGGTCGACAGCTGTGCAATCTTCGTTGCCGGTGCTTGGACAAGCCCGATAATCGTAGAGCGCAGTTGATCGAGCGATGGCAACGAAGCCAGCGCCTTTACACCGTTTACATCGAGGAAAGTTTCACCCATCGCGCCGCCGACAATTTCAAGCTTGTCATTGGTCTTGGCGAACTCGACAGCAACCTTTGCAGCAGCGACCGGGTCCGACGATGTGGCGAGCGCCGTAGGTCCGGTGAGCAATTCAGCTACCGCACCATATTGCGTTCCCTCAAGGGCGATTTTGGCAAGACGGTTCTTGGCGACCTTATAGGTTGCGCCCGCATCGCGCATCTTCAAACGAAGGTCGGTCGATTGTGCAACCGTCAGCCCGAGATTCCGGGTGACGACGACAACCGCCGCTTCATTGAATGTGGCGTTCAGCGATGCAACTGTTTCGGTCTTTTCAGAACGGTTCATGCATTACTCCTTATTCGGACCGCCCGGCGAACCGGACAAGCCCAACACGAAAAGCGAAGCACCCGGATGGGCGTTCCGCTGACTTAGTCCGTGGGGAAGTTTCATGCCGAGGGCACACGACAGAGTGTCGGAGCAGTGGCGAAGGATGGCAAAGCCAATCCTGAAATCTCTATCCCCGTCTAGGCTGGACATTAAGATGGGCAAATTCCCATCACCAACTGTCTCGGACGGTTGCCGGTGGAGCCGTCGCCCCACCGAACATGGACGCCACTAGCAGGGTGGGGGAGAGAGTCAAGCGCGGATGGGGCTAGGTTTACTGTCTCACGTCACCCTGAACTTGTTTCAGGGTGACGTGTAATCTGTTCAGGGTGACGTGGAAGGAATGTTATGGTCCTGCGCAGCCCACGCCAAAGCAGTTGAGGGCCAGAATACGTTTCAGCACGCGTGGCGTCCGGATAAGCAAAAAGGGCCGGAAGTTTCCCTCCAGCCCTTTGTTTGCTTAGCGCGGAGACGCCTTATGCGCCGGCGACGTCCGCCAGATCAATCTTAAGGCCTGGGCCCATTGAAGAGCTTACAGCAACGCGGCGGACATATTTGCCCTTTGATCCGCTTGGCTTGCTCTTGATGACGGCGTCAACCAATGCGTCGAAATTCTTACGCAGATCGGAATCGGAGAAGCTCTTCTTGCCTATGCCGCTGTGGATGATGCCCTGCTTTTCAACGCGGAACTCCACCTGACCGGCCTTTGCAGCCTTCACGGCTTCAGCAACGTCCATGGTGACTGTACCAAGCTTCGGGTTAGGCATCAGGCCCTTAGGACCCAATGTCTTGCCGAGGCGGCCAACGATGCCCATCATGTCCGGCGTTGCAATAACGCGGTCATAATCGAGGTTGCCAGCCAGCATGTCTTCCATCAGGTCTTCAGCGCCAACTTTGTCAGCACCAGCCGCAGTCGCAGCAGTCGCCTTGTCGCCACGTGCAAATACGGCAACCTTCATGTCCTTGCCTGTACCGGCAGGAAGCGAAACCATGCCGCGCACCATTTGGTCGGCATGACGTGGGTCAACGCCCAGGTTCATGGCAACTTCGATAGTTTCGTCAAACTTCGCAGTTGCGAAACCCTTGATAGCCTTCAGCGCTTCATCAACGCTGTAGAGCTTATCTGCATCGAGATGCGCGAGCGTCTTTGCTTTTTTGGTCAGCTTGGCCATGTTCTCAGCCCTCCACGATTTCGAGGCCCATGGCGATCGCCGAGCCCGAGATGATTTTCACTGCCGCGTCCATGTCGTTCGCGTTGAGGTCGGCCATCTTAATGGTCGCGACTTCTTCCAGTTGTTTGCGGGTAATTTTACCAGCCGACAGCTTGCCGGGCTCTTTCGAACCGGACTTCAGACCCAGAACCTTCTTGATCAGATAGGTCGCAGGCGGTGCCTTCATGGTGAAGGTGAAGCTCTTGTCGGCAAAAACCGTGATCTTCGTTGGAATTGGCGTGCCTTTTTCCATGTCGGCGGTCGCCGCATTGAACTGCTTGCAGAATTCCATGATGTTTACGCCGCGCTGACCCAATGCCGGGCCGATTGGCGGGGATGGAGTGGCTGAACCTGCAGCAACTTGCAGGCCGATATAGCCGTCAATTTTCTTTGCCATTAGAGGCGTCCTTTCATTCTTTCTCCGCCAAAACCCGTTACGGGCCGGAGGATCAAATTAAGCGGTCAAACGGCCGTTCCCAAACTGAATTGGTCCCAGCCTCCCGCACGGTTTCTTGCCGATTCTCATCGTAAGAAGGGCGCCAATAGGTGAAGCGTGCCGTAAAAGCAAGCGCTGTGGACTAAATGGCCATATCCGGTAAGGTAGCCATTTTTACGCAGAGGCGCCTAGGACGCCGAGGAGCAGTTTACTGTCCCTGCGTCCTCTGCGCCTTTGCGTTAACCCGCATTACTTCATCAATTCGACTTCTTCGAAGTCCAGCTCGACCGGTGTTGCCCGGCCGAAGATGCTGACCGATACCTTCACGCGGTTCTTGTCGAAGTCGAGTTCTTCTACCAGGCCGTTGAAGCTTGCAAAAGGTCCGCCAAGTACCTTGACTTGGTCGCCGATTTCGTAGTCCACCGAAACGCGCTTTTTTGGTGCGGCCTCGAGTTCCTGTTTGGTGTTGAGGATGCGTGCAGCCTCGGCTTCGGAAATCGGCTGCGGCTTATTGCCCGCGCCCAGAAATCCAGTCACCTTGGCTGTGTTCTTGACCAAGTGATACACGTCATCATTCATGTTCAGCTTTGCCAAAACATATCCGGGGAAGAATTTGCGTTCTGCCTTTATCTTCTTGCCGCGGCGTACTTCCGTGACCTGTTCGGTTGGAACCTCGACTGCCTCGACCAATTGCGAAAGGCCAATGCGCTCCGCCTCGGAAAGAATCTGGTCGCGGACCTTGTTTTCAAAGCCCGAATAAGCGTGAATGATGTACCAGCGTGCCATAATATCTATTCTTTTCCCCAAAAATCCCGAACGGGGCTGCTTTTAGCTTGCCGCAAGCGCAAGCAGTCCCTTTACGATTGCGGCGAACACCGCATCGACACCCAAGAAGAACACAGCAAGGATGACCGTCATGATCAACACCATTATGGCGGTCTGCACGGTTTCCTGCCTTGTTGGCCATACCACCTTACCGATTTCAGTCCGTACCTGACGGATGAATTCACCTGGGCTTGTCTTTGCCATATCATTTCTTCCTGTTCGATCCCGAGGATAGCCGCCAGCGCTCCGACCGGCGGGTCGAGAGCGATATAGGTTCCGATTTCGGAAAGACTAGGCCTTTAGCGAGGGATTCGGTGCGAGGCAAGTATGTTTAGGAAAGCGGTCATGTGCCCCTTAGGTGCCGAACGGCCTTGAACAATTGAGGTTTTTGGTTATCTCCCAAAGCATCACCACGCCAAGGGAAATGTTATAATGCCATCCGGTCTTGCTGCTTTACTTGACGATATCGCGTTGATTGCAAAAGTTGCGGCTGCATCCATGGACGATGTGGCGGCTGCCGCAGGGAAAGCCGGGAGCAAGGCAGCAGGTGTTGTTATCGACGATACGGCCGTCACGCCGCAATATGTCACCGGATTTACGCCTGACCGCGAATTGCCGATCATCTGGCGCATCGCCAAGGGCTCGTTCTTTAACAAGCTGGTGATTATTCTGCCCGTGGCGTTACTGCTCAGCCTGTTTCTACCCTCGGCGATTACCCCCTTGCTGATGCTTGGCGGCGCGTATCTGTGTTTTGAAGGCGCTGAGAAGGTATGGGAAAAGATCCATCCGCACGAAGAAGAAAATCTGGTCGAGGATTTGGCGGAGCTTTCCAGCGCCGAACATGAGGTGAATATGGTAAAAGGCGCGGTGCGAACCGATTTCATCCTGTCTGCCGAGATCATGGCGATTGCGCTCAACGAGGTTAAGAGCCTTGCCGAAACATCCATCTGGCTCGAGGCTGCGACTTTGGCGTTTGTGGCCGTGGCAATCACGATCGCGGTCTACGGTGTCGTTGGCCTGATTGTGAAGATGGACGACATCGGTCTGCACATGGCTCGCCGGAAAAGCGGCGCGTCGCAAGCGGTCGGGAGAACTTTGGTAAAGGGCATGCCCAAATTGCTGTCTGCACTATCGACAATCGGAACAGCAGCGATGCTTTGGGTCGGCGGGCAGATTATAGTTCACGGCTTTGGCATCCATCCCGCGGAATTTTTCGGCCTGTACGAAGGCGCGCTGGCCTGGGTCGTCGATGCCACTTTGAGCGGCATTGTCGGGCTAGCTATCGGCGCGTTGATTGTTTTGGTTCATCACATGTTTGCCAAACGCAAGGCGCATTGAGGAAAGCGGACGCAGGTACTTAGCGTCTAATTTATGGAAACGCTGCATGACAGATAATGAGAAGGCGGAAGCTATGCAGCCCATCTATATCCAGCGCCTTATCGCGTTGCCCTATTTTGTCCTGGGTATCTGGTGCGTGTTTGCACCGCATATGGTCGAACGGCTCATGATCAATCCTGCGTATCAACATTTAAGCGTGACCAGTGCCCTCTTTATTGGCTGTTTCGGTGCTCAGGCAGTTTTAGGAGGTGTGTTCATCTGGTTCAGCCGATTTACCCGCCGAACCTTCCTTGCTTACGCAATCGCGCTGTTGCCATTCTTCGGCTTCAACTATTACTTCGTGTATGAACTGCCCGTGCTAAATCGCTGGATGGCATTAGACTTCGGCGCCAATACCGCGATGTTCATATTGAGTCTTTGGGGATGGCGGATTACGAGCCAGGAACAGAATGGGCTATAGCTGGCACCAATAAAATGGCAGGAGTTGGGGGACTCGAACCCACGACCCTCGGTTTTGGAGACCGATGCTCTACCAACTGAGCTAAACTCCTGCACTTCGCTTTTCAGCGAAGGAGAGTGCCCTTACCGCCGATATACGAACGGGGCAAGTCTGCTTTCGCAAACCTGCCCCGTTTCTTGACGCATATTGCCTGGAACTAGAATTTGAACCCAGCTTCAACGCCCCAGATGCGCGGTTCGTTAACGAAGCCGGTCAAGTTGTTGAAGTCGATGCCGCCCACCGCAGACGTATCCTTGGTGATGTTGCGGACGAACGCCGAAACATCAAAGGCATCGGTTTTGTAGCCAACGCGTAAACCGCCTTCGAGCATGTGCTTGTCCTGAAACTCAACGGAATCATAAAGGAAGAAGTTGATCTTCGACCGGTAAGCCCAATCGGTAAAAGCGTAGACTTCGCCATTGCCCACAGGGATGCCATAACGTGCTGTCCAGTTCGCGATCCATTTGGGGCTCTGGGGCAGGCTGTTGCCGTTGATATTGACGATGGCGGCCGAGAATGGCGCTGCGGCGACAACAATCGGGTCAAGTGGCGTGCACAAGGACACGTTCGGGAAGGTGTCGACGCGCACTGCACCACAGGCAGCGGTCGTCAAATTCTTGTCGCGAATGCTGGTGTTGTTGTAGCTCAGGCCAGCGGTTAGCAGCATCTGGGGAAAGGGTTTGAACTCCAGATCAGCTTCAAACCCATAGCCACGCACCATATCCGCGTTGATCAAGCGGTTGGCATTCACGCCGCCACCGACGGCAGTCAGTTGCGCGTCATTCAGCTCATAATAAAAACCGTTGACGTTGAAGCGTGCCCGGCCTTCGAGGAATGTGGACTTTATACCACTTTCATACGAGGTGATGGTTTCCGACTTGCCAACCGTCACACCGCTCTCCAGCGGCGTTGCGGTTGCTGGCGGGAACAGGATCCGTCCCTGAATCGATGGCGCACGATATCCCCGCGCGACGCGTGCATAGAGGTTCACATCGTCCGTTGCCGCATATGTGCCGCTCAGGTCCCATGTTACATTGTTATCGCTAACATTACGGCGCACCGTGCCGAGCGGGTTCTGCAGGAAGTTCGGGAACTGAGTATCCTTGCTGCGTACCGCAACAAAATTACGTTTGTCGTCATTGTAACGAACGCCGCCGGCGACGCTCAACTTGTCGCTCAGCTGATAGGTTGCCGAACCGAATATGCCATAAGCCTTGCTCTTCTGGGCCTGCGACACGATGATGTTTACGCCGTCCGCTGCGTTGTTCGGGTCGCCAAGCGTCGAATAGTTTTCGGAAACGATGTCCAGATTTTCATTGAAGTAGAAAACGCCAGCCTGATAGCTCAACGGACCGTCACCATTGCTGGCGATGCGGAATTCCTGCGTGAACTGCTTGAGCTTGGGAACGCTGTCACGGGTTTCCGCCGTGAACGGAATCTGGCCGGGACCATAGAGATTTGGCGGCAAGAAGTTTGCGCCAAAACCGCCATCCACATCCCCGACCGAGGTCGCGGTGCCGGTCCAATAGCTGGAAACCGAGACAAACGACACGGGACCTGCGTCATAGGTCAAGCGCGCAGTCATATTCTGCGTATCAACCTTTTGTTCGTTCTTGCCGTCGGTCGATACGCGGTACCGGTTGAAATTGGCGTTCAAGCCTTCCTGGCCGCGTGTGAACACATTGGCGCGGAACAGGCGCGCAGTGCCGTCAAGCGAACGGAACTGGCCAGTGAGCAAAATATCAAAATCGTCGCTTGGTTTGATCAGGAACTGCAGGCGAGCGGCATATTCCTTATAACCTTCGAACGCATCTTTGGTTGTCTTGCCGGGAACAACATTGTCGACATAATCGTCCTGACGCTGGTACATGCCCGATACCCGGACGCTGACTTTCTCACCCAATGGGCCGCCAAATCCACCTTCGAAGTTCACCGCGTTGAAGCGGCCATAGGAAACCTTGCCATAGCCTCCGGCCACGTCGCTTGGTTTGACGCTATCGAACTTGACGATGCCAGCGGTGGTATTGCGGCCGAACAATGTGCCCTGCGGCCCACGAAGCACTTCGACACGCTCCATGTCAAAAATCGGGAAGCCCTTGAGGATCGGGTTTTCCAGAACGACATCATCATAAATCAGGCTGACAGGCTGAGATGCGTTGAAGTCAAAGTCCGTGTTGCCAAGTCCACGGATATAGAAACGCGGGAAAGTGCGGCCGAACGACGATTCGACAATCAGGCTCGGGACCCGACCGGAAATGCCGCGAATGTCCACGCCACCTGCCGCAATCGCGTTTAACTGGTCACCGCTCACTGCGGTCACCGACAATGGCACATCCTGAAGATTTTCTTCACGACGTTGCGCGGTGACGACAATTTCGTCCAAAGCTGCGCCATTCTGCGCGTTTGCGTCCTGCGCGAATGCGGCAGGTGCTATGAAAAGGCCTGCGCCGGCCACTGCAATGGCAACGCTGGATGCTATAGTTGAGCGAACAGAACGCATAAATTCTCCCTGGGCTGGCGAACGCAGGAGGCGGAATCGAAATCGTGCTCCTGAAACGCTCTCGCGCCATTACGGCGGTCAGTCACAAAATCAACAAAGCTTTGCAGCACAAGTGAAATTTGGAGCCAACTGTGGCACTTCGGCACTAATTGCTAGAAGCTCATTTCGTCATAAACGCGGTTGATATCGCCGCCCCATTCCCCGTGATATTTGTCCAACAACTGTTCCGCCACAGTTTTGCCGCTGGCGACTATTTCGCGCAACGGGTCCAGATAACCGGTTTCATTGTCGCCACTCGCATTCAGACAGTTGCGCGCTGCAAGTCCTGCTGATGAAATGTCGAGAATGCGTCCCGCCAGATCGAGCAGCTTGCCACCGCTGGGAATGGCCGCGTTCAGCCCCTGCGCAGGCACGGCCGAACGCAGCGCTTCGCGTTCTTCCATGGTCCAGTGCTTCACCTCGTCCCAGGCGGCGTCCAATGCATTCTGGTCATAAAGCAACCCGACCCAGAAAGCAGGCAGCGCACAAATCCGGTTCCAAGGTCCGCCATCGGCGCCGCGCATTTCCAGAAAGCTTTTTAACCGCACTTCAGGGAAGGCGGTCGACATATGGTCTTCCCAGTCACTGACGGTGGGTTTTTCCCCCGGGAGCACCGAAAGCTCGCCTTTCAGAAAATCACGGAAATCAAGGCCAGCTGCATCAATATATTTGCCATCCCGGTAAACGAAATACATCGGCACGTTAAGCATGTAATCGACATATTGTTCATAGCCGAAATTGGCGTCGAACACGAAAGGCAACATGCCTGTCCGATGCGGGTCGGTGTCCGACCAGATATGGCTTCGGTACGACAGGAAGCCGTTCGGCTTGCCCTCAAGAAACGGGGAATTGGCGAACAGTGCTGTTGCCAACGGCTGCAACGCCAACGATGTCCGGAACTTGTGCGCCATGTCGGCTTCGCTCGAATAATCGAGATTGACCTGAATCGTGCAGGTCCGAAGCATCATGTCGAGGCCCATGCTGCCCACCCGCGGCATATGGCGCAACATAATGTCGTACCTGCCTTTGGGCATGATGGGCAGTTCGGCGCGGGTCTTGTCTGGCCAGAGCCCGAGGCCAAGAAAGCTTGTGCCGGTCTTGTCCCCAATCGCCTTTACCTGCTTCAGATGGCGTCCGGTTTCAGCGCACGTCTGGTGCAGGTTTTCGAGCGGCGCACCGGACAGTTCTAGTTGGCCGGCAGGCTCAAGGCTTACAGCCCCGTCGCTGCCGCTCAAGGCAATGACGTTGCCGTTTTCGTATACCGGTTCCCATCCGAATTCAGTCAGCGCCATCAACAAATCACGGATGCCGCCCGGCTCGTCATAGGAAGGCGCGTGATGGTCTTTACGCGAATATACGAACTTTTCATGTTCAGTGCCGATGCGCCAACGGTCCTTGGGTTTTTCCCCCTTGGCAATCGCGCCGATCAATTGGTCCCGATTTTCAATGACGGGATATTTCCGGTCCGAAGTTGTTTTTGTGCTCATCGCGGCGGTTTAGAAATGTCGGTGCTATATTGCCAGCAGATTCAGTTGATGGACCAGCCAAGGCATCAAGTTTCAATTGATAGCGAAAGTTGCATGAAAATTTCTTGGCACGCGTTCACGCATGGCTGCATCAAGACAGCGATCCAGCGTCCGGAAGCATTCAAATTGGATCCATGCGACCACCCGTTACCATAAAATCCAAGTAATTCGGCCACTTTAAAAGATTGCTTACACGTTGTTAACTACGTCCCATTATGGATGTTTTTGGGAACGAGCCTTTTAGGTGGGATGATTAGGTGGCCAGTTTAAAGCGTTTATTGAGCGTGCTTGCGCTTTGGCTGTGTCTGTGGGGCACGCCAGCATATGCGCAAAGCTGTGCTCCAGCGACATCGCAAGGTACGGCGCCTGCGGGCTGGGAGACCTACTGCTGGCTCGATTTCTCCACATATAATGACGCAACAGCCCGGTCGGGTGCGGGGCAGAATTTTTCTCTCAACCTCAGCGACGGTTCGGTTTTGTCGTTTAATGTGAAGGTAACGCCGACCGGCCAGACCGCCTTCAACGCAATAGCCGCGCCGTCCTGGACGGGTGCGGCGGTTGGCAATACTGCCTTTTTGGGCATCCCCGGTCGCCCGGTCCTGTACACCGCAGCCGGAGGTGCGACGTCGATCGTGTTTTCGGCTATCACCATAACGCCGCCACCAGGCGCGCCAGCGGTTACAGCTTATTCATTCGTGGCGGCTGACGCAGAATCAACCAATGATGGCGAGAATCTGCAATTCATAACCAACGGTTCTGGCTGGCAGATATTGGATCAGGTCAATCCGATCAGCGGAAATATCTACCCGACGATTTCCGGAACCGGGACCAGCACCTTTACCGAAACCGGTGTGTCCGGGACCGTGGGCGGCTATATTGTCGGCTCCAACAGCCCGACTACGGTGCGGGTGAATATGCAAGCAGGGGGACTGCAGGGGGCGATGTTTGCCGTACGTTTTGCTTCGATCCGCCTGCGCAAGACGATCACCGGCGCGCGCGTTGATCCGACAGATCAGTTCAATTTTCGTGTGACCGCAACATCATCGGGCACTGTACTTGCCAACGGAACAACCAGCGGGACAGGCAATGGGCCGTTTGCGGCAACGCCGCTTTCGCTTGCGTCCGGCATATCTCTCACTCTGTCCGAAACAATGGCGGGGGGAAGCGTCAGCGCCCTGTCGAAATATGAGAGCCGGTTGACCTGCACAAATGGCACATCGGGCTCGACAACGCCTTTGCCGAACAATGTGCTGACCACCAACTATCTTTTCGGGACGTTGCAATTTGGCGATGCTGTTATCTGTGTCTTCAACAATGCTGCCATACCACATATCCGGTTGCGTAAAGCCATGGGGACTGGCGGCCGTCGCTTTTCCACTGATCAATTTACTATTCGGATTAACCAGGGGGCCACAGTTGTAAGCTCCGCAACGACAACGGGTACGGGCACAACCGTCACGGGTGGTGATACAGGGCTCGTGCAGCTTACCGCTGGCACAAGCTATGCGCTAAATGAAATCATGTCGGGGTCGGGCAGTTTGACTCAGTATAACGCGACCTTGGCTTGTACCAATGCAGCCAATGGCGTCACAACGGTGTTCCCGACATCGGTACCGGGCAATATCACGCCGGTATTGGGCGACGTCATTACCTGCACCATCACCAACACCCGGCTCAATGCCAATGCGACATTGGTGGTGACAAAGACTTCGGCAACTTTGAGCGATGGCATCAGCGCATCAAACCCCAAATCGCTGCCAGGCGCGCGCGTGCGGTATACCATCACCGTGCAGAATACCGGTAGTCTGGCTGTTGACGCCAACAGCATCGTCATCACCGACCCGTTTCCGCCGAACTTCACGCTTGATGCATCGACGCCGATGACGATGACCGCGGGGACAAGTGGACTTGGCGCGTTCAACCAGGCGACGATGGTTACCTATTCCAGCCAGGCAACAGGTGGTGCACCTTATACCGCGCCTTTAGGCACGGGATATAATAGCGCGCTGACGGGCCTTCGGTTCCAGCCGTCGGGCACGATGGCTGCAGCTACCACCTCCGGACCATCCAGTTTTTCGTTCAGTTTTACTGGCCAGATCGACTGACGGCCGCGCGGTTTACGCCGACCAGTCGCCATTTTTCGCCATCCATACGGAAATAGCGGCAACTGCCGCCGTATCGGCGCGCAGTATCCGGGGTCCAAGTGATACCGCCCGTGCATTCGGATGCGCGCGAATGGCTGCATTTTCGGCATCGGTGAACCCGCCTTCGGGGCCAATCAGTACTGCAGCCGGTCCTGGGCAAAGGGTATCCAGAAATGGTGTCCCGCCGCGCTCGTCACAAAAATATATTGCCCGGTCAGCGGGCCAAGACTTGAGCATTTCCTCAAGCCGGGTCAGCGGCACAATTTCCGGCAGTGCGGTACGTTCGCATTGCTCGGCTGCCTCAATCATATGCGCGCGCAGACGGTCGTCCTTGACCTTGTCCACGACACATCGCGCCGTCAGCACCGGGACAAAGCGGGCCACGCCAAGTTCGCAGGCTTTTTCCGCGATCCAGTCGAAACGGTCCTTTTTGATGAGTGCCTGACAGATCCAAAGGTCCGGCGCGCGTTCGCGATCGCGCAATTTTGCTTCCACTGTCACGATCAGGTCCCGCTTGCCAAGACTAGTGACGCGGCCGAGATACTCGCCCGAAATATCGTCGAACAATTTGAGTGGCGAACCTTCTTTCAGGCGCATGACACCCATAAGATAATGTGCGCTGTTGCCTGTGATATTCAACGCGACACCGTCGGCGAGCGGCTGTTCCACAAACAACCGGGGCGTTGATTTCGGGGGCCAGGCAGGTGTCGCGGGCATATCTGGCGTCTAACCTCAAAAGCGGGGCACGTCATCTCCCATCTTGGCCCGCCATCACCATGGACAAGTTCCGGCAACAAGTTCCGGATGACGAACGGAATAAAATTTGGCAGGGCCAACACATGACTTCGAAAATCGTGCCCGATAGCGAATATACCGGCCTGATAGCGGTGCTGCCGGCCAAGCTGCGCGTACTCGCGCTTCTGGCGAGATTTGATCGGCCGATCGGCTGGTGGCTGTTGTTCTGGCCCTGTATATTTGGCCTGGCGTTGTCGGGTGGGTTGATCCAGCGTTGGGACCTTGCACTGTGGATGCTGCTTGGTGCCATCGTGATGCGCGGCGCGGGATGTGTCTATAATGACATCGTCGATCGCGATCTGGATGCGCAGGTTGCGCGTACGGCGTCGCGTCCCTTGCCCAGCGGCGCAATTGGCGTGCGCGCGGCATGGGCGTTTTTGCTTGGCTTGTGCGCGATTGGCCTCATCGTGCTCCTACAGTTGCGGTGGGAGGCGCAAATTGTCGCCTTGGGCAGCATCATACTTGTCGCGGCCTATCCCTTTATGAAACGCATCACGTGGTGGCCGCAGCTTTGGCTTGGCCTTGTCTTCAGCTGGGGCGCGCTGGTTGGCTGGGTCGCCATCACGGGCCAGCCCAATGCTGCGATTTACTGGCTTTATACAGGCACGATTTGCTGGGTCGTTGGCTATGACACGATTTACGCGATGCAGGACCGCGAGGATGACGCTCTTGTTGGCATCCGTTCAAGCGCCTTGCGTCTCGGCGGGAAAATCCGCGTCGGCGTTGCGGCTTTTTACATACTGACGATCATTGGCTGGGGTCTTGCAATCTGGAGCGTACGTCCGGAGAAACAGGCGTTGGTCGCGTTATTGCCCGTTGTCTTTCATCTTGCCATGCAAGTTGCCTCGCTCAAATCCGATGGCAGTAATGCGCTTGGACATTTCCGTTCAAACCGCATGGCCGGGCTGCTTGCCGCACTTGCCTTTCTGGTCGTTGGCGCGGCTGGTCAATTTTAGGAGAATATATGGAACATCGCCGCATTGGCAAAAGCGCCATTTACGTATCTGACATATGCATGGGGACGATGACATTCGGCTCCCAAACCGACGAGGCCGAAGCGCACCGCATTCTCGACAAATGCCTTGATGCCGGCATCAACTTTTTCGACACGGCAGAAGGCTATCCTGTGCCGCCGGACGTCAAATGGGTTGGACGGACCGAAGACATTGTCGGCCGGTGGATGAAGGGCAAGAACCGCGACGCCATTATCTTGGCGACCAAGGTTTCCGGACCTAGTCACACCTGGTTTAAATCCCCCAAGCGCGGCGGCATGACGACGCTTGACCGCCACAATATCGTCACCGCTGTCGAGGAAAGCCTGCGCCGGCTGCAGACCGATTATATCGACCTGTACCAGACGCACTGGCCCGATCATGGTCTTGCGTATGACGAGACGATGGAAGTGCTCGACGAACTGGTGCGCGCAGGCAAAGTGCGCGTGCTGGGTTGTTCGAACGAGACGAGCTACGGGCTGATGAAGTCGCTGGCAACATCGGAACGGCTTGGCACCGCGCGCTACGAGAGTATCCAGAACAATTTCTCCATCAACAACCGCCGGTTTGAAGATGAACTCAAACAGGTATGCCGTCAGGAAGGGGTCTCGCTGCTTCCTTACTCACCGTTGGGCGGCGGCGTATTGTCGGGTAAATATCTCGATGGGGCGCGACCGGAAGGTGCGCGTTTCTCACGCTATCTGGAAATGTCCGGTTCGCGTCAGGTCGAAATGGCGCAACGATTTGCGGGACCGCGCGCGTTGGAAAGCACGATGCGTATCGTCGAGATTGCGAGAGAAGCCGGAATGTCACCGGTCACGCTTGCGACAGCATGGTCCAAACAACATGACTTTGTCGCATCGACGATTGTTGGCGTAAGCAAAGAGGACCAATTGGATGACATATTCGCTGCGATTGACCTGAAACTGAGCGCAGAGGTGATGACGGCGGTGCACAAGGTCACGAAAGAGATTTTGTATCCAATGGGGTAATGGCAAATACAAAGCTTCGTCATTCCCGCCTGCGCGGGAATGACGAAAAATATTGGAGTGAGCGCTGTTTCGGTAATCCGGTCGCATACCCCCGACCAATCCCTTCAGCCCATAATCTCCGCCTGCCCATAGCCTAATGCCTCTCCAAGCGCTTGCAGACGGCGCAGGACGCTGTTTGATTGCAAGCGGACGGCAGAGCGGCTGAGGTGAAGCCGAAGTGTAGCCCCGCCGCAGTCGATTCGGCTGTCGGCAAGTGCTCCACCTGTGCCCCCGTCAAGCCGGTGGGCGAGGCGAATAGCAAGGCCCCAGACCACGGCTTGGGCAAGCGCGCCTGGCTTTGCCAGTGCGACCAGCATTTCAGGCAGGTTCCGCTTTCCGGCGTGCACGGTCCAAAGCGCCGCTGCGATGACTGCACGGTCCTCTGCATTAACCCCCGGCCAACTACCGTCGAGGGCAAGGTCCAATGCATGATCAGGACGATATTCCGGGTTCACGTTCCATACGCTATCGGATAACAGACAGGCCGCCCGACACAGTCGTGCGTCATGGGCACTTTGCACGGCAAATATGGGCGTAATCCATTCGGCAAGGGCATCGCCATGAAACGGAAAGCGCCCAAGCCGTTCGCCTTCGAACCGCGCTGCCGCTATCAACGGGTCCTGCCGTCTCTCGGCTGGGGTTAGTTGTTCGAACAATATTCCTTCGCGCAGACCCGAGATGCTGGTGACAAGCTTGGTGGGTTTCAGCAATCCCACAATTCCGCCCAACAGGGCAGTCGCGCCCGGCAATGATGAAATACGGCCGGCAGCAACGACATTCGATCGGGCAAGTTCTTCGCTGTCATTGGCCAATGGGCCTAATAAATCCGGCGCTTCCGGCGGCATTTCATAGTTGGACAGAATCGTGAGCGGATAGCCGATATGATGCATATGCAACCGGGCAAATGTCCGCCACGAACCACCAATCATGTAAAAGGGCAGGCCGGTTTCAATTGGGAACGCCCGCTTGCCCATTCCCTTAGCGATATCGTCGCGCAGCATTTGCGTGACTTGCTTGACCGATTTTCCGCGCAATATGTCGTGCCGCAATGTGCCTAATGGAAGCGATACCCGCGCGCCCAATTTGCCATCGGAAATGCGAATGAGTTCAAGGCTGCCGCCGCCGAGATCGCCGACATATCCGTCAGCAGTCGGATTGTCGCTGAGCACCCCGAAACCGGCTGCAGTAGCTTCCGCATTACCATCAAGCACATCGACGCGGATGCCAAGCGCTGCAGCTTTTTCGACAAGCTCATGTCCGTTTTTTGCCTCGCGCGTGGCGGCAGTCGCCACGACGCGCATATTGTCCACTTTCATAGCTCGGGCGAGGGTTTCAAAGCGGGCAAGCGCTGCCAGCGCCTTTTTCATTGTCGCCTTGTCGATCTGGCCGTCGCCCGCCAAACAAGCACCAAGCTTCACTCTGCTTTTTTCGTTATAGATTGGCATTGGCGCACGCGGCAGGCCTGCATAAACCACAAGCCGTACGGTATTTGAGCCAATATCTATGACGGCCTGACGCACCGCCTTCATCGTTGTCGGACGAGGCTCAACGTTGGAACCTTCTTGTCATCTGCTAGCGCGCCTCCGCGTCCCGAAAGCGAGGCATTTGTCATGAAATAATGGTGCAGATTGAATGGCATTTTTCCGGCTTTCACCCTCTCATAGCGTCCATCGGAACGCAACATCCAGCTTTGCTGGTTGTCGAGCAGGTTTGCAACCATAACCTGATCAAGGATCTGGTCATGCACAGTCGGGTTTTCGATTGGCAACATATATTCAACGCGGCGGTCAAAATTTCGGGACATCCAGTCCGCGGAGGAAATGAACACTTTGGCGGAAGGATTAGGCAAATCAGCGCCATTGCCCATCGCCCATATGCGGCTATGCTCCAAAAAGCGGCCAACGACGGACTTCACCCGAATGCGCGAAGACATGCCCTTGACCCCTGGCCGCAAGCAGCAAATGCCGCGCACGACCAAGTCGATTTCGACGCCGGCTTCGCTCGCTTCATATAATTTGTCGATGACCGCCTTATCTACAAGACTGTTCAGCTTGGCCCAGACCGCGCCTGGCCTGCCAGCGGCGACATGGGCCATTTCATCGTCAATCAGCGACAGGATTTTTTCGCGCAGACCAAGCGGGCTCATCGTCAGAATCTGAAGTCCCGTCGGTGGAATATAGCCGGTAATGTAATTGAATATCTGCCCGGCGTCATGGCCGACACGCGGATCGGCAGTAAAAAAGCTGATGTCCGTGTAAACTTTGGCTGTGATCGGGTGATAATTGCCAGTGCCCAAATGGCAATATGTGCGGAAGCCCTCAGCTTCGCGGCGCACGACAAGCGATATCTTGGCATGAGTCTTCATGTCGACAAAGCCATAGACCACCTGGACCCCCGAATTTTCGAGTTGTGATGCCCAGTGCAAATTCTGCTCTTCGTCAAACCGCGCCTTCAATTCGACAATAGCGGTGACCGATTTTCCGGCCTCGGCCGCTTCACACAAAGCGCGAATGACTGCCGATTGCTTACCCGCTCGATACAGCGTCTGTTTGATCGCGACGACATCGGGGTCAAGCGCAGCCTGTTGCAGGAAAGCCAGCACAACATCAAAGCT
>JBBQPQ010000051.1:0-17032 GCA_038217195.1 Sphingomonadales bacterium | reverse complement strand
CTTGCCTTCGCTGTTGTAGCGCAAGGTAACCTGGCTCTTGGCATCAGGCTCCAGAAATGGCGCTGCGCCCGAATGGCGGTCGGCGGCCATCCGCTCGAGGATCTTGTGGCTGTAGTCGAGGGTTGCTGGCATCAGGTCAGGCGTCTCGGTCGAGGCATAGCCGAACATGATGCCTTGGTCGCCAGCGCCTTCGTCCTTGTTACCTGTTGCGTCCACGCCCTGCGCGATATGCGCCGACTGGCCGTGCAGATTATTTTCAAAGCGCAAGGTTTCCCAATGGAAGCCTGTTTGCGCATAGCCGATTTCCTTGACGGTACGGCGGACGGTGGCCTCAATCTCTTCCTGCGCGCCGGGGGCCCATGCGCCGTTTTCGTAGACGCCCTTGCAGCGGATTTCGCCCGCGAGCACGACTAGCTGCGTCGTGGTTAGCGTTTCGCACGCAATGCGCGCTTCAGGGTCCTTGGACAAAAACAGATCGACGATCGCATCGGAAATCTGGTCTGATACCTTGTCGGGATGGCCCTCGGACACGGATTCGGAAGTGAAAAGATAATTGGAGCGCATGGTTTTTCCAGTCTGTTGGCTGTATCTGCGTATAAAGATTTCTTTATATCGTGGCGGCGCTCTAGCCTTAACAGCGGCGGCGGGCAAGCGGTAACAGCGCGAAAAGCAGGAGCAGACCGGCAAAGGCAATCGGGATGATGTTTCCAAAGCGCGCAAACAGCGTTGGTGGCTTGGCCCTTGGCAATTGCGCATCGATTCGGCCATCGGTGCCCAGAGGCAAGCTTTTCAACAACCGGCCGTCGGTATCGATAATCGCGCTGATACCGGTCGGCGTCGCACGCACCACGGGCAACCCTTCTTCAATCGCGCGCAGTCTGGCCTGCGCCAGATGTTGTGGCGGACCGATATCACCGAACCACGCATCGTTGGACGGGTTGAAAATAAAATCCGGCCGGTTGCCGCGGTCGACGACACGGCCGGAAAAGATCATTTCATAGCAGATCTGGATTCCGATTTTCACTGGCCGGCCACCGAGCGACACCGCCATTGTCCGTGCGCCCGGGCCGGGCCAGAAATCGAGGCTTCCGGGAACCAGCCGGGCTAGCCCAAGAGGTTCAAGCAACCAGGGCAGGGGCAGATATTCGCCGTAAGGCACCAGATGCGCCTTGTCATAATGGCCAAGCAAACGGCCATAAGCATCCATCGCCGACACGCTGTTGCGGGCGGCAACAAGTTGTCCCTTTTCGATGACCAGCCGGTTTGCGCCAGTGACGAGGATGTCATCGTCAGCCATCAATGTTGTCAGCCTTGCCCGCGCGCCAGCTGCGCTGTCGCCGGGCTGCCCCTGATAATATCGGTAGGGATATCCCGGCTCCAGATAATCGGGAATCGCGGCTTCGGGCCATAGCAGCAAGCGCGGTTTCTGGTCGGGCAATGGACGGCTGTTCATCGCCAGCTTGGCAAAGTTGATCGCGTCATATCCCGGCGCATATTTGTCGGCCTGGGAAATATTGGGTTGAACGACGGTGATGGCGACTGGCTGCCTGTTTGGCGCCATACTGCCAAAATATCCGCCCGATAAGGAAAGACGCGCGATGATCCCGACAGCAGCCAAGGCAAAGAGAAGTCCGCCGCCAAGGAAATATCCGGTCCACCCGCCGCTTGTCCGTTCTTCGCGTGAAGCACTTGTCCACAGCGACAGAAATTTATATGCGCCGCCGACGAACAGGATGATGACTCCCGAGAGGCCATAAGTGCCGATGGCGCTTGCTGGCAGCGCGACATAGGGAATTTCGACTGCGATGACGCTGAGCGGGTTCCAGACATAGCCTGTAAAGACCAAGCTGCGCAGCCACTCAGTGATGATCCACAAACCGGCAAAGGCACAAATGAGGGCAGGCGTGACAGCGCCGTTCATTGTCTCGTCACTCCCGCGAAGGAGGGAGTCCAACTGATGACCGTCAGGGTCTATCGGCAGTTCGGGTATTGGATTCCCGCCTTCGCGGGAATGACGACGCATTTTTGTCGTAAGGTCACGTATCCAAAATGCTCCAGACACCGCCAGTGCCGGATAGACCGCGAGGTACAGCGCCAGTGCGACGACCGCGATATAGCCGAGCCAGATCGGCATCGCGGCCTGAAAGGTGAAGGCGACGGCAATCCATTGATTGCCAATGGTGAAATGGCCAACGCCAAACAGCCAGCCAATCATGAATGCACGCTTCGCATTTGGTGCCTGCGCCATGAAGTGGATGAGCAATGCAAAGCAGGCGAGCGTCAGCGGCCAGAGCGCCCAAGGCGCAAAACCGAAAGCCGACAATGCGCCAGCACCGAGTGCGGCCCAGCGCGGGAATCGTTGAAGCAGGCCTGAGATTTTGTGCACGGCCAGCCTTTGCCTGCCTGCTGCACCAAAAGCAATCGGGCAAAATGTCGCTGCTTGCCGTTCACGCTGCGGCTGCTAGTTTGCCCGAATGATATTATTTTTTATGGCGCTTGCCGCACCACCTCCTTCCGCGCTGACCGATCAGCAACAGGCAGACATTGCGTGCATTGTGGTGCTGGCAACGATGGCAGAAAAGCAACGGCTTGGCACCGCGCCCGCCGATGCAGCCGATCTGCAACAAACGGGCAAACGTTGGGCGGGCATTGCCGGCAGCCGCATCACCGAGCAAAGCGGACAACCGCGCGAATTGGTCGCAGTCGCCATGGCGGAGGCAGCTAAGGCTGAATTCTCGCGTCCAAGCGATCCAGCGCAAATTAGCAAATGCGTGCTGCAAATGACGTCGGAGCTTGCGCAAGCCGACATGATCGACAAGCCGCTGCCCAAGCCGGTGACTTCAAAATGAGCCTGCGCCCGTTTCACCTTGCCTTTCCCGTCCACGACCTTGCCGAAGCCCGGCGCTTCTATGGCGATGTCATGGGCTGTTCCGAAGGGCGTTCATCGGACCATTGGATCGACTTTGATTTTTTCGGGCATCAGATCGTCGCGCATCTCGATGCGGCGGCGCGAAGTGTGTCGACCCATAATCCGGTCGATGGCCATGACGTGCCGGTTCCCCATTTCGGTGTCGTTCTAACGATGGACCAATGGGAGCAACTGGCCGAACGCGTAAAGGCGGCTGGCATCCAATTCGGGATCGCACCGCATGTGCGTTTCAAGGGACAGGCAGGCGAGCAGGCAACGATGTTTTTCTGCGACCCCAGCGGCAACGCGCTCGAGTTCAAGGCCTTTGCCGACGACGCCAATCTGTTCGCACGCTAACGCGCCGGATTTGAAGCGTTACTCCGAAGTGCGCTTCGCAGCCTCTGGCGCGGGTGGGGTGCTGGCGTTATCGTCGCTGGATGGCAGAACCATCGATGGCTCGCCATTTATGGCCGGGATTTCTTCGGGCACGGGAACGTCAGTCGAAAATTCCGAAGCGGCCTTTTCAGGTTGACCTTGGGTCACTGCGGCCTCGTCGCTATCGCTCAGCGCCTCTGGTGCAGGTAAGGCAGCCGGGTTGTTTGGCTCGCTGACAGAGTCGACATAGAATTTCGCGGCGATCACTGCCATGACAGTGAGAGCTAAAATCGCGATAATCTTGACTATTTTGCGTGAACTGTTGTCCATATTCCATCCCCATTACGGCCCCGTCAGATATTGATAGCCGGTCGTCGTTATTTGCTCAAATTGATCACCGCTGGATAGTGGAAACAACTGAGCAACGGTCACTCTTTTTTGTGCCACTGCCAGCCAGCATCGAGAAGGCGATAAATCCGCCCACCACGGCGATGAGGAAAGCCGCGGTAACCCAAGCCAGATACTTGTCGATGAACGCCTTGATCGGACGACCAAATTTCCAGAACAAAAATCCGACCAGCATGAATTGAAATGCGCGGCTTAGGATGCTTGCCCAGACAAATGTGAACAGGTCCATTTTGATGAAGCCTGCGGTTAACGTAATCAGCTTGAACGGGATCGGGGTGGCGCCCTTGACCAGGATGATCTCGGCGCCAAATTCGCGCAGATAGCAGGCTGCAGCCGGGAAGCTTTCCCAAAGCCCAAGCGCTTTCAACAGCGACACACCAATGGTTTCGTAAGCAAAATAGCCGATGGCATAACCGAACAGGTCACCCATAACCGATGCCAAAGTGCAAACCGCGCCAAACCTGAGTGCCTTGTCAGGGCGCGCAAGGCACATCAGTCCTAACAATGGATGTGGGGGGATTGGGAAGAAAGAACTTTCCACAAAGGAAAACAGGAAAAGCCAGCGCTCGGCATTCGCGTGCCCGGCTTTTTCCATCATCCATTCGTAGAGGCGTTTCAACATTTGCCCACGCGTTAAGACGCGCAGCGCAGCTTGTCCAAGCTTTTAACGCGCGGGGGAGTTATGTTGAGCGGCGACTTGAGTCGACTGTGCCGGCGCATCGGCAGGCACAAACACAAGATAGCCGCAGATGATCAGCGACAGCATAATTAGCGCCTTCAACAGGTCGCGCATATCCTGCGCCCGCAGCCGGTTTTTGGACTGGTTGCGTGGCGGCAAGCGTTTTCCAGCGATATCCAGAATCACAGCCATGACATACTCCTTGGCGTGAAAACCAAGAGCCTCGGTTTATGTTCCGGTGACGGCTATCAATCTGCCGGGCTGTTTTCGTTTTTCGGCTGCATCACGCGCCCATAGGCCCATCCGATGCCAATCAGTGCGATGCCAAGACCCAGGAACGACACGATACGCAAAAGACCGGACAGCGCCGCAGCATCCACCAGAAACACCTTAAGCGTTACCACAGTGAGCAACAGCAATCCAGCCAGGCGCAGCAATGCGAGCCCGCTGCGAATGCCAAGGGTCAGCCACACGACTGCAAGCAGCATGAACGCAGCGGAATAGGCATAATTTTCGGCGTTGCTGACATCGGCGCCCGACAGCAGATTGCCCTGGAAAGCCTGCCGCACCGTGATCCCTACGGTAACCATCATCGTCCCCAAGGACGCGCCTTTGGTCGGCCAGCGGGCAGGCAATTTTGCCGCCAGCACCCACAGCCATGCCGACACTGCGGCAAAATGAGCTGTGGCAAAGTTCGCGATCGGCACTGGACCAACCGATTGCGGGTCAAACAGCGGGTTAAGGATCACAAGATCGAACCAGATCACACGGAAAATACCGACAACACACAAGATCAGCGCAACCTTGCGCAAATAAGGCCATTCGGGTCGCTTGTCCGATTGGGCAAAGGCGAACCATCCAAGTCCGAAGAAGACTTGCGTAATCACTGCGCGTTCTATGAAACCCAAGCGGATGAAATCCGACGGCGAGACGATATTGCCAACCTGCTTGGCGAGCAGCCAGACACATGCCGCCACGCCAGCGCCGCCAGCAATGACGACCAGCTGGTGGGTGCGTCTGCCAGTGGCAAAGACAGGCGTCCATGCCGCAGCGGCAATCAGCAAGGCGGGAACGAAGGTCGTCCGGAAAGCCTCGCTGATGCCAGGCAAGCGATTCATGATCGCGCCAGCGCCCGATAATGACGCGCCAATTGCATCGACAAACTGGTAGGAATATGCGGTCGCTGTCAAAATCGCGGTGCCAAGAGGAAGCCAGCTGATCCGCCGTTCCCAAAGCCCCTTGGTTATATTTGCCCAGGCGGCAATGCCCAAGGCGATGAGCGCTGTCGAGACTGGGAACCAGTTTTCGCCCAGCAATAGTCCCAAGGCAAACCACAGCATGGCGCCTGCCACCGCGGTGGCCCATGGTTGCAGTTCCGGCGCGCGTTGCTTGCTGTGCCATTCCCATGCAGTCCACAGCGCCGGCACAGCGGCGAGCGCGGCCATGGCCGCCCAAATCTGATCATTATCGATGCCACCGGATATTGCAGCCGTGAGCCAGCAAAGCCCCGGAGCTGCAAAACCGATAATCGCCCAATAGGTCGACGCCTCGGTCGATTGGCGCGCCCGGATATGTCCCGACGGTCCAAACAGCAGAATGACGCCGACCGTCGCGAACAGATTGCGCTGGCTTGCCCCGTCCGCTTCCCATGCGACGCCCAATGGCCCCAACACCAACAGCAACGCTCCGGCCACAAGCGGCGGCAGGATTTTCTCGCGCCATGCCAGCGCGATCGCCAGCGCGGAGAGTAGAAAATAGAATATCCAGCCGATGACCGAATATTCCATCTTGGGCAGGAGCAGCGCCAACTGAACGAGCGCCAGCGTTATCGGGGCAAAGCGCGCAAGCGGCGACCAATATCCGTCCAGATGCTCAAAACGTTTTGCCGCGAGGATCGCGCCACCGCCAGTGGCTGCGATGAAGCCGGCAAGCAGCGCAAGGTTGCTGTTCGCGGCAAAGAGCATCACCAGGCTCCACAAAAGCCCGCCGCCCGATGCCAGCACCAGCAGCCACAGCCAGCGCCGCCAGACCGCAAGCCCGAACAAAGCTGCGATAAACACGGCAAGATACAGCAGCAGGCTTGGCAGATTGCTGGCGCCCATGCCAGCGACCCAAGGCGCGACAAATCCGCCGACCAGCCCCATAAGCGCGGTTGGCGGGCCGTGGCGCAGCGCGAGCGCAAAGGCGATGGCAGTGGCGAGGACGAGCAGAATGAAGGCAGTGCTTATGCCGATGAGGCCGTAGATCTCTGCTGCCATATACAGCGTTCCGTACAGCGTTGCGATTCCGGCACCGGCAAGGCTTTGCCCGACGCGCGGGTCAGCGGCAAAGGAATCGCCGATCTTGGGCAGCTTGGCGCCAAACAGGCTGATCGCAATCAACAGCCAGGCAAAGATGGTGGCGGTCACTGACCGCGCGGCTGGTCCGAACAGCCCGGCCTCGATCGTGTAACGAACAAGGAAGAAACCGGCAAAGACCAGAGCAATGCCGCCCACCCAAATGGGCAGCTTTCCGCCGACCAGATTTTCGAAGTTGATCGGCGCCGAAAGCGGGGGCGCAGATTTATCCGGCTCCGATGCAGGCGGCGGGACAGGAGGTGCCGCCCGGTCTGACTTGGTCAATGGCACCGAGGCCGAGGTGACGGGCTGCGCCGTCCGTTTTGTCACCACCAGCTTTTGCGGGGCCGGATCAGCATTGGGTGCGGCAGATTTAGTCCTGCTCGCCCAGTCGAGATCCTCAAGCTCCTCCAGCCGCCGGCGAAGATAGCGCAGGTCGGCGCGCATCAGCCAGACATAAAATGCCAGACCGATGACGCAGAGCAAAAGTAAGAAATCGAGCAAGCGGCCCCCTTGGCAATCTTAGGGGCTCTTATGGCGTGCTTTGAATTCAGGACAAAGAAAAATCAAAATGCCGAGATTACTGGGCGTCGCTGCGCGTCATCAACATCGCAGTGATGTCCGGAATTGGCCTATCGGTCATTTCCTTGGCCAGTTCCATGATGATCCGCTTTTCAACCTCGGCATGCAGATTCTTGCGCAATTCGCCAAGCGTACGTGGCGGTGCGATGATGATCAGTGCGTCGAAATCATGGGCGAGTGCCCGCATGCGCAACTGGTCCGAAAGGCCAGCCGCAAAGCGGTTTTCTTCATCCTTGTGAAAATCCTGATCGCCACCGCCGGTCGACGTGCCCTGCTTTCCGACATGATCAGGAAGCTCGGGACGGTTTTGCCGGGTTTCAAGTTGGAACTCCGGCTGAGCCGCATCTCCGTGATTGCGCAGGAACATCATCTTCTCGCCATCGGCGACGAGAAGCAAAGTGTCGTGCGGAATAGACGTACCGGTCAATTTGCGATCTTGCCTGCGGCTTTTTCAACCGCAGCGCCCGCCTTTTGGGCAGCTTCGCCAACATTGCCAGCAGCTTCGGCCACGGCGTCGTCTTTGCGCTGTTCCGAGCCGTTCTTCGAGAAGAGAAGAAATCCGCCGACAGCCAAAACGAGCAACAACAATATTGCCGTGATTGCGCCAAAACCGCCGCCGCTTGTTGGCGCAGTATTGACTGTGACCGAAGCGGGGCCAGTGTCGCGCTCATAAGCGCGCTCAACGACTGTGCCTTGGGCATCAGTGGTTTCGACTATACGTTCTTGTACCATATTTGCATCCTCCTGTTGAAGGTAGACAAATGGCGCAGCCTTGCTTTTGTTCCATTTGGCGCAGAACGCGAGCCTTCAGCGAAGGCTTGCTTTTTCGCGCTATTTTGCACAGCGCGTTGGAATGGATTTTCAAAACTTCGACATCGACCTGTTCCTGCGTGATTACTGGCAGAAAAAGCCGCTGCTGATCCGCAATGCGTGGAGCGGCTGGCAGAATCCGCTTGAGCCGGATGAGCTAGCGGGCTTGGCTTGCGCCGAGGAGGTGGAATCGCGCCTGGTTTGCCAGACGCGGCACGGATGGCTGATGGAGCAGGGGCCCTTGGCCGAAGAGCGCCTTACCTCCTTAAGCGAAAGCCACTGGACCTTGCTGGTGCAGGCGGTCGATCATCATGTGCCCGCCGTGGCCGAATTGCTCGCTTTATTCCGTTTCATCCCCAATTGGCGCATCGACGATGTGATGGTCAGCCTCGCTGCCGACCAGGGCGGCGTCGGACCACATTTCGACCAATATGATGTTTTCCTCATTCAGGGGCTTGGCCGCCGCCGCTGGCAGATCGGGCCGCATTGCGACAGCGACACGCCATTGCTGCCGAACGCGGATCTGAAACTGCTCGCCGATTTTGAAGCCTTGGAGGAATGGGTGCTTGAACCCGGCGATATTCTCTATGTGCCGCCGGGCATCGCGCATAATGGCGTCGCGGTCGGTCCGGATTGCATGACCTACTCGGTCGGCTTTCGCGCGCCGTCGCGGGCCGACCTTCTGGGCCATTATGTCGATGAGGTTCTCGACAATGTCGCCGACGACGATCTCTACCGCGACCCCAATTTGCAGCGGCAATCCAACTCTGGGGAGATTTCCGCGGATGCGCTGGCGAGCCTGCAGCGGATGATGCTCGAAACCCTTTCCAACCCGCAAAGCTTTGCCCGCTGGTTCGGGGCGTTTAACAGCACGCCCAAATATCCCGATATGGATTGGCGGCCCGAAGCGCCGGTCGATGCTCACGACGTCCGCGTGGCGGTTGCGCAACGCGCGCCGCTGTCGCGCAATCCCGCCAGCCGGCTGGTGTTCATCGCTCAGGGTTCCGACGCCCTCACGCTATTTGCCGATGGCGAAAGCTTCGATTGCACCGGCGAGACTGCGCAACTGGCGCAAGGCCTGTGCGCGCAGAACAGTCTGGTCGTCGACCCAGCATTGGCCGAAGCTCCGGCAGCCGTCGCGCTTCTGACGACATTGTGCAACATGGGCTGCATCGCATTCGAAAGCGAAGGATGATCTGCGCACGCGGTTGAGCATCTGCGCGAAAAAAGCGCGGTTCGCTTCGGAGGGCGAAGCGCAGGCTACCGCGCAAAACGCCAGCATCAATTTGCGACATTATCGCTGTGACCGCTGTGGCCAGTTCCACCTCACTAGTCGAACGAAGGGCAAGCGCGTTGCTCGCCCGATCAATACCGGGCTCGCAGACTAGCCTTCTATCTCGCGCCACACCCCGGGTGCCAGGCCATCAATCGTCCAGTCGCCAATCGCGCGGCGGACAAGGCGAAGCGTCGGATATCCCACGGCAGCTGTCATACGGCGAACCTGCCGGTTGCGGCCTTCGCGCAGGACAAGTTCGATCCAGCCATCGGGGATTGACTGGCGCACGCGGATCGGTGGATCGCGCGGCCAGATGTCCAGGTCGGCAACACGGTCCGCTTCGCACGGCACGGTCAGCCCGTCCTTCAGCGATACGCCGCGCCGCAAATTCGCCAGTGCCTCGTCGCTGATGTCGCCCTCGACCTGAACCAGATAGCTTTTGGGCAATTTATATTTCGGATCAGCAATCCGCGCCTGCAACCTACCGTCGTCGGTGAGCAGCATCAGCCCCTCGCTGTCCATATCCAGCCGCCCGGCAGGATAAACACCGGGCACATCGATGAAAGCCGACAAGGTCGGGCGCGGTGAGCCCTCGGTCCCCTTGTCTGTGAATTGCGGCAGGACGCCATAAGGTTTGTTGAACAGGATGATGCGCGCCATTCACCTGCCTTAGCCAAAGTCTGTTCAAACCGAAATGATCTTGTCGGCACCACTGCCCCGTGCGCCGCGGCGATGGGAACCTTGGCAAAGCTGCGGTGGTTTAGGCAATCAAGGAGATTGCAACATGACCGAGCCTTCAACCCCTGCCGACACCAACACCCCCGCACAACCCGAAGCCCCCAACACGCAGGCGCCCCACACCCAGACACCTGATCCGCAAGCGCCTGGGTCGCAACCCAATGACGAAGCGGAAAATCGCGGCAGCCCTCCTGGCTATGGCAATGGCGAAGTGACTGGCGCTGGCGCAGGTGCTGGCGGTTCGGGCGCAGCCGAGGATTATGATGATGATCCCGCCGGCGGCGGCGGAAGCTTTCCGCCCGCTGAACCCAAAGAGGGCGAAGGCGGTGCGGACGAGCCACATGGCGGCACACGCTGACATGGATGTCGTGGAACGGATCTCGCGCGTGCTTGCTGGCCAGTATTTCAGCCGCAATGCCGCAGGGGCGGCGGGCGACGACGTTGCCTCGGAACTCGTCAATGCCAACTGGCCGGATTTTCAGGAGGAGGCGATCGCCGTGCTCAAGACCTTGCGCGCGCCGCCGCCTGCTTTGTCCAACGAAAACGATGTGGCTTTGTGGGGGCTGGTGATCCAGTCGGCGCTAGGCCCACATGCGGAGCAAGGCTGATGGCTGGCGGTTGGACCAGAGACGGCGCGGTGCAGGACCAGATAGACGATAGCGTCAACGACGCGGTCTCCGGCGCCCGTGCCCGCATGCCAGCCGGCAAAAGCGCCGAATATTGCGACGATTGCGGCGAGCCAATCCCCGAACGCCGCCGCGCGGTTTTGCCCGGCGTCCGCACCTGCATAAACTGCCAGTCTACGCGCGATACTTCCGTCCAGCATTCCAGCTTCAATCGCCGTGGGAGCAAGGACAGCCAGTTGCGGTAAGCGAAGCACGGGCAGTGCTAACGGCGATTTTGCAATATTTCAGGTCGATAGGTATTTTGGCAACATGAGCGGAGACGCTCAGAAAAGTAGGGTTTATTATAACCTTTCTCCAAAAATGGCGACATTTTAGCAACAGTATAGATACATAGCGACTTGCATCAATGGAACAGAATCGATAGACCTACGTTCTCGAAATTCCGTTCCTAAGATAGAAAAGGGGAAAGTTGATGCGTAAGTTAGCCATAAGTCTGGCGCTCGCTTCTACTGCTCTGGCATCACCGGCTTTGGCCCGCGACGACCAGTGGTATGTTGGAGTCGATGGCGGTGCCATGATTGTAGAAGACCTGAGTTTGGATATCGGTACGCTGGATAATGCAGCGTCGGTAGACATGAAAAAGGGTTATGATTTCGGCGGCGTCGTTGGTTATGATTTCGGCGGTTTCCGTCTTGAATCAGAAGTATCCTATCGTCAGGCTGATGTAAGCGGTTTCAATAGCCAAACCCCACAGATTCCTAGTGGCAGCGGTGCAACACTCCAACGCGGTGGTTCATACGCCGTTGCTGGTGATGCAAGTGCACTCAGCTTCATGGTCAATGGACTTTTGGATTTTGGCGATGATGACGGCATTCAAGGCTTTGTGGGCGGCGGCGTCGGTGTAGCACGTGTAGACGTGCAGACCGTTTTCGCGGCTCCTGCATTTCTTGATGATTCCGACACTGGGTTTGCCTGGCAGGCACTTGCCGGCGTTCGCGCTCCAATTAGCGATCACTGGGATGTTGGTTTGAAGTATCGTTTCTTCAACGCGGACAAGGTCAACCTCGTTGATCGTCTTGGCCGTGGCGTAGATACACGCTTCCGTTCGCACAGCATCATGGGCAGCCTGATCTATAACTTCGGCGGCACTCCTGAGCCAGTTGAAGTTATGGCACCACCACCACCACCACCTTATGTGGCACCACCCCCACCCCCACCAGCGCCACCACCGGCACCGGTTTGCAACACGGGTCCATATATCGTGTTCTTCGATTGGGATAAGTCGAACCTGCGTCCTGACGCCGCGTCGGTCTTGGATAATGCCGTTGCGCAATATTCGAACTGTGGCAGCGCCAAGGTCATGCTTGCCGGTCACGCCGACAAGTCGGGTACAGCCAAGTATAACGTCGGTCTCTCGCAGCGTCGCAACGATACCGTTCGTTCCTACCTTGAGTCCAAGGGCGTTACTGGTGGAGCAATCTCCACTGAAGCATTCGGTGAGACTGCACCTCTGGTACAGACCGCTGATGGTGAGCGTGAACCGCAAAACCGTCGCGTTGAAGTTACCTACGGTCCAGGTTCGGGAATGTAATTCCAAAACTGACTACATGTTAGAAAAAAGGCCAGTCGAGAGACTGGCCTTTTTTTGTGCACGCCTGCCACCAAGAAGCAGATCGCCACCGGGTCTTACGCGGCTGCTTTTGCCTTGACGCGCGCCCGAACAGTTGCGGCCTCCAAAAGCCGACCTTCAAGCGCCTTCAATTTGTTTTTGTTCTCAATTTTTGCGCCGAACAAGTCGGTCACATAAAATGTATCCACTGCCCGTTCGCCATATGTTGCGATATGCGCGCTGTGCAATGTGACTTTGGATTCAAAGAGCGCAAGAGCCAGATTGTTGAGCAAGGCAGGGCGGTCGAGTGCATTGACTTCGATCACGGTAAAGCGGTTTGAGGCCTGATTATCAATCAACACCGATGGCGCAATTTTAAAGGCGTCAGCCCGGCGTAATGCCTTTGGCTTAGCATCCAGCTGAGTCATCAACCTTGCGCGGTTGCTCAGCGCTTCTTCTATGTTTCGTTTGAGCCGGTCCAGCTGGCTCTGCTCGCGAAATGGGCGACCCAACGGATCTTGAATCAAGAAGTTGTCGATTGCCATGCCGTCACTGCTTGTATGGATCCTGGCATCAATGATGTTGCCGCCGGCCAAATGGATGGCACCGGCTATTCGGTAAAAGAGCCCGGGATGATCGGCTGCAAAAACGGTAACGAGCGTTGCACCCCTATCGGGATAGAAGCACGCGTCGATGGCCAGGTTGGTGCCTTTATGTTTCAAAAGATGCTTGGCGTTGCGTTCGATAATGTCATCGGGCTCCGCGATCCAATATGCATCGGGAAGTATTTTTGCGAATGCAGAAAATTTGTCGGCAGGCAATCGCAATGCCGAATCCAGTCGCGCCTTTTTCGATGCGATGCGTTCGTCTCGCCCCTTTTGTTTATGCCCGAGCCGAAGCACCTCTTCAGTGGCTTCATATAAGTCGGACAGCAATTGCCGTTTCCAACTGTTCCATACACCCGGGCCCACGGCGCGGATATCGACCACCGTCAGCACCAACAGGAGCTTCAACCGCTCCGGCGATTGCACCGCCTGGCCAAAGTCCAAAATAGTCTTGAAGTCTGCCAGATCTCGTTTGAACGCGGTGGCGGACATGAGCAAATGGTAACGCACCAACCACGCGACAGTCTCTGTCTCCGCCGCTGACAGACCAAGACGCGGGCACAAGGTTTCTGCCACTTGAGCGCCAAGTACGCTGTGATCCCCCCCGCGCCCCTTCGCGATATCGTGCAGCAGGGTCGCAACAAACAGCACCCGCTTGCTGACGATTTGCTGGACAATGGCGGTTGACAGCGGATGGTCCTGTTTCAACTTGCCCCTGTTGATATCAGCCAGCAAACCAATCGCGCGGATGGAATGTTCGTCGACGGTATAATGGTGATACATGTCGAACTGCATTTGCGCGACGACACGCCGGAAATCAGGAATAAACCTGCCAAAGATCGTGGATTCATTCATCCAGCGAAGCACCGTCTCGGGATCGCGCGGCGATGTCAGAATATCGAGGAAAAGGGCATTGGCACGCGGGTCGCGCCGCACTGTCTTATCGACCAGTCGCGCATCCCTTTGTGCCACGCGCATTGCTAATGGATGGATTTCCAACTCGTGCAAATCAGCGAGATGAAAGATTTCGAGCAAGCGGACCGGATCCTGAACAAAAAACTGGTCATCGGGTAACGCCAATCGTCCGCGATCCAACTGAAATCCATTGAGCTTGCGCGGCTTGCGGCTGAAGCTCGGCAGAAACCGGCGACCCTTTTTGCCCATTGCCTCGTCCAAATGTGCAAGGAACAGGCCAGTCACGTCGCCGACGGTTTTGGCGTTTAGAAAATAATAATGCATGAAACGCTCGACCGCAGACCTGCCAGGCCGATCAGCAAATTGCATCAACTCGGCGACTTCGCGCTGCAGATCGAATGTGAGCCGGTCCTCCGCGCGCCCGGTAATATTATGCATATGGCAGCGAACGGCCCACAGGAAGTTTTCGGCTTTCCGGAACCGGTTGTACTCATCTGCTGTCAGCAGACCAACATGCACAAGTTCAGACGCCGCCGAAACTTTGTGGATGTATTTGCCTATCCAATAGAGGGTGTGCAAATCCCGCAGGCCACCTTTTCCATCCTTAATATTGGGTTCAACAACATAGCGGCTGTCTCCCATACGCTTATGACGTTCGTCGCGCTCTGCCATCTTCAATCGCACAAAGTCGGGTGCGGTGTTTGCAACGACTTCTTTCCAGAAGCGCACCGATGCTTCTTCATAAACGCCGCGGTCGCCCCAAACAAACCTGCTTTCAAGAAGCGCCGTGCGGATCGTCAAATCCTCTTGGGCCATCTTCACTGTTTCATCGAGCGATCTGCTTGATTGCCCGACCTTAAGGCCAAGGTCCCACAAGAGATATAAAATGGCTTCGACGACCTGCTCGGTCCAAGGACTGCGTTTGTACGGTGTAACGAAAGCAATATCGACATCGCTATGCGGCGCCATTTCGCCGCGGCCATAGCCGCCCACGGCGAGGACAGCGATGCGCTCTGAAGCAGAACGGTTCGCGGCTGGATACGCGTGCACCGTCACATAATCATAAATCAGGCGGACAATCTGATCGATCAGGAACGACTGCTCGGCTGATGCCCGATAACCCTGCGACGGGTTCTCCGCCAAGCGGCGTCTTATTTCCTCCCGGCCGCAGGCAAGCGCGGTTTGTAGTATCTCAAGGACGTGCGGACGGCGCGTTTGGGCATCACGTTCGCGTACAACGGATTCAATTTTTTCGGCAAGCGCATTGCGGTCGATAATATCGCGTTGTTTGATAATCCGTTCAGCCGTTGATGCCATGATATGGCCTTAGGCGCGAATGGGCGCCATGTCAGCCTTAAGCAGATATCTTGGCATTATATTCGCGCCGCAATGCCACGCGATCGATTTTCTGGGTCCCCAAACGCGGCAATGGTTCTGCTACTTGCCAGAAGTGCGCAGGCATTTTGAATGGTGCAAGGCGCGGCGCCAAAAATGCTTTCAATTCTTCTGCAGACAATGGGACCCCGTCCTTCGTATGATAGACAATGCCTGGAACCTCGCCATATCGTTCATCGGCAATGCCAAATACTGATAGCTCAACAATCGAGTCATGCTCATAGGCAGCGGCTTCGACTTCGGGGCAGCTGATATTCTCGCCGCCGCGGATGATGATGTCTTTCTTGCGGTCGACGATAAATAAATAGCCATCTTCGTCGAGATAACCGATGTCCCCCGTCCGGAAAAAGCCGTCGGCGGTAAAGGCGTCCCGCGTTGCGTCGTCATTGTTCCAATAGCCATTGAAATTGGCGATTGAACGAATGCCAACTTCGCCACGTTCGCCTTGCGGCAAGATGTTTCCGTCATCGTCGAGCATTTCGACTTCAACCAAAGGCTTTGTCGCTGGACCTGTGCTGTCAGGTTTTTCTAGATAGTTGTCCGTGAAATTGCCACAGCCTACCGCGTTGGTTTCTGTAAGTCCGTAACCCAATAACGGATAGCCCCAACTCATCTCTTTGCGGATCTTTTTAACATGTTCGACAGGGCGCGGGGCACCTCCAGCGGCAAAGGCAGTGCAACTTGTCAGGTCATATTTATGACGCGCTGGATGCGTTGCCAATTCAATGCTCATAAGCGGGACGCCTACGAAATAGGTGATACGTTCCTTCTCTATTATGCGCATCGCCTCTTCGGCGTCCCACTTGGGCATCAATACCAGTTTGCGGCCAATGGCGAAGCTTTGCAGCACTAAAGGAATTGATGCGGTCACGTGGAATAATGGTACATTGACGAGCGCTGATGGCTGGGCGGGCATCGATTGGCCGCTGGCGGACAAAAGCTCGAAGAACACGAGTGTTTGCCCCACATAGCTCATTGCACCCTGTACCACAGCACGGTGATCAGACACGGCGCCTTTGGATTGCCCGGTTGAACCCGAAGTATATAAAATCGTCGCATTATCCAGCGGATCGATTGTTGGCAGCGGAGTGGATGCTCCGCCGCCCTTGGCGGTCAATACCGACAAGCCATCAAGTGGTGGTACGTCATGATTGAAAATGAGTAGGCCGCTATCACCGAGGTCCTGTCCTGCCATACGCGCAGCGCGCTGTTCATCGGCCAGAACAAAACGACAGCCTACCATGCGAATGCCTTCTGCAAGCTCGCCCCCTTGCCACCAGCCGTTCAGCAACGTTGCCACACCGCCTGCCATGATGATCGCCATATAAGCGACAATCCAGTTTGCAGAATTGCGCGCTGCAATGCCGACCCGCTCACCTTTTTGAAGCTGGTGCCCCTCGACCAGGCCACCCGCCAATGTGCGCGCGGCCTGATACGTATCAGCAAAACTTAAACGGATGTCGCCATCGACCAAAAATTCCTTTTGGGCATGGGTCGCGCAGAAAAACGCCAGATAATCAGCGACATTACCGGGTGCTTTCGCAAAAACGGGTATTTGCGCACCATATTTCTCGACATGGGTAATAGCCAACGGGCCATCATTATCCATCAAGCGGGCTATTGTGGCATCGATTGCAAGGTCCAACGGGGACGGCATATGATTCTCTCCTAAACTCTTTGTGCACCTTCTATTTCGCTCTATAGGAATGTCAAAATATCCTGAGGAAATACTGTGTCATTTGAGATTATCGCTTCAGCCACGAGCTATTT
>JBBQPQ010000050.1:0-17762 GCA_038217195.1 Sphingomonadales bacterium | reverse complement strand
AAGCCTTTGACTGCCGCATAGCCTTGATCTTCGCGTACGGCATTTTCTGGAAGTGGCGGACAAATGGGTTGCATTCCCTTGTCCCCCACTTCGGCCAGATAAGTGGTAACCCTGTCCTGAAACTGTGGCTGTTCGCTGTTGGTCGGGCCAACATAGGCAATATGTTTGCAGCCCTTTTTCAACAAATGTTCAATTGCCAACCGTGCGCCCTGCACATTATCGCTTTTGATCGAAATCAGGTCTTCTTTGCTTGCGCCCCAGCAGATCATTGGCGTTTGGTGCCGGGCATATTCGCCGAAAAAATGCCAGCCTTCTAGATTTTGACCGCTGCCGATCACGATCAGTCCATCGGCCTGCCGGCTGCCGGTATAATTGGCAAAAAAATTGGCGGGCGAGTCCTGAAATGAGATGATGAGATTATAGCCGCGTTCCGAAGCAGACGCGGCAATGCAACCCAGCAACGACAGATAAAACGGGTTTATGTTCGCTTTGTTCTCACCTTGGCGACACAAGATGACCAAAGCGATCGAATGGGTTTGTTGGGTGCGCAGGCGAAGCGCATTATGGTCTACAGAATAATTGAGTTCATTCGCGAGCGCGACGATGCGCGCCCGTGTGTTCTCATTGACCTTCTTATCCCCGCGCAGGGCACGCGACACCGTGGGTTGTGACACCCCAAGCATGGCTGCAATCTGATGCGCCGTAATCCGCCCCTCTTTACCCATGCAGCGCCGTTAGCACCTGCAAACGGTCAAGTCACGCGGCGAGGGCTGTTTCAGGCGCAACAAATGCAAGGCCAAGGCTTTCCGCGACGGCCTGGCTGGTAACCTTGCCCTTGTGGATATTCAATCCAGCGAGCAATCCGCGCCCTGTCTCCGTGCTGGTCTCGAGCGCAGCAACACCCTTATCTGCGAGTGCGAGGCCGTAAGGCAGGGTTGCGTTGTTCAATGCTGCCGCACTGGTTTGCGGCACCGCGCCCGGCATATTCGCCACACAATAATGGATTATGCCATCAACCACATAGGTCGGGTCAGCATGCGTGGTTGGGCGCGACGTTTCGAAGCAGCCGCCTTGGTCGATTGCCACGTCGACGAGGACTGAGCCAGGCTTCATCCGCTTGAGCATTTCGCGCGTAACCAGCCGCGGTGCGCTTGCACCAGGAATGAGCACTGCGCCAATGACGGCGTCGGCGATGCTGATTTCATGATCGATCGTCTCGAGCGTGGAATAGCGCGTGCGCACTCGTCCGTTGAACATTTCATCAAGCTGGCGCAGGCGGGGGATCGAGCGGTCAACTATGGTCACCTCGGCGCCAAGTCCGACAGCCATGCGTGCAGCATGGGTGCCAACAACGCCGCCACCCAGCACTGTGACGCGGCCAGCCGGAACACCGGGGACGCCGCCAAGCAAAATACCTGCCCCACCTTCGCTGCGGCGCATGGCTTCACCAGCGGCTTCAATCGCAAGGCGACCAGCGACTTCACTCATAGGGGCCAACAGGGGCAGGGTGCCCCGGTCGTCGGTCACGGTTTCATAGGCAATCGCGGTGCACCCGCTCGCGATGAGGCCCTTCGCCTGCTCTGGATCAGGCGCAAGATGTAGATAGGTGAACAGCAATTGCCCGGGCCGAAGTTGCACCCATTCACTTGGCTGGGGCTCCTTGACCTTAACAATCATGTCGCAGCTCGCGAAAATTTCAGCTGCGGTTGCCGCAATTTCGGCACCTGCAGCGCGGTAAGCATCGTCACTGGCCATGATGCCCGCACCTGCACCAGACTGAACAATGACTTGATGGCCATGCGCGGCATATTCGCGCACCGCACCAGGGGTCAGGCCAACGCGATATTCGTGGACCTTGATTTCGCTAGGGACGCCAACACGCATGATTTTGCTCCTGAAATATTGTCAAATGCGAAAATAGCATTGTCGCCATGGGGATAGTTCGCAAAGATTCGACTTGTTTTCGTATTTCACGCATATATTCTGCGCATTTCGACATCAGGATAACGAAAATATGCAACTTGATCGTACTGACCGTAGATTACTTAGCGCTTTGGTGGTCAATGGCCGCGCGACTCAATTAGAGTTGGGCGAAGCCGCTGGCCTGTCCCCAAGCGCAGCTGCGCGCAGGCAGAAATCTCTGGAGGACGAAGGCATATTGCGTGGCTACCGGGCAGACATCAACTTGCGGAAGCTTGGCCTTTCAGCGACCGTCATGGTCACTATCACGCTCGACAGCCAGAGCGAAGAAGCCATGGCAGCGTTTGAGGCAGCGGTCGTGAATAGCCCTTCGACAATTCGATGCCACCTGATGAGTGGCAGAAACGATTATCTGCTGGTAGTCCGCGCAGCCTCCATTGAAGATTACGAGATCATTCATCGGCAAGAAATTGCGCGTTTGCCTCGAGTGGCGCGGATTGAAACCGCATTTGCGCTGCGAGAGGTCGTCAACAGGACTGTCCCACCGCGCGTGTTTGACCGTTAGATTTTTCGACCAGCACCAAAAATTACTGCTTGGTTGCGCGATTTTGCTCGATCTTCAGCAGCGTGGTCAGTTGGACGCGATCCCGTTCAAGCGATATGCTGAAGTAGATCGCCAAGCTTGCCGAACATTTCGTCAATGTGCGGTCTCGCCAGGATAAGCGGCGGGCTCAGCGCGATGATATCGCCTGTCGCGCGCACCAATAGGCCGTTGTCAAAGCAGGCATGAAACAGTTCTGTTGCGCGCTTGGTCGGCGCACCGGGGCGGGGCTCGAGCTCGATGCCTGCAATTAGTCCGATGTTGCGCACATCAATGACATGAGGTTTTCCGCGCAGGGAATGGGCCGCGCTTGCCCAATATGCGCCAAGCATATGGGCCTGCTCAAACAACCCTTCGTCCCTGTAAATATCAAGCGTTGCCAGCGCTGCAGCCGCGGCGAGCGGGTGGCCGCTGTATGTGTAGCCGTGGAAGAGTTCGATGCCGTCTGCCGAAGCATTGACCACGTTGTCATGAATGCTTCTGCTGACGGCGACTGCACCCATTGGTACTGCTGCGTTGGTTAGGCCCTTTGCCAAGGCAATAATATCGGGCGTCACGCCCCAAGTTTCTGACGCCGTTGCGCCGCCGACTCTGCCAAAGCCGCTGATCACTTCGTCAAAAATCAGGATGATGCCGTGTTTGGTGCAGATATCCCGCAATCGCTGCAAATAGCCAATCGGCGGGACAAGAACGCCCGTCGATCCGGCGACGGGCTCTACTATGACGGCGGCGATCGTCTCTGCGCCATGCAACGTAACCAGCCGTTCGAGATCGTCGGCCAGTTCGGCGCCATGCTCGGGAAAGCCATTTGACCATGCGTTGCGCGTTATATCATGTGTATGGCGCATATGGTCAACGCCGGGGAGGCCTTGCCACACACGGCGATTGTTGACGATGCCACCCACCGATATTCCGCCGAAACCTGTACCATGATAACCGCGTTCACGGCCGATCAGGCGTGTACGCGTTCCATGACCGCGTGCACGTTGGGCAGCGAGCGCAATTTTCAGCGCGGTATCGACCGATTCACTGCCCGAATTGGTGAAAAAGATACGGTCGACCCCATCTGGCATCATTGGCGCCAGGCGGCTGGCCAATTCAAACGCGAGGGGATGGCCAAGTTGAAAGGTTGGGCCGAAATCAAGTGTTGCCGCGCAACTCGAAATGGCGTCCACTATCGGTTGGCGGCAATGCCCGGCATTGCTGCACCAAAGTCCGGCAGTCCCGTCAAGGATTTGGCGACCATCTGCGCTTTGGTAGTGCATGTCCTTTGCGGACACGAGCAGGCGTGGCTGCGACTTAAATGTCCTGTTGGCGGTAAAGGGCATCCAGAATGCCGCTAAGGGGTCATTTTCAAGCATATACCCCTCTTCACTGATATCTTAATCTTGCGCAAGACTGTGGCGGTTTTGTCACATCACTTAAAAAGGACAAGGACATTGACACAAAATTGCTTGCTTGGTGTGCACATTGATGTTTGTGTGCACGTGCACAATAAGCGCAGGTAAAAACAAAGTTAACCATTGCGCGGCAAACAGATTGAGCGGGACAAGAACGGCATATGTCGAAGGCGGCGCATTGCGCAGACTTTCGGGATAAAATCTGGTATACCTACGAAGGGGGTAATTTATGCGTAATTCCATTTTGAAGCTGGCAGGCATGAGTATCGCGATGAGCGCGATGGCAATTTCCGCGCCTGTTTTTGCTCAAGACGAAGCTGCAGAAGAAGCATCTGGTCCAATCACCATAACTGGCGGCGCTGCAGTTGTGTCCGACTATCGTTTTCGCGGCGTCTCGCTGTCGGACAAGGATTTTGCCTTCCAGCCTTATTTGACAGTCAAGCACGAGTCCGGCTTATATGCGGGCGTTTGGGGCTCAAATATTACGCCAAACTCGGGCGATGATGTCGAAGTCGATCTTTATGCCGGTTTCGCTGGTGGCGATGCCGTGACCTATGACATCGGCGCAACATATTATCTTTATCCTGGCGTATCAGGCCTCAACTATGTCGAGTTCACTGGCAAACTCGGCACATCTGTCGGTCCCGCATCTGTCGGCGCGCAGGTCAGCTACGTTCCAAGCCAAGACAATACAGGTAACAACGACAATATTTATGTCGCAACGAATGCAAGCATCGCGTTGCCTGACTCGCCGATTTCAATCGTTGGCTCGGTCGGCTTGGAAGACGGCGCGTTTACATCTGGCAAATCAAAGCTGGATTGGTCGCTCGGTCTGACGGCGGCGGTTGCAGGCTTTACGGTAGGTGCATCTTATGTCGACACCGATCGCCGAACAATCTTTGCACCCAATGATAGCAAGGCGCGTGTCGTGTTTTCAGTGAGCTACGGTTTCTGACCAAGAACCAGGATTTGTGTCGGGTGTGAAAATTTACGCCTAGCGATATTAGAATTGATACATGCCGGGCTTGACCTTTCAAGTCCGGCATGCGCTTATCTTGCTTACAGAAACCTGGTGAAAAAGTATGTCCGTCAATCTTGCGAATTGGATCGCTGAGCACAAAATCGATGAGGTTGAGTGCATCGTTCCTGACATTAATGGCGTGCAGCGAGGAAAGGTTTTGCCGGCAAAGAAGTTCCTGTCTTCGGTCCGTGACAAATCGTTGCGGATACCGGGCAGTGTTTTCATTTGCACAATTGATGGCCATTATCCCGAGGATATCGCTGATATCTGGGACAAGGATCCAGACAAGATTCTGATTGCGGACGCCGACACCATTTGTGTGGCGCCAGGGTTTAAGTCCCCGACTGCCTTTGTCATTGCCGATGTGCTTCACGGCGATGGGACTGAAGTTGAAATCGCGCCGCGTACTATCTTGAAAAAGGTCTTAAGCCTATACGCCGATCGCGGATGGAAGCCAATCATGGCGCCTGAAGTCGAATTTTATCTGGTAAGCCAGAATGTTGATCCCGATTTCCCGTTGATGCCACCCACTGGTTCAAGCGGACGTGCCGAGACGGCGAGCCAGCCATATGGCCTAGAAGCGATGAACGAATATGAAGACATCATCGACCACATTTACGATGACTGTGAGTTGATGGGGCTTGATATCGACACAATGATCCATGAAATGGGTGCGGCTCAGCTTGAGGTAAACTTCATTCACGGCGACCCGCTGAAGCTTGCTGACCAGGTTTTCCTTTTCAAGCGCGCGGTCCGCGCAGTTGCCAAACAGCATGGCGTATATGCGACCTTCATGGCCAATCCCATGGCTGGCCAACCGGGAAGCGCTATGCATATTCACCAGTCCGTTGTGGATGCAGAAAGCGGCAGAAATCTATTTTCCAACGCAAATGGCCGCGACAGCGCGCTTTTCCGCAGCTATATTGCCGGCCTCGTAAAATTCATGCCACAGGTTTCGCCACTTTGGGCACCCAATGTGAACAGCTTCCGCCGGATGCGTCCCGACAGCGCAGCCCCAATCAATGTCCAGTGGGGCGAAGACAACCGCAGCTGTGGATTTCGCGTCCCGATATCGGACAAGGCAAACAGGCGCGTAGAAAACCGTCTGCCGGGTGCTGACTCTAATCCCTATCTCGCAATGGCTGCATCGCTGGTGTGCGGCTATATCGGAATGGTCGAACGGATGATTCCGGCGAAGGCGATTACGGGGAGCGCGTACAACCGCGCCCGGACGCTACCGCGGACGCTAGAGGCGGCACTGGACCGCTTCAGTGCGTGCAAGCCGGTGCGCAATCTGCTTGGCGAAGAGTTTTTCGACATCTTTTATGCCGTCAAGGACTATGAATTGTTCAACTACCAATCGGTCGTATCAAGTTGGGAACGCGAGCATTTGTTGCTGCGCGTCTAAAAATGCTTCTCCCGACCGGCGACCCTCTGTTTGACGAAAGCTATTATGCTGCGACGGCAGATGCTGCGGCTCCCTATAAGTCCTTGTGGGGTGATCATTATGCTGACCTGGTCGTCATAGGCGCGGGTTACACCGGACTGTCTGCCGCCTTGCGCGCGGCCGAACTAGGTATGAAAGTCATCGTTCTAGAAGAATATTTTCCTGGTTTTGGCGCGTCTGGCCGAAATGGCGGACAGCTTATTCCAGGATGGCGATGGGATGCACGGACGTTGGTAAATGCATTCGGCAAGGTTGACGGCAAAGCCATCTTCAATCTGTCATTGAACGCACGCAACAGGGTCGTCGACCGCATTGCTGTAAACAATATCGACTGCGACCTGAAACCTGGCCATGCAACAATGGCATGGACCGCCGCACATTACCGCGATTTAGCCGAGGAAGCTGAATGCCTGGCACGTGACATGGACTATCACGATGTCGAATTACGGTCCCGGGACGCCGGACGAGAGGTGGTCAACAGCGAACTATATCATGGCGGCATGGTCGACAGGCAGGGGGGGCATTTTCATCCGCTGAATTATGCGCTTGGCCTCGCGCGCGCCGCAACCAACGCTGGCGTCAAGATTTTCACCAACAAGCGCGTGATAGGCGTGAAAGAGCAGAAAGACCAAGTGTGGGCGGGGGTTGAAGGTGGCAATGTGTTTGCCAAGAAAGCGATGCTTGCGACAGACACCAAAACTGCAAGCGTCAACCGGCGATTGGGCGGCTACGCCATGCCGATCCTCAATTACAACATTGCGACGGAACCCCTTGGTGAAGACAGAGCGAGATCGCTGATCCCGTCGGACATGGCGATTGCCGATACGCGATTTGTGCTCAATTATTTTCGACTGTCTGCGGATAACCGACTTATATTTGGCGGAGGTGAGAAATATTTGCCCTCCATGCCTGCCAGTGTCGACGACTTTGTTCGCAAACATATGCTTCAGGTTTTTCCGGACCTGGTTGATATAAAAATTGACTATCGGTGGGGCGGCGCAGTCGGCGTTAGCCGGAACCGCCTCCCGCATGTCGGCCGCACAGATGGGGGCAAAATCTGGTTCGCCCATGGCTTCTCGGGGCATGGGGCATTGCTGACGACGTTGTACGGGGAGGTTGTGGCGGAAGCGATGGCAGGGGAATCGCAGGCATATACGATCCTGTCCGGACTACCATCCAAACCATTCCCCGGTGGGATTATGCTCCGTTGGCCCCTCCATGTGGCTGGCATGCTCTATTACGCAATGCGTGATCGCTTGTGATTGACCGGCAAGCCATCAGCCGAATGCGTGCGCGCGAAATGGCGCATTTCATTGAAGCTAATCCCAAATCCAAAGCGCAATCCAAAAGCGCTAAGGGATGGTTCCAGGGCGTGCCTTTCCACTGGATGCTGGATTGGTCCAGCCCGTTCCCGATCGTTGCCAAGAGTGCCTCTGGAGCGACCCTGACGAGCGTTGACGGGCAAGTCTTCGACGACTTCTGCCTTGGTGATACCGCAAGCATGTTTGGCCATTCGCCAGAGCCACTTGCCAAAGCGATCGCAGAGCAGGCGGGCCAGGGTTTAAGTTACATGCTGCCCACCGCGAAAGGCGCAGAACTGGCTGAAATGCTCTCGGAAATGTTCGGATTTCCGCAATGGCAGGTCACCACAACGGCAAGCGAGGCAAACAAGGCAGTTATTCGCTGGTGTCGCGGTTTGACCGGACGCGACAAGATTCTGATCTTCAACGGCTGCTACCACGGCGCGGTTGACGATGTGTTCGTCGACCTGCGCGATGGCCAAGCGGTCAACCGGCCAAGCCTGATCGGGCAGGTACAGAATTTGCTGCCGACCACCGTAGCGATAGAATTCAACGATGTGGACGCGCTGGCTGCGGCGTTGCGGGATGGTGACGTTGCCTGTGTGTTGGCGGAACCGTTAATGACCAACATTGGCATGGTGCGCGACGCGCCGGGCTTTCTGAATAAACTGCGCCAATTGTGCGATGAGACCGGCACGATATTGGTGTTTGACGAGACGCATACCATTTCGACGGGCTATGGCGGCCACAGCAATTTTTATGGTCCCAAGCCTGATATTTTGGTCGTGGGCAAATCCATTGGCGGGGGTGTCCCCTGCGCAGTCTATGGTTTCACTACGCAGATTTCGCAACGGATGGCCGCGCTCAATACATCGCGTCCGGCAGGCCACAGCGGCATCGGCACGACCCTGTCCGCAAATGCGCTCGCCATCACCGCGATGCACGCAATGCTGGGACAGGTCATTACCCACGCGGCATATGATCATATGCTGTCGACAGCGGACCGTCTGGTGTCACTTTTAAATGCGGTGATCGCGGCGCATGCGCTGGACTGGCACGTCAGCCAGTCGGGCGCCCGCATTGAGCTGGTTTATTCATCTGTGCCGCCACGCAATGGAAGCGAGGCGCGCGCAGCCATGGATCACGAGCTGGAAAGTGTGATCCACCTCTATCTTGCCAATCGCGGCATTTTGCTGGCGCCGTTTCACAACATGATGTTGGTGAGTCCGGTTACGCAAGCTGCGCAAGTCGACCGGCTTGCGGCGGAGTTGAACTCTGCGTTGACTGAGCTACAAGCATCTTAAAATTCAGGCGGATGAAAGCATAATCATGACAATCAAGCGGGCGAAATCATCGGCGACAATTGCGCCGCGCAGCGAGGCCGACGCGTTTTTCGCAGCGCATCCAGATATTGATTCCATTGAGATGATTTACACTGACATGGGTGGTGTCCCCCGCGGCAAACGTCTGCGCCAGCATGAGGTATTGTCGGTTTATGAAATTGGTCGCTTTTTTCCGGGTTCGATCGCTGTTGTGGACATTACTGGGCAAGACACAGTGGAAACGGGTCTGGTCTGGGAAGATGGCGACGCTGACCGGTCGATGAAGCCAATTCCAGGCACGCTGGTGCGCACACCATGGGCAGGCGACCATGCGGCGCAGTTTATGGTCGATTTTTATGAGCTCGACGGCCAGCCACATGATCTTGACCCGCGCCACGTCCTTGGCCTTGTTGTTGACCGCTTTGCAGAAATGGGCCTGACGCCAGCCTTGGCCGTCGAATTGGAATTCTATCTTCTGGATCCGAAACGCGCGCGTGACGGGTCTATCCGGCCGGCCCGACCTGACTACAACCGCGAAACGCCCCAAATGGTTGAAGTATATGGTTTGCGCGAACTCGATGATTTTCGTCCCTTTTTCGACGAGCTTTACGAAACCTGCGATATTCAAGGTCTCCCCCTCGAGTCCGCAATTTCCGAATTCGCACCTGGACAATGCGAACTGACTTTGCGGTACAAGCCTGACGTGCTGCGCGCGTGCGACGACGCGATTATGTACAAGCGGGTCGTGAAAGCGGTTGCACAGGCCCACGGTCTGGAAGCGACATTCATGGCAAAGCCCTTTGCCGAACAAGCGGGGTCGGGAATGCATATTCACGTGTCCATGAACGACAGCGACGGGCAAAATCTTTTCGCATCCGATGATCCGGAAGGCACGTTCATGCTGCGCCATGCGATTGGCGGGATGATATCAAGCGTTGGTGACTGTTTTGCGTTGTTTGCGCCGCATGCGAACAGCTACCGCCGTTTCAAGGCGAACAGCTATGCCCCGGTTGCACCGACATGGGGAGTCAACAACCGCACGGTTTCTTTCCGTATCCCGGCTGGCCCGCCATCAAGCCGCCATGTCGAACATCGCGCATGTGGTGCCGATGCCAACCCATATCTTGCCGTGGCGGGCGTGCTGGCGGGCATTCACCACGGCATCACCAACCACATGGATCCGGGCCCGGCTGTGGTCGGCAATGGCTATGACCGTGACGGATCGGGCGACGATAAACCGCCAAGCAACTGGTTTGCTGCCGTGGACCGTTTCCATGCCTCCGCGCTGATGCGCGACTATCTCGGGAGCCGCTTCGTTGACATGTTCACGATCGTCAAGCGGGTTGAACAGGACCGCTATTTCGGCCAGGTACCGACGATCGATTATGACTGGTACCTCCGAAACGCCTAAGCCTGGATCGGAAACCGTGCCAATATATTCTGAAGCACGGCCGGATTGAGCAAAGTGCTGAATTCGCACCCGACGATGGTGCCGTCGTTCCAGACTATCTTCGCCTGCAGCGCCGCAAGCCCCGGAAGTGTCAACCACACCCGCGTTCCCGGCGCCATCCCGGTCAGCGCCTCGCACGCAACACCCGACAACGATAAATCGCGGACGATAACCGAGAAGCCCGGCGATCCCGAAGGACGCATGATAGCGGGAATTTTTAAGCGCACGCGTGGCGCGCTGCGGTCCTCTTGTGCAGCGTCTTCGTAACGCTGATAGATTTTGGTGGTATCTGGCATGTTTTTCATGACCCAAGCTTCCCATGAGGTTAACCCTGCCTACAAACGCCCGGTGAATTTACCGTTTCTCATCACGGTAAATATGCCATTTACCAATTATACCGGCCGGTCTTGCATTTAAGCGCGGTCGCGGCCATATGCGGCTCGGGAGTCGGATGGACGTGGCACTCGCCAACCTGGTCAGATCCTGACGGAAGCAGCCACAACGAATTCGCTGCGGGTCATTCGGCTCCTACTTTTCCCCGCCTTTCGATTGAGAAGACTTCGACAAATGTCGATGACCATTCTAACATCTGGATGATGCCCGAATCTAACCATCCAGATTTCGCCGAACGCGACCCGGACATGCCCGAAGATGCTTTGGGACTTGGTCTGGATTTGCCGCTCGCTCCCAAGACGCCGGCACCGTCCGCAGCGACTAACCCGGTTGCAGCAGGAGGTGCGGCGTATCGTGTGCTTGCCCGCAAATACCGGCCGCAGACCTTTGCTGAACTGATTGGTCAGGATGCGATGGTCCAGACGCTTGGCAACGCCATCAGGCGTGGCCGCTTGGCCCACGCTTTCCTGATGACCGGGGTGCGCGGCGTTGGAAAGACATCTACCGCGCGGTTGATCGCAAAGGCACTGAACTGCATTGGAGTCGACGGGAAGGGCGGACCAACCATCGACCCGTGCGGATCGTGTGAACCTTGCGTTGCGATTGCCGAAGGCCGGCACATTGACGTTATTGAAATGGATGCCGCCAGCCATACCGGCGTCGACGACGTCCGCGAAATCATCGAGGCGGTGCGATATTCGGCGGTGTCGGCGCGCTACAAGATCTACATCATCGATGAAGTCCATATGCTGTCGAAAAACGCATTCAATGCGCTTTTGAAAACACTTGAGGAACCACCGGGCCATGTGAAGTTTTTGTTCGCAACAACCGAAGTGAACAAGGTGCCGATCACTGTCTTGTCCCGGTGCCAGCGCTTTGACCTGAAACGGATATCGACCGAGAAGCTCGCTGCGCATTTTGCTGAAATATCCGCGAAAGAGGCTGTGACCGCCGAAACCGAAGCATTGACGCTCATCGCACAGGCGGCGGAAGGCTCGGTGCGCGACGGACTGTCGATCCTCGATCAAGCCATTGCCCATGCAGATATGGAGGGCGACGGACAGGTTACAGCTGCGCAGGTCCGTGAGATGTTGGGTCTGTCAGACCGTGGCGCCATCAGGCGTCTGTTTGGCTTGATCCTGACAGGTGATGCACCAGTGATGCTCGCAGAAGCAAAAAACCAATATAATCTTGGCGTTGAGCCGCTGGCCATGTTCGCCGGGCTTTTGTCCGAGGTGCACCGTCTGACGCTTGCAAAGGTTGGCGCACCGCGCGACGGCGCGCTGGATGCCGAGTCGACCGCAGTTGTCGAGGAACATGCTGACCGCTTGTCCTTTCCCGTGTTGCACCGCTTGTGGCAATTGTTGTTAAAGGGGCAGGAAGAGGTTGCGCGTGCATCCGTTCCGCTCGATGCGGCCGATATGGCTTTGTTGCGTGTCGTGCATGCGGCCACGCTCCCGGACCCCGGTGAGCTTGCAAAAATGATTGGGGAAGGGGTGTTCACTGCGCCGCCGCCCGCATCGGCACCGACTGCTTTGGACATTCCACAAACTGCAGCTGTACAGACATTAATGCCAGCGGATTTCAATGCGCTTCTTGATCGGCTGGCGCGTGACGGATTCGTCAGCATGGAGATGACGTTGCGCGATGTGGTACGTCTGGTCGAATATGCCCCGCCATTGCTCGCTTACCAATTGGCCGGACCGGTCGGGCCGCAGTTTGTTTCTGAGTTACGCGATGCACTTGCCAAGGTAACGGGTACGCGCTGGGACGTTGAGGAGCGCGCAGGCGATGCGCAGCCAAGTTTGCTTGAAAAAGAACAAGCGAAGGCCGAGGCGGAGAAACGGATTATTTTGGAGTCACCTCTGGTCAAAGCTGCCTTTGCCGCGTTTCCAGAGGCGGAGCTGCTCGACAGCGACGAAAATGACATGAAATGGAGCAGAAGCGCATGAAGAGCATGGAAGAGATGATAAAAGCGGCGCAGGAAGCCGCTCAGAATATCCAGCAGCAAATGGAGCAGGTTCAATCGACACTTGATACCATTCACGTCGAAGGTGTGTCCGGCGGTGGTCTCGTCAAGGTGCGTGCAACCGCAAAGGGGCGGATTTTGAATGTCGCGATTGATGACAGCCTCATCGTTCCAGCGGACAAGAGCATGCTTGAGGACCTGATCACCGCAGCATTCAACGATGCTCGAGAAAAGGCTGACGCTGCCAGCAACGCTGAAATGGGCAAAATGTCGAGTGGCCTGCCATTGCCCGCTGGGTTTAAATTGCCATTTTGATAGGCCTGTCAGCTTTCACAGACAAAGGTTGATCATGCTTTTCCCCAATAAAATTGCGGCAAGAGGTGCACATGCATTGAAAGCCCGCACAAAGCGCTCATATTAAGGGAGAACAGGCCTGTCGCCAATTTTGAGCGGTGGCCAATTGGAGTATTTATGGACCTCAACCTTCCATTATTGCCATTGCGCGATATCGTCGTTTTTCCAGGCATGATCGTGCCTCTATTTGTCGGGCGAGACAAGTCGGTCGTTGCTCTTGAAAAGGCGATGGCGTCCAACAAAGAGATTTTTCTCGTCGCGCAGCTTGATCCTGCCGAGGACGATCCTGACAAGGATGATTTGTACACCATTGGGGTTACCGCCTCTATCATGCAGTTGCTTAAGCTGCCCGACGGCACGGTACGCGTGCTTGTCGAGGGCAAGCAGCGGGCTGAACTTCGCGACTTAGTCGAGCATGGAACTGACTATGCCGAAGCCTCAGTATCACTGGTAGAAGAGCAGAGCGCTGAAGGGCCAGAAGCAACGGCGCTTATGCGTTCGGTGAACGAACAATTTGAGAATTATTCGAAGCTAAATAAGAAAATGCCGGCGGAAACAGCTGTTCAATTGACGGAGATCGATACGCCATCCGCGCTAGCGGACGCCGTTGCTGCCAATATCCAGCTAAAGGTGTCTGACAAGCAGGCACTGTTGGTGGAAGCAAATCCGCTTCGCCGTCTGGAAATGGCGTTTGCCTTCATGGAGGGCGAACTTGGAGTTTTGCAGGTCGAAAAGAAGATCCGCGGCCGCGTCAAGCGCCAGATGGAGAAGACCCAGCGCGAATATTATCTCAACGAGCAAATGAAGGCCATCCAACGCGAGTTGGGTAACGACGACGGCGAAGGCGGCGATGAAATCGCCGAGATTCAGGCCAAGATCGACAATATGAAATTGTCGAAAGAGGCCAAGGCCAAAGCAAATGCCGAATTGAAAAAACTGCGTGGAATGGCACCGATGTCGGCGGAAGCTACGGTCATTCGCAATTATCTCGATACGCTTTTAGGCATACCTTGGGGTAAGAAGTCAAAGCTGAAGCGTGACATCGCAAAGGCTCAGGATGTGCTTGATGCTGACCATTTTGCTTTGGAAAAAGTGAAGGACCGGATTGTTGAATATCTTGCGGTCCAGGCGCGCACGAACAAATTGAAGGGACCCATATTGTGTCTCGTTGGACCTCCCGGTGTCGGTAAAACCTCGCTTGGAAAGTCGATCGCCAAGGCAACCGGACGCGAATTCATCCGTCAGTCGCTTGGCGGCGTGCGAGACGAGGCAGAGATTCGCGGCCATCGCCGCACCTATATCGGGTCGATGCCAGGAAAGGTTGCGGCTAACCTCAAGAAGGCCGGCACGATGAATCCGTTGTTCCTACTGGATGAAATCGACAAGCTTGGTCAGGATTTCCGGGGTGATCCGGCGTCGGCCTTGCTTGAGGTGCTCGACCCTGAACAGAACAACAAGTTTAACGACCATTATCTCGAAATCGACCTCGATTTGTCGGATGTCATGTTTGTGACTACCGCCAACAGCATGAACTTGCCGCAGGCGTTACTGGACCGCATGGAGATCATTCGGCTCGAAGGCTATACCGAGGATGAAAAGCTCGAAATTGCGAAGCGGCATTTGCTCGAAAAGCAGATTGAAGCCCACGGTTTGAAGCATGAGGAGTTTTCGGTCAGCGACGATGCACTCAAGGACATTATCCGTTATTACACTAGGGAAGCGGGTGTCCGCACGTTGGAGCGCGAGATCGCGAAGGTTGCGCGTAAGGCGTTGCGCCGCATCCTTGAAGGTAAGGACAAAAGCATCGCCATAACCCCTGAAAATCTTGCAGATTTCTCGGGCGTTCGCAAATATCGGCACGATATGGGCGAGGAAGAGAACCAGATTGGAGCCGTCACTGGCCTTGCATGGACTGAAGTCGGTGGTGAATTGCTGACGATTGAGGCAGTCACTGTTCCTGGAAAGGGACAGATTAGGACGACCGGGAAACTCGGTGAAGTGATGGGCGAGTCCATTCAGGCAGCGTTGAGCTATGTGAAGGCACGCGCGCCGAGCTATGGCATCAAGCCAAGCCTGTTCGCCCGCAAAGATGTGCACATTCACCTTCCCGAAGGTGCTGTCCCCAAGGACGGGCCGTCAGCCGGCATCGGTATGGTCACCTGCATCGTGTCGACGTTGACGGGCATTGCTGTGCATCGCGACGTTGCAATGACCGGGGAGGTGACCCTGAGAGGCCGCGTGCTTCCAATTGGCGGCTTGAAGGAAAAGCTGCTGGCGGCATTGCGCGGTGGAATCAAAACGGTGCTTATTCCACAGGAAAATGAAAAGGATCTGGCTGACATTCCGTCGAACATAAAAGACGGGCTGGAAATCATTCCTGTTAGCCATGTTGATCAGGTTTTGGCGCGCGCCCTTGTGGCACCACTTGTGCCCGTAGAATGGACTGAAGCCGACGATCTCGCAGCAGCCTTGCCTGCGAGTATTGGCGGCGAAAACGGGGCTTCGGTCACCCATTAACCATGTGCGTCCTGCCTTAAGTTCGATGTTAAAGGCAGGACGCACGGTTTTTAACCTAAAATGACGGTTTTATGCCGATATTTCCTTTGACAGTGACGGCATTCTCATCATTATCCCGGCCACCGGCGTAAGCCGCGACTCAATTAAGCAATAAATGAGTCTCACATAAATTTTTTAGAGGGGGGTTCCCATATGAACAAGCAAGATCTCGTCAGTGCAGTAGCCGATGCAAGCGGCCTGACAAAGGCTGATGCTGGCAAAGCCGTTGAAGCAACTTTCGAAGCTATCACTGGCGCATTGAAGAGCGGTGGCGAAGTTCGTCTCGTTGGTTTCGGCACCTTTGGCGTTGCAAAGCGCAAAGCGTCGACTGGACGTAACCCACGCACCGGTGAGCCAATGACCATCAAGGCATCGACTCAGCCAAAGTTCAAAGCTGGCAAGGCGCTTAAAGACGCTGTCAACTAAGATCGACGAATAATATATTTGGTGAAAGAGGGCGGGGCGAAAGCACCCGCCCTTTTTTGTGTCCAAGTTAATGACACATCGCGCGCAAGATCCATACTTGATATGTTACGGGACATGCCGTTTCACGGGCGCTAAAACCCCACATGCGCATAAATCAAAACGACGCAGAATTATCAATAACGACAGCTGGGCGCGGATTAAGCAATCAAGCAGCCAATGATGTGGCGCTTTGAACCCGGGCAGGCACACGAAAAGGCAAGACAGCGGCTGGAGCAAGACGGCGCATTTCGCCCAAGATAATCCGGCGCTCTTGCTGCACGGTAGGAGCGAACTCCATATCGATAACCTCCTGGATACGCGGCATGGCGGTCCGAATTGTCAGCACAATGACGCTTACAGCAGCGCCAAGCGCAATCATAAAAAGAAGCGAAGCGATGATAGTCATGGCACTGGTCCTTTCTTTGCCTCCGACCAAAATTGGCCCGAGTCTTCCTGATCGTATCTGACCCGGATTTCCATCTTTGTTCACTATATGTTCTTACTTGTCAAGTGGCATGTAGCCAGCGGAACATTGGAGTGTAACGTTGGGGATTAGCTGTGGATAACTAACAAAAAGGACAAAGGTTCAACGGCATGGTGGGTTAGCGCGCTTTTAGTGTTCCACGCCGTTCGGCAAACCATTGTTGCAACATCTGCTGTGTGCAGCCTGTAAAGCCGCCCGAGCCATTGACGGAGCAGCTGTTGGGGCGGAGGTCGCGGGCAAATGAATCAAGTGTTTCGACTGCTGATGTCCAGGAGCGATCGGTGACAACAGCTTCCTTCTTGCGCAAAGCCAGCGGAATGCGATATCGCTCATTTTCAGGAACCGTTGCGCACACAACGATCTCGTCGCCTTCCGGCTCTCGACATTTTTCGTCGCCAAAGGCAACAAGGAATGAAATCCGTTCGGGCATTTCGGATGGAGAGGGCGGCGCGTCGTCTTGCGCATTGGCCCCCACCGACAAGACGAGTGCGCCAACCGCAAAAAACAATTTATACACAGCGCTGCTCCCGAACATTTCTCGTCCAGAATTAGGGGCTGGCCGTGAACCTGATGTTAATCAGCGCCATTGCGCGCGAACAATAGCCAATATTGAAGCATGGCCCGTTCAGATCAGATGGAAGAAATGGTTGATATAATCATTGGCGTCCATTGCGTCCCTGCAATCCACGGCGTCACATCTGAAATGATACCCGCCTGTGTCATGGTTGATATCTACGCTTATCGCGGCGTTTGTAATGGTCTGCTGAACGATAATGGTGCAGGTTTCCATGATGAGCGAGCATTTTTCATAGTCCTGCACCTAACATGGTGGCACCAACGCGCGTACGTCCGAGAGAATACGCCTTAGCGCTTGACGAATCCCGTCAGCGGCTATAACGGCCCCCTCATTCCACATGGGAAACGCACATACCGGTGCTGATCTATGTCTTTCAGGCAATAGTGACGTTCTAGTTTCCCAGAGGCTCAACCGGAAGGAGAAGTACCATGGCGGCACCTGTCGTTACCATGCAGCAATTGCTTGAAGCTGGGGCCCATTTCGGCCACCAAACACACCGTTG
>JBBQPQ010000049.1:0-18473 GCA_038217195.1 Sphingomonadales bacterium | reverse complement strand
GGTGCGGGGCCTTGTTGATTTCCCAAGGCAGTGAATCGCTTTCGAACAGGGGGGCAGTTGCCATTTTTCTCGACTCCTCTCGCCGGTGAAACTGACATTACTGACAAAAATGTCAATCCAGTTTCGAACCGCAACTTATTTGACAAATCGCAGCTTAGCTGCGGACCTTGATCAGCCCGAACAATTTGCGGCTCCGCTCGTCCGTCACCCTGCCAGCGCTTCCCGACTTCATCACATTCTTCTTGAACAGATAGACGCCCAAACGCAGCAACAGTATCGCGAACATCATCTGGCCGACAATCGCCACGGCATGGTGCCACAAGGTCGGTTCCAGTGCTGCACGACCGATCATCGCAAATGGCGAACTGAACGGAAATATGGCGGCGAATTTTTCCATGGGCTGGCCTGTTTTGGTGAGCGCATAAGATGCGAAAAAGAAATTGATCAATTGCGCCATTGTGACCGGCATTGAAATGGTCTGCACCTCGCGCACAGTCGCTGCCATTGCGCCAATACCAAGGAACAACGCGCCCAACATAAGATAGGCCATGATGAAATAGGTAAAGCACAGACCGATGAACATCGTCCAGCCGACGGCTGGCGTGGGGTAACTTGGCAAATTCGGTCCGATTGCTGCAAAGCCAATTATGCCAAGGGTCGTCCACACCAATATGCCAAGCAACGCCATGGCGAGCATCGCGAAGAGCTTACCCAGAAATACGGACTCCATAGGTATCGATGCAGCCAGAATTTCGATGATCTTGTTCGATTTTTCTTCGACCAGATTGGACAAGACCATGCCAGCGAGCAACATGGTCAGGAAAAATACCAAAACCTGTCCGCCTTGCGCGGTAATGGTGCGCAGTTGTTTGTCATTATTTGCAGTCTCGACAACCACGTCCGGCGTGGCTTTGGGCAATGCGATACCCTCTCTATTTTGCGCGTAGCCGGCCAAAAGCTCAATGTCTGCGCGTTCGCGTTCAATCGTGCTCGCGGTTCCGGTGACAACTGGCTTGGCTAGAGTTCCAGTCACTACGACGCTCAGATTATCTGATTTTTTGCTCAGATATTCCTTAGGGGTCTTCTGGTCAGATGCAGCGTCGCCGACCACAATCATTTTTGCAAAATAATCTTCGCCCAACGTCTTGGATAGCGTCTGGCGTGCAGCAAGTATTTTGTCAGAATCGGCCTGAGCGAATGCGATACCGACAACGGGCTGCGACGCTTCCTTCGCAATTTGACCGCCCAAATTGCCAGCAGCAAAGCCGACGAGAACGGGAAAAAATGGTCCAAGGAGGAAAAAGATAAAGGCTTTGGAGTAAATGATAGCTGTAAAATCGCGGCGGGCGATGACGAAAGCTGCGCGGAAAATCTCTCTCATGATGCCAGCTCCGCTGCCCGAATCGCGCCTTCCATCAAAATTGGTGGCTCCTTTTCCTCGGTATCATTCATTTGGGCAGCTACTTCCTCGCCTGCGATCGCAACGAACGCGTCATGCAGGCCAGGCCGCTCGATAGACAACGACTTTATGCCAGCCTTGCCCTCGACCAGCGCCGTCAGCAATGGTTCAACCCCGGTTTCGGGCAAAGTGAAATGCCAATAATGGCCTTCTGCTTTGGTATCTGCGGGAAGCGCTTTGCGCCACGGGCCGTCGAGCGTTTCGGTTTCCAAGTGGACTTGAGGGCGAAGGCGGTCACGTGCTTCGGATACAAGCCCGTCAAAGCTAATTTTGCCCCTTGCGATAATCGCAATGCGTTCGCAGAGCCGTTCGGCATGGGCGATGACATGAGTCGAGAAAATAACGGTAACGCCCTTTGCCGATTGCGCGCGTATCATTTTCTCCAGCTTGGCCTGGTTGAGCGCATCCAGGCCGGAAAACGGCTCATCGAGAACGATCAGCTTGGGATCGTGGACGATTGTACCCATCAACTGCACGGTTTGCGCCATGCCTTTTGAAAGCTGCCTAATCTGCCGGTCGGCAGCGTATCCGAGGCCAGCTTCCTCCAGCAATGCACGCCCTTTTTTGGCCGCATCCTTGAGCGAAAGACCACGCAGCGCGCCCATGAAGGCAATAGTGTCAACGGCGCGCATGGATTGGTAGAGACCTCGTTCTTCGGGCAAATAACCAACGTTGCGCGACTGTGAGATCGGCCGGTCTGAGCCCAGCAAAGTCCGTGTGCCAGCGTCGGGGTCAATGATACCAAGCAAAGTGCGCAGCATCGTCGTCTTACCGGCACCGTTCGGACCCAGTATGCCAAAGATGCTGCCTTCTGGAATTTTGAGATCGACGCAATCGACAGCGCGAAAGCCGTCGAATTGCTTTACCAGTCCCTTTGCCTCTATTGCATACATTATGATGTGCCCCGGCGTGATTGTCGGTGCTGAATAAGGTGGCCTGGTGAAGAGACACAACATAAATTTGGTTAATTCTTTGGTTGATCGGGCAAAAAGCGAAGGTTTCGTCGCCTTTGGCATTGCACCCGGCCGGCTCGCGCCGCTCGCTGGCGTGCGTTTGCGTCAGTGGTTGGACGAGGGCCGCCATGGCGACATGCTGTGGATGGAAGGCCGCACCGACGAACGGGCAAATCCGGATATGTTATGGCCTGAAGTAAAATCGGTGATCATGTTGGGTATGAGCTACGCCCCCGCACAGGATCCGATGGCGCTTGGAGAGGACAGCACGCGCGCGCGGATATCGGTCTATGCGCAAGGGCGCGATTATCATGATGTCGTCAAAGGAGCGCTCAAGCGGCTTGCTGGCTGGCTGGCGCATGAAGCGGGTGCAGCGGTCAAAGTGTTCGTCGATACCGCTCCCGTCATGGAGAAGGCACTTGCCCAGTCGGCAGGGCTTGGCTGGCAGGGCAAGCATAGCAATGTCGTAAGCAGGGAACATGGCAGTTGGCTGTTTCTGGGCGCGATTTACACAACCGCCGAACTGGAGCCCAGTGCGGAGGAAAGTGACCATTGCGGGTCATGCCGTGCCTGTCAGGATATCTGCCCAACGGACGCCTTTCCAGCGCCCTATCGGGTCGACGCGCGCCGCTGCATCTCTTACCTTACGATCGAGCATAAGGGACCAATTGACCCCACATTGCGGCCCTTAATGGGCAACCATATTTATGGCTGTGATGATTGCCTTGCTGTGTGCCCGTGGAACAAATTTGCCGCAACAGCAGCTGCGCATAAGGCATTTTTGCCGCGTGCCGAACTTGTCGCACCCCAGATTGCTGATCTATTGACCCTGGACGATCAGGCCTTCCGGGCACTGTTTTCGGGATCGCCGATCAAACGCATTGGCCGTGACCGTTTTGTTCGCAATGTCCTGATTGCAGCTGGAAACGGGAGTGATGAAAGCCTCGCCGCGCGGATTGAAACGCTGTTGGCTGATCCGGCTCCTATTGTCCGCGGCGCAGCGATCTGGGCGCTCTCACGCCTGTCTCCCTCAGCGCTCGAGCGACACAGGCCGGAACATATGGCCAATGAGCAAGACTCATCGGTGCGCGCAGAATGGGATCTTGCCGCCGAGTCTATGGACACTCTTGCCACTTAGCCACATGCATTAGCGGCGTTGCAATGCCTCCACGCAAGAGGCGCGGTCAACTGCGGCACCATCGCTGCGCCGCGCATCAACATAAGTAACAACTTCGTGGCCACCTTTGCGGTCAGGATAAAGAAACGCATCAAGAATGCATGGCTTGCCGACAAATTGCAGCTTGCGGCCATACACTTCGACCACATCAAGGCGCGGTTCGCCGAACATGCGCTTTAACGCTGGCAGGTCTTTGCCGATAACAGCTTCCAACCCGCGTGTTTCGACTGGCGGACGTATCGGAAAGGAGGAGGCAGTTTGCTCTGCTGGCGCTGCTGGTCGCGGTTCAGGTGCCGAAACACAGCCCGCCAAGAGTAAGGTGGCTGAAGCCAGGCAAATGATATGTTTCATAATGAACTGTTTCCCGCGTGCACCAGATGGACCGCCATGGCCGTTGCCAGAACTGGTACCAGTAAGTTGAAAAAAGGGATCAGCATTCCTGCCGTGCCAAGCAAGCCCAGCAATAGTGTGGACAATTTTCCTAATGTTCCCCGTGCGTTCCCGTGCCGTGCGACGAGCATATCTTCCAGATCGCGGCCCAGTAGCAACGCGTTGACAAGTAAAAACGCAATGGCGGTGCCGACCCCGGTGAAAAGGAGAAGTAGATATATCGGCAGCGCGAGGAGATTATAGCCAATGACTCGCGCAATTGATCGGAACGCCATGCTTATACCTGCGCCAAGCCCCGGCTTCTTTCCAAAAGCGGCCTGAAGCGGATAATATCGGTCTTCTACCGCATCGATAATGTCGTCTGCGAACACCCAGGTGATCGCAACCGCAACGACCCTGAACAGCAGTACGGCCGATAATGCGATAATCGCTATAGTCAACAGGCCTGACCACACTCCCCCGCCTCCCAAATTCAGCCAATTGAATAGGGCTTCCAATGCAAACCACAGGCCTGCACCCAGAATGAGAAATGTTATAAGGGTGAGGATTACCACTTTAACGAGCAAAGCTGCGACGCGTCTGTCTGTCAGGCTCTGGAACGAAAGCATCATCGCTTGGATCATGCAGCTGTTCTAAAGCGCTTGCCCGAAATGTCCAACCCCACTAGTGCGCGCTTGGCTTAAATAGGAACATTCATGACTGATACCCGCTTCGACGTTCTCGCTATTGGCAACGCCATTGTTGATATCATTGCCAACACCGATGACACCTTTATCAACAGCGAGGGCCTGACCAAGGGCAGCATGCAGCTGATTGATGAACAACGGGCGCAGGATTTGTACGCGCATATGGGTCCTGCCCGCGAAATCAGCGGGGGCTCGGCTGCAAACACTTTGGCGGGTCTGGCGCGACTTGGGCATAAGACCGCGTTTATCGGGCAGGTGGCAAGCGACCAGCTGGGTGAGGTTTTTGCGCATGACATCCGCGCAGGCGGCATTCATTTCGACATTCCTGCGCGCGACGGCGCACCATCGACTGCGCGGTGCTATATTTTGGTGACCCCGGATGCGCAGCGCACGATGAACACCTTTTTGGGCGCATCGCAATATTTGCCCGCTGCCCTGATCGACAAGTCGCTTATCGAAGGTGCCGCCATCTTGTATCTCGAAGGCTATTTGTGGGATCCTGAAGAACCGCGCGTAGCTATGCGCACCGCGATTGACGTTGCCCGCGCGGCCGGTCGCAAGGTGGCGTTGACCCTGTCCGACGCCTTTGTGATCTCGCGCCACGGTCCAGATTTTCTTGCCGAAATGGACGCTGGCCGCATCGACATTCTTTTTGCCAATGAAGTGGAAATCTGCGCGCTGAACAATAGTGACGATTTCGAAGCGTCGGTTGCCGCCATTGCGACGAAGGTGCCACTGCTCGTGTGCACACGCGGCGAGCATGGCGCGATTGCCATAGAAAATGGTGTCCGTACTGAGGTCAGCGCAGAACCAGTCGCGCATCTGGTCGACACGACAGGCGCCGGTGATCTGTTTGCTTCAGGTGTGTTTGCAGGCATTGCACAGGGCCGGCCAATGGCAGAATGTCTGACGATGGGCGCGGTGTGTGCGGCGGAAATCATCTCGCATTATGGTGCCCGGCCGGAGGCCGACATTGCTGATCTGGTCGCGCAGCGGCTGGCTTAATCGCTTTTCTTGCGGAACAGGATCCGGTCTTCGGGTCCAAAGCCCCAGCGCCAGATAATCCAGCCGTAAAGCCCCAGTATCGCGGGGATGCCGATGGTAAGTTCAACCCACTCGAATCGTGCGGGAACGCTTACTATGACTATCCCCAATAGCGCAGCGGCAGCAACAGCGGTCAGCAGCGCCCAACGCCAGACACGAATGCGCTGTCCTAGCAACCGGGACAGGAAGCGTGACTTGACCAAAGACCCAATGCCAAGCGAGATCATGAGCGCACAGGCAACGGCTGCGGCCTGATACAAGCCGACATATTGGGGTTTGACAGGCAGATCGCGAACCAAAAGGATGAGGCCAACGCTCAAAAGTGCCTGAACCGCAAGCATCCCGACGGAAATCATAAGATTGCGGTGTCGCGCCATATACACCAGTGCAGATTCGCTGACGACGGCGGTCGCTGCTGCAACTTCAGCGGCAAGCAGGAAGGCGAGTGCACCCGTACCGCCGACAAATTCGGGGCCCACCAGCCCCATGACGGCTTCGCCCGGTATTCCGAGCGCCAGAGCAATTCCAGCCTGCGCCGCAATGATCCAAAATCCGACTTGTCCCACCTGTTTGGCGATTTCGCCGTAATTGCGTGTCTGCAGGTTTCGCGTAATCACAGGGCCCAATATCGGGTCAAAACTGGTTTTCAGCTTTTGGGGCAAGCTCGCGACTTGCTGCGCCACATAATATATACCAACGATAGCGGGCGAGGCGAACAAACCCAATATCGCAAGATCAAGCCGCCTACTGCCCCATTCTGCTGCGTCCGCTGCAGCCAATGGCAAATTGCGCTGCGCGATTCTCAGTGATCGTGTGGCACTTGGCCGCCAGCCGTGCGGAATGCCGTAGCTGCGCCACAATGGCCAAAGCGCGACGAACAAGGCTGCTACCAACGACGCGACATATGACAAGATCAAGCCATCACGGGCCGAATAAAAGTAAAATGCACCAGCCGCGATGCTGATTGTCCAGGGTTCAACAATTGCCCGCGCGCGGACAGTGGATAGGATGTCGAATTTATAGGCCAGCGCCGAAAGAGCAATGTCGGTCGCAACAATCGCAAAAATCGCCAGCGGCAAAAACCTGTCGAGTCCCGTGATCCCGCTGTTGGGAAAAATCAGCTGTGGCAGCGCAATCAAAAATGCCGCGCCAAGCGCCGACGCCACCATCGCGGCGAGCAAGGCATCCGCGATGATGTGCGCATGCGGCCGGTCATCCTTTGACAGCAGCTCAGCCAAACCGCGACGCAACCCAAGCGATGCCAGCTGAGCTGCAAATTCGATGATAAGCAATGCATATGCAAAGCGGCCTAGCGCATCTGGACCATAAAGGCGGCCAGCGATGAACAGAAACGGGATGCGCGCTGCCAAACGCAGAAGAAATCCGAAGACATTCGTCCTACCGCCCTTGGCGAGCGCTTGAATATCTTCTTCATCGGTTCTGGCTGTGGTCAAGTGTTGCCCTCTGCTGGCAGTTAGCGGATTCAGCGCGCCGTTACCAGCTTTCGGGCCTTAATGGGCGAGCCAACAGTTCGGCCACGACGGCATGGACCGTTGCGGTTCCTGTAAGCAATGCGCAAACAGCGGCGACTATCGGCATCTCGACGTCAAGCGCCGTGGCCGACTGTAACAAGACGGGCGCCGTGAAGGCGCCTTCGGCAACGGTTTTGCGGTCAGCCAGAAGGTCGTTGGCACTTCGCCCTTGCCCAAGACCACGACCCAGAGAAAAATTGCGCGAATTTTCCGAACTGCAGGTCAGCACAAGATCACCAAGACCCGATAGCCCCGCCAGCGTTTCTGCACGTGCACCGCGTGCAAGCCCATATCTCTGCATTTCGGCAAAACCGCGCGCGATCAATGCGGCGCGGGCATTCAGGCCAAGTCCAGCGCCATCGACGACACCACACGCAATCGCGAGCACATTTTTAACCGCGCCGCCAATTTCTGCGCCAACAACGTCGTTGGACCAATAAGGCCGAAAGGTGGGCGTCGCGATTGCGCGCATCAGAGCTTTGCCAAGCGCCTGATCGCTGGTGGCAAGTGTCACGGCTGTTGGCTTTCCCGCAGCAACCTCATGTGCAAATGTTGGCCCGGAGAGCACCGCCAGCGGATTGTCGGGCCGTACCTGCGCCGCGACGTCTGACACAAGCATCTGCGTGTCGGCCTCGATACCTTTTGCACATAGAATGAGTGGGGCTTGCGTATCCGGTAATGCCCCCAAAGTTGCCCGCACATGCTGCGCCGGGGTGACGATTAACAGCGCCTCGCAATCGCCCATGCGCGCCATATCGCTCGTCGCCGCAATTTTGGGCGACAGTTTCGTGCTCGGTAGGAACAGGCTGTTCTCATGTTGTGCGTTTACGCTGCGCACAACATCGTCCTCCCGTGCCCAGATGATCACGCGGTCATGGATTTGCGCCATTACCGCAGCTAGCGCAGTGCCCCACGCACCTCCACCGATGACACCGACAGGATATTGTCCGGCGGTCATGCCTTGACGCCTGCGCCGCGCGCGGGTGCTGCATTGGCGTCCAGCGGCCAGCGCGGCCGCGCAACAAAATCCAATCCATCGGTCAAACCCATCCTAAACCGCTCTGCACCTGCCCACGCAATCATCACACCATTGTCGGTACACAACCACAAGGGCGGCGCGACAAAGCGCATGCCCCGGCTTGTCGCCAGCGTCTGCAGCATCTCCCGGATCGGAACATTGGCTGCAACACCGCCAGCGACCACCAATGCAGACAGAGGGTCAATGCGATCGAGCGTATACATGATCCGGTCATAAAGGCAGTCGATGACTGCTTGCTGGAATGAGGCGGCAATATCATCAACGTTATACTGGCCGGATTCGTGTGCCCGAAGCACTGCGCTTTTTAGTCCCGCAAAGGAGAAATGCGGTTCATCCGCGCCTTTTAGTGGTCTCGGCAACGGTACATTACGGGCGTTTCCGATGGCGGCTGCGCGCTCGACGGCAGGGCCACCAGGGAAACCCAGGCCCAATATCTTCGCCGTTTTGTCAAAGGCTTCACCGACGGCGTCATCAATGGTCGTGGCCAGCCGGTTATAGTCGCCAACGCCATTGACGCGAAGCAGCTGACAATGCCCGCCCGATACCAGCAAAAGCAAATAAGGAAAGGCCAGATCAGGGGCGATCAGCCGCGGCGATAAGGCATGGCCTTCAAGATGGTTGACCGCAACCAACGGTTTTCCTGAAGCCAACGCCAGCGCCTTGGCCGTCACCAGCCCGACCATGACTCCGCCAATAAGGCCTGGGCCAGCGGTCGCGGCAATCGCATCTACATCTTCAAGCTGGAGGCCGGCATCAGTCAGCGCAGTTTGTATCAACGGGGTCATCAATTCGACATGCGCACGCGCCGCGATTTCGGGTACAACGCCGCCATAAGCGCGATGATGGTCTTCCTGTCCCGCCAAAGCATGGCTCAGGATGGTCCGATCGGAACGCACAATTGCAGCAGCGGTTTCGTCGCAGCTTGATTCAAGACCGAGGATGATTGCCATTCCCCTTTCCCATAGGTGGACGTGTCGCTATGAACAAGCCGCATGACACGGACTATATTCACAGCCGATCGCCCTTTACGCATCGGAACCCGCCGCTCCCCGCTCGCTTTGGCGCAGGCGGAGATGACCATGGCTGCGCTGAAAGCGGCCCACAATCTCGCTGATGAGGCGGTTGTTCTTGTCCCGATGTTGGCGACGGGCGATAAAATTCAGGACAGACCGCTCGCCGATATCGGCGGCAAGGCGCTTTGGACCAAAGAACTTGAACGCGCTTTGATTGATGACCAGATTGATATTGCCGTCCATTCTATGAAAGATGTGGAAACATGGCGCGCAGACATTTTCGTGATTTCGGCTATGCTGCCCCGCGCTGATGTGCATGACCGTTTAATTGGTGCAAATGCGCTTGAGGAACTGAAGCAGGGTGCTCGTGTTGGGACTTCAAGCCCAAGACGTGCGGCACAACTGCAACGCGTGCGACCGGATTTGCAGATTGTGCCGTTGCGCGGGAATGTCGCAACGCGCTTGGCGCATATTGGGGCGGGAGATGCCGATGCAACCCTGCTTGCCGCGGCAGGACTGGATCGCCTGGGTATGGCCGGGGTAGGCGCAGCTTTGTCTTTGACGCAATTCCTGCCAGCGGCTTCTCAAGGTGCCGTGGGCATTGACCGATTGGCCAGCCGCGAAGATCTTTTGCCCATCATTCAGGCGATTAACGACGCAGATACCTTTGCTGCTGTCAATGCTGAGCGCGATTTTCTGGCTGCCGTAGGCGGCAACTGCCATTCCCCCGTCGCGGCGTATGCAAAAATTGAAGGGGCGCAGGTGCGGTTGAGGGCGGAGATATTCACTTCAGACGGCAGCGAAATGCAGTGCGGTGAAAAGTTGTATGATTTGGGCCATAACGGTCCTGCGCAGCTTGCGCAGGACTTACTTGATCAAGCAAGTCCCGAGCTACGAGGAATTTTCGCGCCGTGAAATTGTTGATCGTCCGGCCGCAGCCCGGGGCGGATGCGACGGCGCATCGCATGCGCGCGGCCGACCATGACCCCATCGTCATGCCGTTATTTGCTATAGAGCATTTGCCGCTGCCGCAAATTTCTGCCGCTGGATTTGATGCTATCCTTTTGACGAGTGGAAACGCCGCGCGCGCCGCCGTGGATTTTCTGACCAGCGATCACCATCTGCCGGTCTATGCCGTGGGCACCGCCACCGCCGCCGCGCTGCACAGGGTGTCGGTGCCTGTCGCTCAAACCGGCGCTGAAGGCCTCGAGGCGCTCGTGAGGGGAGCTGCGGCAAATGGCCATAAGCGGCTTTTGTGGTTGGCCGGCGAAGATCACAGCATCATCCCATCGGTCGACGGGGTGCACATCGACATCCTCATCGTGTACCGAAGCGCGGCGGTTCCCCCGCCAGCTGAATTTGCCGCCAACGTTACCATGAGCGACGTGGTTATCCTGCATTCATCGCGCGCCGCATTGCATTTTGCGCGCCTGTGCGACGCGGCAGGCTTTCCAAGAGATGATATCGGGCTTGCGACATTTTCTGAGGCCATCGCCTGCTCCGCAGGGTCCGGTTGGGCGTCAATCATTGTTGCTGCCACCCCCAATGACGCTGCACTGTTGGATGCGCTCCAATCACAATGTACAATGGGGTATAGTGCATTTTTACCGCATCCGTCTATCGAAGGACCGATATGAACGATTTTCCAACGGCAAACACTGCGTCGCGCGGTGGTCTGAAATTCAAGCATATCATGTTGCTGCTGTTGCTCGCTTTTGCAGGTGGCGGTCTGGCTACGTGGTGGCTTGCGGACAAATATGGTATATCTTCACAGCCTGTTGCTGCTGACGCGGTGGAAACGGACAGCAATATTGCAGCGCCGTCTTCCGGCAATGTCGCGCCGGTTCAACCCTCGTCAGTTGCCACCCCGCAACAAGGCGACGGCCAAGTCATGCCGGTATATGTAACGGATTCTACCATATCAGGAGATGCGGTACGAGGGGAGGGCCTGCTGCTCACATATGCAGTGCGCCGGACCCTCGATAACGGCGTGCCGCTGGGATACTTGGCCGAACAATTGCAGCTGCGGTTTGGTGCGACCCAGCCACAGGCTGTTGCAACCGTTGTTTCAGCTGCGCAGGCTCCGGTCACGCTTGAGATGTTACAAAATGAATTGAATGGCCTTTCACCGGTGTTGCTGAACGGTACGCTGGATGCAAGTGTATGGGCTAATATGAAAAGGGAGCTTTCCCAATTGTTTGTTCTGCGCAAGAACGACGTGACGTCGCTTGCGCCATCACAGCATCTGATGCGTGCGCAGGTGTTGGTTGAAGCGGGAAAGCTGCCTGCTGCCATGCAGGAAGTTGCAGTGTTACCGGGCGCATCGGCCGCGCAATCATGGTTGGTGCGTGCAAAGCGCTACAATGACGCGCGCAAGGCACTCGACCGGTTGGAGCAGATGGCATTAATTCGGCCAGTTGTTGTTCCCGTTGCAGCACCGCCGCCGATTGAGGTGCCGCCGCCCGAGACTGTCACGCCGACGCCTTGATATTCCATCTTTCTGATGACCGTGACCACCCAGGCCCCGGATGACCGGCCCCCACCATTTGCTCTGCTGGTACGTGAAGCGCTTTTGTTTCCGTTGACCCGGACCCGCGCGGTATTTGCGCCGGTGGTGAAATTGAAAGTCGCAGGTGATGGAAGGCAAGTCGTGGTCATTCCGGGGTTCATGGCATCCGACCGCACAACAGCCCGGCTGCGCAAATCGCTGCAACGCGCTGGCTTTTTGTGCCGCGGATGGGGCTTGGGTCGAAACATGGGCGTTGCGTCCGATATCTTCGCGCACATGGATGACAGGCTGTCGGAAATGCCCGTCGACGCCCCGGTGACGCTCGTCGGCTGGAGCCTTGGCGGCGTCATCGCGCGGGAATATGCCAAATATGCGCCACATCGGATTGCGAAGGTGATCACATTGGGCAGTCCATTTTCGGGCAGCCCCCGCGCCAATAATGGCTGGCAGGCATATGAGAGGATTGCCGGACATAAGGTGGATTCGCCATTGTTGGACGTCACCTTATGTGACAAACCCCCCGTGCCGACGATTTCCATTTGGTCTACCCGTGATGGTATGGTGGCGCCGCGTGCCGCATGCGGCTTGCCGCATGAAAGTGACGTGCGGATTGAAGCAGATTGCACGCATATGGGACTAATTGCCGACCCCGGCCTGATCCGCCGTATTGCACAGATAATCACCGAATAGACAAATTGGCACGATGATTGCTGCTTCCCGGGATATCATTTTCGGAAAGGTATAATATGCTCAGTTTGTTCTTCCTGTTGGTAGCCGCACCAGCGCAGTTCCAGGATTTGGAAGCGCTCGATAAGGATATACAGCATTATGCCGATGCTGAACCGATCGACAAGCGGCTGAAGCTTGCGCAATGTCCCACTGAACCAATCATAGCGCCAGCCGTAGGTGATTCAGTGGTGGTGCGCTGTCCGCCGATAGGCTGGCGCGTCCGTGTGCCGGTCCGCGTATCACGTGCAGAGGCGCAAGCAGCCCAGATCGTCATTCGCAAAGGTGAAATGATCGAATGCATTACAAGCGGGGCAGGTTTTGCCGTATCGACGCAAATGATCGCATTAGATGATGCAGGCGTGGGCGAAACATTGCGTGTCAAATCGCTGACATCACCCACTCCAATGACCGCAATGGCGAAAGCGCGCGGCTTGGCGACATTTTAACACTAAAGAAACTTATGCGCCTGCCGTTTTCACATCTGTTGATGCTGTCAGCTTTCCGACAGCATCGCGGAAAGGGAAAATCATGGTTCATTCGGTTACAACTAAGCCGCCGCATTTGGCAGGTGTTCCGCAGAAAATGGTTTCGGACACCCTGACGCCACGCGTTGAAAATAAACAGGTCCTTGAGCCTGTGGCACATCATATCAGCCTGGCAAGCGCGCTTGCCGAGAAAGGGCCCCCATTTGACGCCGAGCGTATCGCGTCGCTGAAGGAAGCTATGGCAAACGGGAATTACCGCATTGACCTTGGCGCTATCGCCGATGGAATTATACGTTTCGGCTCGGGAAAGCCGGGCTGAGGTGATGATAGACCGCGTCATTGCCTGCCAGACCGATCTGATTGCTGCGCTGGACGCATGCGACGCCGACGCGGTGTTTGCTGCATCCCAAGCGCTCGCACAGGTTCTGGAGGCGTTGCCGGCCGATCAAGCTCCTGTCGATCCCGACCAGCTCGCGTATGGTTTGAAACAAGCCGAGGCCGCGCGGATACGGGTCAAATATCTGACGGCATGGAATCGCCAGAAAATTGACCGCCTAGCCGAAATTCGCGGACAATCCTCCTCCATCACATATGCGCAAAGATCACGATAGCGCAGAAAAGCTACGTTTTTTCAAATTGGCACGAGCGTTGCTGTATTGAGGACATGAACAAGACGGTCCTCTCATGACTCGCCCGGTTACGGCGCCACAACTCCAACAACGCGTGACCTCCGCGATAGCCGATGCGTCGGCACGCACAGGCGTTGCGTTTGATTATCTGATGGATCAGGCCCAGCTGGAAAGCGGTATGCGGCCCGACGCGCGCGCACAAACCTCAAGCGCGACCGGTCTTTACCAATTCACCAACCAGACCTGGCTGTCCACTGTCAAACGGCATGGTCCAGCGCATGGGCTTGATTGGGCGTCCGGCGCCATTGCGCAAAAACGGGATGGCAGTTTTGCCGTGGCGGACCCAATGATGCGCAGTCAGATATTAGAACTGCGTACCCATCCCGAGACGGCAGCGGTCATGGCGGCGGAACTCGCGTCGGACAATGGCGATTATCTGCAATCACGCATCAGTGGCAGTCCCGAGGCGGTTGACCTCTATCTAGCCCACTTCCTGGGTGCGAAAGGTGCCGGCGATTTTCTCGATGCCATGCAGACGGATCCCAACCAGACGGCTGCGCCATTGTTTCCGGCCGCAGCAGCTGCCAACCGCAGCATTTTTTACCGTTCTGACGGCAGCGCAAGGAGCCTGAAAGAAATTCGCGGTGGCTTTGCTGCCAAGATGGCAGCCGTGCCCTCAAGCGGCCGACAGGTTGCTTATACGACACAGCAACGCTTTGCGACGACAACCACACGGCATGTGCCTCTGGCGATGGCAAATATCGAAGAGATGCCCAAGGGCCTTGATCTTCAATTTGCGCAAAAAGCCTATAAACGTTTGTCCGGACTGACCGCATGACCCGGAACACGATGTTTTCGGGGTCTTTGTCGGTTGTAAAGGGCAATGCCTTGCCTGTGGCCATTTTGCTCTTGGTCATGTTGATGATCGTGCCAGTGCCAGCTGTTTTGCTGGATGTAGGCTTCATCGTGAACATCATGATCAGTCTAGCAGTGCTTATGGTCGCGATGAATGTCGCAAAGCCGCTCGATTTCTCGTCATTCCCCACGGTTTTGTTGTTGGCAACGATTTTCCGCCTTGCACTGAATGTCGCATCCACGCGGGTTGTGCTTGTCGAGGGCCATAAGGGCCCCGCTGCCGCGGGTCATGTGATTGAAGCTTTTGGCGCTTTCCTGATTGGCGGCGATTATATCGTCGGGCTTTTCGTGTTCGCGGTCTTGATGATCATCAACCTGGTTGTGATCACCAAAGGTGCAGGCCGCGTTTCGGAAGTGTCCGCACGATTCACGCTGGATGCGCTGCCGGGCAAGCAAATGGCGATCGACGCGGATTTGAATGCAGGCCTGCTCACCCCCGATGAAGCAAAAGCGCGGCGTCAGGAAGTAGCGACCGAGGCCGATTTCTACGGATCAATGGATGGTGCGTCGAAATTTGTAAAAGGCGACGCGGTCGCTGGATTGCTTATTCTCTTCGTCAACATTTTTGGCGGCCTGATCCTTGGGATGGTCAGCCATGGCCTCAGCTTCGGTGATGCGGCGCAGACATATATCATGCTCGCCATCGGCGATGCATTGGTCGCTCAGGTACCTGCGTTGCTACTGTCCATTGCCGCAGCCGCCATTGTTACACGCGTGTCATCGCCGCTTGACCTTGCCGGGCAGATATCAAGCCAGTTCGGTTTTTCACGGGCATGGGGTCCAGTCGCCGGTATATTGACATTATTGGGACTCGTCCCTGCGATGCCACAAATGGTCGTCCTGCCTGCGGCTGCCGTCGCCGGAACGATTTTTTGGATGTTGCGCAGATCTGAAAAGGCCCCGGTTCGCGTAGTTGAGCCCATCACTGACGCCCCGCCAAGCCATGTTATCGAATGGCACGAAGTTGCCGATATTGCGCCAATCACGCTTGAACTTGGTTACAGCCTTGTCAGCCTTGTCGACGAACGCAAAGGTGCTGCGCTGATGGGCCGCGTCACGGCGATCCGTCGCCAATTGTCGCGTGAATTCGGTTTCGTGATGCCAATGGTCAAGGTGTCCGACGACTTGTCATTGCCCGGCAATGCATACCAGATTCGTATTTCTGGCGTGTTGGTGGGTGAGGATCAGGCCTGGGCCAATGAGCTGCTCGCGCTGGATTCAGGGGATAGCCTTGAAGGTATTAGCGGCCGCGCGGTGAAGGACCCGAGCTTTGGTTTGGATGCTCTCTGGATCCCGGAGCGCGACCGAACGAATGCGGTCGCCGCAGGGTACACCGTTGTCGATCCCGCCACCGTCATAGCGACCCATTTGAACCAACTGGTCAGTGGCTCGGCCGCTGAACTGTTCGGCATGGATGACGCGCAGGCACTCATCAACAATCTCAAAGACAGCTATCCCCAGCTTGCCGCTGGACTTACGCCTGCGCCTTATACGCTTGCTGCGGTGACCACATTGTGCCGGGCCCTGCTTGCCGAACGCGTTCCGTTGCGCGATTTCCGTCGCATTGCCGAGGCGATGGTTGATCTTGCGCCACGCAATATGGAAATGCCAGATTTGGTGGAGGCTGTGCGTCAGCGGTTGGGCGGGCTGATTGTTCAGACCATCGTTCCTGTCAAAATGCCGTTGCCTGCGATCACCTTTGACAGCGCACTGGAATCGCTTCTGGTGCAGTCCGTGCAATCGGCACCGCAAGCAAGCTGGCCGTTCGAGCCCGAGCTGGCGCGGCGCATCATTTCGGTAATTGACGACGCGGTGCAGCCCATGCTGGTCGCGGCGCGCAGTTTTGCGATCATTACCTCACCCTTGTGCCGCGCAGCTGTTGGACGACTGTTGCGCGCACAGTTCAGCGACGTTGCTGTTCTGTCATTCCTTGAAATCCCGGAAAACAAAAAGGTCGATGTCATTGCTGTGGTCGGCGGCGCCGGGCGCTTGCCTGAACTGACCGATTCCAATGCATCACAAGAATCTGGAGAACCTTATGCTGAATGAAGCCCGTCATGCTTATGCGGCGCCGCAAACCTTACGTCCGACGCAGCTGATCGAAGCCCATAGCGGCTTGGTGCGTCGAATCGCCTGGCATGTGCATAGCCGCATGTCATCGGCAATTGAGGTTGAAGATCTGATCCAGATCGGGCTCGTCGCGCTGGTTGAAGCCGCTCAGAATTTTGAAGACCGGGGGATTGCCTTTGCGCCTTATGCGGCAACGCGGATCCGCGGCAATATGGTGGACGCATTGCGCCGCGACGCGCGCATGGGACGGGCGGGTATGGCCAACCGCCGCTATCTCGCAGGCATTCGTGCACGGCTTGAACAGGAATATATGCGCAGCCCAAGCGACGCCGAGATGGCAGGGGCTACCGGCCTTGAACCATCCGCTTATTATGCGATGCAAGCATCGACGCAGCCTGTGGGGCAAGAATCCATCGAGGACAGCTATTCGGACCAAGACATGTGGTTTGCCGATATTTCCGACAGCGCTGACACCATGATGGAAAAGGCGCAGTTGCGCGATGCATTGGTCGAGAATTTGTCCAAGCTGTCGGAGCGCGAGGCGCTGATCCTCCAGCTTTACTTTGTCGAGGAACTTAACCTTGATGAAATTGGCGAAACCTTGGGCGTGGGCGCGGCCCGCATCTGTCAAATCAAGAAAGCTGCACTGGATAAAATGAAGATGATGATGGCAGAGTGAACCGCGGTTTATTTTGCCTTTCGCCGCACTGGCACCGGAATGTTGCAAATATCCGCTCCGCCCGCAGGCACGTTGAAAAACGGGTCCCTTCGATTGGCGCGGGCGTCGGCATAAGCCGCAAAGCTGTCGCTTTCTGTCGAAAGATATTCGAACGCTGGCATATCTGTCGCCTCATTACCCAGCCGGACTGACATGATCGGCACGCGTTCTTCCTCTTTCTCGTAAAATCCAAGCGCACCTGTTCCCCGCGGCAGACTGGACATATGTTCAATGCCTTCAATAACGCGGCCAACAAGTGCGATGTTGCGGTCGAGATGCCGCGGCGCATGGCCAATGACGGTGTAGAGCTCTGCGCCTGTGCCAGTGTCGGGCGACAGGTTACGGCCAACGCCTAACATCGCGTAACAATGGATTGGCCAAATCTTCGAAAAATGCGGATCCATCTTACCTGCATAAGGAAACCCCTTGTAATAAGATCCATAAATCCAGGTCGGGTTATCTCGTAAAACTATGTGTCCCCGCCAACGGGTCGGAGAAGGCGAGGAAACGTTCGCCTGATACAAAAGGGGCAAGCCTTCCGCGGTGAAGTTAGTTGGCTCATCAACCTCGTAGGCTGCTTCAGGCACCACGGCCAACTCGGCAGGCAACGCCTTCTTCTCGGTCGCATCTCCCCATTGCACGACATAATTGTCCTGCACGCGGTTGATGCTTGTCCCGTCCCACCAATGCGCCGCGGCGAGCTTGCGGATATTCCCTACCCAACCTTGGCTGAAGGGCGCAGGTATCAATTGGATAACCACGCGGCGCGGCTTGCCCTTCGAATCGGGTGCAAGGTCCATGGCCAGCAAGTCCGAGGGGGCTATTGCGAGCCACTCGTCGGCCTTGGCCGCCGTGACGATTTCGGACGGTGCCGGATATGTCTTGGCGTTTTGAGCGAAACCGGGAAACGCAGCGCATAAAGCGATGCCGGCAGCAAGGGGCAGATATCTTTTCATATGTTGAGTTATGGCAAATCACTGTGCCTTGCGAAAGCAGAAAGGAGCGGCTAGGGGCGTGCGTCCCTTAGGGGAATGCGGAGACGTGGCCGAGTGGTCGAAGGCGCACGCCTGGAAAGTGTGTATAGGGGTGACTCTATCGTGGGTTCGAATCCCACCGTCTCCGCCA
>JBBQPQ010000048.1:0-18601 GCA_038217195.1 Sphingomonadales bacterium | reverse complement strand
GGCGGGCTGGCGGCATTTGCCGCAGCGGCAACAATATTGCTCTCGCCTGTTTTGATCGAGCCGATTTTCAACAACTACAAGCCAGTGCCCGAAGGTGCCGTTCGTTCCGCGCTTCTGGTCATGGCAGATGAGGCTGGCATTCCCCACGACCGCGTATTGATGTTTGACGGTTCACGTCAATCAAACAATTTCACCGCCAATGTATCAGGTGTGTTTGGCTCAGCGCGGATTGCAATTTCGGACGTGGCATTGAAACAGGCCTCGCTTGACGAGGTCAAGGCGGTGACGGGGCACGAGATCGGACATTATGTGCTTGGTCATGTCTGGCGCATCGTTTTCGTGATCATCTTTATCGCGATGCTTGGCTTCTTTTTGGCAGACCGCTTGTTTGACCGCGTCGCAGCTATTTTTGGTAGCAAGGGCAAGATTGGCGACCCCGAAGGACTTCCAATTTTGTTGCTGATCGTTTCAGTATTGGGCCTATTGGCGCAACCCGTACTTAATGGCGTCACCCGTATAGGTGAGAGCGAGGCCGATGCCTATTCGCTGCGCACGGTCAATTTGCCCGACGCGCTTTCGGAGGCATTAGTCAAGACAGCGGAATATCGTTATCCGCGGCCATCTGCATTGGAGGAAGCGGTTTTCTACTCGCACCCGTCGGTCGAAAAACGCGTCCGCCGGGCGATGGATTGGAAGGCCGAACAGCTTAAGAAAGCCGGGACGCCTTAAGCCCCTGCCTTCTTTTCCTGCCGGAATTTATGAAGCAACGGCTCGGTATAGCCGTTAGGCTGTGCAACGCCTTCGAAGATCAATGCGCGGGCAGCCTTCAGCGCAAGGCTGTCTCCCGTGAGTGTTTCATAAAGCGGATCGCCTGCATTTTGCGCATCCACCTTGGCCGCCATTTTCACGAGCGCGGCGTCAACCTGCGCTTCGGTCGCGATCCCATGGAGCAGCCAGTTAGCGATATGCTGTGACGAGATACGCAAAGTGGCGCGGTCTTCCATCAGTCCGACGTCATGGATATCCGGCACCTTGGAACAGCCGACGCCTTGGTCAATCCAGCGGACAACATAGCCCAATATGCCTTGCGCGTTGTTTTCCAGTTCCTGAGTCACCTCTTCGTCGGACCAATTATGGCCGACAGGCGCGACGGGGATGGTCAGCAGCGGGTCAAGTCCGGGCGTTGGTTCCAGCATGAGTTCGGCCTGACGCGCGAACACGTCGAACTTGTGGTAATGCATCGCATGCAACGTTGCTGCTGTCGGTGATGGCACCCACGCCGTGTTCGCGCCTGCCTTGGGATGGCCGATCTTCTGCACCATCATATCAGCCATCATGTCGGGCGCGGCCCACATGCCCTTGCCGATTTGCGCCTTGCCACTGAGGCCGCAGGCAAGACCGATCTGGACATTGCGCGCTTCATAAGCCTGGATCCAGGACGACGTCTTCATGTCGGCTTTGCGGATCATGGGGCCCGCTTGCATTGCGGTGTGCATTTCGTCGCCTGTGCGATCGAGGAAACCAGTGTTGATGAATACAATCCGGCCGCGGACGGCATGGATACATGCCGCAAGGTTTGCGCTGGTGCGGCGCTCCTCGTCCATGACCCCGACCTTGATGGTATGACGGGCAAGGCCAAGCACATCCTCGACCGCGTCGAACAGGTCGTTGGTGAAAGCGGCTTCTTCGGGGCCGTGCATTTTGGGCTTTACGATATAGATGCTGCCGGCACGGCTGTTGCGGTGCGTGCCGAGGCCTTTCAGGTCGTGTAGCGCACACAGCGAGGTAAACAGGGCATCCAGTATGCCTTCGGGCGCTTCGCTGCCGTCTGCGAGCAAAACCGCTGGATTGGTCATCAGATGCCCGACATTGCGCACGAACATGACGCTGCGTCCGGGCAACGTCAGGCCGTCATAGTCGCGATCAGGCTCAAGCGCGCGGGTGAGGGTTTTGCCGCCCTTGTCAAAGCTTGCGACCAGGTCACCGCGCATGAGGCCAAGCCAGTTAGTATATGCAGCCACCTTGTCATCGGCATCGACCGCTGCGACCGAATCTTCAAGATCGATGATGGTCGTCAACGCCGATTCAAGGATGACATCGGCGATGTGCAGTTCGTCGGTCGCACCGACAGGGTGGGTCGGACTGACCAGCACTTCGATATGCAGGCCATGATGCTTGAACAGATAGCGGCTGGTATCGCCGGACTGCGCTTTGGCGACGAAATAGGCGCATGTGCCGCCGGTCAGTGCGGCTTGCCAATTGGGAATGGCTGCATCCAGAAAGGCGCGGGCATAAGCCACGACAGCTGCGCCGCGCGCCGTGTCATAGCCGCCGGGCAAGGCTGCTGGAGCCGAAAGCACATCGGTGCCGTACAACGCGTCATAAAGGCTTCCCCAGCGGGCATTCGCAGCGTTGAGGACGAATCGGTCGTTAAGGCTTGGCACCACAAGCTGAGGCCCTGCCATTGTCGCAATCTCCGGATCGACATTTTGCGTGCCAATGCTGAATGCAGAAGGTTCGGCAACGAGATAGCCAATGTCGCGCAGGAACGCCTTGTAATCTTCCATATCGGTAATGGGGCCCGGATGAGCTTGGTGCCAAGTATCGATTTGCGCCTGAATGTCGTCGCGCTTCGCCAGCAACATCCGGTTAAGCGGCACGAAACGATCAAGCGTGTCGGCCAGGCCCTGCCAGAAATCATCTGCCTTTATGCCAGTACCAAGGAGGGCACGGTTTTCGATAAATTCGGCAAGCTGCGCGGCAATACGAAGCCCGGCGCGGGTTACATAATTGGTCATGAATTGGCTCCAGTAAAAATTGGTGCCCCGGGGAGATTTTATTGTTGCGCTTCCCCTAACGGCTGTTGCCGATGGACAAAAGGAAAAACTACGCTGGCATTTCATTTACAGGCGCGTCATGGATTGGGCATGAAATTGAACAAGCATCTGGTCGAAAAGCCATGGGGACGCGACGATGTGCCGCGTGTCTTCGGCAAAACCGAAGCGCGCCATATTGGGGAGGTGTGGTATGAAGCGCCGGACAATGATGCGCTGCCCCTGCTGGTCAAATGGATTTTCACGTCCGAAAAGCTGTCGATTCAGGTACATCCCAATGACCAGCAGGCGCATGATCGCGGGCTTGTGTCCGGCAAGGAAGAATGCTGGTTCGTGGTGGATGCCGAGCCCGGAGCGGTGCTTGGCATCGGGACCAAGCGGCCCTTGAGCGCGGACGCGCTGCGTCAGGCCGCAATAACGGGTGAAATCGAATCGCTAATGGATTGGAAGCCAGTGGCGGCTGGGGATTATTTCTACATTCCAGCAGGCACCGTCCACGCCATTGGCGCCGGCATAACGCTTGTCGAGGTGCAGCAATATGCAGATGTGACATATCGGCTGTTTGATTACGGCCGGCCGCGCGAACTGCATCTTGATGATGGCGTCGCGGTGGCGAATGCCGCGCCCTACGCTGACTTTCGATCAGGGAAGGCGATCGGCGGACAGATGCTTGCATCCAGTCCTTATTTTCGGCTTTGGTATATCAATAGCGCTCAACAATTGGCGGGGCACGATGCGCCCCGACCAAATTTTGTTGTTCCCTTGGTTGGGCAGATATCATCGGGTCCGCAAATTGGCCAAATGGGGGACTGTCTTTTGGTCGACGATTTAAGCCAGTTAGCTTTTTCTGAAGGTAGCCAATGTCTGATTGCAAGCCCGGTTTTTAGTTAACTAACTGTTTTTACGATAAAACCAGTACTAGGGACATTTTAGCTGCTTGTCGTGGCTGGCATTTTCGACTAGCGGCAAACGCACTTATTGAGGTCTAATTCTTGGCGAGAATTCGCATTTGCAGGATGATATAGTTTAATGGAAACAAGAGAGATTGTTGCCTACGCCTTGTGCGCATTTATGGCGCTATTTCTGCTGTTGGCGTTTGCACGCTATCGCCGGAATCGTAGACAATTTAAGATCCGCCAAATGGGCCGGGGTAAAAACACGATTGAAATCGATCCGTCTGTGTCTGAATAGTTCGGCGCTTGCGTTGCGCAGGGTGGTTTGGCTGGACGGTATCCGCATCTTTGCTTGCATTTTCATGGATAGGCCCGTAGCGGCTGTCCCGTCATCTGGGGAGTAGCCAGCCGTTTTGATAGGACGGGACATGCATCAACATATTTGGCCGAGAGGTCATGGTGCATGTGGGGCCATATGATCTTGGCGGGTCATCATGGTTCAAGGCGAGACCAATGGCATCGGCAATCCGTACCGGTCGGGCGGGGTGGCCGGTGGCATTGCGTCGAAAAACTGCCTGACCCCGGATGTTTTCATGGAAATCTTCTTTGCCTCTACATTGCTCGTGGCGATTGCAGAAATCGGCGACAAAACCATGTTGCTTGCCATATTGCTTGCGACCCGATTCAAAAAGCCGCTGCCAGTGATTGCCGGCATTTTTGCCGCCACGATGGCCAATCACGCGCTTGCCGCCTGGGCCGGAAGCACCTTGGCTGGCATCTTCACCAGCGACATATTTCGGTATGCCGTGGCGATTGGGTTCGTCCTGATGGCCGCGTGGACGCTCATTCCTGACAAGATCGATGACAATGTCAAAGTTGCGTCGCAGCGCGGCGCATTTGCGGCGACCACGCTTGCCTTTTTCTTTGTTGAAATGGGCGACAAGACCCAGGTTGCGACCATCGCGCTTGGGGCGCAATATCATGCAATCTGGACCGTGGCGGCAGGTACAACCTTGGGCATGATGATTGCCAATGTCCCCGCGGTCTATTTGGGCGAGCAATTGGTTGCCAAAATTTCGCTGCGCACGGTGCACATCATTGCAGCCGCGATGTTCTTAGGCCTGGGCCTTTGGCAGTTCTGGGAGTTGTCGAACCCTGCCTAAGCTGTTAGGCGCGCGGGCAGATATATTCGCTTCGGAAAAAATGTGACATGAATAAAAACGGCATCAAAAAGGTTGTTCTGGCTTATTCGGGCGGTCTCGACACTAGTGTTATCCTGAAATGGTTGCAGGTTGAATATGGCTGTGAAGTTGTCACCTTCACCGCGGATCTGGGTCAAGGCGAGGAGCTTGGACCTGCGCGCGAAAAAGCCGTGCTGATGGGCGTACCAGATCACCATATTTACATTGACGATTTGCGTGAAGAATTTGTTCGCGATTTTGTGTTTCCGATGATGCGCGCCAACGCCCGGTATGAGGGCGACTATCTTTTGGGCACATCGATCGCACGCCCGCTGATTTCCAAGCGGTTGATCGAAATCGCGGCGGAAACCGGCGCTGATGCCATCGCACATGGCGCAACGGGCAAGGGCAATGACCAGGTGCGGTTTGAGCTTTCGGCCTATGCGTTGAACCCGGACATCAAGGTAATTGCGCCGTGGCGCGAATGGGACCTTACGAGCCGCACGCGTCTCATCGAATGGGCCGAGCAACACCAGATTCCCGTGCCCAAGGACAAACGCGGCGAAAGCCCCTTTTCCACCGATGCCAATCTGCTGCATACCTCTTCGGAAGGAAAAGTCCTTGAAGATCCCTGGGATGAAACCCCCGATTATGTCTATTCGCGCACGGTCAATCCGGAAGACGCCCCTGAAACCCCCGAATATATCACCGTCGACTTTGAAAAAGGCGACGGCGTTGCTTTGAACGGTGAAGCGATGTCGCCCGCGACCTTGTTGGCGGCGCTGAACGAACTTGGCCGGACGCATGGTATTGGACGGCTTGATCTTGTCGAAAACCGTTTCGTCGGCATGAAATCGCGCGGCATGTACGAAACGCCGGGTGGCGAGATTTACGCGCGTGCCCACCGTGGCATTGAAAGCATCACGCTGGACCGGGGCGCGGCGCATCTCAAGGACGAACTCATGCCCAAATATGCCGAGATGATTTACAACGGCTTCTGGTTTTCGCCCGAGCGCGAAATGTTGCAGGCCGCCATCGACCACAGCCAGGAACATGTCTCGGGAACCGTGCGTTTGAAACTGTACAAGGGCATGGCAAGCGTTGTCGGGCGCAAATCGCCGAACAGCCTATACAGTGAAAAGGTAGTGACTTTCGAAGAAGATGCCGGCGCCTATGACCAGAAGGATGCTGCGGGATTCATCAAACTGAACGCCTTGCGGCTTCGGTTGCTTGGTCAACGCGGAAAATAGGGTGGCAGGCAAAGCGCCCCGTTCGGCATTCCTACCGTGGCGTTATGGTCTGTTTCTGTTTCTATGCCTGACAGCCTTGCCATTTGGGATTTGGCTGCCTTGGTATCAGGCGGTGATGGCTGGCTTTGACGTTGCAGCCTTGGGCTACGCGGCGACACTGAGGCCGTTGTTCCAGTTGGACGCAGCGGGCATCCGCAAACAGGCCAAGCCCGAAGATGCGGATCGCATATTGCTGCTCGCGCTGACCGCGGTCACCATGATTACGATATTGACCGCGGTCGCCGCCGAGTTGTCGAAGGGCGAAGCGCCTGACCACTTGTCGGTTGCGCTCGTTATCGTCACGCTTGCGATCGCATGGTGTTTTTCCAACATGATCTACGCGATCCATTATGCACATCTTTATTATGATGACAGCCGGGGCGGTGGTGACCGTGGCGGCGTCGAATTTCCGAAGACCAAATCACCCGATTATTGGGATTTTGTGTATTTCGCCTATACGCTTGGTATGACGTTTCAGACATCCGACGTGGCAATAACCGATGGCCAATGGCGCAAGGTCGTTATCTTCCACAGCATTGCTGCCTTTGTGTTTAACATCGGCGTGATTGCCTTTTCGATAAATATTCTGGCAAGTTAGCAGCCGTATTTCGACTGGGTTTAAACCAAAGGGTGCTTTACGAAGTCGCAGGTGTTTAATTGCATGATTAAACCTGATATGCTGGCGGGGAGGACTGAGGAGAACTGGCATGCATGATCTTGTTATTCGTGGTGGAACGATCGTTGATGGCACAGGCGCCGCGCGCTTTGTTGCCGATGTTGCAGTGGATGGCGGCGTGATCACGGCGGTTGGACAGATCAGCGCCCAAGGCCGCGAAGAGATCGATGCAACCGGCAAGATTGTCGCCCCCGGCTTTGTCGATATTCACACCCATTATGACGGCCAGGCCACCTGGGATAGCGAGATGGCACCATCAAGCTGGCATGGCGTCACCACGGTAGTCATGGGCAATTGCGGCGTTGGATTTGCGCCAGCCAAGAAAGACAAGCATGACTGGCTCATCGGCCTGATGGAAGGGGTGGAGGATATCCCGGGCACTGCGCTTGCCGAGGGAATGACTTGGGACTGGGAAACCTTTCCTGAATATCTGGATGCGCTTGAACGCCGCCCACGGACCATTGATGTCGCAACGCATGTTCCGCACGGTGCGGTGCGCGCTTATGTACTTGGTGATCGTGAAATGCCCGGTGCAGTTCCAACGGACGCCGACATCAGCGAAATGTCGCGGATCGTCGAAGAAGGCATAAGAGCAGGCGCGCTTGGCTTTTCAACGTCGCGCACGGTGTTGCACAAGTCGGTGGACGGCGAGCTTGTCCCTGGAACCACGGCCACGAAGGAAGAATTAATCGGTATTGGCCGCGCCATGGGCCGCGTCGGATATGGCGTGTTTGAAATGGCAAGCGATATGAAACGCGACTGGGATGAGTTTGGCTGGATGGGCGCCCTGAGCCGCGAAACCGGATTGCCAGTCACTTTTGCCGCGTTGCAATCCATAGCCAAGGAAATGCCGCTGGAGGAACAGATCTCCTCCATGATTGCCGAGAATGACAATGGCGCCAACATCGTCGCGCAGATTGCCTTGCGCGGCAATGGCATCATCATGGCATGGCAGGGAACCGTTCATCCCTTCCGGTTCAAGCCAGCTTGGGCGGACATCGAAATGCTTCCATGGGCGCAGCAATTGGAGCGGTTGAAAGACCCTGCGTTCAAGGCGCGGATGATTGCTGAAGATTCGGTATTTCCGCAAAGCGATATCATCGATTTCTTGCGTATTGTCGCGGGCGGCTGGCCAGTGCATTTCGAAATGGGACCCGAGTTCAATTACGAGCCACGGCAGGATGAAAGCGTGATGGCACGTGCCATTGCCGCCGGAGTCAGCCCGGCACAATATGCTTATGACCTGTTGATGCAGGACGATGGCACAGGGTTCATTTACTTTCCGATCCTCAATTATCGCGACGGCAATTTGAACTTCTTGGAAGATCTCCAAACGCGAGATGACTGTGTGAATAGCCTGTCAGATGGCGGTGCGCATTGCGGCACGATTTGCGATGCCGCCAGCCCGACCTTCATGTTGCAACACTGGGTCCGCGACCGGGCGGGGACACGCATAACGCTGGAAAACGCCATCAAGCGGCAATGCCATGACACCGCGCGGTTATATGGCCTAAATGACCGCGGAGTGTTGAAGTCGGGCTATCTCGCAGATATCAACATTATTGATCTGGAACGGCTGAAACTGAGCAAGCCATGGCTGGCGTTCGACCTGCCCGCCGGTGGAAAGCGTTTGCTGCAAAAGGCCGACGGTTATGTCGCGACGGTGAAGGCCGGGGTCGTGACCTTCCGTGAAGGTGTGATGACTGGCGCGCTGCCGGGTATCGTCGTGCGAGGCCCGCAAAATGTGATGATGGCTGAAGCGGCGGAGTAGGGTTTAGCAGTCAGAATTTCCGAACCTGCGATGCCTTAAAGGCAAAACCCTGAACTTGAGTTCAGGGTGCAAAATTTGAAAGCAAGTTCTGGATCAGACCCGCATCGGCATCAGGACATATAGCGCGGCCGACTTGTCGTTCTCGCGGATCAGTGTCGGTGCACTCGCGTCGGCCAAATGCAGTTCGACGACGTCACCTTCGATCTCGCTCAGGATGTCCATCAAATAACGCGCGTTGAAACCGATTTCGAAGCCTTCGCTGCTATATTGGCCAGACACTTCTTCCGCAGCAGTGCCATTTTCGGGGCTTGTCACGGACAAAGTGATCTTGTCTTTATCGAGCGCCATTTTTACAGCGCGGGTTTTTTCAGTGGCGATGGTCGCAACGCGGTCGACGCCTTGCGAGAAAGCCTTTGGATCGATGCGCAGCAATTTGTCATTTGCGGTCGGAATGACCCGGCTGTAGTCGGGGAAAGTCCCATCAATCAGCTTGGATGTCAGGATCACGCTGTCGAAGGTGAAGCGGATCTTGCTTGCCGACAGGTCAACCTGAATGACATTGCCACCGCTCTCGTCGAGCAGCTTGCGAATTTCGGCAACGCATTTGCGCGGCACAATGATATCGGGCATATTTTCCGCACCAGCGGGGCGCGGCAGGGTGACACGCGCAAGGCGGTGGCCATCGGTGGCTGCAGCCTTTAAGACAGGCTCGGCATCGTCTGTGACATGCAGGAAAATACCGTTGAGATAATAACGTGTCTCTTCGGTCGAAATCGCAAAGCGCGTCTTGTCGATGATCTGGATCAGCGAACTTGCGGGAATTTCGAAGGATGTGGGCAATTCGCCCTCGGCAATCGTCGGGAAATCATCGCGCGGCAACGTTGCAAGCGAGAAGCGCGCACGGCCAGCATTTACCGCCATACGGCCATCAGCTGCGTGCAGCTGCACTTGCGATCCATCGGGCAATTTTCGCGCGATTTCAAACAGGGTATGTGCCGAAACAGTGGTTGCCCCTGGCGTTTCGACATCGGCTGCGAATGTCTCAACCACTTGTAAATCGAGGTCAGTTGCGGTCAGCTTGATCTTGCCGCCTTCGCTGGCTTCAATGAGGACATTGGACAAAATCGGAATGGTGTTGCGGCGCTCCACCACGGACTGGACGTGGCTCAGGCTTTTCAGCAGGGTCGCGCGTTCGATCGTGGCTCTCATTCAAAATCCCCTTGTCGGGCCAGGCGGTCAGCAAACCAGCCGAAAAACCCTATTTCTATGCCGAATCTTCTTAGCCGCTTTGACCATTAGGGCAAGCCGATAGCTTTTGCCTCAAACAATATCCTGTGGAATAAGACTGCAATGGGGATTTCAACAAACGGGAAACGGCTTTTCATCGCGCGGCATGGGGAGACCGTGTTCAACAAGGTAGCGCGCATGCAGGGGCAAGCGGAGTTGCATACGCCGCTGACTTGGGAGGGTTGCGTGCAGGCGCGCCAAATGGGTCGCGCCCTTGCGCACTATCTTAATGACGACGCAAGGCCGCAGCTTTGGTCTTCAACCGCCGGCCGTGCGCTCCAAACACTTGCGCTGATCGCGGCGGAAATCGACGCGGACTGGCATGATACCAACCGCGACGACCGCTTGCTTGAAATCGATGTCGGCCGTTGGTCTAGCCGGACCTATGCTGACATATCTGCAGAAATCGGTCCGATTGTAGACACGGAACATCTCTTGTTTTCGATCCGCCCCGACGGCGGTGAATATTATGACGATGTTGCAGCCCGGCTGTCGGAATGGTTAGACGAACTGAGCATTGAACAGGATATGCTCGTCATTTGCCACGGCATGACCGCGCGGGTGCTACGCGGGCTTTTGTTGGGGATTGAGCCGATCGCGCGCTTTGGCGCCCCGATTGCGCCAAGCCTCGCGCAAGGCAGCATGGTGATGATCCGTGACGGCGTCGAGGCGCTGGTCATTGACGGCGGTGGGCAGGAGGAGCGGGCGTGAAAACCCCTGCTTGGTTGCTGTGTTTCCTCGGCTCGATCCTCTTGCTGGCTGTCCCCCTGTTAGCCAAAGACCGGCTGGGCGTCTATCAGGGTTGGGCGGCATTCCGCGATCCGGCGACGCCGCGCTGCTATGCCATATCGGCCCCTGATGAAACCTTGCGAACGCCCACGCGGCCTGCGTTCATGGCGATTGGATTTTGGCCGAAACGCGGGATAACCCACCAGATTTACGTGCGTATGTCGCGCGACCGTTCGGTCAATAGTGGCGTGACGCTGAGCGCTGGTGGGCGGCGTTTCCGGTTAAAGGCGGCGGGAGAAGCTGTCTGGGCAACCGACAGGCGGATGGACATGGCGATCGTGGCAGCCATGCGTTCGTCGACCTCACTAAGTATTGAAGCGATTGGCGATGACGGACGGTCGATCGTCGACGCTTACAGTCTGCGCGGCGCACCAAGCGCGATTGACGCGGCTGCGCTGGGATGCGCAGGCCTAGACAAAGACGTGCGGCCGAATTGATTCACATTAGCCCGTTAAGTCTGCTATCGCAGGTCACAGTCTGAAATTTATCGTTCAGAAGATACGCCTGGGTATGGCTTTCGCTCCGCGAGTCTCCAGTTCATTTCGGCTTCATGCCATGGAAAAACCGGTGACCCGCCTACCTGAACACGCCGACAACATGTCGATCGCGTTGATATCTTCTTCTTTTTCGCCGCTCGTGTTGCTGAACGAGAATTTGACGGTCATTGCAGCCAGCAATTCCTTTTGCAGTGCATTCGACATCGACAGCACGGGTGTCGTTGGCAAGAAACTTGTGGAGCTTGGCGAAGGCGAGTGGAATGTGCGCCAACTGGTTTCGCTGCTGCGCGCCACGGTTGCTGGCAATGCAGCTATTGATGTGTATGAAATGGACTTAGTCCGCGCCGGCAAAGAAACTCTCTGCTTACTTATCAACGCCCATACGCTTGATTATTTTGAAGCTGAGAGCATCCGCGTCGTTCTGGCTATCACTGATGTCACATCACAGCGACTTGCAGATAAAGTGAGGGATGACCTGGTCCGCGACAAGCAGCTTTTGCTGCAGGAAATACAACATCGTGTCGCAAACAGCCTGCAAATCATCGCCAGCGTGCTTCTGCAAAGTGCGCGCAAAGTCCAGTCGAGCGAGAGTCGCGAACATTTGCGCGATGCGCACAACCGAGTCATGTCGATAGCGATGCTGCAGAAGCGTTTGTCATCCACCACGGTCGAAAAAGTTGCTCTGAAAGCCTATTTTACAGAACTGTGCGCAAGCATCGGCGCATCAATGATCGGTGACCCGCATCGGTTGGAGCTGACCAGCGATGTTGATGACAGCGTGGTGGATTCGGACACGTCAGTGAGCCTTGGGCTGGTTGTAACTGAACTGATAATCAACGCACTTAAGCATGCCTTTCCTGGTCGGACCCAGAAGGGCGTAATTACTGTCAGTTATAGATCCGAAGGCAAAGCATGGACGTTGGTTGTCGCAGATGACGGAGTGGGAATGCCAAAGGCCGCAGAAGACCGGAAGCCTGGACTTGGCACTGGCATTGTCGAGGCGTTGTCGACGCAACTCGGCGCTGTTGTCGTCGTGACCGACCAATCACCCGGGACGAAGGTATCCATCATCCGTAAATAGTCAGCGGCTGTGCTGGCTTTTCGCCTGTAACCCCCTTATACGCGCGGCCATCATGCAGATTCCCGGCCATATCGATCCCGTCGTCACCCCGCGCGCCATTACGCCGCGCACCGATGGACGCATTGATTTGATGGGGCTGAGCCATTTGCAAATCCGTCAGCTGTTCGAAGAATCGCAGCTTGATGAAAAGGCCGCAAAGCTGCGGTCCAAGCAGGTATTCCACTGGATCTATCATCGTGGCGTGACCGAATTCGAAGCGATGACGGACATATCCAAAACGATGCGCCCTTGGCTGGCAGATCGGTTTGTCATCGGCAGGCCAGAAATCGTCGAGGCGCAGGTTTCTTCCGATGGCACGCGCAAATGGCTTTTGCGCACAGATGATGCGCAAGATTATGAAATGGTATTTATTCCCGACGCCGATCGGGGGACCTTGTGCATCTCTAGCCAGGTCGGCTGCACCTTGAATTGCCGTTTTTGTCATACGGGCACGATGCGGCTGGTGCGCAACCTGACTCCTGGCGAAATTGTCGGCCAGGTCATGCTGGCCCGCGACGCGCTTGGCGAATGGCCAAAGGGCAATATGGCCTTTGCGGCGGCTGATGAGGATGAGGACGACGATGTCGGCTATTATACCGCCGACGGCCGCATGCTCACCAACATTGTCCTTATGGGAATGGGCGAGCCGCTGTATAACTTCGACAATGTCCGCGATGCGCTAAAGATCGTCATGCATGGCGACGGGCTTGGCCTGTCACGCCGCCGCATCACGTTGTCAACGTCTGGTGTCGTTCCAATGATGGAGCGGGCCGGTGAAGAAATTAACGTCAATCTGGCTGTCTCGCTGCATGGTGTGACCAAAGAAATCCGTGACGAGCTTGTGCCACTTAACCGCAAATATGGCATTGATGAATTGCTGCGTGCGTGCGCCGAGTATCCGGGCATTAGCAACGCGCGGCGGATCACCTTTGAATATGTGATGCTGAAGGACAAGAATGACAGCGACGAAGACGCACGCCAGCTTGTCAGCCTGATCCGCCAGTATAAGCTGCCTGCGAAGGTCAATCTCATTCCCTTCAATCCTTGGCCCGGCGCGGTTTACGAATGTTCCGACCCGGAACGGATCAAGCGTTTCTCCAGCATCATTTTCGAAGCCGGTATCAGCGCGCCCGTGCGCACGCCGCGTGGCCGCGACATCATGGCAGCCTGTGGCCAACTTAAATCCTCAAGTGAAAAGAAGAGCCGTGCTGAGCTCGACCGGCTCGCCGAGGAAAAGCAGATAGCTTTAGGGTAGCGATATGGCATTTACGTGGTGGCGATATCCGACACGGCGTTTCTTGGTCGATGGATTGTCATTCAGCGTCTCAAGCCATGCGCGCAGTAACGGCTTGCACTCCAGCCTCTTTATGCTTGGCGTTGAACAATGCGCGGACGAAACCCCCATTTTTGGCCCTGAATCTATCCGGAACCATGTGCTGCGTTGCAATCTCCCCGACGGCAGGGTGCTTGAGGTTGATCTTGGCTATATGGGACAGTGGACCACTGGCGTCGTTGCCCGCGTTGACGGCATAATCGTGTATGAAAGCCATAAGGGGCGCATTCCGGCCTATCCCGACAAATATCAGGGCGCAGCGACCAGAACTGGCAGCATAAGCGAGAGCATGAAGGCTGCTCAAGCCGCAAAGGGCATGAACGGTGGTGTGTTTGCCCGGCACAACCGCTTGCCGTTCGCGATTGATATTGGGACCGGTTTGCTGTTCTATTTTGTCGCGAAATTTACCGATTTGCAGACCGCTGCATTGTTGGGCATTGCCGTCGGCTTTGCTTTGGTCATTTTTCAGCGCATAACAAAAATCGACGTGACCGGCGGTCTTGCTCTGTTTGGCATCGTCATGCTGTGTATTTCCGCAGGTCTCGCGCTGTGGCTCAATGATGATGAATGGATCAAACTGCGCGGGACAATAACGGGGCTGATTGCAGCCAGTTTCTTTATCGTCGATGGCCTGCGCGGTGGGCCGTATATCGGCAAAGGACTAGCCCGCTATATGCCGTATTCGGATATCGACCCGGGCCGTTTTGCTGTCGTTATGGGCGTGATCGGGCTCATCATGGCAGGTTTGAATTACGGCGCGGCCAAGCTTTTGACCACGGACCATTGGTTATTCTACAAAACCTTTGTCGACAACTTCATTGTCATTGGCTTGGTCTTCATGGCCTTGCGTTTTGCCCGCAATAAGCCTGTCGCTTAACGGCGATTCAGGCGAAAATTGCGACCGATTGCATACCGGTCAGGACGGCTTGGCCTTGGCTATTCCACACGGTCATATACTGGCTACTGGCGCCATCGGCGGCATGGTGCGTTTCGCTCGACAAATACCACCAACCATTTTCCGTCGAAGGTACATCGGTCAGCATATTGAGCTGCCAGTTCATTGAGCTCACCATGCCCTTTTGAGTCATCAACCCCATGGCGGAAGGCGGCAAGGCATCGCCGATGCAGATGAGCTCGGCAATATGGTCAAGTCCTTCATGATCCGTCAGACGGTGCCAGCTTGCAAGCCGGTTAGTCGCTAGCCCAAGCTCAAGCCTTTTGTCCGGATATTGCATATGGCCGGTAAAAAATTCTGGCGACCCACTGCGCGCCGTGTCGGCTGTCGGAACGGGTGGAAGGTCGGGCGCGGGGATGTTGGCATAATCCAGATGGCTATGGCGGCGCTTCATGAAAATGAAGTTGCAGGCAAGACCAATCCCATCTTCGCCCATAATGTCGGCTTGAATAAACGCCGTGTTTTTCCCGCGCCGCAAAAGTCGCGCGCTTATGCCCACGTTGCCCGCCAATGGCCCCACAAAGGCGATCTGGGCTGATTGCAGGGGCGGTAGGTCATCTGCCGACAGCTTTGCCGCCTGATAGGCCAGAACAGAGCTGAGGCCGCCATAAGCGGTTCGCCCTTGATGCCAGCTTGGAGGAATGGCGATTTTCTGGGACTGGGCACCCGGTTCAAATTGGGCGAGAAGCGATGCAAGGTTCATGCCCCTGACTTAGCGAGCGAAATTCAAAGCTGCAAGCCGCTGCCCAAATCCCGCTTGCGTTATGGCGCGCCGCGTGTTGAACCACCAATCGTCGCAAAGGGGGGCGTTGTCGATTTACAGCTGGATAGACATTTTGCTGCAGAACGGGAAAGGTATTCCACCCGACACCATGTCGGCGAGCCTTGCCGTCAGGATCCTACGTGCTGCGGTCGCAGAGGGCGGCGATCGTCGAGAAATTCTAGCCGCTGTCGGGCTTGATGACAGCCGGTTACGAAACCCGCTCAGCCGTATTTCATGGCACGTGACCATTCGCTTTTTTCGGGTGTTGCAAAGCCATTTCCATGATCCCGCTGTGCATCTGCGCCTAGGTGAGAAAGCCGCGATGCAGAATTTTTCTGAATTCGGCTATGCGACACGGTTCGAAACGGATTTGGCGTCGGTGATCAAGGCGCATGTCCAGCTTCAGCCGCTTCGGCAGAACATGGTGCATACACATTTTCACGCTAATGGGCAGCCGCCTTATTTCACGTGGGATAATTCGCCCGACCTGCTTCAGGATTACGCGACCTTGGTCGAGTTTTCGGCGGTAACCTTCGCGCGTCTGTCACGTCAGGTTTTGAATGAGCCGCCTTTGCTTCGCTCTGTACATTTCAGACACCAACCGCAATTTGATCTGGCGATTTACGAGACCGCTTTTGGTTGTCCGGTGCAATTTGGTATGCCGCAAACGCGCATGGAGATTGCCGGACGTCAGGTGTTCCGACCATCGCCCTTTGCCAATCCAGTCCTTTTTAATGCGGCATCGGAACGTTACGAGCAGCCTGCAAAATGGATGTTGGAGGGCAAGCGACATTTGGCCTTAAGCTATTTTTACCTCACCAGCGAACTGGACAAATCCCCGCCTACGCTGGAACGGATGGCGGCATCATTCGGGATGAGCGAGCGCACCCTGCGTCGCAAACTGGTGGATGAAGGGATGTCGTTTCGCGACCTGCTCGACCGGGTCCGCAAGGATATGTGCATGCTATATTTTACAGAAGATGCCCGCCCGCTTGGAGAGATTGCGTTGCTGCTGGGGTATAGCGACCTCAGCGCATTCACCCGGGCGCACAAAAAATGGACTGGCAATCCGCCAAGCCGCAGGTGAGTGAGTCAAAGTATCGGCAATCATCTTGTAGCAGGTTACTGCGATAGCTTCGAAGATTGCAGAGGTGCACTTTCGAATAAGTCAGATGTCATTTGATCCCAATTATCAAAACCCCATACAAGAGGATCCTCAACGCTTGATATTTGCGGGCTATAGACCGATCTCGAAATCTCAATATCGTAGAAATCTATTGTTGCCGCCTTTTCGATCGAATAAAAAATACGCACGTTCGGCAACGAATAATCGCCATCCGTTTCGCCGATTACGATAGCCAGATGTTCGTTCGTCAGCTGTAACAGTGTGCCAATAGGCAAAATCTGAAGGCTTTCGACAAACGAGCGCAAGATCATTTGATCGAAATGTCCTCTCCAGCTTTGCATCTGTGCCAATGCGTCGGAAGGTGTCCAAGGGCTGTTGTAGGACCGCTGCGAGGTAATCGCGTCGTAAACGTCGCAAATCGATGCCATTCGCGTCAACAGATTGAGCTCGTCGCCGTTGCGCTTGTTCGGATAACCGGTTCCGTCCATCTTCTCATGATGGTGGAGACATACATCCAACGTAGCAGCACTGACGCCGCCAGATGCCGCCAATATTTTATAGCCAGCCAATGGATGATCTCTCACAATCTGAAATTCTACATCATCCAATTTAGATGGCTTGAGCAATATTTCGTCCGGAATAGCGAGTTTGCCTACATCATGCAGCAACCCGGCCATACCTGCCTCGCGAACGAGGTCCTCGCTCAACCGCATGCCGCGCGCAAGATTTATCATCAATGCACAAACGGAAACCGAATGTAGATATGTGTAATCATCTTTTGTTTTCAGACGCGCCATATTGAGAATGATTGTCGGATCCTTATCGACCGACGCAGTCAGCTGACGAACCATGGAAGCCATTTTACGGGTTTGGATTGGCTGTCCCATCCGCGCACTATCAAACATTTCCTTCACCGCTTGTTTAGAGCGGTTCAAGATATTGCGTGCCTTTCTTACTTCGGCGCGCCTTTCCGTTTCGGTAAGGCGCTCTGTTGGCTGCATAGGCTGGACCCATGATCGGCGTTTTTTTTCATGAGATGATGGCGTCGATGGCATCAATGGCAATACTGCGGGTTGCGCAGCATGGCGTTCATGGCAAGCAATGCCCTTTTCATCATCAATGATGACAAACTCGGCGCCTGATTGTTGAAGCATCGCCAACTGCTTGTTTGAAGCAATGGTTTGGGATGATCGCCAAAACGGGTGCTCCCACCAAGAGCATTCGATCTTTTGCACAAACATACCAACGGTCGCACTGGCTGCAGGGATTCGTACTAGCATCCTCTATGGCCTATATGTCTCAAAGCCGCAGAAAACGTTTGAAATGCTCGACCTGTAAAAATGACATTTTGCATAAAATCGCACGATAGCTCTGGTTCATTATCGAAGTGCCGTTTTAGGCAAGCCAAGATGGAATATGGCTGATGCGACAGGATACGGCTGGGAGAAACAAATATTTAGGCGTGTCGGGCCGGGCAATGGGCATGCCCATAAGGAAAGGGCATATAAAAACCCCGCCAGCCTTATAGGCTGGCGGGGTTTTTAATGGTGGGCGTAGCAAGGATTGAACTTGCGACCCCTGCGATGTCAATGCGGTGGTGGGCACTCGTAATAGTATAAGAAATCAACATCTTGATTATCATTCCTTTTGCCCGTGCCCAAAATTTGCCCAAAAGGTCGCATGCGGACACCGTCAGCTTACTAATGACCTGCGCAGCGTCAACCTTCTTTCTGATCAATCCTCAATCATGGAAATAACTTGCGGCGTTGATCCATCAGACCCGTCCTCTCGGTGGTCTAGACGATGCGGTGACAATCCGATCGGTATTCGCTTGTTGTAGGCCCAAGATGAGATGGTTGAATGGCAGCCGGACTATAACCATTACCGGACTCCATCGGCATTACCGCAATTTTGTGCTTTTTTCGCTCCTTCTCGATTCGCTGCTCCTTTTAATGAACCCGGTTGTTATGGCATTTTATGAACTGAGATAGTTTCCTATCACTTCCGCATTCGTAATGCGGGGGTCGTAGGTTCGAATCCTATAGGCGGCACCATCACTTCCAGCAGCAAGTTTTGATTTTCTTTTG
>JBBQPQ010000047.1:0-18975 GCA_038217195.1 Sphingomonadales bacterium | reverse complement strand
CCGACAATTTCTACCGTCTGTTTTCGAAAGCCGGTCGATGAATGTCATGGAAGATGGTCCGTCGCTCATTTGGGGTATCGTCTGCATCCTTCTGCTAATCAGTTCGCTCGCCGCACGCCAATTGCCTTTGGCGTATGTGGCGAAGACGGCTTTGGCATGGGTGGCCATTTTCGCCGCCTTGTTTGCCATTTTTAGCTTTCGGTTTGAATTCAAGTCTATTTGGGAACGCGTCAAAGCCGACATTTCGGGGACAGCCGGACAGACAGTCAGCGGTGATGTTATTGAATTGCGGCGGCAGGATGACGGCCATTATTGGATGCAAACGGAGGTGAACGGCAACCCAGTGCGCTTCATGATCGACAGTGGCGCAACGATAACCGCGATGAACGCACAAACGGCCGCAGACTCGGGCGTAGACGTTGAGACCAATGGTTATCCAATGATATTGGATACAGCCAATGGCCGTGTAGCAGCCAAGCGCGGCTCTGTGAAGAAGCTGGAAATTGGATCGCATAGCATCGCGGACCACAAGGTTGTCGTGTCAGACAGTTTCGGGGATACAAACGTCCTTGGTATGAACTTTCTGGACAGCATGAAGGGCTGGAAGGTTGAAGCTAATATGATGGTTTTGCAGCCTTGACCATTAAACGTCTCAGCATATCATACATGCTGGTGTTTAAATATTACTTAACATAATATATATTATCGAACTTAATTAAATGGCCAAACGCATGGACGCTGACATTTCCCCTCTCACACAGATCATGGCGCGATTGCGCGACCCTGACACCGGATGTCCTTGGGACTTGGAACAGAATTTTTCCACGATAGCGCCATATACAATCGAAGAAGCTTATGAAGTCGCAGATGCGATCGAGCGCAATGACATGGATGGTCTGAAGGACGAATTGGGCGATCTGTTGCTTCAGGTCGTGTTCCACAGCCAAATGGCATCGGAACTTGACGTATTCACGCTGCAAGACGTAGTCGACGCCATCTGCGAAAAGATGGTAAGGCGACATCCGCATGTATTTGCGAACCAGGAAATTCATGGCGATGCAGTGCCCAGCAATTGGGAAACCATTAAGGCAGCTGAACGGTTTGATAATGAAGACGGCAGCGCTTTGGCAGGCGTGGCCCTCGCCCTTCCTGCGTTGTTGCGGGCCGAAAAAATCCAGAAGCGGGCTGCGCGCACTGGATTTGACTGGCCCGACCAAAGCGGCGCTAGGGAAAAGATATTGGAGGAATTACAAGAAATAGATGCCGCAACTACACCTGAAGATGTCGCAGAGGAAATTGGTGACCTTTTGTTTGCGGTGGTCAATTTTGCCCGTTTTCACCAAGTCGACGCCGAGCACGCCTTGAAGGCAGCAACCGCAAAGTTCGACCGTCGTTTTCGCGATATGGAAGCATCCGCCGGTGACGCATTTCCGAGCCTGTCGCTCGATGAAAAAGAGGAATATTGGCTTCGGGCAAAAGCGAAAGAAAAGCGCTGAGCGCTAACCGTCGGCTTGCTCAAACTGCTTTTCAAACTGCCCCCATAATTGCCGGCTTAATGAGACGTCGACCGAGACGATGTCTCCATTCACATCCTGCCTGCTGATCGATCCGCGGCCATGCAACCATGCTAGCGCGGCACCGTCGTCCGCCCGAAGCTTAACCGTCCGGACGTCATTTCCCTTTGCTATGAGCGCGGAGAGATGGTCTTTGAATGCGTCAATTCCCTCTCCCGTCTGAGCAGAGATCATCAGGATATCGTCGTTTCGCGCGGCTAGGCCTGACAATTCCGCTCTGCGTTCAACATCTAGAAGATCCAGCTTGTTCCAAATCTCGAACATCCTTGGTTGATTGCCGGCAGCCGTATCGTCCAACACGCCCAGGTCTCGCAAAATCTGCAAAACGTCATCGCGCTGCGCATCAGTCTCGGGGTGCGAGATATCACGTACATGGACAATAATGTCCGACGAGATTACTTCCTCAAGGGTCGCACGAAATGCTGCAATTAATTGCGTTGGCAGATCGGAGACAAAACCCACCGTGTCGGACAAAATGGCCTTTTCAACGCCCGGCAAGGTTATCTGCCGCATAGTCGGATCAAGCGTTGCAAACAGCATGTCTTCCGCCAACACGCTCGCGCGAGTCAAGCGGTTGAACAATGTCGACTTGCCTGCGTTCGTATATCCCACCAGCGCAATGACTGGCCATGGCGCCCGCTTGCGGCGAGCTCTGTGCAGCGACCGCGTACGTTTTACTTCTTCCAGTTCGCGCCGCAACCGCGCCATACGGTCGCGAATCATGCGGCGATCGGCCTCAATCTGCGTTTCACCGGGGCCACCCAGAAAGCCAAAGCCGCCACGCTGTCTTTCGAGGTGAGTCCAGCTACGCACCAGGCGGCCCGCTTGGTAATCAAGATGCGCCAATTCCACCTGCAGACGTCCTTCAGCGGTCGCGGCGCGCTCTCCGAAAATCTCCAGAATCAAACCCGTCCGGTCTATTGTCTTGAGCCCTGTGCGCTCTTCCAGATTGCGCTGCTGGATGGCGGTAAGCGCGGCGTCCACAATCAGGAGATCGGCCTCAAGAGTGCGCCCCATTTCTGCGATTTCTTCGACCTGCCCGCCACCAAGCAAGGTTACCGCGCGCGGCGACCGCACTCGATAATGCTTCTTGCGTACTACGTTCAGGCCAATAGCGAGCGCCAGCCCTTCGGCTTCGGCAAGACGCGATTCCGGCCCGACAGAGGCCCTTCCAGGCAACTCGGGATAAACGACCAATGCGCGCGCACCACGTGCGAACTCGTCGGTCTCGCTGCGTTCAAAACCGCTCAAATATCGCTCTCGTCGACGCCCTGATTATATTCCGCGAGGTTGACGGGATGTGCTGGCTGGATCGTTGATATTGCATGCTTGTATACAAGCTGCGTTGTGCCGTCTCTTTCCAGCATGACGGAAAAAAGATCGTAAGCCGCAATTGCACCCTGCAACATAACGCCATTGACCAGAAAGGTCGTCACAGCTTCGTTCTTGTCGCACATCGCATGCAGGAAAACGTCCTGCAACATTCCGGGCCGGTGGGTGACACGTGCCATCATGTCGTCAAAAACAGCCCTGTCAGGGGAGATTGAAGGCATGATCGTCGATATAGAATGCTTGTAAACAAGCTGCGACATTCCGTCACGGCGCAACAGCACGGAAAAATTATCAAACCATGTCACAACACCTTGAAGCTTTACACCTTTGACCAAAAACATCGTCACTGGTGTCTTCGCTTTTCTGAGGGAGTTCAGAAACAGATCTTGGAGCCCGTTATTCTTCTCAGTCATTGTAGTTATCCGATTATTTTTATTGTTGCGCCTGAGTCTCACTGATTGCGTATCAAACAAGCTGATAACCAAGCACAATTACAGATATACTAATGACACTTATTTCGCAATTGGCCTTACACTTCGCCATCATCACCAAAATCCATGGCATTTTTGCGCACGGAAATACCCAGCAGCTTTAACTTTCTGTGCAGGGCGGAACGTTCCATACCGACAAAAGCCGCAGTTTTCGAGATGTTTCCCGAGAAGCGTTTAATCTGTACCCTAAGATACTCGCGTTCAAAGGCTTCACGTGCTTCTCGCAACGGTGCCCCCATGAGCGAAGTTACATTATGCTCGGCGCCTTCGTAGCTGTTGATGATTTCGGACGGCAGCATGTCAGCCTCAATCATGGCGACGCCTTCGGCAGGCGCCAAAATGATGGTGCGTTCAATAATGTTGCGGAGCTGTCGCACGTTTCCGGGCCATTCACAGGCCTGAAGGGCCGCCATGGCGTCAACGGAGAAATTGGGGGGTGAAATGCGATGCTCCGATGCAAAGCGGGCGGCATAATGGTTGACGAGGTCTGGAATGTCCTCGCGTCGTCCGGACAAGGGTGGAATTTCCACCGGAACAACATTTAATCTGTAGAAAAGGTCCTCGCGAAACCGACCTTCGGAAATCTCGTTGGCCAGATCGCGCGCAGTCGCCGACACAAAGCGGACATCCACCCTGATTTGCCGGTCGCCGCCAACGCGAACGAAGCTTTGATCAGTCAGGACGCGCAAAATCTTGCCTTGCGTCGTCCAAGGCATATCGGCCACCTCATCCAGAAACAGCGTACCCCCATGCGCTTTTTCCAACATGCCCGCCTGAACAAGACGTCCGTCCTGCTCGATGCCAAATAATTCCTCGTCAAATCGTTCGGGGGACAAGCGGGCCGCGCTGACGGATACAAAGGCTGACCCTGCCCTCGGGCTCCAACTGTGGAGCAAACGTGCCGCCACTTCCTTTCCAACTCCTGCCGGGCCAGTTATGAGCATGCGGCTACCCGTGCCGGCTACCTTTTTGAGCGTAGCCCGCACTGCGTTTATAGACGCGGAAGACCCAGTCAATTCTTCTGAATGGCCGACTCGCGCCTTTAACGCAGCATTTTCTGCGCGCAGGCGCTCGGTTTCTGTCGCTTTGGAAACAAGGTGCAGCAGCTTGCTCGCTTCAAAGGGCTTTTCAATGAAATCTACCGCGCCCTGCCCAATCGCTGCAACCGCGGTATCGATATTGCCATGCCCCGAAAAGACAATCACGGGAATTTGCGGATCGCGGCTTTTGATTGCGCGCAGCAGCTCGATACCGTCCATAGATGAACCACGAAGCCAAACATCGAGCAATATCAAGGAGGGCAACCGCGCATCTAGCGCGGCCAGCGCTTCCTCAGCAGATGCCGCGGTTCGTGTACCATATCCCTCGTCATCGAGCACGCCAGAGACCAGATCCCTAATGTCCTGTTCGTCATCTACAATCAGTATGTCGAGTGCCATAATTAGCTCATAACCTCATCTGAATTGGAAGGAGGCGGCGAAGATTTCAACTTCCCTGCCTTGGTTGCAACTTGCTCCGGATCAAACTTTAACGTCACAACCGCGCCTTCAGGCACATTGTCCGACAAAGAAATTTCTCCAAAATGTTCTTCGATAATCTTTTTCACAATCGCGAGCCCTAGGCCAGATCCCGTAGCGCGATTTGTAATATAGGGTTCCATGATGCGTTGTCGGTCGGTCGGTAGGCCAACGCCGTTGTCCGCGATCCGGACGACGAGTGCGTCGGCTTCCATCAGCAAATCCACAGTTATGGCTCCCTCAAAGGACGTATTTTTCTTTTTTTCTTCAATAGATTCAACAGCATTTTTAAGAATGTTCGTGATCGCTTGTCCCAACTGTCGGCGGTCCGATATCAGTGGCGGCAATCGCCCTTGTTGCTTGTAGGTAAATGTGATGTCCGGATGGGCAACTTCGAACATGAAAACCGCATGGCCGACGATATCGTGCATGTTCTCGGCACGGAACACAGGTTTTGGCATCCGCGCAAAGGACGAAAATTCATCAACAATATTACGCAAATCGCCGACCTGGCGCACGATGGTGCTGGTCAGCTGTTCAAATACGGCCTGATCCTGTTGGATATTTTTGCCGAATCTGCGTTGCAACCGCTCCGCTGCCAGTTGGATAGGTGTTAGCGGATTTTTGATTTCATGTGCAATGCGGCGCGCAACATCTGACCAAGCCGCACGTCGCTGGTCGGCAAGCTGCTGGCTTATGTCTTCGAATGTCACCACATTGCCCTGCACACGCGGGGACACCGTCACGGCCACAGTCACTGGCTCGGGGCCATCTCCAAGCTGCACCACACCCCTGTGGCTTTCGCTGGCCAGCGCGGCCAGTTCGGGCGCGACGACTGCAAATTTTTGCCCTACAATCGTATCGCCCTTGTTTTTCAGAAGCTTTTCGGCCGTCGAATTGGCAAGTTGCACAATGCCTTGGTCATCCATGGAAACCACGCCTGCTGACACCGATTCCAACACAGCCTCGATAAATAAGCGCCGTTCCCCCAATTGGTGATTAGTGGCGAGCAAAATACCGGTTTGCTCCTGCAAGCGCTCCGTCATCCTGTTAAAGGATTGCGACAAAAAGCCGACTTCATCCTCGCGAAACTGGTCAACGCTAACTCGCGCGGACAAGTCGCCGTCGGCAATCTGCTGAGCTGCATCGACCAGATTGTTCACCGGACGCACAAGCCGGTCAGCCACGCGCAACGCAATCCACAAGGTGATGCCGATGATTATCAGCGAAACGAAATATAACGCCAAGTTGAACTGAATTTGCAATGCGCGCGATCGTGCCACCATTTTGTCATAGTCTTCGAGCACCGATTGTGCTTTTTCACCCAAGGCAAATGACGGAACCGAAAGCGTTCGGCTGGCATATAAATAGCTTCTTGGTTTATCGAACAGAACGGTTACCGCCTCAATTCTGTCAACACGGTTTTTGATAACCGTCCCCTCGCCTGCATTCAGTTTCTTCAGAATATCGTCAGCGATCCAATCCTGCTTGCGGTTGTCATTTTCGGTGGCCACTGCTTCCGTACGCTGCAGGCCGTCAGCACCTACGGACACTATGGCAGATTCGCTGAGCCTTCGGCGAAACACTTGCTCGAAATAATAACTTAGAAACGCAGGATCATCGGCATTCGTCTGGCTTAACGCATTTCGGAAATCGCCGGCCATGGTCAGCGTTTCATCGCCCACATCCTTGGCATTTACTTCATAATAGCCCTTGGCAAGCTCCCCTGCATTCTCCAGCATGCCGCGAGCGGACCCTGAAAACCAGAACTGCACGCCGCTTTGAAATAGTAAAGAGGCAAATACCACTAGCAATAATGTCGGAACCGCAGTGATTGCAGAAAATATCGCAACTAGACGCACATGCAGCAGCTGTTTGCTGCCGATGTTGCTATTTTCAGCCCGTTTCAAGGCGACGCGCCTGCCAAACAACACCAGAAGCAATGTTGCCGGCAACAAGTTGCCCACCAGCATCGTTGCGGACGCTGCAGGCGCAAGTGGCTCGGATTGTGGTCCCTGCCCGAGCAAGAACATCGCTGTTGCCACGCCAGCGACGACCAACATTACGGCACTGGCGATTTCGAGAAATTTTATGGATTGGCTGTTGCCCAACAGATCGGCGAGCCATTCAAACAGGCGACGGACTGCAGAAGGTGGCTTGCTATCCTTCATTAATCCTATTGTTGCCATAAAGCCACTGTGGCATTCCTTGCGTTGCCTGAAAAGCACAAAATCGTGTTCAAAATGCCACGCATCGCGTTAAGTCTTCACTTTAGCGTCCGCCTGAAGGTCCAATACCGTAATCGGTGAGCTTTTTGCGTAACGTGTTGCGGTTGATCCCGAGCAAAGCTGCTGCCTTCAATTGATTGCCTTTTACCTGTCGCATCACATGTTGAAGCAATGGTATTTCAAATTGTGCAAGCGCTCGTGGATATAATTTCTCACGAAGTGGTCCGCGTTGCCGTTGATCGCGGAGAAATTGAGCAACCGCTGCTTCAAAACTGGCACCTTGGATCGCCGGTTCGACGTCTGACGAAGGCTCGATAAATTGCATGATCGTTGATTCAGTGATGACATCCTCGCGACACAGCAAAGCAAGCCTGTAAATAAGGTTTTTCAACTCGCGTACATTGCCGCGCCACGGCATTGCCATCAATTGGCCGATTGCATTATCATCTATCTTGCGGATGGGCAGTCCATCTTTCGCCGCCATGATCAGGAAATGCTGTGCCAGAAGGCCGATATCATCTGTACGGTCGCGCAAGGGCGGCATTTCAATCGGGACTACATTGAGACGATAAAACAGGTCTTCACGAAAGCCGCCCTTTTCGATCAAGTCGCTCAGATTCTGGTTGGTCGCGGCGACGATGCGCACATCAAGGCGAATACTCGCTTTGCCGCCGATCCGGCTGATCACGCCGCTTTGCAACGCTCGCAACAATCGCGTCTGGGCGTGCATCGGCATGTCCCCGATTTCATCAAGGAACAAAGTTCCGCCTTGTGCCTGTTCAAACCGGCCAATCGATTGGCCAATTGCGCCAGTAAATGCGCCCTTTTCATGACCGAAAAGTTCGGCCTCAATGAGTTCGCTTGGAATAGCCGCCATGTTGACCGCCACAAAAGGTCCGGTTTTGCGATGGCCAAGATTGTGGATGGCCTCGGCGACCAGTTCCTTGCCTGTCCCGCTTTCGCCCGAGATGAGCACGGAAAGATCATTGCGCAGCAGGCGTGCGACCATGCGGTAGACGTCCTGCATCGCGGCACTTCGGCCAATCATCGGAAGATTCGCCTCGGTAAGCCCCTCGAACGGATCTTGCGCCGACGACCGACGCTTTTCAATGCCTTGCTTAACCGCGAGCACTAGGTCGTTCAGGTCGAACGGTTTCGGAAAATACTCGAATGCGTCTATCTCACTCGCACGGACGGCCGTTTCCAGCGTGTTTTGAGCGGACATAATGATCACTGGCATTTCGGGTGCGTTCGCCATTGCCTCTTTCAGCGTCGTGAGCCCGTCGCTATCCTTCAGCATGACGTCGGTAAGCATCAAATCAAAATGGCCATTAGCCAGAACGATATCGCGCCCGGCCACGCTATCGCAAATCTGCGTTTCGATATTCTCTGCCTCTAGTGCTGCGCTCACAACCAGCCCGATGGATACATCATCCTCGACAATAAGAACCCGTGGCGGTTTCATAGACTTGTCTTTCCTGATGCCACCGGCAGCAAAAGCCGGAATGTTGTCTGCCCCTGAACTGCGTCGCGTTCAAACAGCACACGGCTGTTCATTTGTTGAACAAGCTTGCGAACAATGGCGAGCCCAAGCCCCTGCCCGTCACGTTTGGTTGTGACGAAGGGTGAGAACAATTCATCGACAATATGTTCGGGAACGCCAGGTCCATTGTCGGATATCGCAATTTCAACGGGCAATTTGATGGACCGCCGGTCAACATCCGCATCGCGCAACGCGCCACTCATGATAAACCGGGTTGATATGCCAATAACGCCATCGAGACGCCCTTGGAGGGCATCAGTCGCGTTTTGGAGCAAATTGATCAGCACCTGAACCATACCATCGGCATCAATGAGAACATCTGGTAAAGATGGATCATAATTTATTGAAATTTCAGGCATTGCTCGATTTGCAGCACGCAGCGACCGGATTGCACGTTCGATCAGCAAATGAATATTTGCGGGCGCTAAATCCGCTGGTTCGGAACGTCCAAGTTTCTGCATTTGATCAAGTAGCCGCGCGATGCGATCCACCTCGGTTACAATTAGCTCAGTCAAAGCGAAGTTTTTCTCATCGACCTGCCGGGCCAGAAGCTGCGCAGCGCCCTTGATGCCAGCCAACGGGTTCTTGATTTCATGGCCCAATATTGCGGGCGCACCCATGGCCTGCTGCTGACCACTATCACGATGGTCGCCAATATGCTCACGACCGCCATTACGCGGCGATATGACAACGATTCGCCACTCCGGGCCTCCTGACACCGAAGACAGGTTTATATCGACTGTAATTGCGCCCTGAGGCGTTTTTAGCTGCATATCCTGCGCAGAGATGTCGCTATCGGACGACAACAAGGCTGCATTCATCCGCTCGCTTTCAAATACAAGCGTATCGTGGATTCGTTCACCCTCAAGTCTTCGCCTACTTCGTCCAAAAAATGCTTCGCTGGCATCGTTTGCATAAGCAATGAGATGATCGGGCGAAATCAGCAGAACCGGAATGGCTATGCTTGCCAGCATCTGGCCGTAATCGGGTCGATGCAGCGGTGGCGACATATGTTACGCGGCTGTTCTGGTCAGAAACGGCGTATAAAATCCAGTGAGTTCGTCCAGTACGACGCGCGGGTCATCAATCCGGTTTACAAAGTTCCGGAATTCCGCCGATCCGATCAAGCCCTTAGTGTACCAACCAATATGCTTGCGCGCGATCCGCACCCCAACTTCGTCTCCGTAATGATCGAGCATTGCGCGATAATGGTCTATGATTAGATGGAACTGCGCGTCGATGCCAGGGTCGGCAATATTGTTCCCCGTCTTGAACCAGTGCATCATCTGGCCCAAAAGCCACGGCTTGCCATATGCACCGCGGCCGACCATCACACCATCGGCGCCGCTTTGGGCCAAGGCATTTTGCGCATCTTGTATCGTGCAGATGTCGCCGTTCACGATCACCGGAAGCGACACCGCATCTTTTACCTTGCGGACAAATGCCCAGTCCGCCGAACCTTTATACATCTGGTTTCGGGTACGCCCATGGACAGTGATCATTTTGGCGCCCAGATCTTCCGCAATGCGGGCGAGTTCAGGCGCATTCAAGCTATCATGGTCCCAACCCATCCGCATCTTGACCGTAACCGGCACTGCCACTGCCTTTACCGTCGCCTCGATCAGGCTGGCCGCCAAGGGCAAATCGCGCATGAGTGCGGAGCCTGCATCGCCGTTGACAACTTTTTTGACAGGGCAACCCATGTTAATGTCGATGATAGCAGCGCCGCGATCTTCGTTTAACTTGGCCGCTTCCCCCATTTCATACGGGGTACAGCCCGCCAGCTGCATCGAAACGGGCTCTTCAATCGCGTCCCATTCGCACTTCTGGATGCTTTGCCGGGTTTCGCGGATCATCGCCTGGCTGGCGATCATTTCGGTGACGTTCAGGCCGGAACCGAACTGGCGGACAATCCTGCGAAAAGGCATATCGGTCACGCCCGTCATGGGGGCCAATATGACAGGACACTCGATCTTGATGTTACCGATATGAATAGGTTTCAATTGCATCTTCAAACACTGCCTAAAATTTAGGCAGGCCGTTACCCGCTTTCGGCTTGGCGGGCAAGTCTGCTGTCGCTAGAGCGCGCATATGGCATCCCGTCCCCGAACCGTTGCATTGATCGTCGCCGCAGGTGCAGGCAGTCGCGTGGGCGGCGTACAACCCAAGCAATATCGTCTGCTGCGCGGCAAGCCCATGTTGTGGCACAGTTTCGCGGCGCTTGCCGGACATCCCGCCATCGACCAGGTCTACGTCGCCATTGGCGCTGGACAGGCAGACGAAGCCAAAGCCGCGCTTGCCGGTCTAGCTGACGCTGTTTTTGTTCAAGGCGGTGCCACGCGGCGCGAAAGCGTATTTTTGGGATTGAAAGCTATTGCCGCCGACGGGGGTACGGATCGCGTATTCATCCATGATGGCGCGCGCCCATTCCTTCCTCCCTCGGTTATTGATGCCTTAAGCGATGCACTTGCAGAGGCAGCAGGCGCAGTTCCTGCTTTGCCCGTGGTCGACAGCCTGTCGCGCGGCGACGTCACATTGACCGAAACGGTTGCGCGCGAACATTTGTGGCGCATTCAAACGCCGCAGGCCTTTGCGTTTCAGGACATTTTGGCCGCACACCAGAACTGGAGTGGCCCTGAGCCGACAGATGACGCGCGCATGCTCATGGCCGCTGGCGGGGTTGTGTACATCGTTCCCGGCGCAGAAGCGCTCAACAAATTTACCTTCTCAAGCGATTTTGCAGGAACACTTATGACATCATTCAGGAGCGGGAACGGCTTTGACGTGCATCGACTGGTTCCGGGCGCGGAACTTTGGTTATGCGGGGTGCGCATCCCCCATGACAAAGGCCTTTCGGGGCATAGCGATGCTGATGTCGCGATGCATGCGCTGACTGATGCGATCCTTGGCGCTTTAGCAAAAGGCGATATTGGCGACCATTTCCCGCCTTCCGACCCGCAATGGCGCGGCGCGTCTTCCGATCGATTTCTTGCACATGCCATGCAACTTGCGCGCACAGATGGGTTTGAATTGTCCAATGCCGACGTCACGATAATCTGCGAGCAGCCTAAAATCGGTCCCTTTAAAGGACAGATGCGTCAAAAGCTGGCTGAAATAATGTCTGTTGATGTAAACCGGATATCGGTAAAGGCCACGACGACGGAGATGCTTGGCTTTACGGGCCGAGGTGAAGGCATAGCCGCACAAGCCACTGCTAGTTTTGAGAAACTTTGAATATGGATTCTGTATTACCTTCCGATATTGCCGAGTTGGCGGCACGCGTTGTTGCCGAAAACAAAGCCGCTGGCCGCATGGTTGCCATAGCCGAAAGCTGCACTGGCGGCTTAGTCGCGGCGGCTATTACCGAAGTTCCAGGTAGCAGCGCAGTTCTTGGTTACGGGTTTGTTACATATAGCAATGAAGCCAAAATGAAGATGCTCGGCGTGAATGAAGATATAATCGACGCCTTTGGTGCCGTGTCGGTCGCGGTGGCATGGGCGATGGCGCAGGGCGCACTCAAGAAAAGCGGCGCGGATATTGCTGTGGCCATCAGCGGCGTTGCCGGTCCCGATGGCGGCAGTGCCAACAAGCCCGTCGGCACCGTGGTTTTTGCCGTGGCACAAAAAGGTCAGGACGCTGAACAAGTAGTAGGCGATCAAAAAGCCTTTGGGTCAGACAAGTCCCGCGCCGATATCCGGGCTTTTGCCACGCTTCATGCGCTGGGGCTATTACTACCGTTGACGCCGTAAAGCGTATCTGCGCGATCAATAAATGCCGTGGTCATTTTTCGAAGTGCGGAATCGAAAAATTGCCCCGCCAAAGCTTCGAAAACGCGGTTGCGGAATGAAAAGTCGACAGTGAAGTCGACGACGGATCCGCCGCCTGCCAGATCTTCAAAGGCCCAGGCGTTGTGCAGGTGCTTCATCGGACCGTCGAGGTAATCCACGATAATCGAGCTTTTAGGGGTTTTGACGACGCGGCTGCTGAATGTTTCGCGTAATGATTTGAAGCCGACAATCATATCCGCCAGCATTTCACGCTCATCATCCTTGCGTATCCGGATGGCACTGACCCAAGGTAAAAATTCGGGATAGCGGCTCACATCTGAGACCAGATCATACATTTGTGCTGCTGAGTGCGGTAAGCTCCGGCGCTCATGGTGATGCGGCATTTGGGGATATCGCCCTAGCGCGCTTTAGCCAGTTGGGCCGCACGCGCATCGCGCATCCGGGCAAAATCATCGCCAGCATGATAGCTTGAGCGCGTCAGCGGCGTTGCGGCAACCAGCAGGAAGCCCTTGGCCCGCGCAATGGCTGCATACGCGTCAAAGGCGCTTGGAGTCACAAAATCCATCACCTTTGCGTGCTTAGGAGTAGGCTGCAGATACTGGCCCATCGTCAGAAAATCGATATCGGCGCTGCGCATGTCATCCATGACCTGATGTACCTCCAAACGCTCTTCTCCCAAGCCAAGCATCACGCCGGACTTGGTAAAGATTGACGGGTCATGCCGCTTCACAGTCTCCAGCAAACGCAGCGAAGCATAATAGCGCGCGCCGGGCCGTATCGTCGGATACAGACGCGGCACGGTCTCCAGATTGTGGTTATAGACATCCGGACGCGCGGTTACGATGGCTTCGATAGCGGCCTGCGCCTTGTTTCGGAAGTCCGGCGTCAGAATTTCAATTGTCGTGTTTGGCGTGTTGCGCCGAAGTGCCTCGATCACCTTAACAAACTGACTTGCTCCGCCGTCGGGCAGATCGTCGCGGTCCACGGACGTGATGACAATATGCTCCAATCCCATCTTCGCAGCCGCGATGGCGACATGTTCGGGTTCAAGCGGGTCTACCGCGCGCGGCATTCCTGTCTTCACATTGCAAAAGGCGCACGCCCGGGTGCACACGTCCCCCAGGATCATCACCGTGGCATGCTTCTTCGTCCAGCATTCACCGATATTGGGGCAAGCAGCCTCTTCACATACGGTATTCAGATTGAGGTCGCGCATCAGTCGCCGCGTTTCGTTAAACCCGGCTCCAGTGGGCGCTTTAACCCTGATCCAATCGGGTTTGCGTTCTCTTACAGGGCGCTCAGGCAGGGAAATAGGTGCGTTCATTGGGTTCAAATAGACGCGGACGCTTAACTTGCCAACTGCAACTTGCCAGTTACGGGTTGCAAAATCCGTAAAGAGGCCGGATTGACCGCCGATATTGTCTTGTTTCGACCATTCGCCCAAACGCGCGTGTACCGAACATATATGTTCAGTTCTCAGCGCTCACCGTTATGAAACAAAATGTAAAGATCGGTAACTAGTGAAGGCAGTGCAACCAGAGTAGATTGTATAACGTTGTTGGCGAAAAATGCGTACCAGCAAAAGGAAAAGAATTTCATGCCTGAATTCCGCGTTCTAGTAGACGGATACCTTCGTTTCAAATCCGATGCTTATGTTAGGCAAAAAGCCCGCTTTGACGCTTTGGCGAACGACGGTCAGGCGCCACCTATCATGATCATCTCCTGTTGCGACAGCCGGGTTGATCCAGCCACAGTATTCGATACCACGCCCGGTCAGGTGTTTGCGTTGCGTAACGTTGCCAATCTTGTTCCCCCTTATGAAACCGGTGGCGGCTTGCACGGGGTTTCGGCTGCGATTGAATTCGGTGTGCTCGGTCTTGAAGTAAGACACATCGTTGTGTTGGGACATGCACAATGCGGCGGGATCAAAGCATCGTTGGAAGGCGCGAATATTGGCGATAACAGCCACAGTTTCATTGACAGTTGGGTCGATATTGTGCGCCCTGCCCGCGACAGAATATTGGCGTCTTCTTCCAAAGACCCGCAGCGTGATCTGGAACTAGATGCTGTGCGCGTGAGCCTGTGCAACCTACGTAGTTTTCCCTTTATTGCGAAGCGCGAACAAACGGGGCAATTGAAACTGCATGGCGCGTATTTTGGTATCGCCGACGGCAATCTTTATGTTCTGAATGATCAGAACGACATTTTCGAGGTACAATGACGGAGTTACAAGGCCTGCCTGCGTATTATGATGACCTCGAATTGAGTTTGGACGAAGCGTGGAGTCTGGTGCGCACAGGTGTCACCAATAGGCACAGTCCTGCGCACATGCCAACGGTTGGAACCGTGGATGAACATGGGGCACCGCAATTGCGGATCATGGTGTTGCGCGACGTTACACCCGAAACCCGCATGCTGCGCTTCCACACCGACCTGCGCTCGATAAAGGCGGACCAGATAGGACGAAATTCCTCCACAAGCGTGCTGGTCTATGACCCGGCGGCCAAGGCCCAAATCCGGCTATCAGGCCATGCAGAAATCATCACAGATGGCACCATCGCCGACACGGCATGGATGACGTCGACGCCGTTTGCGCGACGTTGCTACATGGCTGAAGCAGCCCCAGGCACCCCATTGACCAAATCATCGTCAGGCTTGCCCGACTGGATCGAAGGCAAGCAACCAGACGAAGGCCAGCTGGCAGACTATCGCCCCAATTTCGCGGCACTCATGATTGAAATTGACACTATTGAGTGGCTATATTTGGCAAATGTCGGACATCGGCGTGCCCGGTGGCAGTGGGACGCGGAGCAAACGTCATGGCTGGGCAGCTGGCTTGTCCCCTGACCCGGCACATTTTTCCAGATAGGACTTTATCATAACTGCGTGCCGGCTTGCGGCCAGCGAAAGGTCAACTTCCAATCGGCTTTCCGCGTTTACATAGGAAATGTCAGATCGGTTCAGGATCAGATAGTTGGACAAAGATCCGTCGCTGGCGCGCACGGGCTCGTGCCAGAAATGGACGCCTGACCGACTCATTGCATTTCCGCACGCTACATCCCTGGCTGACGGCGCGCCCGATGCCTCGATAAAGGCCGACAAAGCGAATGTGTCGGGATTTTCCATTTTCGGCAACGGGTCGACCGCAAGCTGCCCATACCTAGCGGCCTTTTTCTCCCCTCGGGCAAAGGCAGCCCGGTCGTAGATGGTGATATCGCCGCGACCACCTGCACCATCGCCTGAAAAACCAAAGCTGTTCGTGTGCAATGCGATCACGGGCTGATTTGGTTTTAACAGGCCGACAAAGGCTGCCGTGAATACCGGAGTTTGCACGTCGAAATTGCGGTTAGGATCGCAACTGCTGACGCGCGCAGGTCGTACCCCGCAAATGCCATCACCTGACTGGCGCCGCGCGCTGCCAGGCCCAGAGTTGACGGCAATGCCTGCACCGCCATATGTCTGAACCGCACCTATCATGGCGTCGAATGCTGCATTTTCATCATCGTGTGGAACAACCCATATGGGGCCGTCGGGCTTGTCGATGCTCACAAATCGCAATAAATGCCAATCGAAACCGTTTTCGGAAAAGCGCGTTTCGCTTATGTTGATGCCGTCGAAGAAATGTTCTCGCGCGATATTGCGCGCGATATCATCGTCTATGTTGGTAAGATCTGTAGGCTTTGTACCCGCCCAAACCGGCACCGGCGTTGCGTGCACCGGAAAGCATAGGAATGCAGCAGCACTCAACAATACTGCGTGCCGCAATCTTTTCATGCCGAAATCCTCAAGAAACGCGCCGACGACATGGCAGCATGGCATGTGACGGGCAAAGTCCGGTCCGCATATTCGCCGTCAACCAATATGCCCGTTTCAGCGGGCTCACCTACAACAGTTGCACTGTGCATCAGTCCCAGTCCGTCGCGCGGTCCTTCTCGGAAATCCCTGCGGAGCCACGCGAGACCATGGTTGACCATGTCGCCAAGGCTGTGGGCTTTAAAGGCAATGACGCGGATATTGTCTGCATCAACAGGCTCAATAAATATGCCTGCATAAGCTTCATCCGGCATATTGCTCAACCACACGCCATCTTTGCCCAAGGTCTCCGACCAGGCTTCCGGAACTGTTTCACTCAGACTTGTCACGTCGGCTTGCCTTATGCCCTCGCGTACCTTCCCCCAACGGGCAGACGGACCGACCGTGAGACCTGTCAGGATTTCCACGTCATCGAGCAATATCACTGGGACCGGAGCTGCTACAGAATTTATGGATGGCAACAAATCGATCACTTCTGCCAGCGTGTATTCTCCGTGAAGGCGCCTTGACAATAGGTTCATGGTTCCGCCTGGAAGCACGAAAATTTCGCCTTCCCACCCTGCAAGCTTGACACACATCCAGCTTATGGTGCCATCGCCAGCACATACCGCAACGGTATTGATATCGTGTGCTTCCACGTCGGTACGTGTCGGCAAAGCGTCTGCGGGCAAGGTGACCTTGCCAACAATGTCAAATCCAGCAGCATTGAATGCGGTGGCAAGCGCCTCTCCGTCAACAGATCCTGCGTTACCGCTATCGCTGTTGATGACGAGGAGTGTGCGCTTCATGCCGTGATCAACGCGTCATCTTCTTATATGTTGCACGATGGGGCCGGGTTGCCTCGTCACCAAGACGCGCAATCTTATCCTCCTCATAGGATTCGAAGTTACCCTCAAACCACTCGACATGGCTGTCCCCTTCAAAGGCCAAGATGTGCGTGGCCAACCGGTCGAGGAAGAAGCGGTCATGGCTGATCACCACGGCACATCCGGCAAAGCTTTCAAGCGCTTCTTCCAATGCAGACAAGGTTTCAACGTCCAGATCGTTGGTCGGCTCGTCGAGCAGAAGCACGTTTCCGCCCTCTTTTAGCATCTTCGCCATATGGACGCGGTTGCGTTCACCACCTGAAAGCAACCCAACCTTTTTCTGCTGGTCCGTGCCCTTGAAGTTAAACGCACCGACATACGCGCGGGTGGGTGTCTCATGCTTGCCCAGCTTCATGAAATCTGCGCCACCAGAGATTTCTTCCCAAACATTTTTGTTAGGATCAAGATCGTCTCGGCTCTGATCTACGAAACCAAGTTTGACGGTCTCGCCGATTTCGACTTCGCCGGAATCTGGAACTTCTTGCCCTGTAATCAGTCGGAACAGTGTCGATTTACCGGCGCCGTTGGGTCCGATAACACCAACAATACCGCCCTGCGGGATAGTGAAGGACAGATTTTCGAATAGCAATTTGTCGCCATAAGCTTTGGTGACATTCTTGACCTCGATGACCTTGCTGCCAAGGCGTTCAGGGATTTGAATGACGATCTGCGCCTTGCCCGGTGTGCGGTTTTCCTGCGCCTCGACCAACTGGTCGAACGATTTGATACGCGCCTTTGATTTCGTTTGCCGCGCTTTTGGACTTTGCCGAATCCAGTCCAGTTCGTCCTTGATAGCTTTTTGTCGCCCTGCGTCTTCGCGCGATTCCTGCTCGAGGCGCTTAGCCTTCTTTTCCAGATAGGTGGAATAATTGCCTTCGTAGACAAAATAGCGACCACGATCGAGTTCGAGAATCCAGCTCACCACATTGTCGAGGAAATAGCGATCATGGGTAACGAGAATGACATTGCCCTTATAGTCGACCAAATGCTTTTCCAGCCAGGCAACAGATTCCGCGTCCAAGTGGTTGGTCGGTTCATCGAGCAACAGGATGTCAGGTTTCTCAAGCAGTAGCCGCGTCAATGCGATGCGGCGCTTTTCTCCGCCCGACAGGCTGGTGACCAGGCTGTCCCCCGGCGGGCAGCGCAGCGCGTCCATTGCAAGTTCAAGCTGGCTGTCGAGCGACCAACCATCAACTGCGTCGATTTTCTCCTGCAGCGTGCCCATTTCTTCCATCAGCGCGTCAAAGTCGGCGTCCTCTGGCGGATCTCCCATAATCATCGAAATTTCGTTGAAGCGATCCACCAGGTCGGCAACTGGACGCACCCCGTCCATCACATTCTCACGCACGGTCTTATTGGGATCAAGCTCCGGCTCCTGTGCCAGGTATCCAACGCGGATATGCTCACCAGGCCAGGCTTCGCCGGTAAATTCGGTGTCCATGCCCGCCATGATTTTCATCAGCGTCGACTTACCCGTGCCATTTGGTCCAACGATACCGATCTTGGCATCTGGGTAGAATTGCAGATTGATATTGTTGAGGACCGGCTTGCTTGCGCCGGGGAAGGTTTTTGTCATTCCCTTCATTACGTAGCTATACTGGGCTGCCATGGGGCTTACTTCCTATGTTGCTTCACTTTGATTTGGCCGCTTCCCTAGCTATCTGCACCTTTCCTCGCAAGGTGGGATTGCAAAACTGGGCGATGGGATTAAGCCTGCGCCTTATGATGAAACAGATCCACTTGTTCGCCGCAGCCTCGACGCTGCTCCTTATCCCGTCCCTCGCATTTGCTGCACCGGCCAGCACCAAGGCCGAGACTCTGGC
>JBBQPQ010000046.1:0-19287 GCA_038217195.1 Sphingomonadales bacterium | reverse complement strand
TTGGTCCGCACTTACGGCGTTGAACCACGAAATGTGGTTGGGCACAGCGATGTTGCACCGACTCGCAAAGAGGATCCTGGCGAACTTTTTGATTGGGAGCGGCTTGCAAAACTGGGACTTGCTGTTCAGCGTCCGAAAGCGAATTTGGTGGACCCCGGTTGGCCTGATGCTGCCTTCATTCTTGCGCTCGAACGTTATGGCTACGGCATTTCAGATGAACGCGCTGCTACTATCGCGTTTCAACGCCGGTTCCGTCCTGAAAATATTGACGGAGTAATCGATGGGGAATGCCGTGCGATCCTGCTCAGCTTACTCTTGGAGTATGAGGGCGGACCTGCTATCTGAACATCGCCAGAGGGTTGGGCGACCGCCGCTTAGCGGGTAACTGCTAAGGGGAGGAAAGTCCGGGCTCCAGCGAGGAACGGTGCCGGATAACGTCCGGCGAAAGCGATTTTAGGGAAAGTGCCACAGAAAATAGTCCACCGCATTTCGATGCGGCAAGGTCGAAACGGTGCGGTAAGAGCGCACCGCGTTTCTGGTAACAGGAACGGCACGGCAAACCCCACCGGGAGCAAAACCGAATAGGGGCGGCATATGGCATCCTCCTGCCAGTCGCCCGGGTTGGTTGCATGAGTGGCGCAGCAATGCGTCGCCTAGATGAATGGTCGCACAGTGCTTTAGGGCACGGACAGAACCCGGCTTACAAACCCTCTGGCTTTTTCCTCCACACGCGACACGTCGCGCATAACAGGGCGAGGACAATCGCTTCTATAACTATTGGTGGTCCGACACGGACGCTGTAGCCGTCAATCACAACGCTTACGAAGCGTCCTATAAGTGTTGCGGCAAGCAAGGCAGCCGTGGCCATAAGTGCGCTCCGGTCTTGCCGGGCAGCGGCAAAAAGCGAAAGGCAACCGATCCCAAGGAACAGACCGCCGACATCGGCACGCAGGTTGGCGCGGCCAATGGCACCAATAGCCTGCATTCCGCGTTCGGCCGCGACTGCGTCGAGGCTAAACCAGTGTTGACTGACTCCCAACAACGCAAATAAACCAATGACCGCGATCAGGATTCTGGAAAGAATAATCATATATCCCCCTCATTGACGCGAACGTCAGCATTTACATGTCACTGGCATTATGTTCTGTTCTGTGAGAACGAATTTCCGAGGGGTAAGTCAATGTCAATTGCAGATCGCGCCAAGAATATTATCCTGAAACCCAACGAGGAGTGGAATGTTATCGCCGGCGAGCCCGCAACGGTTGGCAGCATTTTTACAGGCTATGCAATGATACTCGCCGCTATTCCATTGGTCACTGGCATCATATTCACGGGGGCACTTGGCTTGAGTGCTGCAAGTTTTGGCGGAATGGGCGGTGGCGCAACGGCGCTGGGTTTTAGTGCGATCGCTGCTATGACGGTGATAGGATATGTGCTCTCACTGATCATCCTCTATCTCATGTCGATTATCGTCAATGCCGTGTCCCCGAGTTTCAACGGCAAATCCGATATGGTGCAAGCTACCAAGTTGATGGGATATGCGTCGACTCCTACATGGGTTGCGGGGCTTGTCAGTTGGATACCGATTTTGGGCGGCCTGATATCGTTCGCTGCGATCGCTTATGTTGTATATCTTATTTATCTCGGGCTGCAGCCCGTCATGGGGGTGCCCAAGGAAAAAGTTGCAGGTTTCACCGTCGTCATCGTGCTAGTCTACGTCGTGCTTTCGATTATCGTATCCGGCATCATTGTCGGGTTGGTTTTTTCGACATTTTTTGGAACCGGAATGATGACAGGAGGTCTGCCCGGCGCCTAATTTAAATGTTCTTTACAAAGCGACCATTGTTTCCGACACGATCATTAGCGCTGTTTTGCCAACATACGGCAAATACGCAGCCAGTCTCTTCGCGTGCCCTTTTTGTGAACCAGCGCGACCCCTTGGCTCATGGTCGTTAATTTAGATGAAACCATTTACTTATGGTTCCCACCATTTATCCTAAATTCAACAAATATCATTAAATTTCAGTAGCTTAGGTGTCGTAACACACGGTCTGCAGGGGGAAATTTAATGTCAATTGTAACGCGCGCCGTACACATAATTTTCGATCCGCACGATAAGTGGGATTGTGTTGATGAAGAGCGCGTTTCTACTGGCGGCATTTTTATTGGCTACGCAATGATCTTTGCCGCCATTCCGGTGGTCATAGAGACAATGATCATAGCCTATTTCGGAAAAGACTTTGCCTATACCAGCGCGACAAGCAGCGCGTTGCAACAAGTGGGTGTCACGCCACTCGTGCTCATGGGCGCCATAAAATATGTAACTGCCCTTTTTGCGTTGCTTGTGATGTGTTTCCTCGTGAATTCGGATTCTGCAATGTTCAACGGTTGGTCCAGCATGGTAGTAGGCACGAACCTCGTGGTATATGCATCCACGCCAATGTGGGTCGCAGGCCCAATAAGCATATTACCGTATATCGGGCCGCTTATCACAATCGTTGCAGCCGCTTATGTCGTCTATCATTTTCAATGTCGGACTGCAGCCGGTTCTGGGTGTTCTAGCAGAAATGGCCAAAGTCTTTACCAGGCTCTTTGTGCTCGTTTACGTCGGGGTTTGGTTTCTTTCCAAAACCATCTATGCGGCGCTTTTGGTGATGGCATTAGGATTGGAAATCACTCAGTCGCTCCCTTAAATGTGTATGGGCCACTAGCAAAATGTACATGCCATCGCTAAGTCGGCGGCATGGTGCGAACTACTCGACGAAATGACTGGGGATTCCCTCGCTGGCGTGGCTACGGCAGCAGCAGCGAGGCGCAACAGGTGCGCCTTTGCGACCGTTATGGCTGCAACAAGGCGGGCAACTGTCCCGCGCCCAAATCCCCTAACAATCCGGACCGGTGGATGTTCTGCGAGGAACATGCCGGTGAATATAATCGCGGCTATGATTATTTTGAGGGGCTAACTAAAGAAGAGGCTGATGAACGCGAAGCCAACGAGCGCCGTGACTCCTCTGGCTATAAGGAATCAGCCCATTATGGCTGGGCGGGCTCGGGCGACGGAAGCCGAAGCCGTGACGAAATGCATGCGCTTGATATTTTGGGCCTTGAAAGCGACTCCACATTTGAAGACGCGAAGAAGGCGTGGCGCAAAATTGCCAAAGAGACCCATCCTGATGTGAACCCTGGGAACGCCGATGCAGCGAAGGCGTTTCAGGCCGGGCAGGCGGCCTATGATGTTCTTCGCGTTGCCGAAGAGCGTCGTGAGTGGAAGGGGTAACTTCTTGCGCAATCGATACCGCAGGCATATGTGACGCGCGTGACCCGAGCGTTTTCGCTTTTCCGGAGCGTTGTAGCCATACTCATTTTGCTGTCGCTGACAATGCGTATCTTGGTTCCGTCGGGCTTCATGCCGTCGGCCTAGCGAGGCTTTGCGCTGACCATTTGTACCGGCATGGATATCCAGACCGTCTTGATGGCCAAATTGGGTAAGCTACACAAGGAAGATCCGTCCAAAGGATAATCGCTAAAACGCTCTCTGCTTTTGCGGGAGTGGCAATGCCGGCGGAATTGCCGGACATGGATCGTGCCGTCAGTTATGGGATTGCTTAGTATGAAGGGCAATTGTTTGGCTGGGTCAAAAAGCTGGTTGGCGTCTTAACCGCCGGAGGGCTGATAACGCTCGTGATTTCGGGGCTTTTGGTGTGTGTGTCCGGCGAAAACCGGATACTGGATTAGGTGCGCCTGCATTACCGACAATGCAGCCTAAAATACGGGTTATGTTGGCTATAACCTCAATATTGGCGTTATTGCTGCCGGTGCTGGCACTGTCACTTTTCGTGATATTCTTGTTTGACAGGTTTTTGCTACCCCGGTTGTCAAAGCTGGCGATATGGCTTGGCGCGCAGACGGCTTAGTTGTCGAAACGCGTTGCGGTTGCGCGGATTAGTGCAATCATGTTGGGGATGCCTTGCGTACGATTTGAACTCAGCTGGTTCTTGAGATCAAATGGTGCCAAGGCGGCCTCGATATCGGTGCGTAGGATTTCAGACGCGTTCTTTCCGTCTATGGTTTTTAGCACGAGGGCAATAATCCCCTTCGTGATTGCGGCATTGCTATCCGCTAAGAACGCAAGCTGACCGCCATCTGCAACGGGGTAGACCCAAACACTTGCTGAACAGCCTCTAACTAGCGTGGCGTCGGTTTTTAACGCATCTGGCATTGGCTCTAGCTCTCGGCCCAAGTCGATCAACAATCGGTATCGGTCGTCAGCCTCAAGAAATCCGTACTCTTCTTCGATGTCGGTGAGTGTGCTCATCCAACCGCGCATATGGCGGCAGGGTTCAGATATCAATCCCTGCCGCGATGGCCTCAAGCCTTTTTACCCGCTCTTTCAAGTCGGCCACTTCAATCCGAGAAGTTGCGGAGGGAATCGGGGCGTCACTTCCGCGTCGGACAATGTCCAATTCCGCATGCTTTAGGGCAATCCAGTCCCGCCATCCGCGCAACCCAAGCGAGGATATAATCCCCACGGTCAGCACGGCGAAAGCACCGATGATGATATAGAAGTTGGGATCCTGTTCCATGGTTCCTTCCTTTCCGACTGCCTGCCGTTATCGGCCGCGTAGTTCTTCGATCTGACGGTTGATGTCACTTGCACTGTTGTTGTCTGTGGCAATGCGCTCAAGAACCTGAATTCGCTCTTTCAGCGCACGAATTTCATCCTGAATGTGCTGCGTTTCGGCATTGTTCATGAGACGATGCGTTTTTGTGCCCATGAAATCCTGATCTTCGACAATGCCGTGCTTTGCCTTTTGCTTGGTCTGAATAATCTTTCCAATTGTGACGATGGCGATGATCGCGACGACCATTTCAAACGGGCCCATGATATACTCCTTAGATAAGATCTGGTTGCGGTTTTACTTGCTTCGGGGGCAAACTGCGGAGGTCTTCGATTTCCTTTGCAAGGCTGTAGCCTTGATCGGTTATGATCCGTTCTAGAACCGCAACGCGTTCTTCAAGACGCCCTTTATCAGCAGCATATTGGGCGGCTTTTTCGGCTATATTGTTGGCATTCAATTCCATCTGGCGTTCTTTGAGTTTCAGCCATGGCCGAACAATAGCGCCTGAGAAAATAGCCAGCAGGCCGCAGCTAATGCCTAATATGGGAATAAGAAGTGGGTTGATATCCATTATCTGTTCCTCAGTTCGATGGTCCGCGAAGGGCTTCTATTTCAGCTGTCAACCGGTGGCTGTCGTCCACCACGATCTTCTCGATATTGGCCAAACGATCTTTAACTGAGCCAAGTTCGGCGCGCAGTTGCGCGTTTTCCTGACTCAACAGCTTGACGCGTTCGACAGCCTCCTGGTCATGTTTGGGATAAACCGCCTGGCCCCACGCGCCATCCAACGGATAGCCATTTCTGATACGCATCCAGGTTGTCAGTACCCATCCTGCCGAGATGGAAGCGATGCCAACCCCAATCATTGGGCCAATGGCTGTTATCAAAGCCAGTTTATCAGGTTCCATTTTCCCCTCCAAAGCGCGTCAGCGCAATTTTTCAATTTCTTCGGACAGCCGCCCGGCCTTGTCGGTTACAATGCGCTCCAATACCGCGATGCGCTCTTCCAGATGACCGACTTTGCCATTGAGCGATTCATTCTCGTTGCTCAGCAACATGATTTTGCGTTCAGCCTCTGGATAGTCTCCATCGGTCAAGGCCGTCTTGCCGCCCCATTCGTCTTCCAACGGATACCCATGCTTAGCCCGGATCCAGTTGTTTACCAGCCAACCGACCGTCATCAGTGCGATAATCGCAATGACGAAATTTGGTCCACCGAAGCTCATTATAAATCCTTCCAAGGCAAGCGCCGCGTGACAGGCCGGATTGGGGTGTCGCGGAAATCAACACTCCAGTTGCGGCGATCGGCTTGGCGCTTTTTATTTGCGAGATTGCGGTATGCAAACCAACCGATCAGTCCGAATATGATGAGTGTGATCATGACAAATTCCCTCCAGAATGTAGCGACCTAGCGAAGACTTTCGATTTCTTCGGCCAGCTGCTTGTTATTGCTCACATAATAGGTTTCCATTTCAGCCAGCCGGTGATCAATCTCGCGAAAGCGTGAGCGGATATCGCGAGTAGTTCGGGCAGGCGATTGACGCACGCCTTGCCAGAATTTCTGTTCTTCGCGGTCGTCCGTATACAGATGGATTGGCTTCCGGTTGGCCATCCAGGCAGTGATCACGTAAGCGATCAGCGTCCAGGGGAAGCCGCCCATCAATGTGAGCATCACGGCGCCCAAGCGGACCCAAAGAACGTCAACGCCCGTGTAATCGGCTATCCCGGCGCAAACGCCTTTCCATTTGGCATTCTGCTTGTCGAGATAGAATTTGGTGTGAGTCCCTGACATTTCAGCGGTTCCTTTCCAGCCTGCGTACATTTTCGGGGTCAAAATCTGGCGTATCAAGTTCGATACGGCGCGGCTGCCATTCGGGATTTTCCTGCGCCACTAACCGTTCGACGGTTTCGAGACGATCTTCGAGGCGGCGGGCGAGTTCGTGCATATCGCCAAGCATCCGCTCATCGTCATTTGTGAGTGTCGCTGCAGTTTTCCACCGCGTGACATAATGGAGTACAAGCCAGGGGAGTGCGACAAACAGCATCCCTACGACCATGACCGGAACCAACACATCTTCCATGGCTTAGCCTTCCTTCTTGTCGTCGGCCTTCATGGCCTTTTTCATTGCTTCCAGTTCGGCATCGACGACATCGAATGATTCCAGAGCAGCAATTTCATCACCCAATGTGCGTGGCGACTCCGAACCGATCGACAGCGAGTCTGCATATCCTTGGGCCTCGTCAACGCGGCGTTCGAGAACATCAAAGCGTGAAAATGCTTCACGGACCTTGTCGCCATTGTACATCGTGCGCAGTTTAACCTGATTTTCCGCGCTTTCGAGGCGAGTCATTAGCGCGTTTTGACGGCTGCGGGCATCGGCGAGCTTCTTCTGAAGCTTGTGAATGTCCTGTTCCGACGCTTTGAGCGCATCATTCAGAACGTCGACTTCGGACGTCAGTTGCTCTTTCATGTCGGTCGCCTTGCGCTTTTCGAGCAACGCAGCCTTGGCAAGGTCTTCCCGGCCCTTAGAAAGTGCCAGATGAGCTTTGTCGGTCCAGTCTGCCTCAAGGGTGTTCAGCTTGTCGATATGGCGGCGCAGTTCTTTCTGGTCGGCAATCGTGCGGGCCGCGGATGCCCGGACTTCGACAAGTGTCTCTTCCATTTCCAGGATGATCATGCGGATCATCTTCGCCGGGTCTTGCGACTTGTCGAGCAGGTCGGTGACGTTGGCGGCGATGATATCGCGGGTTCGTGAAAATATGCCCATTGGATAACTCCGTAAATGTTTGTTGGCGACTCTATTTAAAAAGGGGGCGACCGGGTGCCTTGGGGAGGTATGGGGGGAGCTGAGGCACTCCGGTCGCAGGCTTTCGAACTCAGGCAAGATAGCTGACCACGAAAGGCCTATGGGTATAGGTTTGGGCATTCAAATCACCACCATCATGATGATTCAGAACCGATACAGCATAGCTGGTGAAGATCATCGAGATGGACAAGGCGACAGCCAGCCATAGACGGCTTTGTGACCCGTTTTGGTTGTTGCTGGTTTCGATATCTTTGCGCATTTCGGTTCTTCCCTTTATCAAAGGCCGGTCGTGCCGGCTTGCAGGATGCTTTGCAGGGAGCGTGCCAATTCGTTTATTTTCCCACATTTGCGCCATTTGTTTAAAATTATGTACCCTGCATGCTAGTAATTATTGCCACTCTATGGTGAAATATGCCAATGTTTGAAAATGGACAGGGATAGCGTTCAATTTATAGGTCAGTCATCGGCATTTCTCGATGCCGTGGAGCGCGCGAGCCGTGCGGCACCGCTCAACCGGCCAGTACTGGTGGTGGGCGAACGCGGGACGGGCAAAGAGCTGATCGCCGAGCGCCTTCATCGGCTCAGCGGCCGCTGGGATGGACCGCTCGTTACGATGAACTGCGCGGCACTGCCAGAAACACTTATTGAAGCCGAACTGTTCGGGCATGAGGCTGGCGCTTTTACCGGCGCAACTCGCGCACGCGAGGGGCGCTTCGAAGAGGCCGACGGCGGCACATTGTTCCTGGATGAACTTGGCACATTAAGCATGGGCGCGCAGGAGCGTCTTTTGCGCGCGGTGGAATATGGTGAAGTCACGCGGATTGGCTCTTCGAGGCCAATGCGAGTCGACGTCCGCATTGTCGCTGCGACCAACGAGCACTTGCCCAATATGGTCGAAAAAGGGAGGTTCCGGGCGGATTTGCTTGACCGGCTGTGCTTTGAGGTGGTGACATTGCCCCCGCTGCGTGTGCGCGAGGGCGATGTCGAGGTGCTGTCCGAATATTATGGGCGCAAAATGGCCGCAGAGCTTGGTTGGGATGGCTGGCCTGGATTTGGCGAGGTCGCAACCCGCGCGCTTGAAAACCATCTTTGGCCAGGCAATGTGCGTGAACTACGAAATGTTGTGGAGCGCGCGGTGTACCGGTGGGCGGACCCGTCGCAACCCGTTGATTATATCCAGTTTGATCCGTTCGACAGCCCATGGCGGGGCGGGGTGGCAGCTTCGGCGCCGGCACAGGTCCAGTCCGACAATCAGAATAATTCGAGCGAGCCACGTTTTTCAACCGATCTGAGTCAGGCTATGGATGTGACTGACTTTCGCGAGGCGACGGAGAAATTTGAAAAAGCGGTTCTTGAGCAGGCACTAGCGAAGTGCCGCTATAACCAGCGTCAGACTGCGAAGGCGCTTAACCTCAGTTACGACCAGTTGCGGCATACGTTGAAGAAGCATGATCTTCTGGGATAAAAAAAGGGGCAGCCACAGCCGGCCCCTTTTTTTATTTATTTAACCCGCCAACGCACCGTTGTTGAAGCTGACCATCGTATACAGCATCGGAATCGACAGCATCGTGTTGATGCGCGAGGTAATCATCGCGGTCGTCGCCGCTTTTGCTTTTGCAGCGTCATCCGCCGCGACGATACCAAGCGCCTTTTTCTGGTTCGGCCAGATGATGAACCACACGTTGAATGCCATGATCAGGGCAAGCCACATGCCAATTCCGATAAGGTCATAACCTGGCTGAAACGTTAGTGCTTGCACCAAATATGGAGGCGCACCTGCGCCCGGCTGACCTGCAATGGCCAGGCCGAACAAGACGGTAAGCGCGGCTGACCAACGAAAGAAGAACAATGCCGACGGCGCAATATGCTTGGAAATACCAGGCTTAAGTTCTGCGGGGATTTTCGGCATTGTGGGGATTTGGACAAAGTTGAAATAGTACAAAAGACCAATCCAGACGATACCTACAAATGTGTGAATCCAGCGAAACAGCGCCGGAAGTGAAAATCCGCCGTCCCCGCCGTGAAACGCGATTACTGCGATTGCCAGTATCAATCCCGCGACGAGTACCAGATGTAAATTTCCAAAAAATTTCGCCATTTTTTCCTCCTGTAGGCATTCAGGCTGTATTGCCCCTGATGGGTTGCTGACTATCTGGGTGTGCGAGGCTTGTCACATAATTTCTGCTCGAGCAGTGCCTGACCAGTGGAACCGGGCGTTCCCATGTGCGTTTGCCTCTGAAACATCTGATAAAGAAAGATCATATATGCCATTCACTCTCCCAGAACTCCCTTACGATTCATCTGCCTTCGGTGATCTTATCTCTGCAGAGACATTTGCCTATCATCACGGCAAGCATCACAAGGCCTATGTGGACAAAACCAACGCGTTGATCGCGGACGATGCCGATTTGTCCAGCGCATCACTGACCGAAATCATCGCTGCAGCGAAAGCAAAGGGCAACAAGGGATTGTTCAACAATGCTGCGCAGATATGGAACCACAGTTTTTACTGGAAATGCCTGTCGCCCGAAAAGCAGACACCGACTGGCAAACTTAAGACCATGATTGACGACAGTTTCGGCAATCATGCAGACATGCTTGCAAAGTTGAAAGAAGAGGCAGTAGGCCATTTTGCCAGCGGCTGGGCCTGGCTGGTGCTGGATGGCGACAAGCTCAAGATTACGTCGCTGCACGATGCCGACACGCCCGTTGCGCATGACATGGCGCCATTGCTGACCATCGATGTGTGGGAGCATGCTTATTATATTGATTACCGCAATGCCCGACCCGATTATGTCGATGCGTTGCTGACAAACGCCATTAATTGGGAATTCGTGGCTGAAAATTTGGACGGTAAAGGCGTATCGCGCGCGGACCAGCCATCCAGCTAAGCCTGCGGGGGAAGCTCGGCATCGTCGCCGAGCTTCAGCCCGTGGCGCATCAACATCGGTATATTCGCGAGGGCGAACAGGAAGGTGAGGGCAGTTACACCCCAAACCTTTATCGATAGCCATGTATCAAATGAAAACCATTCAGGTCGCCGGAATATTTCGTTCAAGCCTGCCAGGCATAAGAAAAACACCCCCCAGCTTAAGGACAGCTTTAACCAGCCAGTCTCGCTCAGTCCCTGATAGGCATGCTCAAGAACATATTTTAGCATCGCCTTGCCACGCAGCCAGCCACCCAGCAGCAGAACGGCAAAAAAGGCATAGATAATCGTAGGCTTGATCTGGATGAATCTTTCGTCGTGAAACCAGATTGTCAGCGCGCCGAAAAACACGCCCAATGCGGCTGTCAACTTGAGCATAGGTGAAATCTTGCCCAGTTTGACCTTCGAAACGATCACGGCAACGATAATGGCGACCATGAATGTCGCGGTGCCGACAATCGCGCCTTGCTTGGGATCGGCGTCGGAACTGCCGAACTTCGATGCGACAAAGAACAGGAACAATGGCCCGAAATCGAGGATGAAGTTCAAGGTACCCGAAGGTTTTTGCTTTGGGGTCGCTTCGTTCACAGTGCACCTCCGCTAATGGCACGGGCAACATCTTGCGCGTTGAACGGGCGCAGGTCGTCAATGGACTCACCCACCCCGATTGCGTGAATGGGCAGGCCAAACTGCTTTGCGGCCGCCACCAAAATCCCGCCGCGTGCGCTGCCGTCCAACTTGGTCATGACAAGTCCAGTCACGTCGGCAACCTCCTTGAAGGTTTCAATTTGCGACAACGCATTCTGGCCAGTTGTGGCGTCAAGCACCAATACAACATTGTGCGGCGCTGCCGGGTTGAGGCGGCCTAGCACCCGGCGGATCTTGGCAAGTTCGTCCATGAGTTCGCGCTTGTTCTGCAGCCGTCCGGCGGTATCGACGATCAGGACATCGATGCCTTCGGCCGTGGCTTTCTTGACCGCATCGAAAACGACGCCTGCCGCGTCGCCACCCTCCGGCCCGGTCACAATCTGTACACCGATGCGATCAGCCCAAATCTTCAGCTGGCCAATGGCAGCCGCACGAAAGGTATCGCCTGCGGCGAGCAGAACGCCATAATCCTGCTCCAGAAACAGATGCGCCAGCTTTGCGATAGTTGTTGTTTTGCCGGAGCCGTTCACGCCAATCACCAATATAACCTGCGGGCGCGGGAAGGCGTCAATCTCGAGTGGCGCGGCAACTGGAGCCAGAACGGCGGCGATTTCATCCTCGACGATCTGCCGGATGCCCTCGGCATCAATGCCCTTGTCAAAACGGCCAGCGGCAATCTTGTCGCGGATTTGCGACGCCATGGCTGGGCCAAGGTCGGACGCAATCAGCGCATCCTCAATCTCGTCAAGGTCCCGCGTCTCGAGCTTTGCCTTGGTCACAAGTCCAGCAATATTTTCCGTCAATTTGCCTGACGTTTTTTTGAAGCCGCCGAACAAACGGTCCGTCCACCCAGCATTCTCGCTCATTCGATAACCTCTGCCTGTATATTGCCGTCTATGATGTGCGTCACGCGCGCGGAAACCACGCTTCCTTCCGCCTGTGCCTTGTCGAGTAGGAGATAGGCGAAATTTTCTGCATGGCCAGCCAAACCGCTGCTTTCGACCGCCACTTTTTGGATCGTGCCGACAAGCCTGTCCATCCACCGCCGTTTTTCGGTGGCAACGGCGTCGCGTAATGCTTTGGCGCGTGCCTTGACAATCGGTGGCTGGACTTGCGGCATTCGGGCCGCGGGTGTTCCTTTTTTAGGCGAATAGGGAAAAATATGGCCGTGCACGATGCCACATTGGCGTACAAGATCGACACTGTTGGCAAACATGCTATCCTCTTCGGTCGGGAATCCTGCGATGATATCGGCGCCGACGGCGATTTCGGGCCGTGTTGCTTTCAACCGCGCAACGAGGTCAATGGCAAGTTCGCGGCTGTGCCGTCGCTTCATCCGTTTCAATATCATGTTGTCGCCTGCCTGAAGAGACAGGTGCACATGCGGCATGAGGCGTTTGTCGCCGGTCAGCAGGTCAAACAACCTGTCATCGATTTCAACGCCGTCGATTGAGGACAAACGCAAGCGCGGAAGGTCGGGAACGAGTTTCAATATCCTTTCGACCAGCGCACCGAGATTGGGCTTGCCAGGCAAATCATGGCCATAGCTGGTGACGTCAACTCCCGTCAGCACGACTTCCTGAAAGCCCTTGTCTACCAGCTGCTGGATGTGGTCGATCACGCTGCCTGCAGGAACGGACCTGCTGTTGCCTCGGCCAAACGGGATGATGCAAAAGGTGCAACGATGGTCGCACCCATTTTGGACCTCGACGAAAGCGCGGGTTTTTCCGGAATAGGCCGTCACAAGATGCGGGGCGGTCTGCGTAATCGTCATGATATCCGAGACCACGACCGGGCGGTCGGGCCTGCCGATTAAGTCGCGCAGGAGGGCAGCATTCTGTTTCTCATGATTGCCGAACACGCCCGAAACCTCTGGCATATTTTCAAACGTTTCAGGTTCGACCTGCGCAGCGCAGCCCGTTACCCAAAGTCTTGCTTCGGGACGACGCTTGTGCGCCTGACGGATTGCCTGCCGTGTCTGACGCACCGATTCATTGGTGACCGCACAACTGTTGATGATGATAATATCGCCATTGCCGGCAAGCTGTTCTGCCAAAGCGTTGCTTTCGGCAAGGTTCAGGCGGCAACCCATGCTGATCACTTCGGGCTTTTGCTGTGGGGCGTTCATCCGAAACGGTCCCAGTCGGCCTGTCCCGTAAACACAAAACTTGCGCTGCCAGTCATCTGTACCGGCTGACCCGGCACCCAAGAAATTTGCAACGCTCCGCCGGATTGATGGACCATCACGGGTGACTGGACTTTGCCCTGCCGGATGGCGGCAACCGCCGTCGCACAGGCGCCAGTACCGCAAGCCCCGGTAATCCCGGCACCGCGCTCCCATACGCGCAGCACAATATCGTTGGCTTCGACCGAAGCAACATTGACGTTGACGCGCTCGGGGAAAACATGATCACTCTCAATCATCGGACCAAGCCGGGGCAGATCGACTGCCTCTGTATCCGCCACAAAGAACACGGCATGCGGGTTGCCAATGTTGACCGCCATCGGGTTTTCGAGATCTTCCCAGCCGATGGGCATGAAATCACTGTCCATCGCAAAGGCCAAAGGTATATCCTGCCAGCCAAATTTTGGCTTACCCATGTCGATGCTGACGTCATTGCCGGCAAGTCGCCCCGAAATCACACCGCCTTTGGTCTCGATCTCGAGGTCTTTGTCTAGCAGCGCGACGACACAGCGCGATGCATTTCCGCAGGCTTCCACCTCGCTGCCGTCCGGATTGAAAATGCGCATGGCAAGATCCGCAACCGTCGAGGGCAACAGCAGGATCAACTGATCACATCCGATTCCGGTTTTCCGGTCCGCAATCTGGCGCGCGCGCGCAGGCGACATCTCCATCGCACGAGCACGCGTGTCTATAATGACAAAATCATTGCCCAATCCATGCATTTTGTGAAATTCACCGGTCGTCATGCTGGGCGATTTAGGGGCTGCGGAAGGCCAAGTCCACCGTTGATGCTTTGGAGGCTATACGCCCGTGGACGAAGCCCGCCGGCTCGCTATGTCCAAATCCTGCTCGGTAGTGCGCGCCGCGATGCGATGGCGCGGTGGAAGCATCTTTTTCTGAATGAGCAGGCTTCGCACCTGATCAATACTCAGCGGCTGCCCGAAAAGCCAGCCTTGTCCCTTGCTGCAGCCCAGTTCCTGGAGCTTGGCAAGCACGCGCTCGTTCTCGATCCCTTCGGCGGTGATAGGCACCTGAAGACTTGCACCAAGCCCTGCAATGACATTTACAATAGCTGCGCTTTCCGCGTTTTCCAGCATCGATGCAACGAAACTACGGTCAATTTTTATGCGATCGAACGGCAGGGCACGCAAATGTGACAGTGAGCTGTAGCCCGTGCCGAAATCATCGAGCGCAATCTGGATGCCCTGGTTCTTCAAGCTGCCTACGATCGACTGTGCGAGGGCAAGATTTTTGAACAGCGAACTTTCGGTAATTTCCACCTCAAGCCGGTTGGCAGGAAATCCTGTTTCGACCAGCAATTTGACGATTTTCTGCGAAAGCCATGGGTCTTTGAGCTGGAATGGCGAGATGTTGATTGATATGGTAAGCGCGGAGTCCCAATTTTTCGCTTCCATCATGGCTTTGCGTACAATGCTCATCGAAAGGTCGCCGATCAAGCCAGCTTCTTCCGCAATCGGGATGAAATCATCGGGCGAAATGAAGCCGCGCACCGGCGACACCCAACGGGCGAGCATTTCGAAGCCAACCAACTCGCCGGTTTTGAGGTCAATTTGCTGTTCGAAGAAAGGAACAAATTCGTCGTTGGGGATAGCTGCGCGAATATCGCCTTCAAGCGAGTTGCGCGACCGCAGTTCTATTTCCATGCCGTTTTCGAACCAGCTATAGCCGTTGCGTCCGTTCTTCTTTGCGGCATAGAGCGCAATGTCCGCGCGGCTCATCAGCATGTCAATGGAAGCGCAATCATGTTCGGGCCGACTGATGCCAATCGAGGCTGTCACGGTTTGCGCTGACGCCGCGAGCGCCACGGGGCGGGCCAAGGCCTGCACAAGATCTTCAGCAATATGGTCGACGGATTCGGGATGTTCCGGTTCGAACATGAGGCAAATGCCAAATTCATCTCCGCCAAGTCGCGCGATGATGCTGCTCGGCGGGACGATCTCCCGCATTCTGTCGGCAACTTCGCGCAACAACAGGTCGCCGCTGTCATGACCGTGAATATCATTCACTTTTTTGAATCCATCCAAGTCGATCATTAGGAAGGCCACAGACTTGCCGCGGCGCGATGCCCGCGCGCTCAGTTCGATCGTCTTTTCCTTGATGGCACGTCTGTTCAACAAATTGGTCAGCGGGTCCGTCATCGCCAGATGCTGCGCTCTAGCTTCGGCCTGACGGTAAACATGAATCTCGTCGCTGAGCGCGTTTGTCCGACGCCAGGTAAGGAGAATCAGCGCCATGTTGAGCAACAGGGCTGTGACCATAACCTGATTGGTACCATGGCTATAACCCAGAAACGTCCCGACAACCTGAGTCCCAAGTTGACCGCCGATAAGCACAAACATCAAAAGCGCCACAACCATGACAAAGCCACGAATGAAGTTCTTTCGGTGCCGTTGAACCGGCGGACTGGACAATATTTCGGCGGAGATTTTTTGAGATTCCATTATCTTTCCGTTCGCGCATGTCATCGCCGAAATTGGTCAATATATTGTTAATTGGTGGAAAACCGGAAAGGCGCAGGACTGTTTCCAATCAGAGCAGCAAACGGAAAAATTTGCTTTATGCATTTGATGTTGGTAAACATGCCCATATGGCAGTCCTTCTGGTCTGCAATTTTGTTGGAAATCCGAAGTTTCCAAGCTGGTCGGCGAAGATTCGCTCACCGGCTTTTTGTTCGTTTATGCCTCGATGGGGCGTGTTTGTGAGGAATGTCGATGTTTGACAAGCTAAGCGACCGGTTGGGTGGGGTGTTTGATCGCCTGCGCGGTCGCGGTGCGTTGAACGAAGCCGACGTGCGTGAAGCCATGCGTGAGGTACGTGTCGCATTGCTCGAAGCTGACGTCGCTCTCCCGGTTGTCCGTGAATTTGTCGACAAGGTAACTGAGCAAGCCGTTGGCGCACAGGTTTTGAAATCGGTCACGCCGGGTCAACAGGTCGTCAAGATCGTCAATGACGCGCTTGTCGAAATGCTAGGGGCCGAGCAAAGCGACCTCAACCTGGCGGTTGCACCCCCTGCAATCATCATGATGGTAGGCCTTCAGGGTTCGGGTAAAACCACAACCACGGCAAAAATTGCCAGGATGCTGAAGACAAAGCAGGGCAAGAAGGTCCTGATGGCGTCGCTTGACGTCAATCGTCCAGCAGCACAGGAGCAGCTCGCCACGCTTGGCACACAGACCGAGGTCGCAACCTTGCCGATCGTGCAGGGGCAAATGCCCGTCGACATTGCCAAACGCGCGATGCAATCAGCCAAATTGCAAGGGTTTGACGTTCTTATTCTCGACACCGCTGGCCGGTTGCATGTCGACCAGCAATTGATGGATGAAATGCAGGCGGTGGCCAAGGTTTCCGTGCCACAGGAAATCCTTTTGGTGGTCGATTCGCTGACGGGTCAAGACGCGGTTAATGTCGCCAAAAGCTTTGGCGAACGTGTCGATCTGACTGGTATCGTGCTGACCCGCATGGATGGCGATGCACGCGGTGGTGCGGCATTATCTATGCGTGCCATTACCGGCAAGCCGATCAAATTTGCAGGCGTCGGCGAAAAGCTGGACGCTATTGAGGCATTTAACCCAAGCCGGGTTGCCGGTCGTATTCTGGGCATGGGCGACGTTGTCGGCCTCGTCGAGCGCGCATCCGAGATGGTCGAGAAAGAGGACGCGGAAAAGCTCGCGGCCAAAATGGCCAAGGGCCAGTTCGATATGGACGACCTGCGAACCCAGTTTCGCCAGATGACGAAAATGGGCGGTCTTGGCGCATTGGCCGGCATGATGCCGGGTATGAAAAAAGCCAAGGCGGCAATGGATGCCAGCGGCATGAATGATAAGTTGTTGGTCCACATGGACGCGATAATTGGTTCAATGACGCCAAAAGAACGTGCCAAGCCAGAGTTGCTGAATGCCAAGCGGAAGATCCGCATTGCCAAGGGCTCAGGCATGACGGTTCAGGACGTCAACAAGCTAATCAAGATGCATCAGGAGATGTCCAGCGCCATGAAACGCATTCGCAAAATGGGTGGGCTCAAGGGGCTTGCCGCGATGTTTGGCGGAAAAGGTGGCATGGGCGGCGGCGGTGACTTGGGTGGCGCCATGGAAGGGATGCACGGCCTTCCGCCGGGTGCATTGCCGCCTGGCATGGGCGGGCTGCCCGGAATGGGCGGCGGTGGCGGCATGCCACCTGATCTCGCAAGGCTTCTTAATAAAAAGAAATAAATACTTGTTTAAATTATATAATTTCAGAAAGGTGAGTTAGTTTTATGGCATTATCCATGCGTTTGTCACGGGGCGGTTCGAAAAAGCGCCCTTATTATAAGATTGTCGTTGCTGATGCCCGCGCACCGCGCGATGGCAAGTTCATTGAGCGTATCGGCAGCTACAACCCGCAACTGCCTAAAGATAGCGCAGAGCGTATGACCATAGATGCAGAGCGTGCGAAGCATTGGCTTGCCGCCGGCGCTCAGCCGTCCGACCGTGTTGCACGTTTCCTTGACGTTGCTGGCGTTAAGGAGCGCAAGGTAAAGAGCAACCCGAACAAGGGTGAACCTGGTCAAAAAGCCAAGGATCGCGCAGAAGACAAAGCGACCAAGCTTGCTGAAGCGGAAGAAGCTGCAGCCGCTGCAGCAGCTGCTCCAGCACCTGAGCCCGAGCCAGAAGTTGTAGCGGAAGAAGCGCCTGCGGTTGAAGAAGCTGCACCGGCCGAAGAAGCGCCTGCTGCTGAAGAAGCTGCACCGGCCGAAGCAGTCGCCGAAGAAGCGCCTGCAGCGGAAGAAGCAGCATCTGCTGCAGCAGTCGCTGAAGCGCCTGCAGACGAAGAAGCAGCAGCAGCGGCTGAAGAAGCGCCTGCCGCAGACCAAACTGCACCGGCAGATGAAGAAGCGACCGAAGAAAAGGCTGAGGGCTAAGCCTTGCCTGACGACACCGTCACGCTTGCCGCCGTTTCAGGCGCGCATGGCGTGACGGGTGAAGTCCGTCTCAAACTGTTCGCAGATAATCTGGACAGCTTGAAACATTACAAAAGCTTCAATGGCGGCAGTTTGACCGTAAAGTCTCTGCGTCCCACCAAAGACGGCGCAATTGCGCGCTTTGCCGAAATCAACGACCGCAACGCCGCCGAAAAACTGCGTAGTACCCTGCTGACTGTGCCGCGCGAAGCTTTGCCCGAGCTTGGCGAAGGCGAATATTATTATAGTGACCTGCTTGGCCTGCCGTGCGTGTCTACCGATGGCAGCGATCTTGGCACGTGCATCGCGGTCGAAAATTTTGGTGCAAGTGATGTGCTGGAAATCCAGATGCCATCGCAGGACGGGAAGCCGGGCAAGAAATTCATGGTCCCCATGACCGCCGATGCGGTACCCGAATGGGGGAGGACAGCAGGTGGACGCATCGTCATCGATGCTGCTTTCGTGATATGACCTTTCGCGCGCAGATTCTGACGCTTTACCCTGAAATGTTTCCGGGTCCATTGGGGATTTCGCTTGCCGGCCGCGCGCTTGACGATGGCAAATGGTCCTGCGCGCCAATCCACATCCGCGAATTTGCAACCGATAAGCATCGCACGGTAGATGATACGCCTGCAGGGGGCGGGGCGGGGATGGTTTTGCGCGCAGACATCTTGGCTGCTGCAGTCGGCTACGCCATCGCAGCCCAGCCTCAGGCGCCCGTTCTGGCGATGACTCCACGCGGGATACCGATCACCCAAACGCGTATCCGTGCACTTTCATCGGGCCCCGGTATTACGGTGCTGTGTGGCCGGTTTGAGGGCTTTGACGAGCGCCTTTTCGATGCGCATCCCGAAATCGAACAGGTCTCGATGGGCGACATCGTCCTGTCAGGCGGTGAAATCGGGGCGCTGATGCTGTTAGACGCTTGCATTCGGCTGCTTCCCGGCGTAATGGGCGCCTCTTCCAGCGGAGACGAGGAGTCCTTTGAACAAGGATTGCTTGAATATCCGCACTACACCCGGCCCAATGATTGGGAAGGGCGTATGATCCCTGAAGTGTTGCGATCGGGGGATCATGCGAAGATAGCTGCCTGGCGGAAACAAAAGGCAGAGGAAGATACACGGTTACGCAGACCGGACCTT
>JBBQPQ010000045.1:0-19464 GCA_038217195.1 Sphingomonadales bacterium | reverse complement strand
CAGCCGTCTTCATTTTATTGCGCTGAACAAAAACAATTGCATCTTTTGGCTCGCGACGTTGAATCAATATTCCAATCAGAGCCAATTAATTGGAATGAAATTTCGCAACGTGTTGGCAGATCGACTTTTTCAACAGAATTTCCAACAAAGCTGCCGTTCGCCTACATGGGCAGGTCGACCAAAATTCCCCAATGATTTGAGTGCCCAACTTTGGTGTCTCTGGGGCACCATTTACATGTTCATCGTTGGTCGTGTGGGGTTGAAAAGCCCCTGAAACTAGTCCTGCGGAATAAATCCGACCTCACGTTAACGGCAGGAATTTGTCTGGTGATCGGCGGTGGCTATCACGTGCTTTCTGATTTGTTGTTGCCGAGTATGGAAGGGATCTACATACAAAAACGACACCGCTATGCGTGGCGGTGCCGTAAATGTATTGACCCTAAAAAGGGAATTAGAATTCTGTGCCCTTGGGTCGGGTGATTATTTGCAACGACGTTTGCCCTTGTCTATCTCGCGTCCCAGCAATGCGCCACCGGCAGCGCCGATGATTGTGCCGACGGTTTTGTCTCCGCGTCCGGCAATCTGGTTGCCAGCAATGCCACCGACTGCGGCGCCGATCACCAAACCAGTTGTGCCGTTTTTCCGGCGACAATACGTCCGGCCATCCTTACCGCGCCAGCTGCGGAAATTGTCGCGTTTGTTATAGGAAATGTCGGTCTTGTAAGCCGCCTTAGCCGTCGAAACGGAAAATTGGTCCGCGGCCACAACGCCGGCAGCAGGAACAACCATGGTGGCCACGGCCAATGCAATTATCGTTTTCTTCACAATCGTTCTCCTTGTTTGAACCTGTCGCTCGGTATAATCCACAAGATGAACGATGGTTGCATGGATAGTTACGGCGCGTTGAAACGAGACGAGGTAGCGCCAGTCTGCTTCCAGCCGACCAGAGAGTCATGTCGACTATCCGCGGATGCCTAAACAACCCAACATTTTTTAACAAAAGCAGAGCGATGACGCTTTCGTTTTTCCGCAACCGTCGGGTCTTCCCCCGACCAGTCGCGGAATACGAAACAGCGTTTTACCAAATGCGAACGCGCTCTTCGGGAGGCAGATACATTTTGTCGCCAGGCTGGACGTTGAATGCGTTATACCATTCGTCAAAGTTGCGCAAAGTGCCGTTTACCCGATAGACGCGTGGGCTATGCGGGTCGGTAAGCACTTGAGTCCGGAGTGCATCGTCGCGCTGCTTGCCACGCCATGCCTGTCCAAAGGCAAGGAAAAAGCGCTGGTCGCCCGTGAGACCATCGATCACGGGCGGTTCGCCATTCTTTTGACTGTAAATTTGATAGGCGGTGTAGGCCATTTGCAGCCCGCCAAGGTCACCAATATTCTCGCCCAGCGTTAGCTTGCCATTTACCTTAAGTCCCGGCAGCGGTTCGAACTGGTCATATTGCGCCGCCAGCTTGCCGGTGGCCAATTGGAACTTGGCCTTTGTTTCCGGGCCCCACCAATTGCGAAACTTGCCGGTCGCGTCGAACTGACTGCCTTGGTCATCAAAACCGTGACCGATTTCATGGCCAATAACCGCGCCGATAGCACCGTAGTTGACAGCCGCATCTGCATTGGGATCGAAATAGGGTGCCTGCAGGATGGCAGCCGGGAAGGTGATCTGGTTTGCCAATGGATTATAATATGCGTTTACCGTTTGCGGCGTCATGGCCCAAAGGTCGCGATCAACGGGCTTTGGCACGCGCGATAATTGCAGATCAGTGAAAAATTCACCTGAACGCATGACATTTCCGAGCAAGTCGCCGCGATCAATCTTGAGGGACGAATAATCGATCCATTTCTTTGGGTGACCAACGCGCGGGTCAAATGCGGCAAGCTTCGCCAGTGCCTGAGTCCGCGTCGCATCATCCATCCAGCTTAGCTTCGCCAAACGTGTTTCAAATGCTGCGCGCAAATTGGTGATGAGTTCATTCATCTGCGCATCGCTTGCAGGCGGGTAGTGCCGTTGTACGTAGATCTGGCCGATTGCTTCGCCCAAGGCGCCGTTCATCAGGCTGATGCCCCGTTTCCAACGGGCCCGTTGCTCGGGCTGGCCATTGAGCGTCTTGTTGTAGAAATCGAAACTCGCGGCGTCGAATTTCTTGGGCAGTGCGCTCGCATGGCTGCTGATAAAGTGAAAGGAGAGATAGTCTTTCCACGTTGCCAGCGGCACGCTGTCAATAAGTTTGCCCGACCCAATGATAGCGGTATCATTGGCAAACAAATAGGTTGGCATTGCGGGAATTTTCCCTTCCGCAAAAAACAGCTTCCAGTCATACTGCGGTGCCAGCGCGATCATTTGCTCAAGAGTTTTTGGATTGTTCAACCTTGCAATGTCGCGGCTTTCGACTTTGGTCCAATGCGTTTTGGCGATTTCGACCTCAAGATTGTAAATGCCTTCGGCTTTAGCTGCTGCATCGGCAATGCCCGCATTGGTCAACTGCGTTATAATATATTTTTTATAAGCGGCCCGGTAGCCATCGTATTTTTCGCCTTCGAGCAGATAATAGTCACGATCCGGCATACCGATCCCACCTTGGCCCAAGGCAATTGTGTACCGCGAGGGGTCTGCGAGGTCGGGAATCGGACCTGCACCTACCGGTGACATAAACCCGTTGCGGGCAAATGCCTTGATCAGCGCAGTCTTATTGTTGATTGCGTTGACATAGTCGAGATACGGCTTGAGCGGCTTGGTACCCAAGGTTTCAACCTTCGCCTCGTCCATCCAGCTGGCGTAATAGTCGCCAACCTGTTGCGCGACAGTGCCTGACTTCGTCGTGGTCTTGGACAGATCCTCGACAATCGCCCGGACGTCAAGCTCAGCTTGGTTGACCAAATCTACACCGACACCGGCAGAGGTACGGTCAGCCGCAATCTCGGTACGCGCCACCCAGGCGCCGTTTACATACTGAAAGAAGTCGTCGCCTGGCTTTGTGTTCTGATCGACGGCCGTCATATCGAAACCCCAGGTTTCAAATTTGGGTTTCGTCGACACTTTTTGGCTTTCCTCGGCGGATTGAGCGACGGCGGGCGCAGCGGAAACCGCAAGTGCAATAACGGCAGAGCAAATCAAGAGGCGGCGTTTCATTGTAAATTCTCCGTGTTGAATGGTCGCACCATAAACGGAGAATTGCCGCAAACAAGAGCGGAAAAGCGGCGACGCTTATGCAGCGGCATAGCCAGTGTTGAGCGTCCTCAACTACCGTCCAACCGCCATTATTTATCAATCTTTTCAGACCGACAAGATCGGTTTGTTAAAATACGCTAACCAAACGACGAAACATTCCATTGAGTAAATTCTGTCAGTTCGATCGCGGGATGATGTGAATTTCGAGACGTTCGGTATTTGCTTTCATGTCCTCAGGGGGATTGCAATGAAAGAAGCATTGGAACGGCTGGATACCGGCGACGTCACTGAAGTCGCGACGCCTATTGATATCAAACCTGTCGTTTCGGGCGCGCCGCAAACAGCATTGTCGTCCGTTTACCCCTTGGCCGCGACCGGGCTATTAGCCGCTTGCGGCGGTGGCGGAAGTGGAAGCTCACCGACTGCAACTCCGCCTCCCGTCGCGCAGATTGCAAAGCCTGCCACCGATTCCGAGGCTGCGCGGTTCATTTTGAAATCCAGCCTAGCGGTATCCGAGGCGGAAATATCAAATGTCCGCTCAATTGGCTATGAGCCGTGGCTTGAAGCGCAAATGAATGCGCCCATCAGCCAGACAGGCGTCGCGTGGTTGGCGTCGCGTGGTTACGATCAAGTCACTGCGGACAATTATTTCGACAACGAATATCCAGGCGATTACATGATCTGGAACCAGCTCATCAGCGACGCCAACGCGGTGCGCAAACGCGTGGCACTCGCGCTGTCAGAATTTTTCGTCGTGTCGCTTGGCGGACTTGATTTTAGCTGGCGTGCGCAAGCCATCGCTTATTATTGGGATCAACTGAACGCCAATGCCTTTGGCAATTTCCGCAAATTGTTGGAAGACATCACCCTTAACCCAGCCATGGGCTTCTATCTTAGCACGCGCGGCAACCGAAAAGAGGACACGCGGTCGGGAAGGGTCCCGGATGAGAACTATGCCCGCGAAGTCATGCAATTGTTCACCATCGGGTTGTATCAGCTGAACAATGACGGATCGCGTAAACTGGATGCGAACGGCCAACCAGTTGAAACCTATAGCAATACGGACGTGACCAACCTGGCCCGCGTATTCACAGGTTATGACTGGGACTTTACCGGAAACGTCAAGACCCCTCAGGTCGGTAATCCGGCCCGGCTGATCAACAGCACAGGTTATGTCACGCGGCCAATGACACTGGACAACACCAAATGGGAGTTCCCGAGCACAACGAGCCAGCATTCGGCGCTCGAAGCAATATTTCTTGGAACAACGATACCGGCGAATACTGATGGCACAACCGCACTCAAAACAGCACTGGATGCTTTATTCAACCATGCCAATGTCGGGCCCTTTTTTGGCCGGCAAATGATCCAGCGTTTGGTCACTAGCAATCCAAGTGCGGCTTATGTTGACAGGGTGGCACGGGTTTTCAATGACAATGGTTCCGGCGTTCGCGGCGATTTGCGCGCTGTGTTCAAAGCAATTTTGCTGGATAACGAAGCGACCAATGCCGCGGGTCTGGCGTCACAGACTTTCGGTAAGGTACGCGAGCCCATGTTGCGCTTCGTTCAATGGGGGAGAACATTTGGGGCTACCTCGACAAGTGGCAATTGGCGCATCGGCAATCTATCGGACCTCGTCAGTGGACTTGGTCAAAGTCCGTTGCGGTCGCCATCGGTATTCAATTTCTTCAGGCCCGGATATGTGCCGTCCAACACGGCGATAGCCACTAACTCGCTGGTTGCACCGGAATTTCAGCTGGTTAACGAAAGCAGCACGCCATGCTATGTGAACTATATGACGTCAGCCATCGGCAGCACCAACGGTGTCGGCGGCGATGTGAAAGCTGCATACACAAGCGAGCTGGCAATCGCAGACAATTCGGCCACCTTGCTTGACCGCATTTGCTTGCTTCTGGCCGCAAACCAAATTTCAGACAGCTCCAAGGCAACGATTAAAACGGCGCTTGATGCCGTCACGGTGACCGCAACAAGCACGACGGCAGAAAAACAACGGCGCATTTACGCTGCCATTCTGCTTGTCATGGCCTCCCCCGACTATCTCGTCCAGAAATAAGGCAGAACGACCATGCATATCAGTAAGATGGACGATCTTTCACGGCGCGCATTTTTGCGACGCAGCAAGCAACTGGCGATTGCCGGAACGGCGTCCTCGTTTGCAATGGGCTTGGCTGGCATAGGTGAGGCAGCGGCATTCAGCGCGGGGAATGACTATAAGGCGCTCGTATGCATATTCTTATATGGCGGTAATGACCATAACAGCACGCTGATGCCCTTCGATTCCACAAATTACGATTTGTACAGTGCAATACGCGGCGGTGGCGCAGGGCAGACTTTGGGCGGCATTACGCTGGCCCGCTCCAGTCTTGCCGCCACTGCACTTACGCCGGCGGGCGGGCAGGTGCTGACGAACAATCTGCAATATGCTCTCGCGCCCGAGATGACTCGCCTCAAGGCGATATTTGACGCGGGAAAAATGGCACCATTGCTCAACGTAGGTCCGTTGGTTGCGCCTTTGACATTGGCCCAGTATCAAAGCTCGAATCTGGTCGCTAACCCGCGACCGGCAAAGCTGTTTTCGCATAATGACCAGCAATCGACCTGGCAGTCATCAAAGCCAGAGGGTGCGACAGACGGCTGGGGCGGCCGCATGGGTGACCTGGCCCTGTCCAGCAACATAAATTCGCTTTTCACCTGCATATCGGCAACGGGCAACGCGGTTTTTCTCTCCGGTCAGCAGGCCCTTTCTTATCAGGTTTCATCAGGCGGTGCGCTTGCCGTTAATGGCATTAAAAGCAATCTTTATGGTTCATCGGCCGCAAGCACTGCGCTGCGCACTTTGATGACTCAAACCAGCAACCATGTGCTTGAAGCAGAATATAACCGGGTCGCCAAACGCTCGATCGATGCCGAAGGAGTAGTGACCGCCGCGCTGCAGCCGATTAACCTTGCAACATCCTTCACGCCGCCAACCGGAAGCAATTCGCTGGCACAACAATTGCGTGTAGTTGCGCGCCTGATTGCCGCGCGGCAACCATTGGGTGCAAAACGCCAGGTGTTCATGGTCAGCATGGGCGGGTTCGACTTGCACGACGCTTTGATCTCCAATCAGAGCCGCTTGATGGGCCAACTGGACTTTGCAATGGATGCATTTTACCGGGCCACAGTCGAGCTGGGCGTTGCCGACAGTGTGACAACTTTCACCGCGTCCGATTTTGGCCGGACATTGCAGTCAAACGGCGATGGTTCCGACCATGGTTGGGGATCGCACCATTTTATCATGGGAGGGGCCGTCAATGGCGGGCGTTTTTATGGCGTTGCTCCGCAGATTTCGGTCAGGAGCACCGATCAGGTCGGTCAAGGACGGCTTTTGCCGACTGTGTCTGTTGATCAAATGTCCGCAACACTGGCCAACTGGTTCGGCGTCTCGGCCTCCGAGCTGCCGTCGATCGCACCGAACATTGGGCGGTTCAGCGCTAGCAACCTGGGCTTTATGGCGTAGGTCTTTGGACGAGCGCCCGACATGCATATCGGGTGACCGACTATGGCGTACTTCGGCGCCATGCAAGACATACCGATACCTATAGATTCTGCCAGATTATCCGCTAATAGTCCTTTCGTGCGGCTTTGTCGGGCCTGTCTTGGCAGTGAGGCCGTTATGGTTGCACGGCCGCGACGGGGTCCGAACACAATGCTCGAATCTCACCAAAGCTTAGTGGAAATTGCATGTCGAAAATCGTCAATGGCAAAAGCTTGAAGCCAAAATCTGGCGGGTCTCCCCGACAGATTGTATTGCTGCTTCACGGTTTCGGCTCAAGCGGTGATGACATGATTTCTTTGGCGCCGCATTGGCAGGACGCTTTGCCCGACGCTTTGTTCCTGGCGCCTCATGCGCCCCAAAAATGCGGGATGATGGGCGCAGGTTATCAGTGGTGGGGCCTGTCGGGCTTTGTGCCCTCTGCGCTTGCCGCCGGTGCATCGTCAGCGGCGCCTGCAATCGATGCGTTCATTGATCGCAAATTGGAAGAATATGGCCTGACGGAGGACGATCTCGCGCTGGTTGGTTTCAGCCAGGGCACGATGATGGCGCTTCATGTGGGTCTGCGACGCCAGCGTGCAGTGGCAGCAGTGGTCGGATATTCAGGTATGTTGACGGGCGGAGCCGAGCTGGCGCACCGCGAACATACAAAGCCCCCGGTGCTTCTGGTGCATGGAACGGCTGACCCGGTCGTGCCCATTGCCGCAATGCACATGGCAGAAAGCGAACTGAAGCGTCTGGACGTGCCCGTCACGACCCATATCTCTTATGGTGTGCCGCACAGCGTGGACCCCGTTGGCTTGCGATTAGGCAAGGAGTTTGTCGCGCTCCATTTTGCTTGAAGATGAGCGACCGTCCCGCTCGGGCTATTCGCTTCGAAGCGCCTCGATAGGCGATAGCCGCGATGCCCTGATGGCGGGATAGCCACCAAACAGCAGGCCAATTACCGCCGAAAATGCGACTGCCATGATGGCGGTGTCGAACCCGATGGGTGCGGGAAATTCGGCTATGCTCTCGAAAATTACGGCGGCTGCCATCGCCAGACTTAGGCCGATTGCACCGCCAATCACGCACAATACGGCAGCTTCGACCAGAAACTGGTTTCTTATGTCGCTTCGTTTTGCGCCCAATGCCATGCGAAGCCCAATTTCGCGGGTGCGTTCGGTCACGCTGACCAGCATGATATTCATGATACCGATCCCGCCGACGAGCAGCGAAATCGATGCAATGGCTACAAGCACTGCCTGGAAGATTTGCGTTACCTGACCTGTGGTTTCGGCAATTTCCGTCGTCGTGCGGACGGTGAATGGATTGATCTTGCCTTTCGCGACACGGTAGCGGTCGCGCAACAGACGTTTGATTTCCTTTTGCCCTGCCAGGAGCGATTCCTCATCCTCGAAGCCGACAAATATCAAGGTGACATCGTCGGGCCCCTGCGTTGGGGTGTTCAACAAACGCTGGCGCAGCGTCGTTATGGGCACGATGATCTGGTCATCATTATCATTGCCCAGATTGCTGCCTTTGCTTTCGAGCAGTCCAATAACCGTGAAGGGAACGCGGTTGATCCGGATCGTTTCTCCGACGGGGCTCGCTTCGGGGAAAAGCTTGTCGGCGACCGTTTGGCCAATCACTGCCACGCGTGCGGCGGCACCTATATCGCTTTGAGTCAAAAACCGGCCTTCGGACGCCGTGATGTTGGAAATATTGCCATATTCAGGTGTCGCACCGGTGGCTTGGGTCGTGGCGCTTCGCCCGGGCGCAACGATCTGAACGCTGTTGCGGATTTGCGGCGCCACCGCGCTGACGCCTGACACCTCGCGGAGTATGGCCTGCCCGTCGCGTTCAGTCAGTCTCCCCCGGTCGCTTGGACGCGGGGGGCCGCTGCCGCTGTCCGGCTGCGGCACGACGATCGCCATGTTCGATCCCAAGGTCGCAATTTGTTGGGAAACGGAGACTTGCGCACCATTGCCAACGGCAACAGCCAATATAACGGAAAACACACCAATCATGACGCCCAAGGTCGTCAGGATTGAGCGCATCAAATTGGTGCGAAGCGCCGTCAGTGCAATTGCGACGTTTACACCCCAACCAGCGAGGGAAGCGAGTAGGTTTTTCATAGCGCGATGGCCCTGCGTCGCTTTTTGACAAGCGAGTCCTCGATGACCGCGCCATCGCGAAAGATAATCCGGCGTGCGGCATATTCGGCAATATCGGGCTCGTGCGTTACAACCACGACGGTGATACCATCATCATTCAGCCGTTGGAAAATGCCCATAATGTCCAGCGAGGTCTGCGTATCGAGCGCGCCTGTAGGCTCGTCAGCGAGCAGCATGAGTGGATCAGTTACCAACGCGCGGGCAATCGCCACGCGTTGCTGCTGTCCGCCGGAAAGCTTGGCAGGCGTGTTCTGCAAGCGGTTGGCAAGACCCATCGCCTCCAGCTTTTCTTGGGCCCGCTGGCGACGCTCGGTATAGCCTATCCCGGCGTAGATCAACGGTACGGCGACATTGTCGAGCGCGCTGGTGCGCGCAAGCAAATTGAACTGCTGAAAGACAAAACCGATCTTGCGGTTACGGATTTCGGCGAGTTCGTCGCTGGTGAGCGACTTGGTATCTATGCCGTCGAGCAGCAATGATCCCGATGTAGGAACATCAAGACAACCGATCATATTCATGAAGGTTGATTTGCCCGATCCACTCGCGCCCATGATCGCGACAAATTCGCCGCGAGAGACGGACAGTGACACTTGATTGACGGCATGCACAACTTCGCCACCAATCGCATAATCTTTTACAAGGTCATGCGTTTCAATTAGCGGCGTCGTCATTTTCGTCCGCGCTTTCGTCGTTCTCTTTCTTTGGTTTCAAAGATTTGGTGCGCACCAGTACCTTATCACCAGCCTTTATACCGGATACTACCTCGGTATATTCTTCGCCCTGCAATCCTGTTTGGATAATCTTCTTCGTTGGCCTGTAGGGATCGTCGCCTACCACATAAACCGTTGAGCGAGGCGCAGCCTTCTTCGGTAATGTTGTGGCCGGGTTTTCAGTTGCAGGCTTTGCCCTGTCAGAGAGGCGCGGGCGAAAGCGCATCGCATTGGTCGGCACACGGGTTACATTTGTCCGGACGTCAGTGATGATTTCGACGTTCGCAGTCATACCGGGAAGCAATTTGCCATTGATGTTATCGACGTCGATGATGACGAGATAGCTTACGACATTCTGCGCCTCGACTGGCGCTTGGCGCACTTGCCGGACCTTCGCCTTAAAGACATCATTGGGATAGCTGTCGACGGTAAAGCTTACATTCTGGCCTTCCCGAATTTGGCCGATATCGGCTTCATCAACTGATGCCTCCACTTGCATTTTGGTGGTGTCAGCAGCAATCTCGAACAAATTGGGTGTCTGGAAACTTGCGGCTACGGTTGTGCCGGGTTCAACCAGCTTGTTGATGATGACTCCGCTCGCCGGGGCTACGACAATGGTGCGGTTCAGGTCCAGCGTCGCGGAGGAAAGTTCTGCATTGCCCTGCCGGATCTGCGCACCGCCACTTTGGGTTTGGGCAACCGCGACCTGAACCGCATTGCGCGCGCTGTTGAGCTTGCTCTGCGCAATATCCAAACCTGCCTTTGATACAAACCCGCGGTCAGCGAGGGCCCTTTGGCGCGCGAAGTCGCGCTCTTGTATTTCAAGCTCGGACCGCGCGCGAGAAACATTGGCTGCAGCCTGCTGCAGGGCCGCGCGTGCCAAATCGACCTGCGCCTCCGATTGCTCGACACGCGCACGTACACGGGTCGGGTCGATCTCGGCGAGGATTTGTCCCGCACGAACCCGCGAATTAAAATCGACATATACTTTGGTGATCTGGCCCGAAACTTCGGCGCCGACCTTAATCGTGTTCAAAGCGCGCACCTTGCCGCTCGCAGAGACCTTTCGCACCACGTCACCGCGCGTGACCGCTTCACTGACATAAACATAATCGTGCGGTGCGGGGCGAACCACACGATAAACGATAAACAGCAATATCAATGCTATCAAAACCGACCAAACCGGATGGCGCTTTGTCCAAGAAATTACGTTCGCTAGCATATTGTCCCGCCTGGTACACAGTGTCGCGCCGAGTTGTATCTTGAGGAACAGTTGCTGGCTAGCGCTTATCTTATTCACCTGAAAGGCTTTATGGAGTAACGTCCACACCTGCCCGAGGTGCCGTCCAAGCGTTGCAGACGGGACCGGCGAAAACTTAAGTTGCTTGGGCTAGGTTGACCGTAGGCCGTTAATCCGAATGTCATACCTGCATTCTAAATGCATTCTGGTCAGGAGACATCAATCATGAAGTTCATTGCACTCCACTCGCGCGGCGGGAATTATCTTGTCGTTGCGTCGAATGTCGCATGGCTGCGCTCTGCGGAAAACGGCCAGACGCAAGTCGGAATCGTTGGAGGGCAGCCACTACTGGTGGCAGGCAGTATGGAAGAAATCGCAGCGCAGCTGGATTCCAGTGCAGGAAGTTCTACCTGAAAGTCTTGCAAACTGCGCCAGATTAGCAGCCTTAGCCGTAACCCCGACGCTTAGCGCTCTGACAAGGACAGCCACGTTCAGCGCGCAAGTCTTGAAATGACGTCCCGGTTTTCGCAGGGGTTAAGGTCCTCCGCAGCCCAGCGGTCAGCAAAACCATGCGATGAAGTGCGACGTGGACGAATTTTTGCCCGACGTCGGGTTCTTGTTTGCATCATCTGACGTCCGCGGTATCGGATATTCCCTGACCTAATTGGAACCTTTTTGAAGAAGGATGCGTTGGGGGCCGAGGGATTTTTGTTTGATACGTTCAATTGCCATTTTATATCTGGGCTGTGCAGCAGCACCTTTGCTTGCCCAAAATCCTGGCACGGCTACTCCTGAGTCTCGAACCCAAACAGCGCCAATTAAGATTTCCGGACCGGCTGAAACCGACGCATCCGGATCGCGCCAACCAATTATATCCGACACCGAATTCGACGAGGCCATTCCGTCGCTTGAAGATGTGCCGCTTGAGAGCATTGAGGAATGGAAAGCTGCACAGGAAAGCCGGGAAGAGGGCGGTTCGGCCGAGCAACAAATGAAGCAGACAGCTGCCGATCCCCCCATAAAGGCAGTTCAGGACGGCGATGTCGTTGAGTTGTTGCCTGACCCACCGGTCACCGATCCGCTTCTGGATGACCCGTTGCCGCCAATTGAAAGCTTTGATGCAGAGCCACCACCTGAGCCGACGCAGGCTGCTGAGCGCGAAGCAAGAGCGGTGCGCTATGTCTTACGCATTGGCGGGCTTGATGCGATCCAGACCGCTGATGTAACAAAGGACCCCGACGGGGTTACGGTTGAAGCTGAGGCATGGCGCGATGTTCGCGCCCGCTTCGATGACCTGTCTTCGCTTGGCGAGGGCGATGGACGCGCTGACAGTCGCGCTGAAGTCGCGCAGCGGGCCCGCGCTGACCGTCAGTTGTTGCTCGACATCTTGAATGGGCAGGGCTTCTTTGATGCCGACGTCCAGGTGTCGTCTCAGGCGGCAGCCACAGATGGCGAGCCGCTAAATGTAATTTTGACCGTGGTGCCTGGCCGGCGTTATTATCTTGGGCAAGTCGCCTTTGCCGCCCCGGCGGTGCAGCCTGAGGATCTGATTAGCAAAAACTTTGTGCCTAAAACGGGCGACCCTATTGTTGCTGATGTAATTTTGGCGGCAGAAGCGAATATTTCGGTGACATTGCCGCAAAACGGATATCCTTTCGCCACGGTAGGCCAGCGGGACATATTATTGGACGGCGATGCGGGCCGGGGTGATTATACTCTGCCAGTGGATACCGGTGCGCGAAGCTATTTCGGAGAGCTGCGTACTGAAGGAACGCCTGCATTCGACGCGGAGCATATCGCCATCTTGCGACGCTTCAAGACCGGCGATCTTTACGATAGCCGTAAGGTCGACGATCTGCGCGCGGCGTTGATTGCAACTGGGCTGCTGTCGACGGTCTCTGTCGAAGCTGTGCCAGGCGAAGGCACAGCGCCCGATGGAACGCCTTTTGCCGACTTGCTTGTCCGCCAGGAAGCTGCACCCCCTCGAACGCTCGCGGCAAGTGCGGGCTATGGCACGGGACAGGGTTTTCGCGCAGAGGGCAGCTGGACCCACAGGAACCTGTTTCCGCCGGAGGGCTCACTGACCGTTGCCGGTGTGCTTGGTACGCAAGAGCAAGCTGCAAGTGTTGCTTTTTCCCGCGCGAACGCTGGGCGGCGTGACCGCAATGTGGAAGTATCGCTGTCGGCATCGCACAGCAATTATGACGCGTTTGAAGCTTATACGGGTCGTCTTGGCGCCACGATGGCATTTGTCTCAACGCCCATCTGGCAGAAGAAGTTTACTTGGTCGATTGGCGCCGAAATATTGGCGACATCCGAAGATGCCTTTGAATTGGCGCGCGGGGTCCGCGACCGACGTATTTATTATATAGCCGCTTTGCCCACGCAGGTTGGATTTGACCGATCAAATGACTTGCTTGACCCGATCCGGGGATATCGGCTCAATCTGCGCGTATCTCCCGAAGCGTCCCTGGGGTCTGGCAAGCAGATCTATGCGCGAGTTATTTTGGATGGATCCTATTATTATCCGGTCAGTGACGGGATCGTTGTAGCGGCACGCGCGCGCGTCGGGACGATATCCGGCATTTCCCGCGACAATCTTGCACCTTCGCGTCGTTTTTACGGCGGCGGCGGCGGTTCAGTGCGTGGCTTTGGCTATCAGCAGCTTGGACCCAAAGATTTCAACAACGACCCAATTGGGGGGCGAAGCTTGAATGAGTTCGCGCTTGAGGGGCGCTATCGTTTCGGCAACTTCGGTGTTGCCGGTTTCGTTGATGCTGGGCAGACATATGAATCGAGCATTCCCAAATTTGATGACTGGCGCGTCGGCGTGGGTGTTGGCGGGCGTTTTTATACCAATTTCGGTCCAGTCCGCCTTGACCTTGCAACGCCATTGAACCGCAGGCCAGGTGAGGCAAAGCTCAGCGTCTATGTATCCATTGGACAGGCGTTTTGATGGTCTGGCGGCGCGTTGCCATTGGGGCTGCTGCCCTGTCCGCGCTGTTGTTGGCGTTGTTGGCAGGTAGCTATATTTGGCTTGATACCCAATCGGGCCGGAATTTCGTGGCGCGGCAGATTGCTGCAATCGAAATGGAAAACGGTCTGAATATCCGCATCGGCCGGATTGAGGGATCCATCTATAGCGATGCCGTGTTGCGTGATGTCCGTTTCCGCGATCCGAGGGGCGACTTTGCCCGCGCACCTGAAATCCGTCTGGAATGGAACCCATTTGCGTATCTCACACGCGGTGTGGATATCGAGGCACTGACCGCGCCCACCTTGAATGTGTCGCGTTTACCGGCATTCCGTGTGGTGCCTGACCGCGGCGAGCCATTGCTGCCCGATATCGATATCAGCATCGACCGGTTGCAAGTGGACAGGATTGTCATCGCCAAACCGATTACGGGTCAAGAACAAATAGCGTCATTATCCGGCAAGGTGCAAATTGCCGACAGGCGCGCCGTCATAGTTGCCACCGCTGGCAGTCTGCGTGGTGATCGTATTGTTTTGAACCTTGATGCCGTACCGGACGATAATCGCTTTGACGTCGACATGAAGCTGGACGCGCCGGCTGAAGGCCTGGTCGCAGGTTTGATTGGCCGCCCTGCGCCAATTAAAGCAAATCTTACAGGTCGGGGCAGCTGGCGCAAATGGGATGGTAATCTAACTGCCCAGCTGGCATCTGAATATATTGCCAATCTTGCGCTTACCGCGCGGGAAGGGACATTTGCGGTCAAAGGTACAGCTGCTCCGGCCAAATTTATGGCGGATAGCTTGCTGATGCGGGCACTGTCACCTGTTACAACAGTAGACATCGCGGCAATATTCGCAAAGCGCACTGCCAAAATCGATGGGACAGTTCGCTCGGCTGCGGTTGCGCTGGATGCCAATGGCATTGCAGATCTGGGCAAGGGAAGTTTCAAAGATCTGGCATTGAACTTTCGTATCTTCCGGCCGGCCATCATCGGCGCGAATGTCAGCGGATCAAATATTCAGGGCAAGGCGTTGCTGAATGGCAGCTTCGCGGCGCCGGTCATTGCTTATTCGGCCAATGCAGGCCGTCTTGCCTTTGATGCCACGACATTTGAGGGCGTGACCATCACCGGCGAAGCGCAAACAAGATCTGACCGTTTCGTGATCCCGGTCAGTGCGCGCGCGCGGCGGGTAACTGGAATCAACCAGATTGCAGGCGGGCTACTGACCAATGTGCGTTTGAATGGTGACCTTGCCATTGCCAATGGGCGGCTGCTTTCGGACAATCTTAAAATCCGCTCTGACCGGGTGAATGCAACAGCCTTGCTCGTCGGCGATATCGACAAAGGATTTTACACGGGCGCGCTCAATGGCAAGGTCGACGGGTTTGAGGTCAGTTCGGTGGGCCTCTTTAACATTGTAACCGATGTCGATCTGGAAACCACATTGGGCCGGGGATATGCGCTGGTCGGTACGGTCAAGGCGCGCTCCACGCGTTTGTCCAGTGCGGGCGTCCAGAATTTCCTCGGTGGCCAGATGTTTGTCAATGCCGGGATCCGCTATGGCACCAACGGCATTTTGCAGATCACACGGGCCAGCGTCGTATCGCCATTATTCCGGTTGAACAGCGGCACTGGCACTTATGTGACGGAGGGTGGCCGGGTGAAGTTCAACGGAAGGGGCTATTCCACCAAATATGGTTCAGTATCCGTTGCTATGACAGGCACATTTGACCGGCCCGTCTATCGAATCACCGCAGCCAATCCCGGCTTTGGCGTTGGCATGTCCAACGTCGTCGGCGTCGTTACCCGAAGCCAGCAGGGCTTCGCTATCGCGATCACGGGTTCGACGGCTTACGGACCGATTAGCGGTGACGTGGACGTGCTGTCCGGCAACGGACCCTTGACGATTGATATTTTGCGTGGGGACTTCGCCGGTATCGGCGTCACTGGACGCATCCGCCAGGCCGCGTCTGGCCCGTTTGTAGGCGCGTTAAGTGGCGTCGGGTCGGGCTTTGACGGTACAATCGCACTGTCGGCGCGAGGGGAATATCAACGCGTGGTAGTCGACGCCGTTGCGCTCAACGCCGTGCTTTATGGTGCTGAAAAACTGGCCATCGGACGCGGCATCATCAATGCAGACGTCATATTATATGACAGCCCACAAATAGTGGCAGATGTTCAGGTGGAAAACGCCCTAGTGCGCGACGTGGCGCTTGCCGCCGCCCGGGTAAAGATCAACTATCGCGCAGGAAAAGGTACCGCGCAAATATTGGCCGAGGGTCGAAGCCAGGTTCCTTTTCGAATTGCAGGCAATGCCGACTTCACGCCGCAGCTTTGGCGCATTGCCGCGAAGGGACGCGCCAACGGCATAGATTTTTCTACGAATGGACCCGTCCGCATCATTCCGCGCCGCAACAGCTATGATATCCTTCCAGCCACGATCAACGTAGCGAACGGCAATGTGCGGCTGGCGGGGTCATATGGGAAGGTCATCAATTTACAGTCGCGCCTCGACAAGGTCGATATTGCTGTGCTTAATCCCTTCTTGCCCGGTCTTGGCCTGAGCGGGCGCGCGACCGGAAGTTTTGATTGGTCGCAAGCGTCCTTGGCGGCATTTCCGCAGGCAGATGCGCGGCTCGAGATTACGCGTTTTGCCCGGACCAATTTGGGGTCGCGATCGCAACCGGTGGATATCAGTGTGGTCGGAAGGCTTCTGCCGACCGGAGGCAATGCGCGCGCCATCATCCGTCGCCGCGGCGCTGCAGTAGGCCGGCTTCAGATAGATTTGACGCCGTTGCCGCCCGGAAATGCCAGTTGGACCGAGCGTTTGCTCGCAGCGCCTTTATCGGGCGGTATCCGTTATAATGGCCCGGCCGATACGCTGTTTTCCTTGGCGGCGCTGGCGGACCAGAGCCTGACGGGCAATATCGGCGTTGCGGCCGATTTTTCGGGCCGCGTACAGTCACCTCGTTTGACTGGCGTCGTCCGAGCCAATGATCTGGTTTATGAAAACGACGCTTATGGCACCCGGCTAACCAAGCTGCGCGTGCGGGGCCTTTTTACCAACGACCAATTGGAAGTAACGGAACTTAACGCGCAAGCAGGTGATGGCACGATCACGGGCAAAGGGTTCGTCAATCTCAGTGCCGCAAAGGGCTTTCCGGTACAGCTTAATCTTGATCTCGACCGTGCCCGTGTGGCCCGAAGCGAATTGATTTCAACAACTGCGACAGGTCAAATTAGCGTTACCAGTACTGCCGAAGGCGCTGCGCTTATCAGTGGCACTTTGCGACTGCCCGAGACGCGATTCAAGATCATCCGCCAAGGCGCGGCGAAGGTTGCCACGTTGACGGGAATCCGGCGCAAGGCGCCCACTGGGCGTGCACGTGTCTCTGGCGATGCGGATGCTATCTCCAGCCTTCCAAGCAATTGGAAGCTCGATATCCGGCTCGAAGCGCCGGACGAATTATATGTGAGCGGCATGGGACTCGAATCCGAATGGGGCGCGAAACTGCGGGTCACAGGAACCAGTGACGCGCCACTCATTGCGGGGGAAATGGAACTCGTGCGCGGCACGCTCAGCTTTGCTGGCAGGTCATTTGAACTGGAAAGTGGACGTATATCCTTCAATGGTGGACCAGCTACCAATCCATCCATTCGGGTTGCGGCAGCAAGCGCGGTGGATGGAACGACGGTACGCGTAAACATTCGCGGTACGGGCCAAAATCCGGATATCAGCTTCAGTTCAACACCGGCATTGCCACAAGATGAAATCATGGCGCGGATACTGTTTGGAAACTCTATTGGCGAGCTTTCGGCTATCCAGGCGGTCCAACTTGCCGGCTCGTTGAACAGTTTGCGTGGCGGCGCGGGAGGACTCAATCCGCTTGGTGTCCTGCAGTCTGCAACTGGTCTTGATCGTTTGCGTCTATTGGGCGCTGATGAAAAAACCGGACGTGAAATGGCAGTTGCCTTTGGCCAATATATTACCAATGATGTTTATGTCGAAATTGTTACCGATGCGCGCGGCTATACGGCGACGCAGCTCGAAATCAGTCTGACACCAGCGCTTTCGGTACTTAGCCAAATCGGCAGCGGTGGCACCTCGAACGTAAATGTCCGATACAAAAAGGATTATTGATGCGGCGCGCCTTTTGGATGTTACCTCTGATGTCACCTTTTCTGGTTGTGACCGGGTGTCAGAAGGATTTTGACGCCCAATATGCCGAGACGGAGCAGAAGGTCAAAGATGCCGAAGCGCAGATTGACTCGGATATGGCCAAGGAAGCCAAGCGGGAACCCGGTGAGAAAGCTAAATCTGATTAATGGTGCCGCTTTTGCGGTTCTGCCTCTTCCCTTTATGTGTAACCGGTCCTAACAAACACCGATGTGGCATCTCCATCAATATCCGCTCTGTCCGTTTTCGCGTAAGGTGCGTCTATTACTTGGCGAAAAAGGTGTGCCCTACAGCTTGGTGCGTGAAAATCCTTGGGAGCAGCGTGACGAGTTTCTGCAGATGAACCCCGCTGGACGCACGCCCGTGATGCGTGATCCCGACCGTAACATCACCTTGGCGGATTCGGTGGCAATTTCAGAATATATTGATGAAACGGTGTCGACCAATCCGATGATCAGCGGAACCGCCCAATATCGCGCGGAAATCCGGCGGCTTGTGTCTTGGTTTGACGAACAGTTTTATGGCGACGTGACTCAGCCGCTTCTGCATGAACGCATGAAAAAACGACTTGTCGACCGACAACCACCTGAATCCAAGGTGCTTCGCGAGGCGATGAAGTTGGCAAACGGACATCTGGATTATATCGATTATCTCATTGACCATCGTGCATGGTTGGCGGGTTCAACGATGACGATGGCTGATCTCGCTGCCGCTGCACAAATTTCGGTTGCTGATTATCTTGGCGGTATTGACTGGAATGGCCATGAACAAACTAAAGCATGGTATGCCATGTTCAAATCGCGACCGAGCTTCCGGCCTTTGCTATCGGAGCGGATGGAAGTGATTACGCCGCCCAAGCATTATGAGCAGGTTGATTTCTAAGACTGTCTTGCGCGACTAACTCCGCAGTGCATGTCTATTTGTTGGCTTTCGTGTACCCGCCAAAATTACATTTAATCCAAAACGGATATACTGATCTTTGGTATACGAAACGCCGGTGGTTACATTTAGCAATAATCTCGATGCATGAAGAGTTCGTTGATCTCTGGGCCGGTCAGGCGAGCCTCCGCTGTGTCTCATGCCAATATGACAAGGGCTTGTAGGCATGTGAAGATATTATGTTGTGTCGATAGTTTCCACCGTCGCCTATCTGGGCCTGGAAGAAACAATGCGGCTATAGGCGCGGGGTTACCGCCACATATTGCGCGTGGCCCGCACGATTGCTGACCTATAATCCGCGTCGGATATTGGCTGCATCCACATGGCCGAGGCACTTAGTTACCGGCAAAAGGCGCCACGCAACCAAATGGTCGTGTTGGGGATCATTATGCCATTGGTGCGGATGGCGGGACTCGAACCCGCACGCCCTTACGGACAACAGATTTTAAGTCTGTAGCGTCTACCATTCCGCCACATCCGCTTGACCACGCGCAGACAGCATTACGCGTGGCGGGTCAAGAGCCTTTGCGCAAAGC
>JBBQPQ010000044.1:0-19612 GCA_038217195.1 Sphingomonadales bacterium | reverse complement strand
CCGCAGTTTTGGCAGCGTGAGGGTCCGGTAAAGGGCTCCGCCAAACGAACAAGATGCGTAAGCTTAGAGGCTTCCCATATCACGCAGGGTTGTTTCCAACGGGTCAGCATAAGCTGCTCCCGAACACCTGCTGTTGCGCCTCTGCGGTCCTGATGAAAAGGCACGCATAACGGGCTGCGACGACCATTTGAAAGTATAAATATGTCTTTTTTCCAAGACCTGGGCCTTGCCCAACCTATCCTGAAGGCGCTTGAGGCGGCTGGCTATGATACGCCAACCCCCATTCAGCAACAGGCTATCCCGTCTCTGCTCGAAGGTCGCGACCTGTGCGGCATTGCGCAGACCGGAACCGGCAAGACTGCCGCATTCGCGTTGCCCTCGCTTCACCATTTCGCCACTAAACCGAAAGCACGTCAGCAATATAGCTGCCGGATGCTCGTTTTGTCGCCAACGCGCGAACTCGCGGCCCAGATAGCCGAGAGCTTCCGCACTTATGGCAAATACCTCGGCCTCAAGGTCGATTGCGTCTTTGGCGGCATGCCGATCTTCAGCCAGAAAAAGCGACTTGCTGGGGGCGTCGATGTTCTCGTTGCCACACCTGGTCGCCTGATCGACCTCATCGAACAGCGCGCCGTAACGTTGAAGGATGTGGAAATCTTCGTCCTTGATGAAGCCGACCAGATGATGGATCTCGGTTTCATTCACGCGTTGAAGCGGATTGACCAGTTGCTGCCCAAGCAGCGCCAGACCTTGTTCTTTTCGGCGACGATGCCAAAGGCAATTGCTGAGTTGGGCAACCGTTTCTTGAATAACCCAGTGCGTGTTTCGGTTGCCCCTGCGGCGACGACTGCAGAACGCGTCGAACAGTTCGTGACCTTTGTCGAGCAGCGCGAAAAGCAGACTTTGCTGACGCTTAAGCTGCAAAGCGAAGATATCGACCGGGCACTGGTCTTCACCCGCACAAAACATGGCGCTGACCGCGTCGTGCGCGGCCTTGCCGGCGCTGGTATCCAATCTGCCGCCATTCACGGCAACAAGTCGCAAGGGCAACGCACCGCAGCTTTGCAGGCGTTCCGTGATGGCAAGATCAAGATACTTGTCGCCACCGATATCGCGGCACGCGGCATCGACGTCCCCGGCGTCAGCCATGTGTTCAATTTTGAACTCCCCAATGTACCTGAACAATATGTCCACCGCATCGGCCGCACCGCGCGTGCCGGCCGCGAGGGCGTCGCCATGAGTTTCGTTGCTGGTGACGAGCGTGGCTATATGAAGGATATTGAACGGCTGACGGGCGTTCGGGCCATGACGCTTGGTCTTCCAGAAGGCTTTCGTGCAGCAGTTGCGGCGCTGCCACCACCCGTTGCGGATAAGAAGCCGCAGCAGGCACGAGGAGGTCGCGGTGGCGGTCAACCCGGCGGCGGACGCACAAATTATGCCGGCAAAAAGCTTGGAGGCAACAATGGCGGTACTGGCCTCAACGGCGAAACCCGCAACCGGACGCATACACCCCAGGGTGGATGGCAGCCCGCCATCGGGCCACGCGACGGCAGCCGTGATGCACGTCCGCGCAATGACAACGCGCCTGCAGGTGATCGCCGGCCAACCGCAGACCGCGCTTTTGCCGCACGCAGCGAGAACCGGCGCGATCCGGGTGCACCTGCGCGCAATTACGGCCCCAAAAAAGGCGGTAACGGTAATTATAGGGGCACTGTGAAGCGAGCTGGCTAAATTTTAGCTATACTGAACCAAGTTTCACAGATTTCCATATAGATCTTCGAACACCGCCACCTTGCCATAAGCATGCGTGGCGGGTTCACGGACAAATCTGATGCCTTTTGCAAGCATATCGGCATAATCACGGTTCAAGTCATCTGTTTCCAAAAACAGGAAAACACGGCATGTCGACTGATTGCCGATGGCTTTGGCCTGTTCGGCACTGCTTGCCTGCGCAAGCAAAATAGACATGTCATCCGGTCGGACGGTTGGGACCAATCAATGCCTGAAATGCCGCATCCCGGTGAAAACCATGGCAAGCCCAGCTTCATCGGCTGCGGCAATGACTTCATCATCGCGCATCGACCCACCGGGTTGAATGACGGCGGTTGCACCTGCCTGTGCCGCAGCGAGCAGGCCGTCTGCAAACGGGAAGAATGCGTCTGAAGCAACCGCTGAACCCACCGTTCGCGGTGTGGCCCAACCATAAGTTTCCGCGGCTTCTTTCGCCTTGATCGCCGCGATACGCGCGCTGTCCCGCCGGTTCATCTGGCCAGCACCAATGCCTGCAGTCGCGCCATCCTTCGCATAAACGATGGCGTTGGACTTGACATGTTTGGCGATGATCCAGGCAAAGCGGCAATCCGCAAGCTCTTGCACAGTTGGCGCGCGTTTGGTGACGACCATGAAGGCACTGTCTTCGACATGGCCATTGTCGCGTGACTGAACAAGCAGCCCGCCTGTGATCTGCTTGATAGCAAGGCCACCGCGCTTCGGATCCGGCAAGTCGCCTGTCAGCAATAGCCGTAGATTCTTCTTTTTGGCAAAAACCGCCTTGGCCGCGTCATCAGCCGAAGGCGCGGCAACCACCTCGGTGAATATCTCGGTAATCGCCTCTGCAGTCGCGGCATCAAGTGGACGGTTGACCGCAACAATTCCGCCAAAGGCAGACACGCTGTCGCATTCCAGCGCCGCGCGATAGGCGTCGATCAACGTGGCGCCAGTCGCTACGCCACACGGGTTGGCATGCTTGACGATGACGACGGTTGGTGGGCCATCGCGAAACTCGGCAACGAGCTCAAGCGCCGCGTCGGCGTCATTATAATTGTTGTACGACAGCTCCTTGCCCTGCACCTGTTCGGCTTGGGCGATCCCGGCGATATGCGGTCCGGCGGGTACATAAAGCGCTGCGCGTTGATGTGGGTTTTCGCCGTAACGCAATTCAGTCACGCGATTCCCATTTATGGCAAGCATATCAGGGAAAAGCTGTTGCTGGTCGGCAAAAGCGAACCACTGGCTAATCATGCTGTCATAGGCTGCGGTCGCAGAATAGGCTTTTGCTGCGCATTTGCGACGGAAATCGTAGCTCGTCTTGCCATCGCTTTCCTCAAGTTCGGCAATCAGATCGTCATAATCTGCCGGGTCCGTCAAGATCGTTACATAGGCATGGTTCTTTGCCGCGCTGCGCACCATCGACGGCCCGCCAATATCTATATTCTCGATGATTTCGTCGCGCGATGCATCTTTGGCTACAGTCTCCGCAAAGGGATAGAGATTGACGACGACAAGATCGATTGCGCTGATATGATGCTCCGCCATCGCGGCGGCATGTTCGGGATTGTCGCGCACCGCGAGAAGCCCGCCATGCACCATCGGGTGCAGGGTTTTGACGCGTCCGTCCATCATTTCAGGAAAGCCGGTAAGCTCGCTGATGTCCTTGACGGTTAGGCCCGCCGAACGCAGCGTTTTTGCTGTTCCGCCAGTCGACACGAGTTCCACATGCCGCGCCGCCAGCGCATGGCCAAGTTCAACCAAGCCAGACTTGTCGGACACTGATAATAATGCCCGTTTAATGACGACGTCTTGCATAAATCTATCCTAAATGGCGCAGCTGCCAGCTGATATTGAGGCCGCCTTTACCAGCGTCGGCAGCGAGCACAAGTTGGTGCGTGGGGTGCGGGCGGCCATTTTGATCGACCCAAAGACTTTCGTCGAACGACAATAGTCCACCTGCGGCGACAAAGGCCCAGTTGCTCCCATCGGCCATGCGGAGCAGCGCCATCTGTGGATTGTCCGACGCAACAATTTCAATATCCGGCCCAAGGTGGAAACGCACGTGGACGGGCACATTGTCTTTTGGCCTTGCCTGCGGCAAAAGCGTGTCTTCACCGCGCAGTTCCATTCCGTCTGACCGAAGGATCAACAGACGGCTGTGATTATACCCAAAGCTTTTGGCATAGCCGTCATGGCTTGCTTCTATGCGGGTCGCCTGATCGATATCACGCCGTTCGAGTCCGACTTCGGCCACACCTCTACCAAGCTGGCCACCCGGCAGAATCGCGGTTGAATTTGTGTCATTCAGGCACAAGGTTGAATGCGCCGCTGTGGTCCGAAGCCCGCGCGCAAGTGCCGCCGGGATTGTTGCCCCAACCAGCGCCGCACCACCGCAGTTCACGATGATCCTTTGCGCCCCATGCGACATTTCAAATGCCAATGTCGACGCGCAACCTGAGGCCGATTGCCGCGCGAGTGGAGGTGGCCCCGCATCCAGCAACAGCACAGTTTTTCCTGCCGACACGCGCTGATATCCCCAATCGAGCGCTTGGCGGTGGGGGCGGGCACGGACTTCGCTGGCGGCCACGAGCGCGTCGATCCGGTCAACCGGTATATGCGCCGACCCCTGCCACGCGCCAAGTCCGCCATCGGCATGCGTTAGCCCTAGCAAAGCCGGGACGGCGCGACCGAGGGCTTCGGCAAGGAAATCAGGCACCATTTCGCTTTGCGCCAGATAGCATTGCTTGAGGAGACTCAGCAGGCCGATAATTTCCATGAGTTGGACAGGTGAGCGCGATACGACGCCGCCGTCAGGGAAAATTGTAACACGCAAAGACTCGGCAAGCCCGTCTTCGCCGACCACGCGCCGGATTTTCCCTTCAGGCAGGAGAAGCGAGGCCGCAACAACGCCTGCCCAGCCAACGCTCTTGGCAAAATGGCTTTGCGATCGTGGTGCAGATTGGTCCAGATGGCGGGCGACGCGCGCAAAATGGTTGATAACGCGCGACCGATAAATGGGGTCAGTACTGCTCAGCAGAAATGGCGATCCTGCTGCCATGTTCAAAAGGCGCCACGCACAATTGTCCACGCGCCATGCCGGCTCGCGCGTTTTCATGCCGTTGGCGCGCAGCCATGCGTCGGCGATCTGTGCAGCCACAGGTGCACCTTCGCCCCGATTGGTGGCTGCAACCAGATCGCGCAACCAATCGAAGCGATGGATATAATCGGTCAGCGATGGTGACAAATCGAGCTTTTGATAGTCCAGCTTGTCAAATGGCTGTTCAAAGCCTTGGTAATGAAATCTTCCCATGCGCAGCGCCTGACCGCGCGCTGGGTCGCCTTGAAGAGGATCATTGGGTACCGCAAGCAGCCGCAGGGGCACCTTGCCCTTGAGCCGCCCGCTGTGCAGCGGGGTGCGCCATGTGAGTTTGTAAAATTCGAGCGAGAGCCGTTCCAGCAGATTTTGGCCGGCACCTCGAGGTCTGACGATTAACGCCGTCTGCCCCTGCGTGATGCCGTCACCAACGCCGGTCATTCACCCCTCAGCGCTCGGATATTGGCGGCATATTGACTTGCCCCGCCTTGGAATGTTGCGGTCCCCGCAACCAGCGTATCGGCGCCTGCCGAAATGGCCATCGGCGCTGTCTGTGTGGTGATCCCACCATCTACTTCAAGCCGGATATCGCGCCCACTTTTGTCGATCATCTTGCGGACTGCCTCAATCTTGCGCAACTGGCTTGAAATAAAGCTCTGCCCGCCAAAGCCGGGGTTCACGCTCATGACCAGAATGAGATCGGCGTCATCAATGAGATAATCGAGCATCTTTGCCGGCGTATGCGGGTTCAGAACGATTCCGGCCATCTTGCCCAGCGACTTGATGAGCTGCATCGTGCGGTGCGGATGCGGCCCTGCCTCCGGGTGGAAGGAAATGATATCGGCCCCTGCATCGGCAAAAGCCTCAACATATTGGTCAACCGGCGAAATCATCAGATGCACATCGAAGGGCTTGGCACTGTAAGGCCGCAACGCCTTTACGACGGCGGGACCAATGGTGATGTTAGGGACGAAATGACCATCCATGACGTCAACATGTATCCAGTCGCAGCCAGCTGCATCAATAGCACGCACTTCCTCACCCAGCCGCGCAAAATCGGCTGATAATATCGATGGCGCAATGCGGACGGCGCTGGACATGCATTTCGCTTAGCCGCTGGACCCCGCAGGGGCAAGGCAGCGCGGGGCGTTATACACAGCTTATCGCACGAGTTGGCGCGGCTCACGGCGATAGACAAACAGCTCGCCGATGACGTCATGCGATTCTGCCCATTTGGCAAAGCCGAGCTTGCTTGCGACATTGTGCGAGGCCACGTTGCCAGGATCGATGATGCAGCGGATTTCACCCAGCGCGTTTGCGTCTGCCCAGTCCAATATCGCAGCCATTGCTTCGGTGGCATAACCCTGGCCCCATGCCTCGGGTGCGAAGGCCCATCCAGCCTCCGGGAAACCGACGAGTTCTGGAATGCCGCGCTCAAATTGCGCCAGCCCACCATTGCCGACAAAACGCCCGCTAACGCGTTCCACAAATGACCAATAGCCATAGCCCAACAATGACCACATTCCGATGCCTTGTAGCATTTTGCCCCAGCTGACGTTGCGGCTGCGCGGCTCTCCGCCAATAAAGGCCGTCATGCGCGGGTCGGCCCATGCTGCGGCATAATTCTCCCAATGTGCAAGCGCCATTGGCTCAATTGAAAGCCGTTCGGTTACGAGCGTGGGCACAGTCATCGCAATTCTTATCCGGCACGCACAAACCGGGCGATGAAAAAACCGTCGAGGCCACCTTGCTCTGCCAGCATAGGCGGCATTGTGCGTACATGCCCCTGGGCATTTGCAACTACGCCATCTGGAAGGTCTTCGGCTGTTACGGCCTGTGTTTTATATTCCCGGTGACGGGCCAGAAATGCCTCGGCCTGCGCCTCGCCCTCATGCGGCTCAAGCGAGCAGGTGGCATAGACCAACGTGCCGCCGGGCTTCACCCAGTCTGCGGCGCGATCCAGCATCGCACTTTGTATGGCGGCGAGATTATTGATTTGCTTCATGTCAATCCGATGAAGCACATCGGGGTGCCGACGCATTGTCCCCGTCGCGCTGCATGGCGCGTCCAGCAAGATTGCATCGAACATCTGCGCCGGTTTCCAGTCCATGACATCGGCATTGACGCGCTCTGCGTTCAATTGCGTGCGTTCCAGATTGGACATCAACCTGTCCATGCGCCGCGCGCTGTTGTCGAGCGCGGTGACTGCAAAGCCTGCTGCCGAAAGCTGCATTGTCTTGCCACCGGGCGCGGCACATAAATCGAGCGCACGTTTGGTATTGCCGTCACCGAGCAATCGCGCCGGCAGACTGGCGGCAAGGTCCTGAACCCACCATGCGCCCTCGTCATAGCCGTCCAGTTCCTCGACCGCAGTGCCCCGTGGCAGCCGGATATGGCCAGGCATCAGGCTGACACCCCCCAAACGTTCAGTCCATGTATCGGTGGCTGCAGGATCGCGCAGCGCCAGATCAAGCGGCGGCGGTTCGGACAAGGCTTTTTGCGCCCCCGCAACCATATCGTCGCCCCAAACGGGGTGCCAGCGCATCATGACTGCCTCAGGCAAAGATGGATATTCAGGCAACGCAACTTCGGCACGCAATAATGACCCAAGCACTCCATGCACCAGCCGTCTCGGACCGCCATCGACCAAAGGAAGCGCAGTCGCGATCGCCGCATGGGCTGGCGTGCCAAGCCGCAGAATTTGCGCCAGCGCTAACCGAAGCACCATCCGCGCTTTGGCATCATCGGGCAGCGGCTGTTTCGTTTTGCTGTCGATCAGCATATCGAGATCAACGACCCAACGCAGCGTTTCCTGTGCGATGGCAATGGCCAATGCGCGGTCAGGCGGCGACAGTCCCTTGGTCGCATTGGCCGTCGCCTGATCCATTGGCGTGCCCATGCGCATGACAGTATCAAGCAACCGCAATGCGGCGCGGCGGGTCGGAAGGCCGGAAATTTCTTCAGTCATATAGAAGCGCACTAGGCGTGTGTCCCGCACAAGTGAAGAGCGGTTCTGCACCTTGCCCTTTGGTGGGTAGGGGCATATCCCTAGCTTGCAAATGCGGCGATGAGACCCGATGTTCAAAACTGTCAGTTAGGTTCAAGGAATCAAATATCATGGGCACACGTCCCCCACATGTCAAAGCGCCGGATTATCTGTCCAAAAGTCCGCCAGTCCCGGAACCGAAACGGGTCGAGCATGTGCCGGATCCCGATGCTGAACGGCCTGACCCCGTTCGCTATGGCGACTGGGAGTTAAAAGGCGTGGCCATCGATTTTTAGGGTGAATACTGCCCATATTTTGTGCAGGTGCGAAGTTACTTGTTCTCTGCATTTTTTTTAGGCAGATACTGAGCGAATGGCTTCAAAACCGCCCTGCTTCGATGAAATGCTGAATGAAGACGGGACGCCGCGTGCGGCATATTCAGCCTATCACAAATGGTTCGCCGAACAGGACAGCACGCATCTCAAGCAAAAAGCGCGCGACGCCGAAGAGTTTTTCCGCCGGACGGGGATCACCTTTGCCGTCTATGGCGATGACGAAGCTGAAGAACGGCTTATCCCCTTTGATATCATTCCGCGCATCGTATCGGCGCGTGAGTGGACGAAATTGTCACGCGGAATCGAACAACGTGTTCGCGCCATCAATGCATTTCTGCAGGATATCTATCACCGGCAGGAAATAGTCCGTGCTGGCCGCTTGCCCGTTGAACTTCTCGAAAAAAACGAAGCTTTTGTAAGCCAGATGATCGGCTTTACCCCGCCGGGTGGCGTATATACGCATATTGTCGGCATTGATCTGGTCCGGACAGGTCCGGACGATTTTGTGGTGCTTGAGGACAATGCCCGGACGCCATCAGGCGTGTCGTACATGCTTGAAAACCGCGAAACGATGATGAACATGTTCCCCGAGTTGTTCAGCAACATCCGCGTTCGCAATGTGAGTGATTATCCCAAAAACCTGCGTGCATCGTTGAGCCGGGTTGCCCCGCCCGCCTGCAAGGGCGATCCGGTTGTCGCCGTGTTAACCCCGGGTATTCACAACAGCGCCTATTTCGAACATGCGTTTCTGGCTGATCAGATGGGCGCCGAGCTAGTCGAAGGCCATGATATTCGTATCGTCGATGGGCGAGTCGCGATGCGGACAACGCGCGGCTATCAACCTATTGATGTGTTGTATCGCCGGTTGGACGATGATTATCTCGACCCGTTGATTTTCCGGTCTGACTCAGCATTAGGAATTCCCGGCATATTTGACCTATATCGCGCTGGCCGGATCACAATCGCCAACGCGCCGGGCACTGGCATCGCCGATGACAAGGCCATTTACAGCTACATGCCCGACATTGTCGAATTTTATACCGGCGAGCGGCCGATATTGAAGAATGTTGATACCTGGCGCTGCTCGGAAAAGGATTCGCTGGCTTATGTTCTCGACCATTTGTCCGAACTGGTCGTGAAGGAAGTGCACGGATCAGGCGGTTACGGTATGCTGATTGGCCCAGCAGCGAGCAAAAAGGAACTAGCCGCGTTCAGGGCGAAGCTGATTGCCAAGCCAGCAAATTATATCGCGCAGCCAACCTTGGCGCTGTCGACCATACCCATTTTTGCCAATAGCGGACTTGCCCCGCGCCATGTCGATTTGCGGCCGTTTGTTCTGGTGTCGCCAGACAAAATCGACATCACCCCGGGCGGGCTTACGCGGGTGGCGTTACGCAAGGGATCGCTGGTGGTAAATTCAAGCCAGGGCGGCGGCACCAAAGACAGCTGGGTCATCGATGATGATTGATATGCCCCGTATTCTCGATCGGTTTGCAACGCGCGCGATGAAAACACTGCACAGCATGAGCAGGCGTTTTGGCAATGTGCGTTGCGCGCAGAAGGCCATGCCATGTTAGGCAAAACCGCATCCGGCATTTTCTGGTTGTTCCGCTATCTTGAGCGGGCAGAGAATATTGCGCGGCTGATTGAGACCGGGCACCGCTTCACGCTGACGCGCAATAGCGACCGTCAGGATGAATGGAGGTCAATACTCGCCGCACTTGGGATGGATGCGGCTTACCTCGCCACCTATCAAGATTATAATGCGGCGCAGGTAGTTGACTATTTGCTGCGCGACAAGCGCAATCCGGGGAATTTGCGCAATCTGATTGACAGCGCGCGGCAAAATGCGCGCACCACGCGCACAGCCATTACGCGCGAACTGTGGGAAGCGGTCAACGAATGCTGGATTTGCGTTAATGACAGTCTGAAGCGCCAAGTGCGCGAGGCTGACCTGCCAGCCACGATTGATCTGATCGAGCGCCAGACCGCGATGGTACGCGGCGCGCTGGAGAACACGATGTTGCGTAATGACGGCTATAATTTCAGCCGAATCGGCAATTTCATTGAACGCGCAGACAGTATGGCACGGCTTCTTGACGTCAAATATTATGTGCTCCTGCCTTCGGTATCGTTCGTTGGCTCTTCGCTTGATAATATCCAGTGGGAGACCATCCTGCGTTCGACGTCGGCGTACAGTGCCTATCGCTGGCTCTACCCCGGCAGGGCGAGCGCGCTGGGTATTGCCGAGTTCCTCATCTTCGACCGCCGCTTCCCGCGCAGCCTTGCCTTTTGCTACGGCAAACTAACCGACAATCTGCGCCATCTTGCAATGTCCTATGGCGTGCCCTCGGACAGCCTGGCGGAAGCCGAACGCATATATGCGGGCTTTGCTTCCTTGACTGCTGCGTCGGTTCTGGAAGACGGCTTGCACGAATTTCTGATTGAGTTCCTGGCACAAAACCGGAAGCTCGCGCAGATGGTCGAGCAGGAATATAGGTTCAACAGCTGATGCTTTTGTCGATCCACCACATCACCGAATATCAGTTTGACCAGCCCGTGCGTTATGCCTTGCAACGGCTGAAATTGCGTCCGAAAAACGGCGCTGGCCAGACGGTCCATGACTGGCAGCTGGTCATTGATGGCGGAACGATCGAGGCGGAGCATGACGACCCGCATAACAACCATGTGACGTTGATTTCGATTGAGGAAGGCCGCACGGCGATCCGGATCAGTTGCAGCGGGCAGGTCGAAACAGCCGACAATCATGGCATATTGGGCCGCCACCGCAGCCACGTACCCTTATGGGCTTATTGTCGCCCTACGCGCCTCACAGCGGCCGCACGGGGCGTCCAGAAGCTGCTCGTGGGCATTGACCGGTCGGCACCGGATAAGATCGGCATGCTGCATGAATTGTCTGCCCATATCCTGTCCACCGTGGAATATCGCACCGGTGCTACCGGCGTTGAAACCAACGCCGAACAAGCCATAGTCGCTGGTGCCGGCGTCTGTCAGGACCATGCGCACATATTTATCGCCGCCTGTCGGTCGATTGGCATTCCGGCGCGCTATGTGTCGGGCTATCTGATGATGGATGGCCATATTGAGCAAACCGCAAGCCATGCTTGGGCAGAAGCGCATCTCGACGGGCTTGGTTGGGTCGGTTTTGACATATCCAATGGGATAAGCCCTGATGGCCGTTATGTGCGCGTCGCTACTGGCTTTGATTATCGCGACGCTGCGCCGATTTCGGGTATGTCATTTGGCGCGCGTGACAAGAGCATGGTTGTATCCTTGCGTGTCGAACAGTAAAAATCATCAAACAGGGCGGGGGCCGTTGGTTCAGGAATGACATATTGCGTGGGAATGTTACTCGACAAGGGCATGGCTTTCATGTCGGACACGCGCACAAATTCGGGTGTTGACAATATCTCAACCTTTCGCAAAATGTTCAGCTGGTCTGTTCCTGGCGAGCGGTTCATTACGATGATGACCGCCGGTAATCTTGCAACAACGCAAGCGTTGATAAGCCAGTTGGAAGAGCGCACAAAAGCACCCAATGATCGCAAACCGTCGATCCTTGCCGCGCCAACCATGTTTCAAATTGCCAATATCATTGGTGCCACCTTGCGCGATACGATTGCAGCGCGCGCGCTGACTGGCCCTGTCGCAGCAAGCCCGACGCCCAATTTCAACGCCAGCGTTATATTAGGCGGGCAAATCGCGGGTATGGAGCCGCGGCTTTATCTCATTTACCCAGAAGGAAATTTTATCGAGGCCAGCGCCGAGACACCGTTTTTCCAGATTGGCGAGACCAAATATGGGCGCCCTATTTTGGTGCGCGGCTTTGAATCGCATATGTCCTTTGCGGACATTACGAAGCTGTTGATGGTGTCTTTTGATTCAACGCTTAAGGCAAATCTCTCCGTGGGAATGCCGCTTGATGTTATGCTCTACAAAAATGATGATTTTGCGCCCTTCCACGAACGCCGGATCACTGCTGATGACCCTTATTTCGAAAGCATTTCCGACAGCTGGAGCGAAGCGTTGCGTAACGCATTCCAGTCCTTGCCCAATTATGCTTTGGATGAATAAGCGGCGAGTTTAGCATTTGGACAACGTTTAGAAAATCCCATCATGCTGAACTTGTTTCAGCAACAATCGTGCAGCATGCCCGGGGCTAGAATATAAACGGACCCTGAAACAAGTTCAGGGTGACAGCCTTCTTTCTCAATCTCCGGCCCCTCACCCCATAAACGGCGCAGAAATCTCGGGCCGCACGCGGGCCAATCGCCCCGTGGCCTTATCGATCATCGCCCAGGTCGTATTTGCCCGCACGATGACCTTGCCCTTGCCATCGATAAAATCCACACGCCGGTCGAACTGCGCACCCTTTGGTTGGCTTTCAATCCAGGTCCGTCCTTTCACGCTTTCACCCGCAGCGATGTTTCCGCGATAATCAATTTCGTGCCGCGTCACGACCCAGAAATAAGCGGCAATATGTTCAGGCGCGGCGACTGCCTGCCAATGCGATGTCGCCATATCCTGAATCCACCGCACCCACACCGCATTGTTGACATGGCCAAGCTCGTCAATGTCGGCGGGGGCTGCAGTGAAAGTGCGTTCAAAGAGCGTCATTTCTCCGGCTTAGCTATGCCCATCTGCCACAGCAGGAACGCCGCTTCCTCCGCATTTTCGCGCAGACGTTCAAACCGGCCTGACTTGCCGCCATGGCCAGCGCCCATGTTGGTCTTGAGCAACAACACATTGTCATCGGTTTTCATATCGCGCAATTTAGCAACCATTTTTGCTGGCTCCCAATAGGTCACGCGCGGGTCATTCAACCCAGCAGTCCACATCATCGGGGGATAGGCTTTTGCCTCGACATTGTCATAAGGCGAGTAGCTGCGGATATAGTCAAAGGCTGCCTTGTCGGTGATTGGGTTCCCCCATTCTGGCCATTCGCCGGGTGTCAGTGGCAGGTCCTTGTCGAGCATTGTGTTCAGCACGTCGACAAAGGCGACATGCGAAACCACTGCGCCAAACAATTCCGGTGCCTGATTGACCACGGCGCCCATCAGTTCGCCACCGGCGCTGCCGCCGCTTGCGGTGACCTTACCTTTGCCGGTGTAACCCAGAGCAATCAATCCCTTTGCCGCATCGACAAAATCGTTGAACGTGTTGGTCCGCTTCGTCAGTTTCCCGTCGAGATACCATTGATAGCCAAGATCATCGCCGCCGCGAATATGCGCGATGGCGTAGGCAAAGCCGCGGTCCACCAAGGATAGCCGGTTGGCACTAAACCCCGGGGGCGTTGCATAGCCATAAGCGCCATAAGCGTAGAGATGCAACGGCTGGCTCCCGTCCTTCTTGAAGCCCTTCCTGGTGAGGATGGATACGGGCACGTGGGTGCCGTCGCGCGCTGTAATCATCACGCGTTCAGTTACATATTTGGTTGCGTCATATCCGCTGGGGATTTCCTGAACCTTCAATGTTTCCAAATTGCCGTTGGCCAGGTCATAGTCAAACACCGTGTCCGGCGTCACCATCGATTCATAGCCAAGCCGCAGCTTGGTCACATCATATTCGGGATTGTCGCCAAGGCCTGCGTCGTAGCTTGCCTCGGGGAATTTAATCGGCTGCACCTTGGTCGCATCGGCATAATCGCGAATTTCGACCTGGTCGAGACCATCGATGCGCCCTTCTGTAACGTAGAAATTCTTGAACAGCGACAGCCCCGTCAAATAATGACGGTCTGACCCGGCGATCAGCGTTTTCCAGTCACCCGGCGCCTTCATGCTGGCGGTGGCAACGCGGAAATTCACGTGATCATCGTTGGTCAAAACGAATAATGTGCCGTCGCGCACATCAACGCTGTACTGCCGTCCAATTTTGCGGGGAGACACCAAGATCGGCGTTGCGGTGGGATCATTGGCCGGCACCAGGCGCACTTCGCTGGTGACATTGTCGCCCGTACCAATCACGATCCAGTCTTCCTGTGCGGTCAGACCGACGCCGACGCCAAACCCGATATCCTGCTCCTTATACAGCAGCTTTGCCTTCGTCAGTTCCTCGCCAAGCCGGTGATACCATGCATTATCGGTGCGCCAATTGTCATTGGCCAAACCGTACACGACGCCGGCGCTATCCGATGACCAGACGATGCTGGAAAGCGTGCCCGGAATGATATCGCGCAGTTCTGCGCTCGTTTCGAGATTGCGGAAATGCAGATCGAACCGTTCGGATCCATTGTCATCATAAGCATACGCCAATATCTTGCCATCCGGGCTAATCTCAGCCGCGCCAAGGCGGAAATAGGCCTTGTCTTTGGCAAGCGCATTTTCATCCAGAATAAGCTGTTCCGCACCGCCGGCGACAGGCTTTCGATAATGCTTGCGATATTGCGCGCCTTCTTCGAATTTCGACCAATAGATATAGTCGCCATCCTTTTGCGGCACGCTGCTGTCGTCTTCTTTGACTCGGCCCTTCATTTCCTGAAAAATAGTCTCGGTGAGCTGCGCTTGCGGTGCCATTTGCGCTTCAAAATAGGCATTTTCCGCCTTCACATGCGCTAGTATCTCTGCATCGTCGACTGTGGGATAGCTCTGATCCTTCAGCCAGTAATAATCGTCGGTCAAAGTTACGCCATGATGGGTTGTATGATGCGGGCGCTTTGCCGCTATAGGAGGCTTGATTTCAGCAGCTGCTTTTTCTGTCATAGGTTCTTTCTGGGCGAATGCGGGCGAGGATAATGCACTGGTTGCAAAAATGAGTGGGAGCAGTGCTTTCATGAAATGGCTTCCTCGCTTATATGGACTCTATATTCATATGAACGGAAGTCGAACATGTCTACCTATGAAGCCCGCCTCGCCGCTTTGCGTGCACAACTCAAGAAAGAACAGCTCGACGGATTTGTCGTGCCGATCTGCGATGAGCATATGTCCGAATATGTCGGTGATTATGCGCAGCGGCTTGGCTGGTTAACGGGTTTTGGTGGGTCTGCGGGCTCGGCGGTGGTCCTTTCGGAAGAAGCCGCAATCTTTACAGACGGGCGCTACACGCTTCAGGTGCGCGAGCAGGTCGATGGCAAAAACTGGCAATATGTCGGCGTACCGCAAACCAGCATTGCCGATTGGCTAAAGGACCACGCTCCGGGCGGCGCGCGCATTGGGTATGACGCATGGGTCCACACCAAAGGCTGGGTTGAAAGCGCGACTAAGGCGTTGGCCGCAAAAGGCGCCGAACTGGTGGCGGTCAAAAGCAACCCGATCGATGCCGTCTGGGCGGACCAGCCGCACAAAAGCGATGCCAAGCTTGTTGTCCATGACGATCGCTTCGCCGGACAAAACAGCGCTGAAAAACGTGCGGCAGTTGCCGAATGGCTGACGGCAAACAATCTCGACAGCACAGTTATTTCGGCGCTCGATTCGGTGGCATGGTTACTCAATGTCCGCGGCGCCGATGTGTCGAATACCCCCGTTGCCTTAAGCTTTGTGCTTGCCCATGCCGATGGCACGGCGGACCTTTTTGTCGCACCCGAAAAGGTCGATGATGCAGTCCGCACACATCTTGGCAATGCTGTACGTTTGCGTATGCCGTCCGATTTCGTTCCCGAACTGCGGTCGATGAAAGGCAAGCGCGTTGCCGTTGATCCCGACCGTGCGGTTGCCGCCATATTTGGCGCGTTGGAAAGCGGAGGAGCGGAGATTGTCGAGGCGCGCGATCCTACGATTTTGCCCAAAGCTGTCAAAAACCAGGTCGAGCAATCCGGTCACCGCGCTGCGCAGGCCCGCGACGGTGCCGCCTTAAGCCGGTTCCTTCATTGGATGAGCGAAACCGCACATCAGGGCGGACTGAACGAACTTTCCGCTGCCGCACGCCTCAAGGCATTTCGCGAAGACACCGGCATGCTGAAGGACCTGTCCTTCGACACGATATCCGCCACTGGCCCAAATGGCGCGCATTGCCATTACAAGGTCGACGAAAGCACCAATCGCGCGATTGAACCCAACAGCATCTATCTGGTCGACAGCGGCGGTCAGTATCTCGATGGCACGACGGACGTCACCCGCACCATGTGGGTCGGCCCGGGGGCGCCAACCGCCGAAATGAAGGACCGCTTCACCCGCGTCCTCAAGGGCCATATCGCTTTGGCCACTGCAGTTTTTCCAGAAGGTACACGTGGTGCGCAGCTGGATACGTTGGCGCGTGCTTCCTTGTGGCAGGCTGGCCTCGATTACGCCCATGGCACTGGTCACGGCGTCGGCAGCTTTCTTGCGGTTCACGAGGGTCCGCAGCGAATCGCGAAATTTGCGGGTGGTCAGGCAGGCAGCGACGAGCCCTTGCAGGCGGGCATGTTCTTGTCGAATGAGCCTGGCTATTACAAGCAGGGCGAATATGGCATCCGCATCGAAAATCTGGTGCTCGTCGAGGAACGCGATATCGCCGGTGCCGAAGGTCGCTATTTCGGGTTTGAAACGCTTACCTTCGCGCCGATTGACAAGACTTTGGTCGACACCAGCCTGCTCAACGCCCATGAACTGCGCTGGTGGAATGATTACCATGCAAAGGTATTGCAGATCGTCGGCCCGCAACTGGACGGCGAAGTGCTGGCATGGGTGACGCAGGCCTGCGCGCCGCTATAGCGGCTGCACTTCAAACCTTGTGATGCGCGCCTAGGCTCGCGCGAACGCGGTCGAGCGTCGCCTTGCGCATGGATTTCTTGTTCCAGGCATAAGCGGGGCCGGGCAATTGCGCGAGCTGACCCGCCACGGCCATGGCTTTGGCTTCAACCTCCCCGGCTTCGGCGAGTATATCAAGATAGCCGGCCTCGACCGCGCCCTGCGGATTATAGATAAAGCCCTGGATCATGGCGCGTGTGAGGTGCGCGGGGTTTAGCCGATCGCGCGCCAGCTCCATGGCGAAAATCGGCAGGTTCATGCCGGTAATCGCTTCGTTCGCGCCAATCTTGTAATCGCCCGCTGTCCCAATCCGGGTGTCGCACGCATGCAATATGAACACGCCCATCGCGATTGCATGGCCAGTGCAGGCGGCAACAACGGGGAGCGGACCACCGTAAAGGCGCAGGAGCAACTCGGCGCCTGCATCAAGCAATTTATACACGCCATCAGCGCCAAGGCTTGCAAATGCATTCAGGTCAAAACCGCCCGAAAACCGTCCATCGCGCCCAGCGAGAACGATTGCTTTTGCGCTGGCTTCGGCCGTGTCGAGCGCGCTGTTCAACGCCGCAACCATGTCGAAATTGATGGCGTTTGCCTTGCCATCGTCCATGCGGATCAAGGCAATGTCGTTGATGATCTCGACCGTGGCGGACATATTGGCTCTCCCTAATGCTATATGCACAACTAAGGCCGCAGGTTTACGTAAACGTCAACCAAAAAATCCTTTCATGTCGATCCTTAAGCCTGTCCTTGACGCTCGACCTCATGGACAGCCATATGCTGCACCAGAAATGTCATTCTAGAGGAACGCTCCATGCCACAGACTTTTTCCGAATATACGCCAGATAAGGTCTGGGAATGGAACACCGAGAATGGCGGCCAATTTGCCAACATCAACCGGCCCATCGCTGGCGCGACGCATGACAAGCCCCGCCCCGTCGGCAAGCATCCCATGCAGCTTTACTCGCTCGCCACGCCCAATGGCGTCAAGGTGACAGTCATGCTTGAGGAGCTGCTGGCGCTTGGCCATGCAGGCGCGGAATATGACGCGTGGCTGGTCAATATCCGCGACGGAAACCAGTTCTCGAGCGGCTTTGTCGAAGCCAATCCCAATTCCAAAATTCCCGCTTTGTTTGACCATTCGACGCCCGAGCCGACACGGGTGTTCGAATCGGGGTCGATCCTGCTCTATCTTGCGGAGAAATTCGGGGCATTCCTGCCGACCGAGCACCATGCCCGCACCGAGACGATGAACTGGCTGATGTGGCAAATGGGCAGCGCACCCTATCTGGGTGGAGGATTTGGTCATTTTTATGCCTATGCGCCGTTCAAATTCGAATATGCAATTGATCGCTTTGCCATGGAGGTGAAGCGGCAGCTTGACGTACTCGACCGCAACCTTGCCGATCGCGTATATATGGCAGGAGACAGTTACACCATCGCCGACGTGGCGATCTGGCCATGGTATGGCGCGCTGGTGAAAGGACTCATCTACGATGCGGGGGAGTTTCTTTCGGTCCACGAATATAAGAATGTTATCCGCTGGACGGATTTGATTGCCGAACGTCCGGCAGTCAAGCGGGGCCGCATGGTCAATCGCGTGATGGGCGATCCGGCAAGCCAGTTGTATGAACGCCATGATGCTAGCGATTTCGACACAAAGACGCAGGACAAGATGGCGCCCAAAACCGATTGACTTTTCCCATATGTTCCTGTAATGTTCTCTTATCATTTGGAGGAGTGATTCGATGATTGGCTATGTTACTTTGGGGACCAACGACTTGCCGCGCGCTGCGGTTTTTTACGACGCCATTGGTGTGGAGTTGGATACGCCGCGTATGATGGACTTTGACGGCTTTATCGCCTGGGGCAAACCCGGCAATGCGGCTGGCATTGGTCTTACAAAGCCGTTTGATGGCCATGCGGCGAGCGTCGGCAACGGCGTAATGGTGGCACTCGCGGCGAAGGACAAGGATCAGGTACAGCGGCTTTATGACATTGCGCTTGCCAATGGCGGGACCTGCGAGGGGCCTCCGGGCGCGCGCGGTGAAGGATTCTACGCAGGATATTTCCGCGACCCCGACGGCAACAAGTTGAACGCATTTGTCATGGGCCCGGACGCCGCCTGACCGCGTTTCGCCTGATACCGTTTAGGGAGCCACCTCTCTTAGATTCTCGGGAATTGTGCCATGCCTAGTCTGTTTGAAAATCCGCTTCATCTTGGCCTTGGCGCGACGGCGGTTCCCCAACCGCCATTTACCGGCATGGATTGGTATCAGGCTTATGGTGAGCGGAACGCAAGCGACGGGGCCGAGGGACGGTTGGTCACGATGTACCGCTTTTTGGAAAACTGGGACAGTTGGGAAATGCACCCTTTGGGCGACGAGATGGTACTTTGTCTGTCGGGACAAATGACTCTGCATCAGGAGCATGCAGACGGATCAACGGCATCCGCAACCATCGGTGCAGGCGAATATGCCATTAACCCTCCTGGTTGCTGGCACACTGCGGATATTCAAGGCGAAGCTACGGCGTTGTTCATCACGGCAGGCTTGGGCACTGAACACCGATCGCGCTAGCGGCTGCAAAGGCGCAGAAATCTGCCCTTGCACTGAGTCACACATTCGTAACGGTTTCTATAGTATAAGAAAGTTGCGACCCGAGGGCATCTGACTTTAGGAGGGCGCCCTCTCCTAAAGAGCTTGGCCGGCACGTCCGGCCAAGCTCATTTTTGTCGCGGCCTGAT
>JBBQPQ010000043.1:0-20233 GCA_038217195.1 Sphingomonadales bacterium | reverse complement strand
TGGCGCGCGACTGCGACCAAGCGCGCGAATTACTGGGTCGCTCATGACCTTCACGCGCAAGCAGACCGTGCGGATTCTGACCCTGGCAGCGCTGTTCTTTGGCTTCAGCCTGTTTCAGGCAAGCTGGCTTGCGGAAAAGCCTGTCGGCAGCCCGAAATTGGTGGCGGATCATGCGGCAAATCCTGTGCGGGATGGCGCGGGCTGCGTCGCGAACGCCAACAGCGGTTTTGGCGGAACCATCGTTGGGTCAGACGTTGCGGCGCTGCAGGCGGCTGCTGGCAGCGGGGCAAATGCAATTCGCGTGACGACAATTGTCACTGAAGGTGGCCTGCGTGCCGCACCACAGTTTGACAGCACCTGTGCGGCGGATAAAGCGCGACGGCTTGCGACAGTTGCAGAGGTGCAATCGGGCCTGACAAGACCTGAAATATTCTGGCAGGTGGAAGGCGAAGCCGCAGCAAAGCAGCTTGTCGTGGATGTACCGAAGCCTGCGATCGACGTGCCGGACCGCAATGTCATCATCGGGGACGAAGCTGCTGCCAGCTACATCAACCGGCTCGAACCAAGTCATCATGTCTTCTCCATCGCAAAAGCCCGCAAATGCGCATCGGATTACCGCCTGTCCGGCCTGTGGGGAAGTGTGCCTGAATCCTGCGGGAACGGCACTATGCTGCTGACACTGGAAGATCTTGGCTTTACCTTATGGGGATGGCCAAACCGTTTTCTCGCGCGGATGAATGACGCCGGTATACGTTTGATCATAGCCAAAGATGTCGTCGACGGGCAAATAAAGGGGCTGACTGACGTCAACCAATATGGCGACATCGCGCGAAGCTATAATGGCTATATCTGGGTGGATAACATTGAGGAGCTTGGGCCAGCGCTGCGGAGATAGGAATCTTTGCGCTCTTGCGTGAACCGTCTCTACTTCGCAGCCATGCGCTCAAATAGTTGTCTAAAGCGCCAACCTCCCCTAAGCACCCGCACGATATGACCGAACCTGTTGACTCACCGAAACAAGACTGGCGCGACACCGTCTTTCTGCCGAAAACCGATTTTCCGATGAAGGCTGGCTTGCCCCACAAGGAACCGGTCATTCTGGCGCGCTGGCAAGAACAGGATTTCTATGCCGAGCTGCGCAATCGCCGCCGCGGGCGCGAGAAGTTCATCCTGCATGATGGCCCGCCTTATGCCAATGGCGACATGCATATCGGCCATGCGCTGAACCATATATTGAAGGACACGGTTGTCCGCACGCAGACCTTGCTTGGCAAGGACGCGCCTTATGTGCCCGGTTGGGATTGCCATGGCCTGCCCATCGAGTGGAAGGTCGAAGAGCAATATCGCAAGAAGAAGCTGAACAAGGACGAAGTACCAGCGCCCGAATTCCGTGCTGAATGCCGCGCTTATGCGCAGCATTGGGTGGATACGCAGCGCGAGCAATTGAAACGGCTGGGCATAAATGGCGATTGGGACCATCCCTATCTGACGATGGATTTCCAGGCCGAGGCGACGATTGTTTCGGAGCTGCTAAAGTTCGCAGAAAGCGGCCAACTCTATCGCGGTGCAAAACCCGTGATGTGGTCGCCAGTTGAGAAGACTGCGCTCGCCGAGGCCGAGATTGAATATGAGGACATCGTCTCGACGCAGATCGATGTAGCGTTCGAGATTGTTGAATCGCCGATTGCAGAATTGGTCGGCGCGCATGCGGTGATATGGACGACCACGCCTTGGACGATTCCGGTCAATCAGGCTTTGGCGTATGGGCCAGAAATTGATTACGTCCTTGGCGAGTGGGAAGGCAAAACTTACCTGTTTGCGAATGATTTGATCGAGCAATTTTATGCTCGGGTGGGTCCCGCCAAGCTTGTCGGCTTGGGATTAAAAGGCGAGCAGATCGCGGGAACAATGGTCCGTCACCCGATGCACCATCTCGGTGGGTTCTTTGCCAAGCCGCGTCCGATGCTGGCTGGCGACTTTGTTACCACCGACAGCGGCACTGGCATTGTACATATGGCGCCCGACCATGGCGAGGATGATTTCGACCTGTGCAAGGCGAACCGCATTGATCCGGTCTTTGCAGTCGAAGGCGACGGCAAATATCGCGCTGACTGGGGCTGGCTCGGCGGTGAGGGCAGCGTCATCAACCCCAAATTCAACGCGCCAGACGGCCCTATCTGCACCGCTTTGCGCGAGGCTGGCGGATTGCTCGCGGCATCAGCAGATTACAAGCACAGCTACCCGCACAGCTGGCGGTCAAAGGCTAAGGTCATCTATCGCTGCACGCCCCAATGGTTCGTATCGATGGATAAGGAATTGCTGGGCGGCACGCTGCGCGAAAAGGCCATGCAGGCCATTTCCGACACCCGCTTCATACCAGAAAAGGGACGCAACCGGCTGTCGTCGATGGTCGAGGGCCGTCCCGACTGGGTGCTCAGCCGTCAGCGCGCGTGGGGTGTGCCAATTACACTCTTCGTCAAAAAAGGCACCAACCAATATCTCAACGACGCGAGTGTCAATGCGCGTATCATCGCAGGCGTGCGCGAAAATGGCGTCGATGGCTGGTCCGACGAACGTGCGCAGGAATATCTGGGGAGCGGATATGCGCTTGCCGATTTTGAGCGAGTCACCGACATTCTCGACGTGTGGTTTGATTCAGGTTGTACGCATGTCTTTACGTTGGAAAGCGGACGCTGGCCTGATCTCCAGTGGCCCGCTGACCTCTATCTCGAAGGCAGCGACCAGCATCGCGGTTGGTTCCAGTCGAGCCTGTTGCAAAGCTGCGGCACACGCGACCGCGCGCCCTATAATGCCGTGCTGACCCATGGCTTTACAATGGACCAAAAGGGCATGAAAATGTCCAAGTCGCTCGGCAACACGATCAATCCGTTGGACTTGATGCGCGACAGCGGCGCGGACATATTGCGCCTTTGGGCGCTGACGGTCGACTTCACCGAGGACCACCGGATCGGTAAGGAAATCCTTGCTGGCGTGTCCGACCAATACCGCAAATTGCGCAATACATTCCGGTATATGCTGGGCGCGCTTGATGGCTTTACGGATGCCGAAAAGGTGACAGTAGCCGATATACCCGAGTTGGAGCGCTATATGCTTCATCTGCTGGCGGACATGGACGCAAAGTTGAAAGTTGCGGTCAATGACTTTGACTTCAACACTTACGTCCGCCTGTTGACCGATTTTGCCAATGAAGACCTGTCGGCCTTTTTCTTCGATATCCGCAAGGATTGCCTCTATTGCGATGCGCCGACCGATGCCAAGCGCATGGCGTATCGGACGGTGCTGGATATCCTGTTCCACGCTTTGGTGCGCTACGCCGCTCCGGTGTTGGTGTTCACTAGCGAAGAGGTCTGGCAAACGCGTTTTGGCGCAGATGCCGACAGTGTCCATTTTTCAGAATGGCCAGAGGTCGATGCGGGCTGGTTTGATCTGGAGTCGGTCGAACATTGGTTCCGCTTGCGCGAACTGCGCCGCCAGGTGACTGAAGCGATCGAGCCATTGCGCCGCGAGAAGATCGTCGGATCAAGCCTCGAGGCCGACGTTCAGGTGCCCGATCTCGAAGCGGTCTTGCGCGACCATCAGGTCGAAGATAGCCTTTTGGCTGAACTGTGCATCACAGCGTCAACAAAAGCGGTTGCTGGAGTCACTGCGCCGGTTGTGACGAAAACCACGAACCACAAATGCGGCCGCTGCTGGCGGCATCTGCCCGAGGTGGTGGATGACGGCCTGTTGTGCGGACGGTGTCAGGATGTCGTCGGTGCGTGAGGTGCGGGGATTTTCCCTTGGCCGTCACCCTGAACTTGTTTCAGGGTCCATTTCTCCGCATAGAGCTTTGGTCCTTGTGGCGGGATGGATGCTGAAACGGGTTCAGCATGACATAAAAGAGAGCTTGGCGTGCGCATGAATCCGAATCCCAAATTCCGCCTTCAGGGCCTGATGCTCGCGAGCCTTGTGTTCATCGCTGACCAACTCGTCAAATATGCCATGCTTGGACCCCTGCAACTGCAAAGCCGCGGCGTCATCCACATCATTTCGTTCTTCGACCTGCGTTATGCCGAAAACCGCGGTGTTTCGATGAGCTTTCTGACCGCAGATAGCGACGGCGAACGCTGGGCGCTTGTGGCGCTCACAGCCGTCATCGCTATGGGTGTCGCCGTTTGGATGTGGCGCGAGAAAATGCGCGGGGACGTGCTGGCCTTGTCGCTGGTCCTTGGCGGCGCGCTCGGTAATATCGTTGACCGCGTGCGTTACGGCTATGTCGTGGATTATGCTGACTTGCACATTGGCGCGTTCCGGCCCTTTTACATTTTCAACCTGGCCGACGCCTGCATCAGCATTGGCGTGTTGATATTGCTTGTCCGCGCCTTTCTGATAAGCGACAAGACACGCGCTACCGGGGCTGACGTTCAGGAACCCGCAAGCAGTGCCGACATAGTGGAGAAGTCATGAAGCCGATAACCATATTTGCGGTGACGTCAGTTGCTGTTCTCGCGCTTTCGGGCTGTGGAACGACGAACGTATATGACCGTGATCGTCCCGACGAATTTGCTGTGACCCGTTCAAAGCCGATTGAGGTGCCGACCGCATTTACGTTGCCACCACCCACGCCAAATGCGCCACGCCCGCAGGATGGCGATACCAAGCAACAGGTTCTGGACGCCATGTTTGGCGGCGCCGCACCTGCGCCACGCCCTTGAGATTGGAAGACAAGATGACACGCAAACAGATTTTCGCTGGTGCCGCGCTCGTCACGGTAATTACATTATCGGGTTGCGCGTCTGCGGGTAATGTCGGGCAAGCACTCTGGGATTGGGACATTCGCGGACAAAAGGCTGCCGGACCTTTGGTCGCACGCGCCGCCCCGCTGGTTGTGCCGCCTGATTTCGCGCTTGAGCCAAGTGCTGTGGCCGTAACCCGCTCAACCGACACAGGACAGGAACAGGTGTTAGAGACCTTATTTGGTGGCACAGCACCGCGTTCTGCGGCTGAACGTGCCATTTCGACCACGCCGGGTGCTGCAGAGCTTGGCATCCGTTCTTCAGTGGGCGACCCTCAGACCAACACGGTCAACAAGGGAAGCATCACGCGTGATATCATCGCTGCGCCTGAAGGTGATGGCCAAACCGCCCAGGCTGTTATTCCGAACTGATTTGCCAATTTTATTTGGCAAAGAAGCGTGCACCTTGATTAAGCGCTGACGCTGGCTTCTTCTACGCCTGCGCTGTTATGGCGCAGCGCTTTGAGCACGGTTTCGACAATTTGCGGCGCATTCAGGCCGGCCTGGTCATATTGTTTCTGCGGCGAGTCATGCTCCTGAAATATGTCAGGAAGGCGCATGGTTCGGATCTTTAGCCCGGCGTCCATCAGGCCCAAGTCACTTGCGAGCGTCAAAACATGCGCGCCAAGGCCACCAACTGCGGCTTCCTCGACCGTCACGACAACTTCATGCGTGGCGATAAGGTGGCGGATCATTTTTTCATCAAGAGGCTTGGCAAAACGCAAGTCGGCGACCGTCGTGCTTAGGCCCTTTGCATCCAACGTGTCGGCCGCCCTGATCGCCTCTGCCAGGCGCGTGCCAAGCGAGAGGATGGCAACTTTCTTGCCTTCGCGCATGATTCGGCCTTTGCCGATTTCCAGTTGCAGGGGAACTTCAGGCATCGAAACGCCAGTGCCATTGCCGCGCGGATAGCGGAAAGCAATAGGGCCGCTGTCGTGTAGAACGGCGGTATAGGTCATGTGCACCAATTCTGCCTCATCCGCAGGGGACATGACGACCATATTGGGCAATGTGGCAAGATAGGTGATATCGAACGACCCTGCATGTGTGCTGCCATCAAATCCGACGAGGCCAGCGCGGTCAATTGCGAAACGCACGGGCAAATTTTGGATCGCGACATCATGCACGACCTGATCATAAGCGCGTTGCAGGAAAGTCGAGTAAATCGCGCAGAATGGACGCATCCCTTGCGCGGCGAGGCCAGCGGCAAAGGTCACGGCATGCTGTTCGGCAATGCCGACATCGAAGGAGCGTTCGGGATGGGCAGCGGAGAATTTGTCAACGCCGGTGCCGCCGGGCATCGCGGCGGTTATAGCGCAGATTTTAGGGTCTGTTTCCGCAAGCTTTGCAAGTGTTTCGCCAAACACATTTTGATAGGCTGGCGGACCGCCACCGGGGCCCTTGTCCTGCTTGCCAGTAATCACGTCGAATTTGACGACGCCGTGATATTTGTCGTCTGCGGCTTCGGCAGGAGCATAGCCCTTGCCCTTTTGCGTAACGACATGAATTAGTACTGGTCCTTCGGCGTTGTCGCGGACATTTTCGAGCACAGGAATAAGCTGGTCGAGATTGTGTCCATCAATCGGGCCGACATAATAAAAGCCAAGTTCCTCGAACAAAGTGCCACCCATGGCCATGCCGCGGGCAAATTCCTCTGCCTTCGAGGCGGCGGTATAAATCCGGCGCGACAACCGTTTGGCGACCTTGCTGGCAAGGCTACGGAGCCCGAGATATTCGCTTGAGGACACCAGGCGCGATAAATAAGCCGACAGGCCACCGACGGGCGGCGCAATCGACATGTCATTGTCGTTCAGAATGACCACAAGGCGGTTGCCGGCGGCTTGTGCGTTGTTCATCGCTTCATAGGCCATGCCAGCGGACATCGAGCCATCACCGATGACTGCAATCGCCTTGCCGGGCTTACCGGATATCTTGTTGGCCACAGCAAAGCCCAGCGCTGCCGAAATCGACGTCGAACTGTGCGCGGCACCAAAGGGATCATATTCGCTTTCGCTGCGCTTGGTAAATCCCGATAGCCCGCCGCCGGTCCGCAACGTGCGGATCCGGTCGCGGCGACCAGTCAGAATTTTGTGCGGATAACATTGATGACCCACGTCCCAGATCAAGCGATCGTCGGGTGTATTGAAAACATAATGCAGCGCAGTTGTCAGTTCGACAACGCCGAGTCCCGCGCCCAGGTGCCCGCCAGTGACGGAGACTGCAGATATGGTTTCGGCCCGCAATTCATCCGCGAGCTGGCGAAGCTGCGACGCAGCAAGGTTGCGAAGATCCGAGGGCACTTTAACCGTGTCAAGCAGCGGCGTGTCAGGGGAATGTGTCATGACAAAATCTTTAGCGCCGTTTTATCGCACTGTCGAACGGGTAATTGCGGATTATTCATCCGCAATCGGCACATATCCCGCGCACTTCAATGACTGGGCGGACTTCCGCAAAACCGGCCTGCTCGGCAGCAGCGCGCACGTGCATAGTGAGCGTATCGTCGTCGATATGGGTGGCGGTCCCGCAACTGTCACAGATCAGGAAAATGCAGTCGTGCAGACATCCAGGATGGGAGTTGGCAATATAGGCGTTGGCGCTTTCCACCCGGCGAGCAAGGTTGGTCGCTACGAACAGGTCGAGGATTCGATACACGCTGTTGGGCGCCACACGCTTGCCACGTTTTTGCGAGACCAGGTCGGCAATGTCATAAGCCGATGCTGGCTTTTCAAAGGTCGCGAGCACAGCAAATATATCGGACCGCATATCGGTCCATTGTTCGCCAGCGTCGATTAAAGCGGCCTCAGCCGCATGCGCCAGCGATGCGCCTTCGTGTTCGTGATGTTGATGTGCAGACATTTCACCGATGTAGGCCTTGGCTGGCGATGGGTCAATCAGCAGTCAATTGCCACTTTGACAAGCGTTTGCGGGTTACAAGGTGCGGGCGCGGTGATTCAGTAAATGGCCTATGCCTAGAAAGATCACACCCATGACGGTCCAAACGATTTCCATGCCGCCATGTGGCAAGGTAAGCGCGCCACCCATCATGCCAACGCCAAGGGCGCCTATGGTGGCAGGCATGAACAGCCCATGGTCGCGAAAGCCCTTGCCCAATGCCAGAATGCCAAGGACAATGGCCAGCAGCAGGCCAGTCTCGTGGATCACCGGGTTCAGCAACAGACCGCTCGCTGATGCCAGAACGGCAAGCAGAACGGTTGTTGCAAGGCAATGAAGCAGGCATAATCCGGCGACGCTCAGGCCTAGCCCGTCCCATCGCCATTTCTTCCACGCGTGTTCCATTTGAAGGGCCCTATACTGATTCGGTGCACGTTACAACATTACATCGCTTAAAATGCAGTCCAAGTGACAGTTTTTGCAACCGCATCTGCTTGCGAACGGGCGTAATCCAGACCATATCCACCGCATGGATATCGCGCTTGATGCTCAAACACTTCCCGAAACGCGCACGTCGCGGCCCGCCGCGCTGATCATTTGGCTCATGTGCGTGGCTGGCCTTGTCTTTGCGATGGTTGTGGTGGGCGGCATCACGCGGCTGACCGAATCGGGTCTGTCCATAACCGAATGGAAGCCCATTACCGGCGCACTACCACCGCTCAGCGAGGCAAGCTGGCTGTCCGAATTTGAAAAATACAAGCAGATACCTGAATATACCCAAATTAATGGCCCGGCCGGGATGACATTGGCCGAGTTTAAGTTCATCTTTTTTTGGGAATGGGTCCACCGCCTCCTTGGCCGCGTCGTCGGGTTGGCGTTTGCGTTGCCGCTGGCATGGTTCTGGGTGAAGAACGCCATTCCGAAGGGATATAAGCCCCGCCTTCTGGCGTTGCTCGCCCTTGGCGCGCTTCAGGGCACCATTGGCTGGTGGATGGTATCGTCAGGCCTTACGTCGCGTACCGATGTCAGCCATTATCGCCTTGCCGTGCATCTGCTCACGGCGCTTACAATATTGGGTGGGCTGGTCTGGACCGCGCTTGATCTGAAACTGCTTGCGAAGGATCCATTAGCGGGCCCTGCCAAAATGACGCGTTTTTCAGCCATTGTCCTTGCTGCCCTGTTCATTCAATTGCTGTTCGGTGCCTGGGTCGCTGGTTTGAATGCAGGCTATGTTGCCAACACCTGGCCTTTAATGAACGACCGGTTTTTTCCGGACGGCGTCGATACAGCCAAAGGCGTTTTTTATGCGTTGGTCAACGACCCCTATCTGACGCATTTCATTCATCGATGGTGGGCATGGGTAGCGGTCATCGCACTTGTCTTCCTATCGCGCCGGGTAAAGAAGGCGGGCGTGCGCGGTGCTTCCACTGCCATTCATAGCGCCTTCGGCCTCCAGATCATCCTGGGCATTGCGACGGTGATGACGGGCGTAAACATCGTGCTCGCCGTGTCGCATCAGGCAGTGGGCGCCTTGTTGGTTGCATCGACGGTCTGGGGCGCGCACGTGCTGGGGCGCAAAACAGTCTGAATAAAAGGTGGTATTATTATACCCGCCAGCAAAGGCCCGCTTTTGCTTGACTATTGACCACTTCATCGCCATTGGCTCCGCTTCGCGTGTAGGTCAGTCATGATTCTGCACAACTGCAAAATTTCGAAAGGTGTGATTAGCGATGAAAACGCTATCCAGAGTTACGAAATCGATCCGTCCGCAGGACGTCGAGAAATCGTGGATCCTCATTGACGCAGAAGGTTTGGTTGTTGGCCGGGTTGCCAGCCTCATCGCCAACATTCTGCGTGGGAAGACAAAGCCAAGCTATACCCCGCATGTGGATTGCGGCGACCATGTTGTCGTCATCAATGCTGACAAGGTTAAGTTCACTGGCAAGAAACTGACCGACAAGGTTTATTATCGCCACACCGGGTACATCGGCGGTATCAAGGCTGTGACTGCAGGCAAGATACTTGACGGCAAGTTTCCTGAACGAGTCCTTGAAAAGGCAGTGGAGCGCATGGTTCCTCGCGGTCCGTTGGGCCGCGCACAAATGCGTGCGCTGCATTTGTATAATGGCTCCGAGCATCCGCATGCCGGTCAACAGCCAACGACGCTCGACGTCGCTTCCATGAACCGCAAGAATAAGGTGGGTGCATAATGTCTGATACTGCAACTTCGCTCGCTGATCTCGAAACATTGGGCGCTGACGTTCAGGCGCCAGCCCAGATCGCTGCGGTCATTCGTGAACAGGAAATTGATGCGCAAGGCCGCGCTTATGCAACCGGTCGCCGTAAGGATGCGGTTGCCCGCGTTTGGCTGAAGCCAGGCACTGGCAAGATTGTCGTCAATGGCCGCGATCAGGAAGTGTATTTCGCCCGTCCATCGCTTCGTCTCGTCATCAACCAGCCATTTGGTGTTACCGAGCGCACAGGTCAATATGACGTGATCGCAACCGTAAAGGGCGGCGGTCTTTCAGGCCAGGCTGGTGCCGTAAAGCACGGCATAGCGCAGGCACTGTCGAAATTCGAACCATTGCTTCGCAGCGCAGTGAAGGCCGAAGGTTTCCTTACACGCGACAGCCGCGTTGTCGAACGTAAGAAATACGGCAAGGCGAAAGCACGCAAGAGCTTCCAGTTCTCGAAGCGTTAAAATTGCGATGGGTGCGCGGGCGAAACCCGCGCAGCCTTGCAAAGAAGGGCGGCTCCAACGGGGCCGCCTTTTTTCGTTGTAAGGCAGCAGCCTGACGGGCAGTAAGCGCGCATGATCAAATATATTCTTCTGACGCTTATTGTCGTAGCGGCCGCTTGCGGCTTATGGTTCTGGAGCAAATCCGACCCGCAAAAGCTGGATTTTGCTGACCGGATAGCGCCCGGCGCCGCTGAGGTCACTGCTGCGCCCGAGACGGGCATCTCCTACGGTGCCGATGCCCGGCAAAAACTCGACATTTATACGCCAGCAGACGAAGACAGATCGCTACGCCCTGTGTTGATCTTCTTCCATGGAGGCGCATGGCGTGATGGCGAACGTGAGGGATATGGCTTTCTTGGCCGGGCATTTGCGTCACGCGGATTTGTGACAGTCATAGCCGATTATCGCAAAGCGCCCAAAGCGCGCTTTCCGGCTTTTGTCGAGGACACAGCGGCCGTGGTCGCCTGGGTGCACGCACATATTGCCAACCGTCATGGCAATGCCGATCGCATCTTCCTGATGGGACACAGCGCCGGCGCGCATATCGCGATGTTGACTGCATTGGATCCACGGTATTTGAAGCAGCAAGGGCTTGATACCAATGTCATCAAGGGTGTCGTTGGTCTTGCCGGTCCATATGATTTCCTGCCGCTGACGACGGAGTCATCTAAAATCGCACTTGGCCAGTGGCCCGACCTGACAGAGACTCAGCCTATCACTTTTGCTCGCAAGGATGCGCCGCCTTTATTGCTGCTGACAGGTGATAAGGATACTGTGGTCAAACCGCGGAACAGCAAAGTTCTGGCTCAGAAGATCCAGTCGCTAGGTGGAAAGGAACAATTGAAGATTTACCCAAATGTCGACCATGCCGACATCATCATGGCGGTTGCGCGACCGTTCCGGAACAAGGCCCCTGTCGTTGAAGATGTGGTCAAATTTATAAAGGTGCATTGATATCTTCATGCCAGGCCACCACCGGCTTGTGGGTTAACTTAACCTGAGGATGATAAGGCGGACCGTCGCGGCAATTCGTTTGAAATCGGCAGAAAAACGATCCACCAAGCACTGCTGGTCAAGACCAATCACTTCGAAAATCTGCGGCGCAGACGGGTAAAGTTTTAATGTTGGCGCCCATTGCCCATTGCCCATTTTTATTTTTCAGACATTTGACGGGCTGCCCCAGATGCCAAATCTTCGCCGCGGCCAGCTGGGCTCGCTAATCGAGCTTCCAGACGAGAACTGGTGAGGCGCAAGGTAGGCTGATCAACCAACGTCGTCGCTGCATCGTTGCTGCATTAATTATGTTGGCGCGCGTAGCGAAGGCGGGTAAGCCGCAGCAGCATCGCAAATCGACACTGGGCAGTCCTTATCAAAGCAGCCGGCATCTGGTTAAGCATTTTATTGCCCGTCTACAATGTGGAGCAATATCTTGCCCTATGCGTGCAATCGCTACTGTCGCAGGATGCGAATATTGCTGGCATCGAGATTGTCATCGTGGACGATGCATCGACCGACGATTCACGCGCAATCGCAGAATCGCTCAAACGGCAATATCCCCAAGCCATCAAATTGTTTTGTCACGCTAAGAACCAAGGGGTGAGTGCCACGCGAAACCGCCTGCTGGAGGAAGCTTCCGGTGCGCATATCTGGTTTGTCGACCCCGACGATTATGTCCTGGACGGCGCTTTGGCTGAATTGAAGGCGATCATCGAAACCTATGATCCTGATCTTGTCTTATGCGACTATCGCAAATCCCGATTTGGAAAGACAAAGTCATTTTACGGTCCAACCGGACAGCTTTCGTCGGACATTGCGCAGCTTGTCACTGGCGTGTTCAAAAGCCGCAAGATGTATTGCTGGCTGAGGATTAGCCGGCGCAGCCTGTGGCGTGACGGCCCGCATTTCCCAGCAGGCAGGGTATTCGAAGACATTGCGACGACGCCTCGGTTGCTTTTAAAGGCCCGCAATTATTATTATGCGCCATCGCCATGGATATTTTACCGGAAGCGTGCCGGTAGCATCATGGACAGCGTGACCCGAAAGCGCGAAGTATTTGATATGGACAAGCACCGCGATCTGGCTGTTGCCATGGCTGGCTTTAAAGACGAAATGTACAGAAAGATGGGAGCAGATCAGTCAACGGCGCGTTATTATGTCTCCGATTTCTGCGCGAAAGAATTTGTAAAGACCGGCTTTCGTTTTTTGCAAGCAAGTGCGGCCAAACACGGTGCAGCCTTAGACTTAAATGCGTTTTTGGGCTTATTTCAAGCGTGCTCTCCAATCATGTTTGATCGGCTTGCAACGGAATATCTTATTCGATTTAAGATAATCCGATATGCGATGTTGAAATATATTCTCTACAGGGCAAAGCCTTCACAAGAACCGGCATCAGGCGATAAAGGCCCGGCACGATGACCCATAAACAAGATCATCAGGTGATCAGGCCAACCGTAACTTTTCTGTTCAATCATGACGCAGGCCATCAGGTTGCGCATCTGGCCGGAATTGCCGGTGCGTTGGCGTTGCGGGGCGAAGGTTTGCGGGTGGTTGTCGCGTTCGGAAGTTCGACGACCAAAAGGGAAGTGGAAAAATTGCTGTCGCGCGAGCAGATTTCCAAGTTGGAATGGCAGTCACTGGCTTTGCCAATAGCGCTTGTATCTCTGACCAATGGTCTCAACAAGCTGTTGCCGGTACAGCGTTTGCTCAGGCTTTATTATCACGGCCGCGAACTGCGCAAATCCTCCGCGATTATCTCGACAGAGCGAACATGCCTGACACTGAAACGCCACTGGTCGCGCTTTCGGCGTGACAGGCACATTCCCGCTTTTGTCTACGTACCCCATGGATCGGGCGACCGGAATGTCGCCGTTCACCCGGCGCTCAAGGCGTTCGACCTAATGATGGTGAGTGGCCAAAAGGTGCAGGACCAACTTATCGAAGCAGGCGTCGCCACGCCAGACCGCTGCCGCATCATCGGATATGCGAAATTTGATATCTTGCGTGGACGCGTGGCGGAAAGATTTTTCGACAATGACAATCCGACGTTCGTCTACAATCCCCATTTTGACCCGCTGATGTCGAGCTGGTTTGACCACGGCCCTGATATTCTGGAAATTTTCTACCGCAACCCGGAGCGATTTAACCTCATCTTCGCCCCACACGTCATGCTTTTTTACAAGAAAGTGCATATTTCGCCGGAATATCGCGTGACCCGGACAAGGCCGGATATCGACCAGAAATATTACGACGCACCCAATATCCTGATCGACGTGGACAGCGCGCGCCTGTTTGACATGAGTTATACTTTATCTGCCGATGCCTATATCGGGGATGTATCAAGCCAGGTTTATGAATTTCTCTATCGGCCACGTGCCTGCTTCTTTTTGGATACCCATAGCGCGACATCGGTCGATGCGGCGCCTGCATATGATTTCTGGAACAATGGTCCTGTGGTCCATAATGCTGCGCAGCTTGAACTTATCCTTGCTGATTATATGCAGATTGCGGCGCGCTATCGCGAGGCACAGCAACAACGGATGGCTGTCACGGCGGACCAAAGTGATCCACGTCCTGCATCTGAGCGCGGGGCGGAGGCGATTAGTCGTTATGTTGAACTGTTGGGCGCGAAGCCGTCTTAGGGACCACTGACGGCGTCAGGCGCATTACGGAAATTGAGGCTATCCCAACCTGCGATTGATGCTGCCTTTGCAAAATTCCCGGACGGGTTGATCGCGTAACCTCTGTTGGCAAAATCAAGGGTAGGGCGGTCGCTGATATCATCCGAGTAAAAGCATATGTCTGCTTGCGCCTTATTGATGCCCTCTTGCAGCATCCATTCTTCTATCCGGCGTAGCTTTTCGGCGGCATAACAATTCTCGCCATCAATGCGGTTTGTGACCTTACCGTCGACCGCTGCGATATGGCGCGTGGCAACCACGGCATCGAAACCCAGCATTTCGCTTACGGTACTGGCATAAAATTCCGGGGCAGCGGTCGCCAGAACCAACATCGCGCCGCGCCTCCGATCAACCGCTATTCTTTCAACCGCGCCAGGTTGCAGTCCGCCTGACACGACATTGCCGGCAAAATGTGCCGCGATCCGGCTAAGCGTGTCAGGACAGATTTTCGTACCCATGAACATAGCAATGCCGAATTGTTTCAATATCTTGCGACTGTAAAGGCCAAGGCGATATCCCAATAGGGCTATGATCCAAATGGGCAATGCCACCAAACGGAACGGCGCGGCCTGACGGGCATAAAATAACAAGAAAAGGGTGAAAGTGGGACGGGCCGTGATCGTATTGTCGAGATCATATATTGCAATATTCATTTTTGCCCGCCAAGTCCCACTGCAAGGTGCCGCCAGACAAGCTGACGTAACTTCCTGATTTGCTGCGTTTAGGAGAAGCCAATTGCAAGCGCAATGGACGTGCATTGTACTCGCCGGGCAACGGCCCGGGCCGGATATATTTGCGCAGCATTTTGGACTAGAGCAAAAGGCGTTGGTGCCCGTACGCGGCGAGCCAATGATAAGCCATGTTGTCCGCACGTTGCACAGATCGCCGCATATCGGCCGGATCATTATATTGTCGCAGGATATAGAGTCATTACGTCCTGCCGTCGAGGCGGCTGGGGGCGCAACACTTGCTAACAGTCAGAACAGCATATCATTGAGCATCAAGGCTCAGGTCGACACACTCGGATTTTCGTCGCCATTGTTGGTGACAACCGCTGACCACCCATTGTTGACGGTCGAAATGATCGACGAGTTTCTGCGTCATGCCAATGGCGATGTCGCGATAGCAATGGTCGAGCGCAAGACGATGCTGGCTCAATTTCCCGAGGCGAAACGAACATGGCTGCGTTTTTCGGACGGCAACTGGTCGGGTGCCAATCTCTTTGCCTTAATGAGCCTTAAGTCCGTATTCGCGCTCGACCTATGGGCCGACGCCGAACAGGATCGCAAAAAAGCATGGCGCCTGTTCCTCCATTTTGGTCTGCGGCTGGCGTCACGGGCGCTCACACGCACGATTGGCCTGCGCCAGGCGCTAGATGTGGCTGGCAGGAGGCTTGGGCTTGAGGCAAGGCTGGTTGCCATGTCCGACCCCGTTGCCGCAATTGATATCGATAAACTGAGCGATCATGTTCTTGCCGAAAAAATATTGGTGGAACGCCACGTATCGCCGGACGGGAGCTTCGCAGCTTGATTAGCGCCCCATTTTCCTCTGCCTCCGACGCTGGACAGAAGACCCGATACCCATAGCCTCGCGATATTTGGCAACTGTACGCCGCGCGATATCGAAACCTTTTTCCGTCAGCAGGTCAACGAGCGTGTCGTCCGACAGGATCTTGTCGCCTTCAGCATCAATCAGCAGTCTGATGTGGCTTTTGACCGCTTCGGCCGAGGCGCCCTCACCATCAGCCGACTGAACCCCCGATGAGAAGAAATATTTGAGATCAAACAGACCGCGGCCGCAGTGCAGATATTTGTTGCTCGTCACCCGGCTTACCGTTGACTCGTGCATTTCGATGGCGTCGGCCACCTGCCGCAGAGTAAGTGGCCGCAAATGGGCAACACCGCGCCGGAAGAATCCGTCTTGCTGCTTTACGATTTCTGCCGCCACCTTGACGATGGTGCGTTGCCGTTGGTCCATCGCCTTGATGAGCCAGTTGGCATCCGCCATACAATCGCTCAGCCACGCCTTTGTTGCCTTGTCTTGGCCCAACTCGGCGACATAGCTCCGGTTGATCAGCAGGCGGGGCAGGTTTGCGCTGTTGAGTTCAATTGCCCACCCGGCACCCAGCGGGGTCACATAGATATCCGGCGTGACCGCCATACTGTCTTCGCTGTCAAAGCGGCACCCTGGCTTCGGGTCGTAACCACGCAGTTCAATCAGCATGTCGCGCAAATCCTCGTCATCGACGCGGCACATGCGCTTGAGTTGGTCAAATGCGCCTTTGGCCACCAGATCCAGATTGTCGATCAGCCTTGCCATGCAAGGGTCGTAGCGATCGGCTTCCTTTGCCTGCAGCGCAAGGCATTCGGATAAACTGCGGGCGCCGACGCCTGTAGGATCAAAGCGCTGCAATTCGCTCAGAGCGGCTTCCATCTCGGCAAAGGGCACGCCAAGACGGTGTGCTATAGCTAACAAATCTTCGCCCACATAACCTGTTGGTTCAATCTGCTCGATAATTTGCTGCACAAGAAACAATTGGCGTCCGGCAAGACTTGATCCCGCCTGCGCCATTAAATGCTCGCGTAATGTGACGTCGCGGGCGGCAAAGCTGTCGAAATCGGGACCTTCTCCGTCAAAGCCGCTGGACATGGCGTTGCCCGAAAGCCCGAGCATCCCGTCGGCGCCATGGTTCACGCTATCGGAAGGCGCATCGTGATGAAACGTTTCGGCACTGAAATCGACATCAAGCGCTTCGGAAGCCGCGAGGCTGTCATTCCCTAGAAAATCGTCGCTCGCGCGCTCTGGCGTGTTGTCACCCGTAAGGCCAGAAAATTCCTCCGGGCCCTGATCAGACGCCGGGTCATTCGCCGCGGCGTCAAGCACGGGATTGCGCTCTACCTCTTCGGCAATGAAAGCTTCAATTTCCAGCGAGGACAGCGCCAGCAGCTTAATAGCCTGCTGCAGCTGTGGCGTCATCACCAGCGACTGGCTTTGACGAAGGTCGAGGCGGGGAGCTAATGCCATGACGTTAATGTTGCGTCATTGCCCGCACGTCACATTGCAAAACTCTCGCCGAGATACAGCCGACGGACATTGGCGTCGGCGACCAATGCTTCGGGCGATCCCGCAAACAGGACTTGACCGCCATAAATGATGCAGGCCCGTTCAACGTTGTCGAGCGTTTCACGGACATTATTGTCAGTGATGAGCACGCCAATGCCGCGGGTTTTCAGTTCTTTTACCAGATCGCGAATATCTGAAATGGAAATAGGGTCAATGCCGGCAAATGGCTCATCGAGCAACATGATGGAAGGGTTTGCAGCGAGTGCGCGGGCGATTTCGCATCGCCGCCGTTCACCGCCCGACAATGCCATTGCGGGCGCGCTGCGCAAACGGGTGAGGCCGAATTCGTCCAGTAACTTTTCCAGCCGTTCACCGCGCGATCCGACATCAGGTTCCGACATTTCCAGAACCGCGCCGATATTCTGTTCAACGGTCATTCCGCGAAAAATTGAGGTTTCCTGGGGCAAATAGCCAAGACCCAGAATCGCGCGACGATACATGGGCAAATTGGTAATATCTGCGCCATCAAGCGTGATCCGGCCGCTGTCCGGTTTCACCAGCCCCATGATAGAATAGAAACAAGTGGTCTTGCCCGCGCCATTTGGGCCAAGCAGGCCAACAACTTCCCCCTTCGCAACCGAGAGCGAAACGTCCGTCAGCACGGCGCGCTTGTCATAACTTTTTGCGATGGAGACAACTCCAAGCCCGGACTGTAATCCCGCCTCAGTCGTAGCGTCCACAGTCGGGGAGGTGGCAGTCATGCTATCCATATTCAAAATTCGCCCGCAATCCTGCTGTTGTTTTCTGGTTGATAACTAATGACAAGTAACGCCTTTTGCAATTGGCATGATTTGTGCTGCGTCGATTATCGTTCAAGAATATAGTTTAGACGAAATCGTCAGGCAAAGACTTAACCGCCTCGATCGTGAACCTAATTCTTGCGTTGCGGTACGCTGAACGTGCCAGTTACGCGGCCGCCGGCGTTTGATGAGCCCGGGGCGCCGCCCCCGTTTATCGTTGAGCGACCCGAGTTTAGATCGATGACGAGGCGCCCGCCGGCCAGACGGTTGCTCCCCTGCACAAGCTTCACATTCCCGATCAGGGTAATAAGGCTTGAGTCCAAGTCATAGATGGCCGAACTGCTGGTGGCGCGTAAATCATCTTTTGTAATGATAACGCCGCCGGTTGCATCAAGGCGGTTAACATCGACACCGCCGGTGCTTGTGTAAGCCGCGGTAACGCGATTGGCTTTCAACGTAAGCCCTGCCTGCGTTGCAGTCACGCCACCGGACAGCACAACACGGTCCGCCCTGTCCTGCAATTCCATCGATGCGGCCGAAAAATCGACAGGCGCATTGCTGTTGTGGTTCCGAATGCTTTGCGCTGTTGAGGCCGACGAAAGCATGGCCATGCCGGCAATGGCAACACATAGGCCAAGAGATTGGGATCGGGATGTCATGGAGTGATCACTTAATCGCATTCTGGTCGATACGCAAACGAACGCCACCGTCCAGCCGAACGATGCGTGTATCAAGATCAGCCCGCAACCGCCCCGCGTGGAACGTGCCGACCTTCGTCCGGCCACTGACTGGACCAAAGCTCTGCATCGAACGGTCCTTTAAGGAGAGTTCAACATTGCTCGCAACCATGTCATATCCGGCTGAATCCACGGCCAAGGGGCCATTCACCCGCATCGTTTCTTTGTTGAGATCGTAGACACCGCGCTGGGCCACGATCGACGCCGGGCCGTCTTTTAATGTGATGCGCCCCGATAATGACGTCATGTTCAATACTGGCTCTGCCGACGTCTTTTGAACGGCGCTGCCCGCACGCAGGGAAAAGGGGCGTCCCTTGCTGTCGTCGCCACGATACAAGGCCTCGACCACCCGTAACCGTTCGCGCGAAAGATTCACTTCATCTTTGTTGAGGACGAAGCTCAGCTCCTGCTTTCCGGTGAAGGGGCTGAATGCCAGTAAGGCCACTAGCAGACCGATGATTACTGGCAGCAATATGCGCAATGTACGGATCAGACGATCATGCCTCCCGCCTGGCAAAGCCCAGCGCTGTCTTTGTGTGCGGTCGAGTTCGGCTTGTGTGGACATAATCGATGACTAACCAGATGGAATCTTAACTGTGCCCGAATATGTCAACTTCAGGCCAGCCAGCCAAATCAAGGTCGGCACGATGCGGCAGGAAGTCAAAGCACGCTTGGGCAAGCTTTGTGCGGCCTTCCCGTTCGAGTCGCACAACGAACTCGGCATGCAGGCGGTGCAGGTAACGCACGTCGCTTGCCGCATAATCCTTCTGCGCTTCGGAGAGGACAGGGCCACCCCAGTCGCTCGACTGCTGTTGTTTGGAAATATCGGTAGCCAGCATTTCCTTCACCAGCTCTTTCAAGCCATGGCGGTCAGTATATGTCCGGGTGAGGCGCGAGGCGATTTTTGTGCAGAATAAGGGTGTCGCTACTACGTTCAAATAATGCGAAATCGCCGCCAGATCGAATCGGGCATAATGGAACAGCTTTATCCGGGCCCGATCAGCAAGAACCGCCCGGAGAGTCGGGGCGCTATAGTCGCTGTTCCGGCCAAAGCGGACCAAATGTTCATCGCCGCTACCATCCGAGATTTGCAACAAACACAGCCGGTCGCGCGGGGTAACCAACCCCATGGTTTCGGTATCAACAGCAACAGGGCCGTCGGCTAACACGCCAGCAGGCAGGTCTTCTTCATGGAGATATACGCTCATGCAAGTCCCTTGCCCGACAGTCCACTCCAAGGCAAATGAAAGTACGGGCAGGGTCCAACGATTTGTACCACAATATTTGCTATCGCACGACCTTTTATTGCGATATAGTCGATGCTTGCGCAACCAACAACGGTTGTGCTTGTGACGTGCAGTATAGTCGCCCAAGACTGCATAACATAATGGTTCAGGGCGATGAGAAGGCAAGTAAGAAGTTATGGGTTTTGATCGCAAGCGTGCTGGCAAGGGCCGGGACAAAAGAGATGGTTTCGGTGATGAAAGCTATGACGGTTATCGCGCACCGTCCCCCTATCAAAGTGACTT
>JBBQPQ010000042.1:0-20545 GCA_038217195.1 Sphingomonadales bacterium | reverse complement strand
CGACGACGTTTTTGCCATTGTCCCATCGCTTCAGCGGCTTGAGCGGAATTGGCGCACCTTCCCTGCGCAAGGTTTTCCAATGGGCAAGACCCGTTTGCTCGCGCATTAATCGAGTCGTTTCTCGCAAGGGGAAACCCTTATCCGCGCTACCCAGCCCAATGCTCGCGGTTTTGCCGTGCGGAAAAATCCATGCATAAAAATCGGGCGACAAATGCCCCTGATAATAGACATCGCAGCGCGTCGGATCATAATCTTCCGTGACTTCGTCAGGGACTTCGACAATTTCATGATAGGCGTAGACGCACTTCACGCGTTCGGCGTCCTTCAGGCATTGTGCCGCCACGGATGACCTCGCGCCATCCGCACCAATTACAGACCGCGCGGTTACCGTTTGCAGCGGCCCATTGCGATCCGAACGATAGGACAAAGTCACAACTGTATCGCTGTCATCGACATTTTCGCATTTGCCCGTGACACGCGTCACGCCAGCCTCTGCGGCTCGATTGCGGAGCCATTCGTCAAATGTGTCGCGGTCAACCATGCCCACATAACCATCGCCCACAGGCATCATCACCTTCTTGTTCGACGGCGCAATGATGCGCGCGGACTTCGCATGCGCGACCAACATGGTTTGCGGTATATCAAAATCTTTCAGGAGGCGTGGCGGAACGGCGCCGCCGCACGGCTTTATCCGCCCGGCCTTGTCGAGCAGCATGACCTTATAGCCTGCACAGGCAAGGTCGTGCGCCGCAGTCGCGCCCGATGGACCCCCGCCAACGACAACTACATCAAAATCTGTCTGTGTTCTCATAATTGCACCGCCTTCCTTGCAGGTGTTTGCCGCTTAATGGTTGTGGCTGTCGCGACCAATGCCGCGATGACGAACATGGCAGCTTCAACCGCAAACACGGTCTGAAATGCGACACTGTCTTGCCCTATTCTGGTGCGCAGTTGATCGACGATGATGGCACCAAGGAGTCCCCCTGTGCCAAAAGCAATTGCTTGCGCCGCGCCCCATACGCCCATGCGCGCGCCTTCACCGGAAGATTTTCCGTCGCTTGCGAGTTGGAGCATGGCACCGACGGCCGCGACCGCGAAAATGCCATTGGCTGCACCAAGCGCGAAAACATTCGCCTTTAATGGCCATGCAGGACCAATTTTCGCGGCAAATGACAAGCCGACCAACATGATTGCCGAGCTGAAGCAGCCCAGAATGATCCAGAATCTGGAGTTCTGCCCAAACTTCCTGGCAAAAATGCTTCCGCCGACGCCGGAGATCAACATGCCCAATAAAATGCCGCTGTGCTGAACGCCAGCCAGCTTTGTGGATTCGCCAGGTGTCATGTGGAAGACAAAACCTGCGAACGGCTCAAGGATCAGGTCTTGCATGCTGTAAGCCAGCATGGAAATGAACACGAAGTACGTAAAACGCCGCGCTTGGGCGTCTGCCCATATATTCTGGATAACCGAGGCTAAGGGAAGGTTCGTCAGGTTGGAAGCCGGGGCTACCGGGTCGCTGCCACGCTCGAGGCCGCGCAAAGCCAAAGCGGCAACGCAAAAGGCGGCCAGAACAACGAGGCTGGTGACAATCGCCAGCCGTGCTTCGCTAAACGGATCCAAATAGCTGCCTGAGACGCCAGCCGCGACCACAATTCCTGCGACCATCATCGTCCAGCTGATGGCCGCTGCAGCCGGCTTACGCGTAACCGAAACGCGCGACGCCAGTAACGCCAGCAATGCGGTGCCTGACATCCCGACGCCAAGACCAATCATGGAAAATCCAATGATCGCCAGGATGACAGGAAAGATACCGCCCGATGCCATCATGATCGTGGCATCGACCGAAATCATGGTGCCTAATGCTAAGACCCCCATACCGCCGATGATCCAGCTGCTGCGATGGGCCGACCGGTCGGAATTGTGCCCCCAGACCGGGCGGCTGAGCTGCACCCCATAATGCCATGCGACAAGTGCGGCTGGGACGGACGCCGAAATCGCATATTCAACCACCAACACACGGTTCAGCAGTGACGTCGCCAGCATCACAATGGCGCCAATCGCTGCTTGAACTGCACCGAGCCGAGCGATACCCAACCATCCGATACCTGCCGCATTGTGCTGTTGAGCGGTCATATATATCCTCCAAGGCCAAGTGCTGCGGCAAGCATGCCAAAGACATAAAGCGAAACGCCAGTTGCATTATACCAAGGTGCAAATTTCGCTGGATCCCGCACAAGCCGCGCCATCAAGAGCAGTTGCAACAATGTAAACAGCGCCACGATCGCCGCGGAAAGCTGCAGAGCTTGAAACCATAACACCGCAATGACCGCAATCTGGGCCGTTGCCATGACGACACATGCAAAGATTGCCGCGGGGCGTACACCCAGTGTGACTGGTAGGGAGCGTAGTCCGGTCGCTGTATCGCCCTCAACCGCTTTGAAGTCATTCAATGTCATGATGCCATGTGCACCCAGGCTGTAAAGCAGGAGCACAAGCAGAACCGTCGCACTTGGCAGCGCGCCGAGCATGACGCTTGCACCGGTGAACCAAGACAGGCCCTCATAGCTTAACGCGCATAGGAGGGGTCCAAACCAGCCACTGCGTTTTGCCCTAAAGGGCGCCGCACTATAGGCCCAACCGCTAAACAATGCCACGCAGGTGGCAATGAACACCCACTGCCCCAAATATGCGGCCAGAAATAAGGATGCCGCTGAACCTGTCAGCGCAATGCCAACAGGCCAATAGCCTGAAACCCGGCCCGACGGAATCGGTCGCTTCGGTTCGTTAATCGCGTCTACATGGCGGTCACAATAGTCGTTGATGACTTGGCTCGTTCCACAAACCAGCGGACCGGTCAGCGCGATACCGGCTACTAAAAAGACCCAATTTTCGCTGATGGAAATGCCCGAAGACACAACACCACACATGAAAGCCCACATTGGCGGGAACCACGTCACGGGCTTTGTAAGTTCGATTATATCACCGACGCGCGGGCGCTTGGCTTGCAGTCGCGGGATATTCGCGGAAATCAGTGATTCTGACATGCGAAGAAGCTATGTCAGTTATACCACACTGTCAAATTAATTGGACATTAAAATGTCCATTTTTAATGACATTATTCATCTCTGCCGATCAGATTGCCAAGCCCGTGCCGGTGCAATTTTGAATATAGGCTTTGGCGACTCAATCCTAATATTTCGGCTGCCGATGCACGATTGTCGGCGGTATGCACAAGTGCGGCTTCAATGCACATGCGCTCGATTAAATCGGTACTTTCACGGACGATTTCTTTCAGAGTTTTTCGGCCGACCAGCTCGGTAAGTTGTTCGACCGAGCGCGGGAATTCATTCCTACTTTGCGGCAGATCGCGTTCACGTCGGCCAATGCTGCGAACTGAATATCCGAACAGTGGCTGTTCATGGTCGATCATTATCGCCGAAATCTCGACGGGCTCCTCGCCCCCGTTCAGGTCATTTATGATGGAGGCGAAGTTCCGCACATTCTGATGATCTTTTAACTGCTTTTTGAGCAGTCCCACGTCAACGTCAGGGCGACCGACAAATCGGCTCAGGGACACGCCAAGAAGCTGCTCGACTGACCCCGCCTGCACCAATTCGGCAAAGGCGCGATTGGCCACGATGATTGATTGTTTTTCGTCCGTCAAAACAAAAGCATCGGGCATTTTCTCGACAACATCGAGCACATAACGGTCGGACTGTTTGCCCGGCACTTCATGCAAGCCATCATCTATGTTGACGAGCCAATATTGCTTTCCCGATTGCCGGAACGCGGAAGCTGCAATTTTTACCGAACCCGCTCGGCCCAAAAGCCGAACATTTGCTGGAACCGTCTGGCTGTTCACAGTCACGGCGCCAATATACGCGATAATGTCATCTCGATAATCTGGGTGAATGAGACTCATCAAATTCTTGCCCTCAAGCGAACCAGGAGCAGCATTGACAAGCGCATGGCATGCCCTGTTTGCCTGCTGGATATCGTGATTTTCAGCATCGGCAATCAACACAGGATAGGAAATATTATCGAACAAAAGGCGGTAACGGGTTTCTGTCTGGCGCAGATGCAGATAATCGCGCTCCATCGATTGTTGAGTCTTCAAAAGGCGCTGCTGCAATACGGAAACCGACCGTAAATCCCGACCTATCGCCACTTTCCAGCCGCCATTTTCAGGCGTGACAACCTTGTAATTCACCGGAACATCGTCACCGTCATGCATATGGTTGACTTGCCGCCACACCGCACCGGGCGTTGCCGCAGAATTCAACATTTGGGCAATTTTTGGCTGGCTCTCGATAGTGACCGTGTCAGACCAGCGCTGGCCGACCCACATATTAGCGAAGCCGTGGTCGCGCACATTCACCGCTATATCACGAATGACTCCCGCTTCATCAATCGCCAGCATGAAATCACCCGCACAATAGGCAAGGTTAATTATGTCCCCCTTCGAGAACCCGTCAAATATGACTTCTGGATCACCAAAAGGAATCCGGTCTCCGTGCGTTGACTCAAGGTTCATCGAATGGACCAGTTCCCTAACTTAGTTTCTCAAAACTTGTGGCATGAATCGGAACCAGCGCGTCTGCCAATGCCACAGCCGACAGTGCGTCTGTCGCCGTAGCATCTGCGCCACTGCTGGCTACCAGGTCGGGCAGCTCGTTGATAACGCGCCCCCCAAGCAACACTCGAATATGTGGATTGCTAGATACCACTTTTATCGCAGTTACCAAGCCATGGAGCGTGCCGGTAGAACAATCATTACTAACCGTCAATCCAATGACGTCGTAATGCTGCCTTGCAACTTTTCCTGTCAATTCCGACTGAGTCGGCTCAATTAACACCTCGGTTTCCCATCCCGCCCGCTGAAAGCACTCCGCGATCATAAGCGTGCCAAAGCTATGTTGTTCCCCCGGCATCGGCGAGAACAAAGCCGAGCGCTGGCCATGACCGGGCGATGCCACCGGCGGTATGCGCATGGTAAGTTCGCGCAAGACTTCCTGAATGCGCCAAAGGCCCATCGTTACGCCCACAAAATCTTCGCTATCGGCATCCCAATATTCCCCGAGTCGGCGTGCTGCAGGCGCAAGCAGATCTACAAAAATAGTTTCTACCGAACTGCCTGTGGCCAGACATTCATCTACAAACGCCAAAAGGACATGCGCCTCCTCATTTACGGACAGACGGGAAAAAATCTCGACATCACTATTGGTGATAGTCCGCCGCTCGGATGTGGCCCGGACATTGACGTCAGTCATATCGGGCGCGGCAACATCCTGCCAAAATGCTTGGCCAGCCCGGTCAGCTATCAGCCGCGGAATAACTAAATTTTCAAGCAATAGCGACAGGTCATGAATCTCATTACGGGTGTCGACGGTGCGAATATTGCTGAAGATCGGGTCCGTCTCGGCCAAATCCCGCACGCGCTCAATCTTCCGGCCTTCACGCCAGTCATCCAACTTGGATTTAAGTTCGGAAAGTCCAAAAGCAGTAGCCATATTCAGACTCCCCTAAAAGTCTGGTCGGCGCGGCAAGTACGTCGGCCCTAATGTCGATGAAATCATTTTTCTCGACGCGATACGTATAGCAACCGACGCCAATTGGCAAACCTTATGTGTCAATTATTTTGGACGTCTAAAAAACTTGACACTTTTGCAAATCCGGCCTTTATTTGCTCAACGAAGATAGGGAGGATGTGTTCTGTCCATCAGCACGCAGATTGAGTCGGAAGCCAAATTCACGATTGCAGCGGCTCCAGTGGCAAGTGCGAACGCGCCACTCTACACGGCAGCACAGCGTAAACGCCGCGACGAATCCGTATGGACCCTTATTCAAGGTGTGCTCGCCCCCGTCCAATTTCTCATATTCGGAATCAGCCTGTTTCTCGTGATTCGGTATTTGACCACAGGGTCAGGGGAACAAGCGGCCGAAGTTTCCGTGCTCGTAAAAACATGCGCGCTTTACGCAATCATGATTACTGGCTCGATTTGGGAAAAGGTTGTGTTCGACGAGTGGCTGTTTGCCAAAGCATTTTTCTGGGAAGATGTTTTCAGCATGTTGGTACTTGCGCTGCACACCACATATTTGCTGATGCTCTTCAACCAATGGGGCACGTCGCATGACCGCATGTACGTGGCACTCGCGGCATATTCCTCTTATGTCATAAATGCTGGCCAGTTCCTCTATAAGCTTCGCATGGCCCGGCTTGATGTCTCCCACAACAACAAGGTGGCAGCATGAACGCGCTGGCGCCACTGACAGGTCCAGCAGCCATTGCTGCGCCGGTATTGAAAGAGCGCGGACAACGCGAAGTATTCTGCGGTCTAACTGGCATTATTTGGCTGCACCGCAAAATGCAGGACGCATTCTTCCTGGTTGTCGGCTCGCGGACCTGCGCGCATCTTTTGCAGTCAGCGGCAGGTGTGATGATCTTTGCCGAACCACGTTTCGCCACTGCCATCATGGAAGAACGCGACCTTGCCGGTCTCGCCGACGCCAATGTTGAGCTTGACCGCATTGTGGACCAACTGTTGGCGCGCCGCCCTGAGATTAAATCGTTATTCCTTGTCGGCAGCTGCCCATCTGAAGTTATCAAGCTTGACCTGTCCAAGGCAGCCCAGCGTCTAGGCGCAAAGCACAGCCCGCATGTGCGCATATTGAATTATTCTGGCAGCGGCATTGAAACCACGTTCACCGAAGGCGAGGACGCGTGCCTTGCATCGTTGGTACCAATCATGCCTGCGCTGGACGAAGGGACGCCTTCAAACCTGATCATTGTCGGGTCGTTACCCGATATTGTCGAAGACCAGTTTCGCCGCTTGTTTGCAGAATTGGGCATTTCCAATGTCGCCAGTCTGCCAGAGCGCGCCGTCGCCGACCTTCCCGGCATTGGTCCGAACACCCTGTTCCTGCTCGCGCAGCCATTTTTGGGCGACACCGGACGCGCACTTGAGGCACGTGGCGCGACACGCCTCGATGCATTGTTCCCATTTGGCGTCGAAGGTACCACCAATTGGCTGCATGCTGCCGCCTCAGCATTTGGCGTTGCCGAAACGCATTTTGATGCCGTGCTTCACCCTTATCAGGAGCGTGCGACAACCGCTTTGGCACATCAACGTGCGCGTCTCGCTGGCCGGTCCATCTTCTTCATGCCTGACTCGCAGCTGGAAGTGCCACTTGCACGCTTCCTTGCCAACGAGCTTGGCATGCGTCTGATTGAGGTTGGCACACCATATCTGCATCGCACGCATCTTGCGCAGGAACTTGCCGCTTTACCCGCTGGCGTCATGCTCAGCGAAGGCCAAGACGTTGACCGGCAACTGGACCGCGTCCGCGCCGCACGCCCAGATTTGACCGTCTGCGGCCTTGGGCTTGCCAATCCGCTTGAGGCCGAAGGCCTTTCGACAAAATGGGCGATCGAACTCGTGTTCTCGCCAATCCACGGTTTTGACCAAGCCGGCGATCTTGCTGAGCTTTTTGCGCGGCCACTGCGCCGCCGCGATGTGTTGAGGGTTTAGGCGATGCAACTTTCCGTCTGGACATATGAAGGCCCACCGCATGTCGGGGCAATGCGTGTTGCGACGGCGATGGAGGGCGTGCATTATCTGCTGCACGCACCGCAAGGCGACACCTATGCCGACCTTCTCTTCACCATGATTGAGCGGCGCGACAAACGTCCTCCCGTGACATACACAACCTTTCAGGCTCGCGACTTAGGCAAGGACACATCGCAACTGTTTCAAACCGCAGCTATGGATATCATCGAGCGGTTTAAGCCAGACGCCATGATCGTCGGCGCATCGTGCACCGCCGAACTTATTCAGGACGATCCAGCCGGTCTCATCGAAAAAATGGGCCTGCCTATTCCGGTGATCCCGCTTGAGCTGCCAAGCTATCAGCGCAAAGAACATTGGGGCGCGGCAGAAACTTTTTACCAGATCGTCCGCCATTTGGTCGACAAGGACCGCCGCCCCTCTGACCGTGACAATCGCCGTCCGTTGGTGAACTTGCTTGGCCCTACGGCCTTGGGCTTCCGTCATCGCGACGACGTCATCGAAATTACCGGCCTGCTTAATAATCTTGGTATCGACATAAACGTTGTTGCGCCCTTAGGTGCAAATGTCGCCGACATTGCCCGCTTGGGTGAAGCCGATTTCAACATCGTTCTCTACCCCGAGACGGGTGATCTGGCAGCCGATTATCTTGCCCGCGAATTCCGCCAACCTACCGTGCGCACTGTGCCAATCGGCGTTGGCGCGACGCAGGATTTCATCCGCGAGGTTGCTGAGCTTGCCAAGGTCGATCCCGAACCCATGCTGCGCGAAGGATTATCGCGTCTGTCATGGTGGAGCCGGTCGATCGATTCCAATTACCTTACTGGCAAGCGCGTTTTCATTTTTGGTGATGGAACGCATGCCGTCGCTGCGGCGCGCATCGCAAGTGAGGAGCTTGGCTTCAAGGTCGTCGGCCTTGGCTGCTACAACCGGGAATATGCGCGCGATGTGCGCGCTGCGGCAAAGCTGTATGGTTTGGAACCTCTGATTACCGATGATCATCTCGAGGTAGAAAAGGCAATTCAGGACGCGCAACCCGAACTCGTCCTTGGCACGCAAATGGAACGCCATATTGCCAAGCGTTTTTCCATCCCCTGCACAGTCATTTCATCGCCCGTGCATGTGCAGGACTTCCCAGCGCGCTTCTCACCACAAATGGGATTTGAAGGCGCAAATGTCATTTTTGATAGCTGGGTCCATCCCTTAGTGATGGGGCTCGAGGAACATTTGTTGACGATGTTCCGCGACGATTTTGAATTCCATGACGGTGCGGGCGCATCGCATTTGGGCCCCGGCCATTCCGCGCCGCAAGAGCAGGCTGCAGCGTCAATGTCGACAGAAAGCAACGAAGCCGTCTGGAGCGACGAAGCGAGCCGCGAACTTAAGAAAATTCCGTTTTTCGTCCGCGGCAAGGCGCGCCGGAACACTGAGGTTTTCGCTGCAGAAAATGGTGTGGCGACCATCGAACTTAATACCTTATATGAGGCAAAGGCACATTATGCGCGATAATGTCCAACCCAGTGTCCGTGTCGTGATCATCACGCTCGACAACCATTTGGCCGCTTCGGTGGAACGCGCAAATCACGATTTGGCGCGCGATAATGTAAGCATTGGTTTCTACGCCGCATCGGACTGGGATCGCGACCCAAAGGTGCTGGAACGCGCACAGTCCGACATCGCACGCGCTGATATTATCATTGCGACCATGCTGTTCCTCGACGACCATGTCCGCGCCATTCATCCAGCATTGTTAGCGCGCCGTGAAAGCTGCGATGCAATTGTAGGCATCATGTCAGCTGGCGATATCGTAAAGCTGACGCGTCTCGGTAACTACAGCATGGACAAGCCAGCCAAGGGCCCACTTGCTCTGCTTAAAAAGCTGCGCGGCTCAGGCAAGCCAGGCGGCAGCTCAGGTGCAGGCCAAATGAAAATGCTGCGCCGCTTACCCAAGATCCTGCGTTTCATTCCAGGGCCGGCGCAGGACGTACGCCAGTATTTCCTGACGCTGCAATATTGGCTGTCGGGCTCGGACGACAATGTGGTTGATATGATCCGCGGATTGATTGACCGTTACGCTGCGGGTGACCGGGCAGCGCTGAAAGGCCACCTGCCTGCCCATGCACCACGTGAATATCCCGAAGTCGGCGTCTATCACCCCGACATGCCGGCACGTCTAACCGCTGACGCAACCCTGTTACCATCGGTAAAAAGCCCAGTTGGCACCGTTGGGTTGCTTATGTTGCGTTCTTATCTGCTCGGCAAGGATACCGGCCATTATGATGGCATGATCGAAACCTTGGAAGCACAAGGCTTGAAGGTGATCCCGGCCTTTGCCAGTGGGTTAGATTCTCGCCCGGCTATTGACGCCTATTTCGTCAAAGATGGCTCAGCGATTGTCGACGCAATCGTCAACCTCACTGGCTTCTCGCTTGTGGGCGGACCTGCCTATAATGACGTTGACGCAGCCGTTGAAACGCTAACCCGCCTTAACGTTCCATATATCGCTGCTCACCCCATCGAGTTCCAAACGTTGGAGCAATGGGGCGCTGGCAAGATGGGCCTTTTGCCACTTGAAACAACGATGATGATGGCAATACCGGAGCTGGATGGCGCTATTGCACCAAGCGTGTTTGGTGGTCGTTCCGATGGCTCGCCAGAAGGTTGCACTGGTTGCCACCGCAATTGCAAATTCACTGTAACCGACAATGTGCGCGCTATGCAAAGCTGCCCTGAAAGAGCGGCGGCACTCGCATCGCGAGTCACAGCGCTGATCGGGATGCGCCGGTCGGAAAAAGCAACGCGCAAGGTCGCGATCGTATTGTTCAACTTTCCGCCAAACGCGGGTGCAACCGGAACCGCCGCCCATCTCGCGGTGTTTGAATCACTTCATGCAACACTGCAGAGGCTGCGTGATGATGGCTATGCGGTTGAAGTACCCGACAGTGTAGATACGCTGCGCGAAGCGCTATTGCGCGGCAACGCCGCACAATTTGGAGCAGACGCCAATGTCGCCGCCCGCATCAGCGCCGACGACCATGTGCGCCGCGAAAAATATCTAGCTCAGATCGAGGCGCAGTGGGGCCCTGCTCCCGGCCGCCAGCAAAGCGATGGTCAGTCTATCCATGTTCTTGGCGCACATTTCGGAAATGTTTTCGTCGGTGTTCAGCCAGCCTTTGGTTATGAAGGCGACCCGATGCGGTTACTTTTCGAAGGTGGTTTCACTCCAACGCACGCCTTCTCGGCATTCTATCGATATATTCGCGAAGATTTCGGTGCCAATGCCGCGCTGCATTTCGGCACCCATGGCGCGCTTGAATTTATGCCCGGCAAGCAAGCCGGCATGAGCGGCGACTGCTGGCCTGACCGCCTGATTGGCGATCTGCCTAATTTCTATCTATACGCGTCGAACAACCCATCGGAAGGCATCATTGCCAAGCGCCGTTCGGGTGCCACTTTGGTGAGTTATCTCACACCCCCGCTGGCCGAGGCTGGCTTGTACAAAGGCTTTACGGATCTCAAGTCGTTTCTGGAGCGCTATCGGTCGATCGCAGACGACAGCGACGAACGCCGCGATCTTGAACTCCTCATCCGCGACCAATGCGCGACGCTCGACATCGAATCTGGCGACCTTACTGACCTTGCAGGCCGTTTGTACGAAATCGAGCGCGAACTGATCCCGCATGGCCTGCACGTGTTTGGTGGCAAAATGACACCAGAAGACCGCGAGGGTCTCGTCGACGCCATGGTTGGCGCATCACCTGACGTTGAACGTTCCGCAATCGAAGCAAAAATCGATTCCAATGACGAGCTTGGCGCATTAATGCGCGCATTAGACGGCGCTTACGTACAACCAGCTCCTGGCGGCGACATCCTCAAGAACCCAGATGTTCTGCCAACGGGCCGTAACATTCATGGTTTTGACCCCTTCCGCATTCCAAGCACATTCGCCTGTATTCAAGGTCGGTCGCAAGCTGACCAGCTTTTGGCGCGCCACATGGCCGACGGCGGGAAGCTGCCCGAGACCGTGGCAATGGTGCTTTGGGGTACCGACAACCTCAAAAGTGAGGGCACGCAAGTTGCGCAGGTTCTCGCTTTGTTGGGCGCTCGACCAAGGTTCGATGATTATGGCCGCCTTGCCGGTGCAGAGCTTATCTCGCTCGAAGAGCTTGGCCGTCCACGCATCGATGTGGTTGTGACCATGTCCGGCATTTTCCGTGACCTGCTGCCGCTGCAAACCCGCATGATTGCGGATGCGACCTATTTGGCGACAATGGCCGACGAGCCAGCCGACGCCAATTTCGTCCGCAAACATAGCCTTGCCCATCAGGCGCAGCATGGATGCGACCTTGAAACCGCGGCGTTGCGGGTCTTCTCCAACGCGCAGGGCGCTTATGGTGCCAACGTCAACATGATGATTGATGGTGGGACATGGACGGACCCTGAAGAACTAGCCAATATGTTCGAAGCGAAAAAGGGTTTTGCTTATGGCCGCAGCGGTGCTCCCGTCCAGCATCGGGCTTTGTTCGAAACCGAACTGGCTGGCGTTGAGCTGTCGTACCAGAATCTGGAATCGGTTGAAGCAGGCGTCACCGACATCGACCATTATGTCGATGGCTTGGGCGGTATGAGCAAGGCTATCGAAAAGGCGCGCGGCAAGGCCAGCCCGATCTATGTCGTGGATGCTACCCAAGGCGACACCAAGGTCCGCACTTTGGGCGAGCAGATCGATCTTGAAACCCGGACGCGGATGCTGAACCCGAAATGGTATGAAGGCATGCTGAAGCATGGCTTTGAAGGTGTGCGTTACCTTGAACTGCATGTGACCAACACCATGGGCTGGTCTGCGACTACAGGTACAGTTTCACCTTGGGTCTATCAGCAAATCAGCGAAACTTTTGTTTTGGACCCCGAAATGCGCGCGCGCCTTTCGGACCTGAACCCCAAATCATCCGCCCGCGTTGCCGACCGCTTACTCGAAGCATGCGAACGCAATTTGTGGACACCTGATGCAGATACGCTTGCGCGCCTGAAGGCCGCCAGCAACGACTTGGAAGACCGGCTTGAAGGCCTGGTCGCAGCAGAATGACTGGAGCAGCAACATGACACTAAATCTTTTGGATACCTCACCGCCCGATGGCGAAGGCAGTGTGCAAGTCGCGCTAGACCCAAGCGACAAAATCACCAGCGCGAAAGTGTTCGCAGTCTATGGTAAGGGCGGCATTGGAAAATCGACAACATCGTCGAACCTCTCGGCTGCCTTTTCCAAACTCGGCCACCGCGTATTGCAAATTGGCTGCGATCCTAAGCATGACTCAACTTTCACGCTCACAAAGAAGATGATGCCGACCGTCATCGATGTTCTGGAAACAGTCGACTTCCACAGCGAAGAACTTCGCCCCGAAGACTATATGTTCGAAGGCTATAACGGCGTGATGTGCGTTGAGGCTGGTGGCCCGCCTGCCGGAACGGGTTGCGGCGGTTATGTCGTTGGCCAGACTGTAAAGCTGCTGAAGCAACACCATTTGCTTGAAGACCGCGATGTCGTAATCTTTGACGTGCTGGGTGATGTCGTCTGCGGCGGCTTTGCTGCACCGCTTCAACATGCCGATGCCGCGATTGTCGTAGCCGCCAATGACTTTGACAGCATCTTTGCCATGAACCGCATTGTTGCGGCCATCAATGCGAAGGCGAAAAATTATAATGTCCGCTTAGCCGGCGTTGTTGCCAACCGTTCGAAAGCAACGGACGAAATCGACCGGTTCGCAAATGAAATTGGTATGAAGCGTCTTGCCCATTTTGCTGACCTTGATGCCATTCGCAGGTCACGTCTGAAAAAGTGCACCTTGTTCGAAATGGACAGCACGCCCGAAGTCGATGCCGCTTGTCAGGAATATATGGATCTTGCGCAAAAGCTTTGGGACGGCGTCGATTATCAGGAAGCCCGTCCAATGAAGGACCGTGACATTTTCGATTTTCTGGGATTTGAATGATGGACAGCAGCCTCGCCTCGACCAGCTATCAGCAGAGCCGAACTAAGCTCGAAACCTATTTCGACAAGACAGCGCGGAAGGCGTGGGAGGATCTGACCTCTGACGTACCCGTTAGCGGTATCCGTGCCACGGTGCGGGCTGGACGCGACACAATGCGTGATCTTCTGCTGTCAACCTTGCCAAGTGACATGTGCGGCATGCGTTTGCTGGATGCTGGGTGCGGAACCGGCGCGCTTGCCATGATTGCTGCGCAGCGCGGGGCCGAAGTAGTCGCGATCGACGTTTCGCATGGCCTGATCGAGATCGCGCAAAAGCGCGCGCCAAGCCATTTGTCGATTGACTGGCGCGTCGGTGATATGCGCAGCCACAATCTTGGTGTCTTCGACCATGTCATCGCCATGGACTCGCTCATTCATTATGATGAAAATGACATCATTGGTGTGCTTAAAGCATGGTCACAGCGTGCTTCGCATGTGGCGTTCACTTTTGCGCCCGGCACACCGTTGTTGCGCATGATGCATTTCGCCGGCAAGGCCTTTCCGCGCGGGGACAGGTCACCTGCCATCCTTCCAGTATCCGAAACGCGCCTCTCGCACGATATCGGTCACGCACTGCCTGAGTGGAAAATCGACTTCACCCAACGCGTATCCAGCGGATTCTACAAATCGCAAGCTATGGGGATCAGCCGCTAATGACTCAAAAGCCGTCAGCAGTGACTTTTTGGCAAGCCGTGGGCACACGGTTTTTGCCATTTGCTGACGCCGCAAGCACTGAGCTTCCTTTAGGTCGCCTTTTGCGTCTTGCGCTGTTCCAGGTAAGTGTTGGCATTGCCGCAGTGTTGCTGAACGGCACTCTGAACCGTGTGCTGATCGTCGAACTGAAGACACCTACATGGATTGTCGCTTTGATGATTGCGATACCATTGTTGGTTGCGCCATTTCGCGCACTAATTGGACATCGATCCGACACGCACCGTTCAGTGCTTGGCTGGCGGCGGGTGCCCTATATCTGGTTTGGCACGCTTGGGCAGTTTGGTGGCCTTGCCATCATGCCGTTTTCGCTCATTCTCATCACGCGCCCCGATACTTTTGCCTTTGGCGTAGGCGCGGCTTGCTTGTCCTTCCTGATGACCGGTGCGGGCATGCATGTCACGCAAACAGCAGGGCTTGCATTGGCGACGGACATTGCGCCTGAGGACAAGCGCCCGCGGGTTGTGGCTTTGCTGTATGTCATGCTTCTTGTGGGTATGATGATGGCGGCGTTCACCATCGGCAACCTGCTGATTAACTTTACCGCAACGCGGCTGGTTCAGGTTATTCAGGGCGCGGCAGCGCTGACGATGGGCCTCAATATCATCGCATTGTGGAAACAGGAGGCACGTAACCGCAGCCTGACAACATCGACGTTGACTGGCCCAACCTTCAACGAAATCTGGGCGTCATTTACCGCCCAGCCCAATGCCAAAAGATTGCTTCTGTCCATTGGCCTTGGTGCGATGGCCTTTTCGATGCAGGACGCACTGCTTGAGCCTTATGGCGGGGAGATATTGGGTCTTTCCGTCGGCTCGACAACCGCACTGACTGGCGCATGGGCGCTGGGGGCGCTGGTGGCTTTTGCGTTCGGGGGCAAGCGTCTGGCATCGGGCTCGGATCCGTTGCGGCTTGCCGGTTTTGGAGCGGTTGCGGGCATTGCGGCCTTTTTAATGACCTTGTTTGCCGCCCCGATTGCCTCGGCACCGCTGCTGTTCGCTGGCGCTTGCGCTATTGGTTTTGGCACAGGTCTGTTTTCCGTCGGCACCATGATTGCCGCCATGGGCCTGGCCCAGAAAGACAGCGCAGGCCTGGCACTTGGCGCATGGGGTGCGGTTCAAGCGAGTTGCGCAGGCGCTGGCGTCGCCCTTGGTGGCCTGTTCCGCGATGGGATCGCAACGATTGCCATCCACGAAAATATGGGCGCCACGCTTGCCGGACGCGCGACGGGCTATGGCGCGGTATATGCCGCAGAAATTCTATTGTTGCTGGTGACTCTCGTGGTGCTTGGCCCGGTCATTGGGCTTCATCTCGAGAACCAGAATAAGTTGAGTGAAAGATTTGAACTAACCGAATTTCCGACCTGAGCCGGGAAATGTGAGGAGGATGTATGTTGGATGACATGAAAATTGTGGGCACAGTTGATGTGACCGAACTCGTATTTGCGGCATTCGTGCTGTTTTTCCTTGCGCTCATGGTTTATCTGCGACGCGAAGATCGACGTGAAGGTTATCCGCTTGAGGATGAAGTCACTGGGCGCGTTGACACGCCAGGCGGCATACTTTCGGCGGCTGCGCCAAAATCATTTCACCTGCCTTTTGGCCGTGGGACCGTCACCACGCCAACCAAAGGCCGCGAGCGAGTTGATATTGCAGCGGCGCGGACTTTCCGTTCGCCAGGCGCGCCTTATTATCCGACTGGTAATCCGCTTATCGACGGTATTGGACCAGCCGCATGGGCCGAACGCGCCAAGAATACCGATTTAGATGGTGAAGGCCGCAACCGGATCGTGCCCATTGGCGCTGCAGAACATATTTCGATTGATCGCCGTGATCCCGACCCGCGCGGGATGAAGGCCATCGGCGCCGATGGTGCTATCGCAGGCACAATCACCGATATCTGGGTCGACCGCGCCGAGCATGTGATCCGCTATCTTGAAGTTGATACCGGCACCAACAAGGTGCTCGCGCCAATGGCAATGTCGAAGGTTCACGGCAAAAAGGGCCAAGTCGTTATTGACGCCATCAATGCCGCCGATTTCGCTGCGGCCCCGGTGCCCGGAACAGCCGGGCAAATCACCTTCTACGAAGAAGAGCGAATCGTTGCCTATTTCGGTGGCGGCTATCTCTATGCCAACAAAGCACGGCAGGAACCTTTGATATGAGCGAATATGCATATGAACCCACAAGGGGCCTGCCAGGCGTATTGCCACAGGACGAACATATCCTGTGGCAGTCCAACCCTGACTGGAAAATCATGTCAATGACCGCGCTGCACATTCGTCTGTGCCTTGCCTATTTTGCCGCCATCGTCATTTGGCTTGCGACGCATGGTGATGTGAAATCCGCAATGGCGGTATCGGTGCTTTGCATTTGCGTCACTGGGCTGTTCGCCCTGTTCGCGTGGGGCGTTGGGCGGACAACAGTCTATACGCTGACCAACAAGAGACTTGTTTTGCGCATTGGCGTTGCATTGAACAAATGTATCAACCTGCCGCTTTCGGAAATCCGGTCGGCCGATCTCAAAACGCTACCTTCAGGTCACGGCAATATCGTCCTCGCGCTAAAAGGGGCTCCGCGCCTCGGTTACATCATGCTGTGGCCGCATGCGCGCTCGCTGCGTTTCGTAACGCCACAGCCGACACTACGCGCCATTCCTGATGCCAAGGCCTTTGCGGCGCTGCTTTTCAGAACGACCCAGGCTGTGCAGTCAGTTGCCCCTGTAGAGGCCACACCACAGCGCAGCCACGACATTCCTTTGATGGGAGTTCCCGCATGAGCCATGCTGTCCACCATGACCCAACGGTTCCACGCGGCGCGCTGATCGGCGCGGCTGTCCTGCTGCTGTTTGTCATTGCTCTTACTGGCGCGGTGCGCTTCGGCTTCATTCCGCGCGCAGCCGATCCGACGGCGACCCGGGCCGCAGCCCATGTTGCGCCAGCACAGGTGCGTTCGCTGCGCTTTACCGACAGAGCCGATGGCGCTGTGGTTGTAAGCGACGCCATCTCAGGCGACAACGTCACCGTCGTTCCATTCGGAAAAGGCGGTTTCTTGCGGGCAACGATGCGCCGCATGGCCAAGGCGCGTATCGCACGTGGCATCGGCGACGAACCTGCGTTCAAGCTTGTCCGCTGGGAAAATGGGGCTTTGTCGCTCAGCGATCCCGCGACTGGCCGCGAGGCCGAGATTTACGGCTTTGGACCAGACCACACCAAGATTTTTGCCGATATGTTGGAAGCACCTGCATCATGACCAGACTCCTGTCCTCCGAGACGTTTGACACGCCATGCCGTATCGAGGTCGAGCAAAGTGCGGCCCATTTTCACGCGCATGTAAAATTGGAGGGCGGGGTAGAGATTGAGCCCGGCGACCGCGTGCATGTGCACGGCGACCCCATCACTGTCGGCTTTGGCGAGAGCATCATATTGCATCGCCACGCAACGGTCCGCAAAGCCGGGCTGCTACGCCGCGCATGGACCCGTCTGGCGGGGTATTTCGAGCTCGCCGAATTATACGAAGTCAGTTTCACATCAGGGAGGTTGTAATGAACGCGCCGGCCAAATTTGCCAAACCTATCGCCCCAGAACTTGACACGATGGCGATCGCTCGGGCGGACACCGTCCTTGCGCCGCGCTTCTACACGACCGACTATGAAGCGATGGACAAAATCGATGTTGCTCTCGTCCGCGATGACTGGGAAGGCTTGATGGAAGAAATGGAGGGCGATCCCAACAAGCGCCACTTCAAAAAAACCGATGCATTTGACGGCGTAATCGAGGCATTGGAGCCTGAACTCCAAGCGGAATTCATCGATTTCCTCGCCAGCTCGCTGACTTCCGAATTTTCAGGCTGCATCCTCTATGCAGAAATCGCCCGTCGTACAAAGAACCCTGACATGAAGCGGCTTTTCAAGCTTCTTGCGCGTGATGAAAGCCGCCATGCTGGTTTCATCAATGAAACGCTGAAAGGTTCGGGCATTGGCATTGACCTCAGCTTTCTGACCAAGACCAAGAAATACACTTTCTTCAAACCGAAGTTCATTTTCTACGCTGTCTACCTGTCTGAAAAGATCGGCTATGCACGCTATATCACGATATTCCGGCATTTGGCGCGCAACCCGGAAAACAAGTTCCACCCGATATTCGACTGGTTCGAAGAGTGGTGCAACGACGAGTTCCGCCATGGTGAGGCTTTTGCCCTTCTGTTGCGCGCCGACCCCAAGCTGCTGCAGGGCGCCAACAAATATTGGATCCGGTTCTTCCTATTGTCGGTCTACGCGACCATGTACGTGCGCGATCATAACCGGCCAGTATTTCACAAGGCGCTTGGGGTGCACCCCGCCGAATATGGCTATGAAGTTTTCGAGATTTGTACACAAATCAGCAAGCAGGTTTTCCCTGTGGAAATCGATACCGACGATTTGCGTTTCCGCAAATTGATGGAAGATTTGCGCTTGGCATCGGTACGCATGGAAGACGCCAAGGCACACGGCGGCATCGGTGGGTTTTTTGGCCGTTATGTTGGTATGGCCAAGGCAGGATTTGCCTTCGGTCGCATGTATTTCATGCGCCCGCGCGTAAACGAATTGCCAAGCCAGATAAGGCTTTCACCCGCATGGTAACCGCATCCAGCCTCGTTCTACCCTTCACGGTGGTTATTGCCCTGTGGTTTTTCAGTACTGGCCTGGTGGCCATGCTGAACCACCGGCTTCGGCAATCTTTTGGACGTGCAGTTTTTATCGCTGGCATATGCGCCTCTCTGGGCCTTGCGTTGCTGGTCTTTACCAGCCATTCGACGGCAGTTTGGGCAACATATGCATCTTTTGTAGGTGGACTACTGATCTGGAGTTGGCATGAAATCAGCTTCCTTACCGGAGCGGTTGCCGGCACCCATCGCGAAGTGTGCCCCGCAGGAGCAAAGGGCTGGCAGCGTTTCTCGCTCGCGACAATGGCGCTCATCCATCATGAAATTGCGCTTGCCATGACGGCGGCATTGTTGCTGTCGCTAAGCACCGTCACCGCCAATCCGACAGGTGCATATGCTTTTGCCCTACTGCTGGTGTTCCGGCTGTCGTCAAAGCTTAATATCTATTGGGGCGTTCCCAATATGAGCGACGAGTTACTTCCCCTGCACCTCGGCTATCTGAAAAGCTATTTCGGACCAAAGCGGCTTAATGTCATGTTGGTCGTGTCAATCGTGATGATCGTCGGGCTCAGCGCCTATCTGGTAAACCAGGCCATTACTGCCATCCGGCCAAATGAAGTCGTGCAGGCCAGCCTCTTGTGCTGCCTGTGTCTTCTGGCAGCATTGGAACATATTTTCCTCGCCATACCCTTTCGCGATTCTGCATTGTGGGGTTGGGCTTTGGAAAGTAAAAACAACAAGAATTTAAGTTAAGAGGGAGTGAGGGCATGAACTACGAGGCATTTTTCGGTGACGAACTGGCCGCCGTCCGCGAAGAGGGACGCTACAGAGTATTCACCGAAATCGAGCGCACAGCCGGATCTTTCCCGCATGCCACGCGCTACGTTGACGGCAAGACCAGCAACGTGACCGTTTGGTGCTCGAATGATTACCTCGGCATGGGGCAGCATCCCAAAGTCTTGGATGCCATGCACAAGGTTCTCGACGAATGCGGGGCGGGCGCCGGCGGTACACGCAATATTTCGGGCACGAACCATCACCATGTTCTACTCGAGAGCGAACTGGCTGACCTGCACAATAAAGAAGACGCGTTGCTCTTCACCTCTGGCTACGTCTCCAATTGGGCGGCGCTTGGTACATTAGCCTCGAAGATCCCTGATTGTGTGGTGTTGTCCGACGCGCTGAACCACGCGTCGATGATTGAAGGAATTCGGCACAGCCGCGCCGAACGTGTCGTGTTTGACCATAACTCAGCTGAGGATTTAGACCGCAAACTTGCGCGCATTGATCCCGACCGTCCGAAGCTCGTGGCGTTTGAAAGCGTCTATTCGATGGATGGCGACATCGCGCCAATCGCAGAAATCCTCGACGTTTGCGAAAAACATAATGCGATGAGTTATATTGACGAAGTCCACGGCGTTGGCCTTTATGGCCCGCGCGGTGGCGGCGTTGCGGAACGCGAAGGCCTGATGGACCGCATCACGGTCATCGAGGGCACGCTCGGCAAAGCCTATGGCGTGATGGGCGGCTATATCGCCGCCTCGCGTGATTTGTGTGACTTTGTCCGTACCTTTGCCAGCGGCTTCATCTTTTCAACA
>JBBQPQ010000041.1:0-20933 GCA_038217195.1 Sphingomonadales bacterium | reverse complement strand
GATTAGACCCGCATGCCGACAGCCCTTGGATTGCGACACATAACGCACCATATAGCCAAAAACTTCTCATAAGGATTTTTCCTTGCACGCTCCGGTCAATCACAAAGCGGATATGGCAATCCGCGCGGCAAATGTCACCCTAAGCCTTGGCAGCAATGACGCATCTGTGTCGATTTTACGGGGCGTGGACCTCGAGGTACCCTATGACAGCAGCGTTGCCTTGCTGGGCCCGTCGGGGTCCGGCAAATCTTCATTGATGGCAGTTCTTGCCGGACTGGAGCAAGCCAGTAGCGGAACTGTCCTGATAGATGGTCTCGACTTCACCAAACTTGATGAAGATGAATTGGCGCGCGCAAGGCGCGGGCGCATAGGTATTGTTTTGCAGGCCTTCCATTTGTTGCCCACCATGACCGCGCTGGAAAATGTCGCCATACCTCTGGAACTGGCGGGGATTGCCGACCCGTTTGACATGGCACAAGGCGAACTTGAAGCCGTTGGCCTTGGCCATCGCCTGACGCATTATCCTTCGCAGTTATCCGGTGGGGAACAGCAACGTGTTGCGATCGCGCGTGCCATGGCTGCTAGCCCAAAGATCATCTTCGCAGACGAGCCGACCGGCAATCTGGATGGCTCCACTGGTACGTCGATTATTGACCTGTTGTTCGCGCGCCGGGCCGCGTTGGGAGCGACATTGCTGATCATCACGCATGACCCGGAACTTGCGCGCAAATGCGACCGGGTCATTTCCATGCAAGACGGACTTGTCGTGGAGAGCGCGGCTTGAGCTTACCAATCGTCGCAATTTGGCGCATCTCCCGCCGTGACCTGTCCGCGCGTATTCGGGGGCTCCGCTTGCTTGCTATTTGCCTGTTTCTTGGCGTGGCAACTTTAGCCGCCATTGGCAGCCTGACCGCTGGTATATCGGATGAGCTCTCACGGCGTGGGCAGACGATCCTTGGCGGGGACATAGAAATCGGCATGGCTCAGCGTACCGCGCGCGCCGATGAATTGGCTGCATTGCGCAAAGCAGGTTTGGTTTCCCAGACCGTCCGGCTGCGGGCAATGGCGATTGGGCCAGAAGCTGGCAGCGACAGCCTCCTTGCCGAATTGAAGGCTATTGACGATATTTACCCGCATTATGGCCTGTTAAGGCTAAAAGACGGCGGTGCAGTCAAGGCACCTGCACAAGGCGAAATCTATATCGGGCCCACTTTGTCCGAGCGGCTGGATATCAAATCGGGCGGCACTGTCCGTTTTGGCGACGCCCGGTTCAAGGTCGCAGGTATAATCGATGTTGAACCCGACCGACTGGGAGAAGGCTTCACCCTTGGTCCGGTCGCGATCATCAATATGGCGTCGCTGCCCGACACCCGCCTCATTCAGCCCGGCAGCATGTATGAGGCGAAATACCGCATCAAATTGCTGCCTGAGGAAGATGCAGCTGCGGTCGCCAAGAAGCTCGAAACTCAGTTTCCCTCAGCGGGCTGGGAAATTACCGATCGGTCCAATGGCGCGCCGGGCACGCGGCGCTTTATTGAACGCATGGGCCAATTCCTGACGCTTGTCGGCCTTGCCGCACTGGTGATTGCAGGTATCGGGGTTGGCAACGGCGTCAGCAGCTATCTCGCCAGCAAGCGCGCAAGCATTGCTACGTTAAAGGTCACAGGCGCAGACAGCGGGACGATATTCCGCATCTACATGCTTCAGATACTCTCGGTTGCCGCAGGGGCGATAGTCGCAGGGCTCGCAGTCGGCAGTGTCATGCCAGTGGTGATTGGCTGGGTCGCTGGCGACATATTGCCGATTGCGCCCGGCCTTAACCTGCACCCCGTGCCGCTGCTCGTCAGCGCAATTTATGGCTTGCTGATTGCCATCGCCTTTGCCTTGCCGCCATTGGCCCGCGCGCGCACCGTTCCCGCCGCTGGATTATTCCGGGCAATCGTCGAGGGCAATGCCCGCATCGACCGCCGGAGCACTGTGTGGGTAGTTTCCGCCATTTTCGCGATCATTGCGCTTGCCGTCTTAACTGCGCGCGAGCCGCTCTTTTCGTTGGCCTTTATTGGCGCGGCATTCGGCCTTTTGTTATTGCTGACGGGAATCGCATGGCTGCTGCGCGCCATTGCCCTTCGGATCCCAAGGCCAAAAGCTCCTTTGCCTCGGCTTGCACTTGCGAACCTCCATCGCCCCGGTGCGCAGACGCAGGCGTTGGTCGTTGCGCTTGGACTTGGCCTCACCTTATTCGTGACGCTTGCCGCCATTCAAACGAGCATCAACAACGAGATCAAGAACAGCGTGCCTGACCGCGCGCCAAGCTTCTTTGCGCTGGATATCCCGCGTGATGGCGCAGCGAAATTCACGCAAATGGTACGCGGTGCTGATTCCAAGGCTATCATCAATATGATCCCGGCCTTGCGCGGCACGATTATCGAATATGGTGGCCAGCGCGTTGATGCGCTTGAAGAACTGCCCGAGGGCGCCTGGGTTCTGAATGGTGATCGTGGTCTGACATACAGCAGCGCATTGCCCAAAGGCAGCGAAATTGTGGCGGGTAAATGGTGGCCACGCAATTATACGGGCCCCGCACTCGTCAGTCTCGAGGCAGAAGTTGCAAAAACCCTAGGCTTGACCGTTGGCGACAGCTTGACGATCAGTCTGCTTGGCGTTGAAGTGCCCGCGAAAATCGCGTCGTTGCGCACGGTCAAATGGGACAATTTCGGCCTGAATTACGTGATGGTATTCTCGCCTGGCAGCCTCGACGCCGCGCCGCACAATATGGTGGCGACATTGACTGTGTCCAAGCCAGCTGAGCGCATCTTGGCGAAGTCAATTCCGCAAGCATTCCCGTCGTTATCCCTCATTGAAGTGGGCGAGGTTACGGCGCAAATTACCGTTCTGCTAACTCAAATGGCGCAGGCTATCGCGGCTGCTGCGTCCATCGCTATCTTGGCTGGGATCGCTGTGCTTGTCGGCGCCATCGCCGCAGCCCGCCAATCGCGCATCTACGATAGTGTCATCATGAAGATGCTTGGAAGCACAAGGCGGCAGATACTGGGGGCTCAAGCGCTCGAATATGGCATATTGGCTATCGTGCTTGGGCTGGTGTCGCTGCTGCTTGGTATGTCGGCAGCCTATTATGTCGTGGTCGAGATATTCGATTTCAGCTTCGTGCCGGACTATTCCATATTGGCACTGACCCTGATCGGCGGGGCAGGAATAACATTTATCCTCGGCATAATTGGATCTCTGCCAATCCTCGCTGCACGTCCTTCGGAGGCGCTCAGGAGCCTTTAATCGCCCTTGTTGCCTAGCGAGATGCAGTTTGCATCTCGCTGTTCGCAAGATGCGTCGCCAATGGCGCTGACAAAATCAGCTGTGCCATATGATAAGCCAAGGTCGGCAGCAGAACCATGCCGGCAATGGCGGGCGGGAATATAGTGGCGGCGAGGGGTGCGCCGATGGCAATGCTTTTCTGCCCACCCGAAAACAGCATTGTAATCCGGTCCCCGCGCGGCAGCTTCATCATTCCGCCAAGCATCCATGCACCACCAAAGCCAACCAGCAGCATGATCGATAAAGCCAGCGCAAGCCAAGCAAGTTCGTCGGCGCGCACCACGCTCCAGATACCCGCAACAACCGCGCCGGAAAACGCCACATAGACGGCAATCGCGATCGATATGCGGTCCATCCACGTTGCGAGCTCCTTGTTGCGGTCAACCCACGGCTTGAACCAGCGCTGAGCCATTTGTCCAAGGACAAAGGGCAAAAGCAGGATGAGCGCGATTCTGCCAACCGCTTGACCGGAGATCTGCGCATCGCCCACATGTGCGAACAACGCAAACAACAAGGGTGAAAGGATAACGCCGACCAAATTGACCAGGGCGGCCGCAACCACCGATGCCGCGACATTGCCCTTGGCCAGCGCGCTATATGCAGCAGCCGACTGCACCGTAGAAGGTAATATACCCGTAAACAGCAAACCAAGGGCCAGCGTTGCCGGCAAAAAATTGTCAAAGATTTGCGAGAGCGCCAATCCGGTCGCCGACATCACACCAAACACAAACAGAAAAATTGCGCCTTGCAACCGCCAGTTTCGGACTCCACTGACAACTTCGTGCCGCGGCAATCGCACACCATTAAGGAAAAACAGGAGGAATATCGCGCCTGACGAAATGACCGAAGCGATATCAGCGCCGCTGCCCCGCACAGGCAAAAAGCTAGCCAACAATATGGTGGCCAGCAGCAAAAGGACAAAGCGGTCAGCGAAGATACGAGCGAACATTTGAGCGCTTTGACCGTTGCAATCGCGCATTGCAACACCAGCGATGTTGCGCTGCAGCGTATATTGCTTTAATGGCGCGCGAGAATCTAGTGGCATGTGGCTGCTATGAAGACCTTCCAAAAGGCCCATTTCCAAATGTCATTGCGTAACATCGCCATCATCGCGCACGTCGATCACGGCAAAACCACCCTCGTCGACCAACTGTTCCGGCAGTCGGGCACCTTCCGCGACAATCAGCGTATTGAAGAGCGCGCGATGGATTCCAACGATCTTGAAAAAGAACGCGGAATCACAATTCTTGCGAAGTGCACATCGGTTGAGTGGGACGACCATAAGGGCGAAAAGACCCGCATCAATATCGTCGACACGCCTGGACACGCCGACTTTGGCGGCGAAGTGGAACGCATCCTTTCGATGGTAGACGGTGTCATATTGCTGGTCGACTCATCGGAAGGCGCCATGCCGCAAACGAAGTTCGTGACCGGAAAGGCACTGGCTTTGGGGCTTCGTCCTATCGTGGTCGTGAACAAAGTCGACCGTCCCGACGAGCGTATCCAGGAAGTGCTGGACGAAGTGTTTGACCTTTTCGTGTCCTTGGACGCCACGGACGAGCAGCTCGATTTCCCTGTACTCTACGCCTCGGGCCGCAACGGCTATGCTTCTACTGACCCAAGCGCACGCGAAGGCACATTGACGCCGATGTTCGAAACCATCGTCAGTCATGTGCGTGAGCCAAAGGCCGATGTTGACGGCGAGTTCAAGATGCTTGTCACCTTGCTTGACCGCGACAACTTCCTTGGCCGAATCCTGACGGGCCTTGTCCTGTCCGGCACCGTCAAGGTGAACCAGCAAATCCACGCGCTGAACCCGGATGGCAAAATTGTCGAAACAGGACGTGCATCAAAGATCATGTCCTTCCGCGGCCTTGAGCGCGTTCCGGTTGAAGAAGCCAAGGCCGGCGACATTATTTCGATCGCTGGCTTGACCACTGCGACCGTCGCGGACACGATCGCCGAGCCGACGGTCACCGAGCCGCTTCAGGCTCAGCCAATCGATCCCCCGACATTGTCGATGCGTTTTTCCGTCAACGACAGCCCCATGGCTGGCCGTGAGGGCACCAAGGTCACGAGCCGCATGATCCGTGACCGCTTGATGCGCGAGGCCGAAAGCAATGTTGCCGTCCGCATTACCGAAGCTGCTGACAAGGACAGCTTCGAAGTGGCTGGCCGCGGCGAGCTTCAATTAGGCGTTCTCATTGAAACGATGCGCCGCGAAGGCTTTGAATTGGGCATCAGCCGTCCACGCGTTCTGTTCCGCGAAGACGATCATGGCAAGCCGACCGAACCTTACGAAACAGTAGTTATTGATGTTGACGACGAATATGCAGGAACTGTGGTCGAAAAAATGGCAATTCGTAAGGGCGACATGACCGACATGCGTCCTTCGGGTGGTGGCAAGACCCGTATTACCTTCAGCGCGCCGTCACGCGGCCTGATTGGCTATCATGGTGAATTCCTGTCCGACACACGCGGCACAGGCATCATGAACCGTCTGTTCGAAAAATATGGCCCTCATCGTGGACCGATTGAAGGGCGCAAAAATGGCGTGCTGATTTCGAACGGCGCTGGCGAGGCAGTAGCTTACGCCCTTGGCCCATTGGAAGAGCGCGGCATCCTGATGGTCTCGCCAGGCGAAGCCTTGTACGAAGGCATGATCATTGGCGAAAATGCCAAGCCAGACGACCTTGAAGTCAATCCGATGAAATCGAAACAACTGACGAACTTCCGTTCGACAGGCAAGGACGACGCCATCCGCCTGACACCGCCAAAGCGCCTGACGCTTGAGCAGGCCATTGCCTATATCGATGATGACGAAATGGTAGAGGTTACGCCGAAGAACATACGTCTGCGCAAGCGTCTGCTTGATCCGAACGAACGCAAGAAAGCATCGCGCGCCAAACAGGCCGCATAAGTAGCTAAGCCGCTCTCAAACAACGCTCTTGCCAGCCATTGTAACTTTGTTACATTGGGACGGGCAGAGCGTTGGGAGAAGCTAGGTGGCAAGAGCTGCGGGATCGAATGCGACTGGAAACAGCAGATTTTTGAACTGGATTGAACGGACCGGTAATAAGTTACCTGATCCGGTGTTTCTGTTTCTCTACCTCGTTGCAGGACTTGTTGTCTTGTCGGTTCTTGCTGCGGCGCTGGGATGGTCGGCCGTGCATCCTACCGAGGTTGACCCAGCTACAGGTGCGAACAAAGTCATCGCGGCAACCAGCCTTGTTTCTGCCGAAAACATTCGGAAATTGTGGGTCGAAATGCCCAAGACCTTTACCGGGTTCCACCCGCTTGGTTATGTGCTGGTGGTCATGCTTGGGGCGGGCGTGGCAGAAAAATCAGGACTGTTCGGCGCGGCTATGCGCGCAGGCGTGGCTAACGCGCCCAAATATCTGTTGACCCCAATCGTCGCGCTGGTCGCCATGATGGGCAATCTTGCGGCCGACGCCGCTTATGTGGTTCTCATACCACTCGCAGGCGTCATTTATGCCGCTGCCGGACGCCACCCGATCGCAGGAATTGCCGCAGCCTTTGCCGGCGTCTCGGGCGGCTTTTCGGCCAATCTTTTTCCCGGGCAATTGGACGCGCTGTTGTTCGGAATTACCCAGTCCGCTGCCAACACGGTTTTCCCGGAATGGCAGGCCAATATTGCGGGGAACTGGTATTTCATTGTCGGCATGACCTTCATTTTCCTGCCCGTGATTTGGTATGTCACCGACAGGATTATTGAACCCGGTCTTGGCGCGTATCGCCCAACCGGGACGCAAGCGGTCTTGGCAGGCAGTGCAACAAAGATAGCCGAAGGCGAAGGTGATGTCGTTGTAGAAGCTGATATTAGCGACCAATTGTCATCGGACCAGCGCAAGGGTCTCCGTCATGCCGGCCTTGCCACTTTAGCAGTTGTCTCACTCTGGATGCTCATGACGCTTGGTCCCGAAACGGCGCTGATTGACGAAACGGCGTCAAAGGAGGCCCAGCTGACACCTTTTTACCAATCCCTTGTTGCCGGTTTCATGGTGCTGTTCCTATTGGCGGGGTGGGCATATGGAAGGGCAACTGGCGCAATCAAGGTCCACCGCGATCTGGTGCGCATGATGTCCGAATCCATGGGCGACATGGCTTATTTTCTTGTCCTCGCGTTTGCCATTTCGCATTTCGTCGCGATGTTTGGTTGGTCAAATCTTGGTCTCATCACTGCCGTACATGGTTCTGCCGGACTTCAGGCCCTGGCCTTGCCTGCCCCAGTTTTGCTCGTATTGGTTGTCGTTTTCACTGCGGCCCTCAATCTGTTTATCGGTTCCGCGAGTGCAAAATGGGCACTGCTGGCGCCCGTTCTTGTGCCGATGCTCATGCTGCTGGGCGTCAGCGCCGAAATGACAACTGCGGCCTACCGGGTGGGTGATGGGGCCACGAATATCATAACGCCATTGATGGTCTATTTCCCGCTGATTTTGGTATTTTGTCAGCGATGGGTCAAAGATTTCGGTATTGGCAGCCTCGCCGCCACCATGATCCCATATTCAATCGGAATATTACTGGTCGGCATGCTATTGGTCGGGGTGTGGGTAGCGGCGGAGATTCCGCTTGGTCCGGCCGCTCCCGTGTTCATTGCCCCCGCAACGGCGTGAATAAAAAAGGCGCCGACTTTGGCGCCCTTTTTTGTAGTACAAACAGGGCTAATTAAAAGCGAAATGCAGCCGTCAAACGAATGCTGTGCGTGTCGAAATCGCTGTCTCCGCGGCGCATGTCGGTGCCCTGTGGATTGACCAACAAAAATGGATTGGTGGCAGCCGCGGTTCCACGACCGACCGACACGACATAATCGTCGTCGACAAAATTGGTGTAGAGATATTCAACACCAATTGAGAAATTGCGTGCAACCTTTACTTCGGTACCGCCGCCATAGGAATAACCCCAGCTATTCGAATTGCCGTTATCGGTGAAGCTGTTCGCGCCGTTGGTGGTGGAGAAGCTGTTTTTGATTTTGGCATAAGCTGCACCGCCGGTTGCGTAGAACAAGGCACCACGTGCTGCATAGCCGACGCGTGCGCGGGCCTGAACGCTGTAATCTAGCTGACGTGTGAAGGTATACGCCGCTGGCGTTGTGCTGAATGCGGTTACGCTGTCACGCGACTCATTTTTCCCGCCTTCAAGGACAAAACCATATACGATATTGCCCGACTGCATGTCATATCCTGCTCGGATATTGTAGTCATAGCCGTCCTTATCTCCGCGGCATCCACCAGCAACCGAATTGCCCGTTGCTGCGCCGCCGCAGAAACCCGGCGAAAAGGCATTTGCACCCAGAACAGTGTTCACATTGTTATCGAAAGAACCATCAAGGTTGGTGTCGAAAACAACATTCTCGCTACGGTCATTGCTTTGCGCGCCAAGGCCGAATGAGCCGCCGATGTATGCGCCTTCCCATTGTTCGTCTTCTGACTGGGCGAAAGCCGGGGTTGCAATGCTTGCCAGCGATGCGGCGCCGATCATTAAAATATGGGAGAATTTCATAGATGTGTCCTTTTCAGTTGTCGTCACCAACCGAAAAACGCCGCTGATCCAATTTGGATGCGTAAACCCGAAATTAAAATGTAACTGCGTGTTTCGTGCCACTATGCAATGCCAAGCTAGAACGCCTCCCCGGCGGCAACACCGCTTGCCCATGCCCATTGGAAGTTATAGCCGCCGAGCCAGCCAGTGACGTCGACAGCCTCGCCGACGCAGAACAAACGCGGCATTTTTTTTGCTTCCATAGTCTTCTGCGACAGGCCGTCAGTGCTTATCCCGCCCAACGTCACCTCGGCCTTGGCATAGCCTTCACTGCCATTTGGCACAAACGGCCAGCTGTCGAGTAGAGCGCCGGCATCCGCCAATTTCCTGTCGCTTTGGTCGGCAAGGTTGCCAGGTAGAGCAAGCTTGTTGGAAAGCGCCTCGGCAAGTCGTGCTGGCAATACCCGGTCCAACGCCGACCGTAATGTTGCGCGCGGCCGAGCGCGCTTTTCCGCCAACAACAGTTCAGTCGCATCAAGAGTCGGCAGAAAGTCGATTTGCACGTGGTCGCCCGGCCGCCAATAGCTGCTGATTTGCAAGACAGCGGGGCCGCTGAGGCCGCGATGCGTGAACAATGCAGCTTCACGAAATGTGGTTCTCCCATGTTTGGCGACGACTTCGGCAGAAACGCCCGACAATTCACGGAACAAAATATCGTCCCCGCCAAGCGTCAACGGCACGAGCGCAGGTCTGGGTTCAACGATTTTCAATCCGAACTGCCGCGCCAGATCATAAGCAAAGGCGGTTGCCCCCATTTTGGGAATACTTGGGCCGCCAGTTGCAATCACCAACGCCGCACCCTGCGCATGCACGCCATTGTAGGTCACGTGATAATCGCTGCCGTCATGCGACACATCTCCGACAGGCGCGTCAAATACGAAGTCGACACGCCCGCCACATGCTTCGGATTTGTCGCACTCCGCCATGAGCATCGCAACGATCTGCCGTGCAGAACCGTCGCAGAACAGCTGGCCAAGCGTCTTTTCATGAAATGCGATGTTATGCGCCGATACCAAGGCGATGAAATCCTGCGGCGTATATCGGCCAAGCGCCGACTTCGCGAAATGGGGGTTCGCCGACAGATAGCGTTCTTGCGCGTGGGTGGTGGTCGCGTTGACATTGGTAAAATTGCACCGTCCGCCGCCTGAAATCAGGATTTTTTTGCCAGGACCTGTTGCATGGTCGATAACCAGCACCCGCTTGCCGCGTTGCCCCGCGGTCAGGGCACACATCAGGCCAGCGCCGCCAGCGCCAAGGACGATTACGTCATAAGTATTTCGATTTGCCATTTTGCCCCCTGTGCACTGCCTGCAATATATTGCCAAGCGCTATGCTTTGCGGCAAAGCGCCCCCATGACTGAAGAGACACAGACCACGGGCACGGACACCCCACCCGATCACTTATCGATTAATCCGATGAGCCCGTTTTTTGACGGCGACTTGCTGTCCCGAGGCATTGGTATTCGCTTCAAGGGCGAAACGCGGACCACGGTTGAGGAATATTGCATTTCCGAAGGGTGGATAAAGGTTCAGGCTGGCAAGGCACGCGACCGCAAAGGCAACCCTTTGCTCATCAAGTTGAGCGGTCCCGTCGAAGCATGGTTTGAAGATTTGGGCGACAACGCGCCTGTTGCCATGGCGTAACCAAACCCTAACGTTTCGGAAATACCGAAATCAATTTCGCCAGCTGGTCGTTGATGGGATCAAGCTTATCATCAGCTGTGTTGCCCAAGCGCACGATAGTTAGACGTTGTTGTGGTGACACGACAACAAACTGCCCCAAGTGCCCAAGCGCCGCAAAGACGTCGGATGGCGCTTTACCCGGAAACAGCACCTGATCGCGGCCGTCATTGCGCTTATGGTTCAACCATAGATGTGCGCCATAGCTTTTGTCGTTTTTGCTTTGCGTCTTCATGAAGCGGGTCCAACTCGTCGGCATCATTTGTGCCGCGCGCACACTACCATTATTGCGGAGAAACTCCCCGAACTTGGCCCAATCACGCGCGGTCGCGTGGATCATGCTACCGCCTAGCATTGTGCCGTTTCGGTCAAATTCGGGCGTTGCGCTGGTCATCCCCAATGGCTCGAACAGGCGGCCACGCGCATATTCCAACATGGCATCACGCCGCTCGACGGGATCCTTACTTTGAGTGAGGGACCGAGTCATGATGTCGGCAAGAATATGAGTCGTTGCTGTACTATATTCAAATTTCTGGCCAGGAACGGCTTCCAAGGGACGGGTTTCAGCGTAGCGCGCCACATTTTCGCGGCCATCCAAAAACAGCATGCGCGGCGTGTCAGCATCAAAAATTTCGACACCGTCCTCCGCCACTTCGGTATGATCCAACCCTGCAGACATGTGCAGCAAGTGCCGGAGGGTAATTTTCGCCCGCCCGTCGCGCGGCGTCTGCCATTCAGGCACAATGGCGGGTTCATCCAGCGCAAGCCGCCCGTCGGCAACCATCATCCCGACCAAAATGGCGGTCACGCTTTTGGCCATCGACCAGCTAATCAGCTTTGTGTCAGGACCATATCCGGGCGCATAGCGTTCTGCGACCACGCGCCCGCCCTGCATTACAACCAATGCGCGGGTTTCGGAAAAGGCCGGGTCCTCAAAAAACGGTGCGATCGCGTCGGCGAGCTTGTTCTTGCTCACTGAAGCGTCGTCGACAATCATAACAAAGCCCGGACCTGCGGGCTTGGGGGGCGGCTCGGCGGAGCATCCGGCAAGGACCAGTGCGGCCATTGCGCAGAAAGCAGTTGCGGCAAGCGTGAATTTGTTTCTAGGCATGGCGATCTTCGATGCACCAGATGGAGGGCCCATGGCAACCGCAACTTCGACCCAAGATGTAAAAGCCCCTCAACCGGGCTTCAAGCGACTGAAGATTGTTGCGGTGGGTATCGTCGTGATTGCGGCCTTGTGGCTTATTTGGAACTGGAGCAGCATCAAGGGACAGGCGCGTGTCGGCGCAGCTTATGGCGCGCATATCACCTGCTCATGCCGCTATATTGAAGGACGCGATATGGCATCATGCGAAACAGACAAAGAAAAAGGGATGGAGATCGTCAGGTTAAGCGACGATCCGGAGAATAAACGGATCTATGCCTCGGTCCCGTTTCTGGCGGAGGCAGTCGCGGAACGGCGTGGGGCGTTTGGCTGCATTCAATTGAATGAGGCCGAGATCGAGGCGTTATAGTCTAACGCTTTGCCGGAACGAGTATGAGTGCAGCGCAAAGTAACTCTACACCGCCACCAGCCAGAGCGACGAATGCCGGCGATATACCCAGCCAGATTGCAACAGTTGCCAATGCGATCAAGATGAAACCAAGCACCAGATACAAGCGCATGCCGTACACCGTCTGAAACACCAGATAGCGGGCTCCGACCGTCAGCAGCGCAATCGGGAAAAACCAATCAGGATGCGCCTCGCTGACGAGATATGCGACAACCAGCCCAATGATAAGAAAAGCTGTTGACTGAAGCGCAAGCATTTCCATGGGATTGGGCGCACGCACCTTGCCACGCTTGTACACGACCTTTGCCAGCAGCAAAGAAAGCGGATGGATGGCTACCCCGCCGAAAAACAGCGTCGCCATGCCAGCGACCAAGCTGGCATTTAGCGTCACCAACCCTGCGGCCGCCCATACTGCGCCCGACACAAATATACCGACACCGCCGTTGACATATGCCCGGCGCATGTCGCGTTGCGCTTCCCCCAGATGCATCCCAAATCTCCCCCACCCAAGCCAGAACGCAATATTATGCTGCAGTGGCCATCTGCGCCTTTACGGTCTCTTCAATCCAGCCACCACCAAGTACACGGTCCCCGTCGTATAATACAGCAGCCTGCCCTGGCGCGACCCCATATTCTGGCGAATCAAAACGCAGCCATTCGCCATCGAGCCGTGCGGCCACTGGCCGTGACATGGAACGCACCTTGGCCATGATGGGTCGTCCATTTATATCAGCAAGCCAGTTGGCATCGATTATGCGCGCGGCTTGAACTGCAAGCGCCTCACGCGGACCAACGACCACGCGTTGATTCAATGGATCGAGGCTGATCACATATAAAGGCACAGGCTGCCCGCCAACCTCAAGACCTTTGCGTTGTCCAACGGTGTAGTGGATCAGTCCTTTATGTTGGCCAAGCATGCGGCCATCGAGATGCACAATGTCACCTCCGACTTCGGCATCTGGCCTTATCTTGCGCACGACGCTTGCATAATCGCCATCGGGTACGAAGCAAATGTCCTGGCTATCGGGCTTCATCGCCACGATCAGCCCCATTTCGCGTGCGATAGCGCGCACCTGTGGCTTCGGCATCCCGCCCAGCGGAAAGCGCAGATAATCCAGTTGGTCCTGCGTCGTTGCAAAAAGGAAATAGCTCTGGTCGCGCGCCGGGTCGGCAGCACGGTGGAGCTCGGCACCTTCTGGTCCATCAACGCGGCGGACATAATGGCCCGTCGCAAGGCAATCCGCTCCCAATTCACGGGCAAGACGGAACAGGTCTGTGAATTTCACGCCCATATTGCAACGCACGCAGGGAATCGGCGTCCGCCCAGCCATATATTCGTCGGCAAAATGGTCGATAACCGATTCGCGAAAGCGGCTTTCGTGGTCGAACACATAATGTGCAATACCCAGTTTATCGGCCACCGCACGTGCGTCACGGATATCCTGTCCCGCGCAGCAGGCACCTGCCCGCTTGACGGCGCTGCCATGATCATAAAGCTGCAAGGTTACACCGATGGTTTCAGCGCCAGTCCGCGCCGCCAACGCCGCGACGACCGACGAATCAACGCCGCCAGACATGGCTACGACGATTCGTTTGCCACCAAGATCGGTGCCCAGCTGAAAATCCGAATGATAAATATTGTCGTTCATACGAACGCTTCCCTATAAACTTAAATCACGAAATGCCAGTTTTCTGAACAACTTCCGCGCGTGATTGCAAATGATCCGGTGTTGAAAGGCTAACAGCCGTTAACAACACCTAACATGGTTTGAACGCCACCTTTACCTCATATTAGAATTTATGCGGCTAGAGCAGCGTCATGGAAATGAACTTTCCCCACAACGCGCAACGCAAATATGCCGAGACGACCACAAACAGCTACGGCTCTGTGTTGGACGCGGCCCGTGCGCGTCAAGCGAAAAGCAGGACGGTGCGCGCATTGCGTAATGCCGAACATGGCCACATTGCCGATGGTGACCACCTTGTCGCGCGCATCCAATGTTTTGCCGCCGAGCCTGACGCAGAAGTTGCCGTATGTGGGTCATTTTGGCAGAAAACGGAGACATCAATAATGGATGAACAGCCTGTTTACCAATCTGCTTCAGCTAATAGCAAAGACCAACTGTGTACACCGACCGCAACAGGGAAAGAGTTAAATCCCGCGGGGCATGGAGCAGACAAAAAGTCATGATTGAAAACCAGAAATTCCGCCCCGCACAGGTCATTGGTCCATTGGGTGAGCCACTGACTCTTGACAGTCTGCCGCCTCCCGGCACGACCCGATGGGTTGTTCGCCGAAAGGCAGAGGTCGTGGCCGCGGTCAATGGCGGGCTGCTGACGATCAACGATGTGTGTGAACGCTATGATCTCACGCTTGAAGAATTTGCCTCATGGCAGCGTGCCGTTGACCGCTCAGGCATGCCGGGCCTGCGCGTCACGCGTATCCAGCATTATCGCGACCTGTATGAGCGCCAGCAAAAGTACTAAACGCTGTTGGTCAAGCGCATGTATATAAAAGCCCCGCCTCGTGCGGGGTTTTTCTTATTCATATTTCATTTTTTATAAAAAATTTGAATATGGAGTCTGGCGACTGGCAATTTCTCTGCGTTACATTACAGTATTGCCGCCGGGCCTAACCCGATAGCGTAGAGGAGAAACATTATGGGTTGGATTGTTGCAATTATCGTTGGTGGCATCGCAGGATGGCTTGCAAGCAAGGTCATGGGCCGTGACGCATCCATGGGTATCATCGCCAATGTAGTCGCTGGATGTGTCGGTTCGGTTGTCGGAAACTTTATCGCCAATCGGTTTGGGATCGTGGGCAGCGTCAAAGAGTTCTCACTTACAGGGTTGCTCGTGGCATTTTTTGGTGCAGTCGTTGTATTGGCTGTCCTCAACCTCATCCAAAGGGGCCGCGTGCGATAAACCATTCTGTTTTTGGACTAAAAGAGCTAGGCAGAACCGTTCTTTGTGGCTTTTTTGTTCATGCCGTTCGTCGAATCCTATCTGGCGTCAGTCTTTATTGTTACACGCCGGAGTTTCCGTTATTATATAGCAAACCTTGCGTTTGACCCTTTGATATTCTGCGCCTTGCGGCCAGTGACTTATTAGGGTAATACAGCGCCATTATAAACAGGGGGGCGTGCGAACTTCCCCGAGACTGAATTTGGAACCCCGTAATGAATTACGAAACTACAATGGGCGTAACGCTGAACGGCGAAGTTTTGCAGGACAATGCCGATCGCAATCGTCGCCGGATAAGAATCGCTGCTGTAATTGTTGCGATTTTGGTCGTGGCCGGCGGTGCCTATTATTTCTTCGGTGCCAAATCAGAAACTGCAGCTTCCACCGAGGCCGAAAAGGCAGATCAGGCGCAGACCGTGACGGTCGTTGCACCCGGCCGGGACACAGTTGTCCGCGCCATTAACGCGACCGGCACTTTGGCGGCGCGACGTGAAATCCCCGTTGGCGTCGTCGGCGAAGGCGGCCGCGTGCTTCAGGTCTATGTCGATGCAGGTGACTGGGTCAATCAGGGCGACGTACTCGTCAGCGTGGACCGATCGGTTCAAACCCAACAGGCAGCTGCGCTTGAGGCGCAAATTGGGGTTGCCCGCGCAGACCTGCAGCTGGCACAGAATGAACTCGACCGGGCGATGCAACTGGTCGACCGCGGCTTTATTTCCAAGGCTGACGTTGACCGCAAAACCGCAACCCGTGACGCAGCACGCGCTCGTGTCAAAGTGGCCGATGCGCAACTTGGGGAAACCCGTGCCCGCAATGCACGACTTGATGTGCGCGCGCCCGTTTCGGGTTATGTGCTTGAGCGAAATGTTGAAACCGGACAAACCGTATCTGCAGGCAGCGGTATATTGTTCCGCATTGCCAAGGATGGCCAGCTGGAGCTTCAGGCAAAGCTGAGCGAAGATGATCTTGCTCAGGTCGCCGTTGGAATACCGGCGGCAGTAACGCCCGTTGGCACAGACAGGGTTTTTAACGGCAATATCTGGCAGATCGCTCCCATGATTGACTCGCAGAGCCGGCAAGGTGTCGCGCGCGTCGCGTTGCCATTTGACAAGGCATTACGCCCCGGTGGGTTTGCCTCGGTGGAAATCAAGTCCGGCGCCATGACGGCACCTGTTTTACCTGAATCCGCCATTCAAACTGGCCGCGAGGGTAGCTTTGTCTACATTGTAGGCAAAGACAACAAGGTGAAGCAGCGTCCCGTGAAGGTTGGCTCCGTTACCGCCCAGGGGCTGATCATCGAACAAGGCCTTGATGGCACGGAACGCGTTGTGCTCTATGCTGGCGGCTTCCTAAATCCGGACGAAACGATCAATCCCAAGCTTCTGAAAAAGCAGTGATTTTGGGACATTCGGGATATAAAATATGAATTTAAATAATATTTCTGCATGGTCCATCCGCAACCCGGTGGTGCCGATCGTATTGTTCGTCGCGCTCACCATTGCTGGCATCATGTCGTTCATGAATATGGACGTGCAAAATGATCCCGATATTGAATTTCCGGTCGTTGTTGTTTCCATTTCGCAACCCGGCGCTGCTCCAACCGAAATCACCACCCAAATAACGCAGAAGGTCGAATCGGCTATCCGCAGCGTTCAGGGCGTCCGCAACATTGATGCGACCTCAAGCGAAGGCAATACGACGGTTAGCGCCGAGTTCGAAATCGGCGACGACATTAATGCTGCCGTCAGCGAAGTGAAGAATGCGGTCGACCAGATTCGCAGCGATCTGCCAGATGGCATTTTGGAACCGCAGATTTTCAAAGTCGCAACTTCAAGCGACCCGATTGCCTATTTCGCCGTAGAAGCCAGCGACATGACACTTGAACAGCTTAGCTGGTTCGTCGATGATACCGTTTCGCGCCGCCTGCTTTCAGTCGAGGGCATGGCCTCTGTCAGCCGCAATGGCGGCGTGAACCGCGAAATCCGTGTTGTTCTTGACCCAGCCAAAATGCAGTCGCTTGGCGTGAGTGCCAGCCAGATAAATTCCGTGCTGCGTCAGCAGAATATCAACGCATCAGGCGGACAGTCGCAGATCGCAGGCTCGCGCCAGTCCGTTCGTGTTCTGGGCAACTCAACCGACGCCTTTTCGTTGAGCCAGACACAGATCAGCCTTGGTGCTGGCCGATCTATCAAGCTTGCCGATGTGGCCGAGGTCACGGACGGTTTCAGCGAGCAAAAGGCCATGGCCTTTGCTGGCGGCAAGCAAGTTGTCACTTTCGGCATGTCACGTGCCAAGGGCGCGTCCGACGTCACCGTATTTGATGAAGCCATTAAAAAAATGGCCGAAATCAAAAAAGAAAATCCCGGCATCAATTTCATCACCTTGTTCAACAGCGTCGATTACACCAAGGGCCAGTATAAAAGCTCCATGGCGGCGATGATCGAAGGCGCGTTACTGGCCATCGTCGTGGTGTTCCTGTTTCTGCGCGACTGGCGCGCAACCATCATTTCCGCGATTGCCATCCCGCTGTCCGCGATTCCTACATTCTGGTTTCTGGATTTGCTTGGCTTCACGCTCAACACCATGTCGCTGCTGGCGCTTGGGCTGGTCGCGGGTGTCCTGGTCGATGACGCCATTGTAGAGATCGAAAATATCGTCCGGCACATGCGTATGGGAAAATCAGCCTATCAGGCCTCAATCGACGCCGCCGATGAAATCGGTTTGGCGGTTGTCGCGACGACATTTTCAATTGTCGCCGTGTTCCTGCCCGTTGGCCTGATGCCAGGCGTCGCGGGTCAGTTCTTCAAGAATTTTGGCCTGACCGTTGTCGCCTCTGTGCTCATGAGCTTGGCCGTGGCACGTATGATAACGCCTATGATCGCTGCCTATTTCCTCAAATCCACCGGCATGGCCGAGCATGGCGAAAGCGGCTGGATCGACAGATACATGAAGATTTTGCGCTGGTCACTTGGCCATCGACGCTGGATGATGGGTATTGGAGCCTTGGCCCTCGGGCTAACGGTCGCCTTGTTTATCATCCTTCCAAAGCAATTCTTTCCTGATGGTAACACCGATTTCAGCCGCGTGCGCATTGAAATGGTGCCTGGAACCACGCTCGAACGCACACGTGAAATCGCCAATCAGGCCGCTGCGATCATCGAAAAGCAGCCTGAGGTCGAAACGGCATTGCAGAGCGTGCGTGAAGGCAGCGCGAGCATGTTCATCACTTTGAAAAAGGAACGTGCCCGCACCAGCCAGCAATTTGAAGAGGATCTTACACCGCAGCTCACCAAAATCGCCGATGCGCGCGTGACCTTCCAGGCCAATGGCCCCGGTGGCGGTGGCTCGGGTCGCGACGTGTCTGTCATGCTGTCAGGATCGGACCCCAAGAAGCTTGACCAGACTGCAGCAACGCTTGTCGAGCAGATGAAGAATTTGCCTGAATTGCGCGCACCACGTATCTCGGCGGATTTGCAGCGTCCGGAGTTGATCATTACGCCGCGCACCGACCTAGCGTCACAACTGGGCGTATCGACCGTCGCGTTAAGCCAGACGATCCGCATCGCCACGCTCGGCGACATCGACCAGAACAGCGCGAAATTCTCTCTGTCTGATCGACAGATACCCATTCGGGTGATGCTGGCCAAGGAATCACGTCAAAGCCTCGATACCATTCGTAACCTGCCTGTGCCTCTGGCGTCCGGCGGTTCTGTTCCATTGTCGCGCGTTGCGGATATCAGCTTTGGTGCTGGCCCCACCTCGGTTCAGCGTCGAAACCAGAATTTCCGCATTTTCATCGGTGCCGATTTTGCGCCGGGTATCGTGTCATCCGACGCAGACAAGAAAATCAACGAACTTCCCGTCATGAAAAATCTGCCAACTGGCGTATCCCGCGCGCCATTTGGCAGTCAGGAATGGGAACAGGAAATGCAACATGATTTCCTTGTGGCGTTGATTTCCGGAACATTGCTGGTGTTTGCAGTTCTGGTGCTCTTGTACCATCGCTTCATGTCGCCATTGGTCAACATGGGCTCGCTGCTCCTTGCCCCATTGGGCGGGCTTCTGGCGCTTGGCCTCGTCGGTCAGCCGATATCGATGCCTGTATTCATTGGCGTGTTGATGCTGTTTGGAATCGTCGCGAAAAACTCGATTTTGCTTATCGACTTTGCGATCGAGGAAATGGCGCGCGGCGTACCCAAATTCCAGGCGATTATGGAGGCTGGCCATAAGCGTGCGCAGCCAATCGTGATGACCACAGTCGCCATGACGGCGGGCATGGTGCCAACCGCACTCTCGCTCGGTGGTGACGGCCAATGGCGGTCGCCCATGGGCACTGTCGTAATCGGTGGCCTGATCGTCTCCACAATGTTGACGTTGCTTATCGTGCCTGCTGGTTTCAGCCTTGCCGACGGTTTGGAAAAGCGGGTTGGTCCGTGGTTGCGGACTCGTCTTCTGACATATGATCCCAACAAGCATGGGGAAAAGGCGGCAACACCCACCAAAGCATCCGGAAAAGCCGCCGGCAAACATACAGGTAAAGACGATCTAGGCGGACTTCAGCCTGCAGAGTGAGTTGGTGTTGGTGCCAAGACAAGACTTCGTGGAGTTTTGTGCAGACGACGCTAAAGTCTGATTCGTGAAAACTGCGAACCAACTAGGGCTGTCGGAGAAAACCCGCTACGCCGAGCGTGATGCCGAGCTGCGCCAGATGCGGATTATCGCAACGGCGCTGCTCTTGTGCATGGCTGCGTTATTCGTCTTCGGCAAATATATGGAAACTCGCCACGTCGGCTATTGGGGTTTTCTGCGTGCCTTTGCCGAGGCTGGCATGGTGGGCGGCCTTGCAGACTGGTTTGCGGTCACAGCTTTGTTCCGCCATCCGTTGGGCATTCCCATTCCGCACACGGCAATCATTCCCAACAACAAGGAACGGCTTGGTCGCACACTTGCAAGCTTCCTGCGCACCAACTTCCTCACTACAAAGGTCGTAGCGCGGCGGATCCAGCGGATGGACGTCGCAGGCGCCATGGGCAAGTTTTTGAGCGCACCGTCGGGCGGCGAAGGCCGGATGCGGATGGGCGCGTCGCGGCTAATGGGAGACATCATTGCCGCGCTGGATGATGAACGGCTTGGCGGTGTGGCCAAAGGCGCCATTCGCACGCAGTTAGACAAGCTGGATATCGCGCCGCTGCTTGGCCAGTTGTTGACAGCCATGATCCGCGAGCGGCGGCATATTCCCGTGCTCGACGGTATCATCAAATGGGCATCTGCAACACTTGAAGCCAACGAGCATTTGATCCGCGAGATGGTTGAGGAACGCGCCAACACGATCATGCGCTGGACCGGGCTCGACGACAAATTGGCCAATGCCATCGTTAACGGCCTGAACAAGCTGCTGCATGAAATGGCTGAGGACCCAGATCATCCATTGCGCGAAAAAGGCGAGGAAGGTCTTGCGAGCCTTGCGCACGACTTGCGCCATGACAAGGAATTGCAGGCCAAGGTTGCGCACTGGAAAGGGCAATTGCTCGACAATCCGGCGATGGGCAAATGGATCAATAGCCTGTGGGACCAAGGACGCGACGGCTTGTTGAAGGCCGCACGTAACCCCGATGCAGCGTTGGCTGGCAGCTTCGGCGATGCGCTCATCAAGCTTGGCGGCACGTTGCAGGAAGATGCGCGGCTGAAGCACCAGATCAACCGCTTTGCTCGCCGCGCGATTGTCGGCACGACCGAAAATTACGGCGACAATATCGTGAAGCTTGTGTCGGAGACCGTTGCCCGCTGGGACGCATCGACCATCACCGACCGGGTCGAAAATGCGGTTGGCAGTGACCTACAATT
>JBBQPQ010000040.1:0-22061 GCA_038217195.1 Sphingomonadales bacterium | reverse complement strand
CGGTCAGTTCGCCCGCAAAAGCGCGCTCGGTTCCTGCCTCACGCAGGACATGATATTGAACGGTGCCCAATTCGGCGCGCCATTCGGCGTCGGTTTTGATAACTTTTTTCATTACAAATATCCTTTTGGAAAAGCTGATGTGGGGTCAATGGCAAGACGGTTCAAGAACTATCCTTAACAGATATTTTACTATGATCGGGCTAGATTTGGCAGGCTATGACAGGACCGGGTCATAAGCTACGCGCTGTGGGAGCGTTGGGGCTATTGCCGTTGCTGCTGGCTGCGGGAGACGGCGCTTGTTTGTTGTGTACGCGTGAAGGCATGCAATTGGCTGCATTGGCCGACCGCAGCACGCCCTTGTCCATCGAAATAACGACGAAGCTGGACTTCAGCCGCGCAGCCCTGCCTGAATCCGGCAGCGGCGAAATTGACCTTGATCCCCAAAGCGGGAGCAAAACGGTCAAGGGCGGCATGGTCGACTTGGGCGGCGCAGCGCTGGCGGGGACGGCCATCGTGAAAGGCGAACCTGGCCGGACGGTGCGGATTGACCTGCCTTCCACGGCGCGGATGACATCTTCTACCGGTGAGGTGGTCGAAATAACCGGCTTGCGGACAAGCTTGGCTGGCGGATCGCGGCTCGATTCCAGCGGGCGGCTTGAATTTTCATTCGGGGGCACATTGGTTGTGCGCGGCCATGTATCAGGCACCTTCCGCGCCCGCATTCCTATTACCGCGCAATATCAGTGATCAGCCTCGGCGTGCGGCCGCCCGTGCAATGCGGACAAGTTCTTCTTCTAATATCGTCGTGCCAAGCCCGTCGCGCACATGCATCAACTTTGACTCAACCTCAAGCAAATGGTCATTCAAACCGGCAAGCCGCGCCGAGGGCCAACGGGACAGCTGCTGCACATAATATTCGGCATCTTTCCAGAAAACTGAACGCGTGGCTTTCACCACTGCGCCAGGATTTGCACCATTGTCTACTTTCGCCCGCATCGCGGCGAGCATGGTGACGCGGCGTTGAAATGCACGAATGATCCGAATAGCATCGACGCCCATGTCGCGTGCATCGGCCAATTCGCGGCCTGTCCCGCGCAGGTCGCCGCCCATGACCTGATTTACCAGTCCGTTGATATTTTCCTCACCGGTTTCTGCAGAAAGAGCCTCGAACACCGGGACCTCGACTGTTGCGGGACGCTGTGGTGACGAGTCGTAATATAGAGAGAGCTTTTCTATTTCCGCCTGCGCCAATTTTCGGTCTTGGCCAGTGTAACGGGCAATGCGTGCAGCTAGTGGCCTATCGATCTTCAAGCCAGTCGTTGCCGCAAAAGCCATGACGGCAGCCGCAGCATCGCTTTCCTCCGGGAGATAACATATATGCGCCATTGCGCGCGGATGCCCTTCCGCCAGTTTTCGCAATTTGCTGGCCTTGGTCAGATTTCCGGCGGTCGCGATTACTGGGTTGGCATCGCCCTCAAGCGCCACCAAATTCTCGACCGCAGCAAGCCCTTCTTCACGCCGGAAATTGAGGCGGACATGTCTCTTGTCGCCGAACAGTGACAGCGCAGACGCTTCATCTGCCAACAGCGCCGGGTCATTGCGGATTCGGTCACTATCAATGTCGATACGTTCTGATCCAGCCAATTGCGCCGTCATTTTTGCCGCGATATCGGTTATCGCCGACTCATCCTGGCCAAAAATGAAAAACAGTCTAATGTCAGGACGTGCGCTGACAGCGTTTATAAAGCTGCGTTCTTTGGGGTTGCTCATTCGCCGCGGGCGTAAATCGAAAGCCGCGTGACAATTTGATCCGCGACCTTTTGCGTCAGATTTTCCAGCGCGCTGTTTTCGCCGGCGATGGTCGCATATTCCGAACTCACCACATCAATTCCGGCATCGGAACCTGCAGTTGCGTCAAGCACCGTTTCGCCGCTGGCCACAGCAACAAGCTGATACCGGGCGCGCAAAGTGCGTCGTTCGCGTGTAACCGTGTCATCGGCGCGTACGCCAAAGCCTTCGATCTGGTCGTCAAGCGTTACAACCAACCGGAACTGCGTAGCCTCATTGTTTTGGCCACCCAGCCGATCGTTCAACGCATTGCGCATCAGCCATCCGTTTTTCCCTTCGATCGGCGCCACGTTAATAGTGCCCAATGTGCTGGCCACTGCGCCGTTTGACCCGCCGCTGTAGAGAGGCTGCAAACCGCAACCAGTCAGTGCCAAAGCGAGGAGAAAAGGAGCTATGAAACGGTTCATAAGACGATGTTGACCAGCCTGTCGGGAACGACGATGATTTTCTTGATTTCAGCGCCTTCAATAGCATGCTGGACTTTTTGGCTGGCAAGCGCAAGCGCCTCTACATCGCTCTCTGACAACCCCTTGGCCACCGTCAGTGTATCGCGCAGCTTACCTTTGACCTGAATCGCAATCGTCACCTCGTCTTCTTCAAGCAGGCTAGGATCAACCGCCGGCCAAGCCGCATCGGCGATCAGCCCGCCACCGCTGTGCGCACCAAGCGCGGTCCACGCCTCTTCGGCGAGATGCGGCACCATTGGGGCGGACAAAAGCACAATATTGCGGATGGCCGAATCGCGGCTTGCGGATGGCGCAGCTTTTTCAATAGCGTTTGCAAGGTCGTAGATTTTTGCCACGGCCTTGTTGAATGCGAGTGCCTCGATGTCGGCACCAACGCCAGCGATCACCTGATGTGTTTTCCGGTCCAGAGCCTTATCTGTGCCCTGTGCTCCGCTTACCTGCGCGGTCAGCCTCCAAAGACGCTGCACGAAGCGCCAGCAGCCTTCAATTCCTGCCTCGGACCATTCCAGATCGCGTTCGGGCGGGCTGTCGGACAACATAAACCAGCGCACAGCATCGGCGCCATATTGGTCGACAATGTCATCAGGGTCGACGACATTCTTCTTGGACTTGGACATCTTCTCGATGCGGCCAGCGACTGCGGGCACACCGCTGTCAATGATCGTCCAGACATCGCCTTCGCGCCGCACCTGATCAGGACTTAGCCACGTTCCATTTGCATCCTGATAGGTTTGGTGGGTTACCATGCCCTGCGTGAACAACGACGCAAACGGCTCTTTTACGTCTATCAAGCCGATATGGTTTAAAGCGCGCGTCCAGAACCGTGCATAAAGCAAATGCAATATCGCATGCTCTACCCCGCCAATATATTGATCGACGGGAAGCCATTTTTCCGCAACTGCGCGATCAAAAGGCTTATCCGTTGGCTGGCTTGCAAAGCGGATGAAATACCAGCTGGAATCAACAAAAGTGTCCAGTGTGTCGGTCTCGCGGCGCGCTGGTTGTTTACACTTGGGGCAGTCGACCTTGCTCCATGTGGGATGCCGGTCGAGCGGGTTGCCGGGAATGTCAAAGCTTACGTCTTCAGGGAGCTTCACGGGCAGCTGGTTGTCGGGCACAGGGACAGCGCCGCAAGTCTGACAGTGGATGATGGGAATTGGCGTCCCCCAATAACGTTGCCGCGACACGCCCCAGTCACGCAGGCGATATTGGGTCTGGCCTTCCCCCCAACCCTCGGCCTTCGCGCGTGCAATTACATCGGCTTTCGCTTGATCAATCGTCATGCCGTTCATCCAGTGGGAATTCACGATCATGCCAGGGCCAGTAAAGGCCACATCGCCTGCAAAAACACTATCCGTCAGATTGCCATCTGCGACGACTCGGGTAACGGGCAAATGATATTTGCGGGCAAAATCAAGGTCGCGCTGGTCATGCGCTGGGCATCCGAAAACCGCCCCTGTGCCATAGTCCATCAGCACAAAATTGGCGACGTAAACAGGCAGGTGCCAGCTGGCGTCCAGAGGATGTTCGACAGAAAGGCCAGTGTTAAACCCGCGCTTTTCCGCGGTTTCAATGTCCGCAGCGGTTGTTCCGCCCCTGCGGCATTCCTCAATGAAAGCTTGTAAATCAGGCGCGTTCGCGGCAAGTTTTTGTGCAACGGGGTGGTCAGCGGCAATGGCCACAAAACTGGCGCCGAACATCGTATCCGGCCGTGTTGTAAAGACGGCGATTCCGTCGCTGCCACCGGGAAAGCGGAAGGTGCATTTCAGGCCCTGCGATCTGCCAATCCAGTTTTCCTGCATCAGCCGCACCTTGTCGGGCCACTTGTCAAGCGTGCCAAGACCAGCGAGCAGATCTTCTGCAAAATCGGTGATCTTCAGGAACCACTGGCTCAGCTTTCGCCGTTCAACAGGCGCGCCTGAGCGCCAGCCCTTGCCGTCGATGACCTGCTCATTGGCAAGAACGGTCATGTCAACCGGGTCCCAGTTCACGGCCGATTCCTTGCGGTAAACAAGGCCTGCTGCATATAGCTTCAGAAACAGAGCCTGTTCATGGCCATAATATTCTGGTTCGCAGGTGGCTAGTTCGCGCGTCCAGTCAATTGCGAAGCCAAGCCGCTTTAACTGCGCTTTCATGTTGGCGATATTGTCGCGCGTCCAGCCGCCCGGATGAACATTTTTTTCCATCGCGGCGTTCTCTGCGGGCATCCCAAAGGCGTCCCAGCCCATGGGATGAAGTACCTCATGCCCAGTCATCCGTTTGTACCGCGCCAGCACATCACCCATTGTGTAGTTGCGCACATGACCAATGTGGATGCGGCCCGAGGGATAAGGAAACATTTCCAACACATAAGCGCGTGGTTTTGACGAATCGTCATCCACGACGAAGCTGTTGCGTTCTTCCCAAATCGTTTGCCACCGCGAGTCGGCGACGTGCGGGTTGAAACGCTCTACATTGGACATAAAAATTACCCGGTGATGGACGACCGACGAAGGTCACGTGCCTTGGTTAAAATGACCGCTTCAAGCTTTTGTACAGTCGCGGCGCGCAAAGGCGCTGCGACCCACTGGCCGTTTTGGGAAACTTCGCGGCTGCCGGCAACACGCAAGGCATCGGCGCGCAAGTCCTGGTCAAGGATCGAAACGGTAAGTTTTACGCGTTCGCCAGGGCTCTGTGGGTTCACATACCAGTCGGTCACAATCACGCCGCCTGCAGAGTCTGTTTGCACTAATGGCATGAACGATAATGCGTCAAGTGACGCGCGCCACAAATAGCTGTTCACTCCAATTGTCGTAACCTGACTCGCCGCCAGATCCGCCTTTGGGCGTTCCCTGCCGCCACAGCCGGACAGCAGTCCCAAGCTTAAAAGGCTGCCGGTCGCAATGATAAGTGCCAGGCGAGTGGTGCGCATAAAATGTCCTTGAACAATGAAATATCGGGAACCTCTATAGCGGCTTGCTGTCGGGGGCAAGCTTTCTGGCTGCTGAACGGCAGGCAATTATTGCTCTGTAAGGCGGTAACCGAGACGGCGATTGTGGACATCATGCAACATCTCGGCATAAATCGCGTTATTGGGCTCAATATTGTGTCACGCCTCTTTTGAATCTTCAAAATGCGGCGTATACCGAAGAATAACAAAAGGACTCGGCAAACACGCCATGAATAATAACGGGGCACAGCGGCGCAAACGCGCAACTCTCGCGGCAGCATTGCTGGCGACGGCCTCGCTTGCTATTTCTCCTTTTGTGGTTCCCGCTTTTGCCGCAAAGGTATCGGTTGAAGAGAACAAGGCTGGCCCCGACTGGATCGGCATGTTCACACCGGCTGGCGGTGACCGGCTGCTTGCCCAAAAATTTGCTGCCACGCAGGTTGCGCCAAATGGTCGCTTTCCTTTTACACCAGCAGGAGCTGGCGAAGGGCATAGCCGCACGATCACCGTGGCTGCGCGCGCCAATTCTCGCTTGACGGCCGGTGCCGTCTCGATTCGCAATGTGATTGCGCCCAGCGAAGTGGGTGCGGGCAAAGGCCTTCGTATCGCGGCGGTTGATTATCGTCTGACCGCTTCCAAGGGTTGGCAGGACTTCGCTTTACCAAAGGTGCAGCAGCGGGTCGCGCGTGCGCCAATGAGCGAGCTCGGCAAGGGCGGCTTCCGGCTGGATGAGTCCGTCCAGAAACCGAGCAAGTTCAACACCAATATAAAATTGGACCAAAGCAAGGAAATGGCACCTCCGGCACGCGGCAGCGCCGCTTCTGGTGATTATAAGCTTGACGTTGGCGGAAGCTTCTCGATCAGCCGCAAGATCGACGTCACCGCCGGCGTGCGTTACGCGAGTGAAAATGACCGCGTCATTCCTTTGGCAGATAACCGCAAGGATAGCGAAGCTGTCTATGTGGGCACCAAAATCCGCTTCTAGACGTTTCGTTTCCTGAAAGCGTCAATAGCGGCCCAGCCGTGAACTAGCTTTGGAGGGAGCATCATTGCATTTCTGCGGTTCATGCCCCCAAGGGCAATAATCACTGGCTGACCCACCAACTGTGCCAATCTGTTAAACGCCAGCGGACCTAATGGACGTGCGCCATCATGGCTTTTGGTGGCGAAAAGTGGCGACAATAACAATAGGTCGGGATGAAAGGGCCGTATCCGGGCAATTTCGCGCACATCGTGCACTGCGGCACTGTGTAACATACTGCCATTGCCCCGGCTCCTCTGGTGGAACCCATCGGCGTGCCAGCGCATTGCGGTGTGTTGGTCATCTGCAAGCAGCAAGATATGGCCACGCCGTCTGCATATGCGCTGCACGTGGCGGAACAGTCTGTGACGTTGCTGAGTAGCCAAATGATAATGGCGGAATATCACGCCAGACCGTGCAGGGAGTCGCTGAATGGCGGGCAACAAATCGTCGCCAAACCGCGCGTCGGTCATCAGCCAGATTTTCGGCAGGGGGTGGCTTCGCGGCATGCTTCTGCCTATAGCGGCGCACTATGCAGGAAGCGACACCAGAAACATCCGCCGACCGTTTGACGGCCATCCGCACACGCATTGCAGATGCCGCCCGCCTGGCCCGGCGCCCGGCCGATGATATTGCGCTAATTGCGGTATCGAAAACACGGTCAGCCGAAGACATCCTGCCACTCATTCGTCAGGGCCAAATGCTGTTTGGCGAGAACCGCGTCCAAGAAGCCGCCAGCAAATGGCCAGCGTTAAAGGCGCTGCATGCAGAGGTGCAGCTGCACCTCATTGGCCAGTTGCAATCAAACAAGGCCGAGGAGGCCGTGGCGATGTTTGACATGATCCATTCGGTAGACCGGCTTTCACTCGTCACTGCGCTTGGCAAGGCGATGCACAAGCAGCAACGGCAAATTCCATGCTTCATTCAGGTCAATATCGGCGCGGAGGAGCAGAAAGGCGGATGTTCGATTGCGGACTTGCCCGCCTTGCTTCGTGCAGCCGAAGAACATGCAATTCCATTGGCCGGGCTCATGTGCATCCCGCCCGCAAATGTTGAGGCCGCACCTTTCTTTGCGCTGTTGGCGGAATTGGCCGCGCGGCATGACCTACGGCAGATCAGCATGGGCATGTCGGATGACTTTGAAACAGCGATTATGCTGGGTGCAACGCATGTGCGCGTTGGCACCGCCTTATTTGGCGAACGCGCTAGCACCGTTTAGCGCAAATCTCGCAAAGCCCGCTTTGGTCGCGACCAAGGCTTCAGCCTTTTCGCCCTCAGCCAGATCACATGCCTGAAGAATAGCTACATCCTGCACATCAAGCCCGCCGGTCAGCGTGCCAAATGCAGGCATGATCATTTTGCGCGCGCTTTTGACAAAGCAACGGCGTGCCACCATGCGCCCGCGTAGCACTTGCCGGAACTTGGGGTGAAAATGCCCGGATATTTCAGGCTTTGGGTCACCGCGTTTGGCCTCGTGGCGAAGCGTGATGCCTGCCAGGGTCAGCTCGTCAAAGGCCTTTCCGCCCCAAATTCCAGATACCGCGCGATCGTGATTTCCGGTTATCCAGATCCATTCAGTATCGCAGGCCAGATCCACCAACAAGGCTGCCGCCGATTCTGCCAGGCGCTGTTCGCCTCCATCGTCGTGAAAATTGTCGCCAAGCGATATGATTTTTGCTGGCCGGTATTTCGCGCACAGTGCGGCAATGTCCTCAAGCGTGGCGACACTGTCATAAGGCGGGAGCATTTGCCCGTTCAGGGCATATGCGCTGGCCTTTTCTAGATGCAGGTCAGAGACCAAAAGGGCATCTTGAGCGCGCCAGTACAGCGCCGCCTCGCCAGCCACTTCAAAGTTCTCTCCGCCGAAGTCGAAACTGTGCGCCATGGGTTGCGCCTATGCCGACTGGCCTTGGCGCGCAAGTATATGTGCGAAATTCGCTAAAAAGCGCTTGCCATATGCGCGACGGGTTCGCGCGCAACGCCCTTCGGCAGATCAAACCCAACGCGGCGATTGCCGAAATCGATGAGCACCCTGTCAAAGAGCTTCAGCGCATCCATACCGAGCAGAATTGCTGGCCGGTCTTGCAAGTTCAAAGCGGTAAATGCGTAGTTGTCTGCAAAGGTCATGGGCATGTCCCTGATGGTCAGTCCGCCGACGTCTATTTCGCGAATTTGGGTGAAGTCGCCTGTCAAAATCGTGCCGGTTACACTTTTCAGCTTTACGGGAATGAAGTCAAAATTGCGATCCCGGCGCCGCAACTTGTCGCGCAGCGCCACGTTGCCCATGCTGCTTTGTGCGCCAGTGTCTAAAATGATGTCGACCTTCATGCCGTCGATCTTCGCGCTTGAAAGGATCATGCGGCCAGCTTTCCGTCTGGCCTGGACGACAATCATCCCGTTTTCCAACTTTGTCTTGCCGCGGGTCCGGCGGGACGGCAGCACGTCCATCGTCTGATGCTCGAAATCCAGATGCACGCGGTTGTCCTCAAGACTGTCTATACCCAGCAGCCCATAAGCACCGAGGTTAGCACGTTCGAGACCTGGGGCTTCTATCCCCTGCAAATTGACCGAAGCCGTCGAGATGGAATCGACGAAGAAGCTGTTGACTTGATACCGGCCCGATATCGTCGCTAGCGTGAGCGTTGGGCCGGCTTCAAGCGCAAGTTTGCGGGCAAAGTCATTGGCAATTACCGTGCGCTCTGCGCCCGTGTCCACGATGAAGGGCACCGCTTCGCTGCCATTAACGCGAACCTGCACGGTCATGCGTTCGGTTCCATCGATGCCAAATGGCTCAACGATAGCCGGCAGATCATGATCTGTCGCGGTGCTGGTGTCGGGAACATCTTGGGCCATGGCCGACACGCCATAAATGAGGCCAATGAATCCTAGCGCAGCGCGTCGCATCCCAGTTCTCCTATAGCGCACTGATACGCCTGTTTCTGCTGAGCGACAAGGCATTGCCGGTCGACACAATTTGGCATTTCGTCGAAGCCCGAACAAAGGCAATTGTTGCATTGCTTGCTTTGCGTTAGCTTCGACTCCAACTGCCGGAGAAGGGGATAATTATGAAAACACTGCTTTTGATTGCGGCCTTGGCGCTGCCCATGACGCCTGTACTTGCCGATGCGCCCAAGCCGGATGCGCTGGTTGCCGACGGATTGCCTCCAATTCCGGATGAGCTTCCTGCGCAGACGCGGCCCTACATGGAATTCCGCACGGCGAGCTTTGCCGGCTGGCATCCTACAGACAAATCGATGCTAGTGGCGACGCGGTTTGGCAATACAACCCAATTACACCGTATTGCTGGCCCAATGATGGCGCGCAAGCAAATCAGTTTCGAGGCCGAACCCGTCAGCAATGGGAACTGGGCGCCCAAAACGGGGGATATATTGATCGTTCAAAAGGACGTAGGCGGCGGGGAATTTTTCCAGTTGTACGGCTTGAAAGATGGAAAGCTCAATCTGCTGACGGACGGCAAGAGCCGCAACGGATTCAACGCCTGGAGCAAGGACGGCGAACTCATTGCCTACAGTTCAACGCGGCGCAACGGCACAGACAGCGATCTGTACATTATGAACCCGCGCGACCCGTCGACCAACAAAATGGTGGCGCAAGTGCAAGGTGGCGGTTGGGCGGTGTCTGATTTTGCGCCCGACAAGAAAACGGCGATTGTTGCGCAATATCGTTCTGTCACCAATGTCGATATGTCGCTGCTAGATCTGGCGACTGGCCAGATGATGTCAATCGGTGACCACCAAAAGGATATTGCCTATGGCAACGCCCAGTTCGCGCCAAACGGAGCTTTATGGGTCACATCCGACGAAGGCTCTGATTTCCAACGGCTTGGAACACTTGATATCAAAACGGGCGCATTTACGCCGCGTGGCCCGGCCGAAGCCTGGGACGTCGATACATTCGACATTTCGCCTGATGGCAGCTTTATCGTTTACGCCATAAACGAGGCGGGGATTAGCAAGGTCAAGATATTGGACACGAAAACCGGCAAGGTGCGTGCTGTGGGCGGCCTGCCTGCGGGGATTGTGGGCGGTCTTGATATTTCGGACTGGGGCGAGATCGGCATTACCTTCACTTCGGCGCGCAGCGCGGCAGACGCCTACAGCATCAATCCCACAAGCTTGAAGGTCACGCGCTGGACCGAAAGTGAAACGGGCGGTCTTGATGTATCCAAAAATGTCGAACCTGAACTGCTCACTTTCAAAAGCTTTGACGGTCTTCCGGTTTCCGGTTTCCTCTACCGCCCCGATCCTGCTAAATTCCCGGGCAAGCGGCCAATGATCATGAACGTGCATGGCGGACCCGAGGGACAATCGCGCCCGGGCTTTCAGGGCCGCAATAATTATATGCTCAATGAAATGGGCGTTGCCATTTTCTACCCAAATGTGCGCGGGTCGACTGGTTATGGAAAAAACTTTGTCAGCCTCGATAACGGCCCGTTCAAACGTGAGGACTCGGTCAAGGACATGGGCGTTTTCCTGAGCGCATTAGGCAAGGATTCGTCGCTTGATGCCGCCCGCTTTGGCCTCGTGGGCGGATCTTATGGCGGCTACATGTGCTATGCTGCTGCCGTGCAGTTCAAGGATCAGCTGCGCGCTACCAACTGCATTGTTGCCATTTCCAACTTTGTCACCTTCCTTGAAAACACCCAAAGTTACCGCCGCGATTTGCGCCGTGTTGAGTATGGCGACGAGCGTGATCCAGCACAGCGCGCCAAACTGCTCGAGATATCACCGCTGACACGCGTGGCCGAAATCACCAAGCCTATGTTTGTGGTCACTGGCGGCAATGATCCGCGCGTGCCCGCCTCCGAGGCCGACCAGATCGTCAAGGCCATTCGCGACAAGGGCGGTGTTGCCTGGCATTTGCTTGGCAAGAATGAAGGACATGGCTTTGCTAAAAAGGAAAACGTCGATTATCAATTCTGGGCAAGCCTGATGTTCTGGAAGCAGAATCTGCTGAATTGAGCCAGCCATATCCCCTCTCCATCGCAAGTCGATGGAGAGGATTTTGCTAAGGCGTCATTGCCACGCTGGCGAGGCTTTCGGCCTCCATCAGTAATGCGTCGTCTACCGACCCTTGTGCAACGCTCTCCCGGCCAATCATCACCAGCAAAGGCACAGCAAGCGGGCTAACGCGCTCCAACTCGACATGCAGCATCGTGTCTGCAGCACGGTCAAGCAGGTCGCCAAGCCGGCCAACATCCGTCAGCCGAGTCCGCGCGTCGGCCCATGCGGCCTCAAGCAGCAAATGGTCGGGTTCATATTTGCGCAACACATCGTAAATCAGGTCAGTGGAAAACGTCACCTGCTTGCCTGTCTTGCGTTTTCCCGGATGCTGCCGCTCAACAAGGCCGCTGATCACCGCCACCTCGCGGAATGCGCGTTTCAACAGATAGCTCGATTCCACCCAGTCGACAAACTCATCCGCCAATATGTCTGCGGAGAATAAGGGGCCCGGGTCGGTAATCGGCTTGAGGCTCCAGACGCCCAGCGCATAGTCGCTGGCGACAAAGCCCATGGGCATCAGGCCCCGACTCTCCATTCTGCGCGTAAGCAGCATTCCAAGCGACTGGTGGGCGTTCCATCCTTCGAATGGATAGGTGATCATATAATGTCGTTTGTCATGCGGGAAGGTTTCAACAAGTAACTGCCCTGCTTTTGGCATCTTGCTGCGATAAGCCTGCATTTCGAGCCATTCGCGTACCTCGTCGGGAAAGCGTGCCCAGCCCGGCCTGTCGGTCAGCATGTGCCGCACGCGGTCAGCCAGATGCGTGGTGAGCGGCAAGCGGGCACCCATATAGCTTGGAATATTTGCCGCTGGCTTGGTCGCCGCGCGGACGATGAGGTCGAGATCCTTGATCGATTCCACCTCAAGCGCCATTCCGGCGAAGGTAAAGGTGTTTCCAGGGCTTAAAGTCGAAGCGAAGGATTCCTCGACCTTGCCCAATTTGCGGCCATTTCGGAAACGGATTTCGAGCATGGGAGCGTCGACGATTATGCCAGCATTGAACCTGTGCTGGGCAGCGAACTGCGGATGCGAGAGCCGCCAACGGCCGTCGGGATCCCTGACCAGCTTCTGGAAACGGTCATAGGCCTTAAGCGCATACCCGCCGGTCGCCACAAAGGCGATGACTCGCGCAAAGGTCGCGGCGTCCAGCGCAGAATAAGGCAAGGCGGATTGGACTTCGGCGAGCAGCTGCGCCTCGTCAAAGGGGCCAGCACAGGCAATCCCCATGACATGTTGGGCCAGCACGTCGTAACTGCCCGGGCGGAATGTCTCGCCATCGCGCATGCCTTCGGCGACGGCGTCAAATGCCGCCTGTGCTTCGAGATATTCAAACCGGTTGCCTGGCACCAGAATAGCCCGGCTCGGCTCGTCCATGCGGTGGTTGGAACGACCAATACGCTGTAAAAGGCGCGAGGAGCCCTTTGGCGCCCCCATTTGGATCACGCAGTCGACGTTGCCCCAGTCGACGCCCAGATCGAGGCTGGCGGTGCACACAAGTGCGCGCAGCCTGCCATCGGCCATCGCCCCTTCTACCTTGCGCCGGGCCTCGACCGATAGCGAACCATGGTGAATGCCGATGGCATATTTGGGCTCATTGGCGTCCCATAATTTCTGGAAAATAAACTCCGCAAGAAAGCGTGTGTTGCAGAAGATAAGTGTGATCTTGTTGCGACCGATTTCCTCAATGAGCTGCGGTATGGCGTGCTGCCCGCTATGTCCTGCCCATGGCACGCGGCCTTCGGGCAACAATATTGTAAGGTCGGGCTCGGCGGCCGCTTCGCCCTCGACCAGACGCACCTGGTCAATATCACCATTGGGTGCAAGCCAGGCCCGATAGTCGTCGGCATCAGCAACGGTCGCGGACAAGGCGACACGCTGAAGCTTCGGCGCCAGTGTCTGCAACCGCGCGAGCGACAGGCTGAGCAAGTCACCGCGCTTGCCATTGGCGAAGGCATGGACCTCATCGACGATCACCCGCTTGAGCGTCGCAAACATGTGCACGCTGTCCTCGTGGCTGAGCAGCAATGACAATGACTCAGGCGTCGTGAGCAAGATATGCGGCGGCTTGATGCGCTGGCGCGCCTTGCGGTCGGACGGCGTGTCGCCCGTCCGCGCCTCGATCCTGATCGGTAGACCCATCTCCTCGACGGGGATGAGCAAATTGCGTCTGACGTCAGTCGCCAATGCTTTCAGCGGCGAGATATAGAGAGTGTGCAGGCCTTCCGACGGTTCGTGAATCAGGTCGCTTAAAGTCGGCAAAAATCCAGCCAGTGTCTTCCCTGCGCCAGTCGCTGCCACCAACAAAGCGTGCCGTCCTTCGCCCGCCGCATCAAGCATTTCCAACTGATGACGGCGTGGCTCCCATCCGCGCGATGAAAACCAGTCGAGGATGATAACGGGTAGTTGCACGGGGGGCTTAATGCCCGACAGTTTCCCCGCGTTCCAGCCCTGATGCCGCCAATTGCGCATCAATTTGCGCCATCAAACGATCAAGCCCTTCTTCGGACGAGGCTTCGGCGCGGGCGACGAGAACGTCCTGCGTGTTTGATGCGCGCAGCAGCCACCAGCCATCGGGCGTGTTGACGCGCGCCCCGTCGGTGTTGTTCACATCTGCCCCATCTGCGGACAGACGTGCCAGGACCTCTTCAATGACGGCGAATTTCCGGCTTTCATCGACTTGGAAACGCATTTCGGGGGTATTGATCATGACGGGCATCGCGCTGCGCAGTTCCGTGACGCTTTTGTTCAGCTTCGCCGAGGCGGACATCAGCCGGACAGCGGCGTAAATGGCATCGTCAAATCCGTAATATTGATGGCGGAAAAAGATATGTCCGCTCATTTCTCCAGCAAGCGGCGAACCTGTCTCCTTCATTTTGGACTTAATCAGGCTGTGGCCAGTCTTCCACATCAATGGCTGCCCGCCCAGATCGCTGACGCGGTCGAACAGCGCCTGCGACGCCTTGACGTCAGCGATAATTGTGGCGCCAGGCACGTCGCCAAGCACGTCCTCGGCATAAATTTGCAACAATTGGTCGCCCCAGATGACTCGGCCTTCGCCATCAATGGCACCAATTCGGTCGCCGTCGCCGTCAAAAGCTACTCCGAAATCGAGCTGCTTTTCGGCGACGAGCCGCTGCAAATCTACCAGATTGGCAGGATCGGTGGGATCAGGGTGATGATTGGGAAACTGGCCATCTACATCCGTAAACAAAAGATGGTGCTCCCCTGGTAACATTTTGACCAGCTTTTCGATCGCTGGTCCTGCCGCACCATTGCCTGCGTCCCAGCCGATGCGGAATGCCTTTTGCGGCGCGGCCTGCGCCACGCGCGCAACATATTGGTCAAGGATATCGAGATGCTCGGAACCACCCTTTCCATCTACCCAGTCCGCTGTCGCCGCCATGCGGCCCAGTTTCTGGATGTCAGCCCCGAAGAAAGGTTTCCCCATGAGGACCATTTTGAAGCCATTATAATTGGCTGGATTATGGCTGCCGGTTATTTCTATGCCGCCGTCGACGTCGTCCATAACAGCCTCGGCATAATATAGCATTGGCGTCGGCCCCATGCCGATGCGCACCGCGTCGATTCCGCTATCATTAAGACCTTTGACGAGTGCCTCTTCCAGCATCGGCGAGCTGACGCGGCCATCATAGCCCACTGCAGCTTTTTTACCGCCGGCACGCGCCAGGCACGTGCCAAAGCCGCGCCCGATAGCATAAGCGTCATCTTCACCAAGCGTTTCACCGATGATGCCGCGAATGTCATATTCACGAAGCGAGGTAGGGTGGAAGTTATGGGTCATGAGATTCCTGCATTTTGAAGGGGAGGACAGCTATTTAAGCCGTTTGTTGTTCAAATCATCTAACAAAATATCACGGGCTTTGTTCAATGCGGCGGCGCGGTCCACGCTGCCGCCGGTGTCGGGGTGGTTTTGTGCAATCAATGCCCTATGCCGTTCGCGAATGCGTTCGGCATTGTCGAAACGCGACACACCAAGCAGAAACCGGGCATCATCGAGCACATATTCGCCGTTTTGTTTGGTGCCAGATCCAAGAAGCCGCCATGTCATGCCGCGATACCATGTGGCCGCAACCGCAATGGCGGCGACGCCAAGCAACAGACTTCCGCGCGCGGCAAGGAACGCACCCGCGAGTCCAAGCAATATCGGCGGCAGCTGCTGCTTGCGCAATATGCCTTTCCACAGCGCCCAACCAAGAGCCGCCAGAGCAAGAATTGCCATAAAGCCCATCAGGCCAACACCGCCGGCTGGACTTCGGGCAGCGCGAGGCCAGTGACCAGTTCGCGCAGTTCTTGACGCGCAACGATATGCGCGGTTGCCAGCTGGCCCAAATGGCCTTTGTCAATCAGGGTCAGACCGGACGGAAACAGTTCGCGGTAAATCACGCGCTCGTTCAGGCCGGGCAAAGACCGGAAGCCGACGCGTTTGGACAATTCGGCGATAGCATCGGTCATGCGTTGCTGGTTTCGCGCCTCCATATTGTGCAGCCGGTTGCGCACCACTACCCAGTCGATGGTGACGCCATCCGCCTTGGCGCGTTCCTTGCGTGCTTCCCAGATCAATTCGGCGTAGAAGCTCAACTTGCGCACCTTGAAATTTTCGGCGTCAACCTGGCCAATCAGGTCGAAGTCAACAAAGCTGTCATTGATGGGGGTGACAAGCGTATTGGCGCGTGTTGCAACGAATCGTGCATATTTGTCATCACGTCCCGGCGTATCGAACACCAGAAAATCATGTTCAGCGCCCAGGCGTTCGACCTGCCGTTCAAGCGTCGCCTGCGAATCATGTTCAAACACTTCAAAAGTCGGCATGGGCAAAATGATCTTGCGCCGGTTTATGGTGTCGCGGCGGTTTTCGAGATAGCGAAACAACGTGCGCTGACGCGAATCGAGGTCAATGCAGGCGACCCGCGCGCCACGTGATGCCAGCGCAATGGCGACGTGAACCGCCGTGGTCGATTTACCAGTCCCGCCCTTTTCATTTGCAAAAACGATGTGATGTGCCTTGGCCATATGCCCCCAAATCTGCCCCAAATTGCCGTCAGCCGACATTTGCCTTGAAATGTCGCGACGCCCTCCCGCATAGGCGGTTCGACAAAAGCCAATAAACAAGGCGACCTTTACGTGCAAACCATCAATCAGCTTGACTCATTACGGCACAATATTTCGTCGTTGCGACTGGCAAAGGGCCGTATCGCGCTCGTTCCCACGATGGGTGCACTGCATGACGGGCATCTGAAGCTGGTCGAACAGGCCAGGCACCATGCCGACGCCGTGGTGGTATCGATATACGTAAACCCCGCGCAGTTTGGCCCCAATGAAGATTTGGATGCGTACCCACGCACACTGACGCGTGATTCTGAATTGCTCAGATCCGCTGGAGTCGATGTTTTATGGGCACCAAATTCTGCCGCCGTTTACCCAACCGGCTTCTCAACAAAGATTCATGTGGATGGCCCAAGCCGCGATTATTGTGGCGGCGCCCGGCCCGGGCATTTCGACGGCGTGGCACTGGTGGTGGCAAAGCTGTTCAATCAGGTTCAGCCCGATGTCGCACTTTTTGGCGAAAAGGACTTTCAGCAACTGGCCGTCATCCGGCAGATGGCGCGCGATCTTGACTTTGGCCTTACTATATTGGGCGTGCCCATCGTGCGCGATGCAGACGGTCTCGCGTTGTCGTCGCGCAATGCCTATTTGACTGCCGAAGAACGGACGGCGGCGCTTGCCTTGCCAACCGCACTGCAGCGAGCGGCCGATAACATCCGCGCCGGCAGTGATGTTGCACAATCGCTCGAGTCAGCCACCAACGACATAATCGCAGCCGGGTTCGCAAAGGTCGACTATTTCGCCCTCGCTGATGCTGTCACGTTACAGCAATTGCATCATTTTGATGGCAGGGAAGCCAGGTTACTGGCGGCGGCGAAGATCGGCAAAACACGCCTGATTGACAATCTTGCGGTGTAGCTGGCGAAACAAGCTGTCAAACCGGATGAAGTTTTCCCGTTTTTCGTTAACCTTTTATTAGCCATGTTAGCCGAAGTTGAAATCCACACTCGATGTGGGGGCAGAGAATATGGCAAATAGTTTCACAAGCGCGAACTTTCTGATGGAAAGCCGTCTTGCAGATGCGGCACGCGGCAACGCGGATGCATTATATGATTTGGGTGTAGCATTTTCGACAGGCAGCGGCGGAGTAGATGTCGACTTGATCGAGGCTCACAAGTGGTTCAATCTTGCCGCACTGAATGGCAGCGAAATGGCAATGCTGTGCCGGGCAGATATTTCCGACGACATGACAGCACGCGAAATCGCCGAAGCCCAGCGCCAAGCGCGAGCTTGGCTGCAAGCCTCCGATCAAAGCCGCGCAGCTTAACTGCAAAAAATCCTTAGCCAAATCAGCGTCATTTGCTAGTTGACCCTCCTACGTTCGGCGGGGAGCGCTAAATGGCCAATGTCACAGTCACTGAGGTGTTCCTCGTGGCGATGATTCTTATCTTTGCCGTGCCTTATCTCATCTGGCGTGTGGGTCGGACCGAATATTTTGCACCGCTTGTTGTCGTGCAAATTATCTGCGGAATCCTGCTTGGCCCCGGCGTCCTTGGCGCAGCTTTTCCCGAATATTATAGTTTTGTTTTCCGTCCGGAGGTCATCGCGGCGTTAAATGGTGTCGCCTGGTGGGCGGTCATGATTTTCATCTGGGTTGCAGGGATCGAGCTTGATTTGACCGAAGCCTGGAAAAAGCGCGGTGAAACCGGAGTGACCGCTGGCCTCGCTTTGTTCATGCCTTTGCTGTTTGGCAGTATCGCGGCCTTCATCCTCCTTAACACTGGTCCGGGCTGGATCGGGGCAAAGGGACAATATTGGCAAGCCTTGGTGGGAATCGGCATGGCCTGCGCGGTGACAGCGTTGCCCATCCTGATCCTCTTTATGGAAAAGCTGGAAATCCTGCGGCAACCTTTTGGTCAAAGAGTCTTGCGCTATGCGAGTCTTGACGACATCGCGATCTGGGGCGTGCTGGCACTCATATTATTGGATTGGGAGCGGATCGGACGCCAGGGCGTGTTTTTGGTGCTGTTTGCAATCGCCGCCTATCTCGTCCGCGCGCTTATGCGGCGCGTTGCCGAAAATGACCGGTGGTATATTGGCTTGATATGGCTCGCGATTTCAGGATTCGCAGCAGATTGGGCTGGCCTGCATTATATGGTCGGCGCGTTTCTGTCCGGCGCGGTTCTCGATGCAAAATGGTTTGACCAGAAACGCATGGACGGTTTTCGCGCCAATATCTTGTTCGCCATCATGCCTGTTTTTTTCCTCAGCACTGGGTTGCGGACGAACTGGGATGTTGGCGGTGTCGCCGTTTTTGCGGCAGCAGCGTTGCTGTTGTTCGCCTCGGTCACTGGAAAGCTCGCGGGAGTGCATCTGGCAGGGCGCATCTTGAAATGGGAAAAAGGCGAAGCGTCTCTGATTGGCTGGTTGTTGCAGACAAAGGCGCTGATCATGATTATTTTTGCGAATATCCTGCTCGACAAGCAAATCATCACCAATGAAACTTTTACGGCGTTGTTGTTGATGGCCGTGGCCAGCACGATGCTGACCATTCCCGTCGTGACACCGATGCTGGACAAGTTGAAATCGGTCGTATCGCGGTCTAGTTAGCGATGTTCTCCTCGCGGGAACCCGAAGGCCAAGGAGTGAATGCGATATGACATCTCCGATACTCGTAACGGGCGCAGCCGGATTCATTGGTCATGCGGTCGCGCACCGGCTGTTGGTGCGTGGTGAACGGGTTATCGGGGTGGACATCGTCAATGATTATTATGATCCCGCCTTGAAAGAGGCGCGGTTGGCGACATTTGCTGGAATTGACGGCTTCAGCTTCGAACGTCTCGATATCGCCGACGCGGCAAAGATGGCAGCGCTGGTCCGCGACAATGATATTGTGCGCGTCGTGCATCTCGCAGCGCAGGCGGGCGTCCGGTACAGCCTGGAAAACCCCTTTGCCTATGAACGCTCAAACCTTGCAGGCCATTTGTCGGTACTGGAGGCTTGCCGTCATGCCAAGCGCTTTGGGCATCTGGTTTATGCTTCTTCCAGCTCGGTCTATGGCGACAAGCCAAGAGGCGGTTCGGGTTTCAAGGAAGACGAGCCTGCCAATGCGCCCGTGTCGCTCTACGCCGCCACCAAGCGCGCGTGCGAGTTGATGAGCCAAGCCTACGCCAGCCTTTATGGCTTTCCGCAAACAGGACTTCGGTTTTTCACGGTTTATGGCCCGTGGGGAAGGCCCGACATGGCCTATTTCAGTTTCACTCAGAAGATTCTCGCGGGCGAGGCAATCGAGGTTTATGGCAATGGCGAAATGGCGCGGGATTTCACCTATATCGATGATATTGTGGACGGTATCATTGGCGCATTGGACAATCGGCCCGAGCGCGGTGTCCACAGGATTCTCAACATCGGCGATAGCCACCCCGTCGGGTTGATGGACATGATCAAAACGCTGGAAAAAGCCCTCGGCCGCGGCGCAATCAAGATCATGCGCCCGATGCAGCCTGGAGATGTCACCGCCACCTTTGCCGACGTGTCAAAATTGCATGCCCTTACGGGCTATGAGCCAAAAGTGATGCTTGCCGAAGGGCTTGAGAAATTTGCCGCTTGGTACAAGGAATTTTACCACCAGGAGTCCTAATTCAGGATTTAAGCTGCGATTGCCATTCATCAAAGGAGGCAGCAAGCTTTCGGCCAGCAATCTGGCGGCCCGCCTCACGTGGCAAGCCAAGCGACGCCGACAAAGGCCCTCCCAGCAGCGCGTCACCCAGCGCCATGAGCACCATTTCCAGCGTCAATTCATGCAGCGAGGTATCCGCATGGCCGTCTTCAGCGATTTCATCGACCAGTTTGTGTATGGCCTCGACAATAGGGTCGAGTGCGTCCTCATTGCCGGACAACAGCATCCACGATGCCAGAGCGCCCGCGCCCTCGCGGTCGAAATGGTCGAAAATCAGATCGGCAAGCTCGTGCGGGGTGACAACGCCGCCGCGCATTTGCACGACCGCTTCGGCAATTTTGCTGCAGATGTTGTTGCCCATATACGCCGCCAAGGCGCGCTGAAGCCCGGACGCAGACCCGAAATGGTGCAGCAAATTGGCATGTGTCCGGCCAATGCGTCCGGCCACTGCCTTCAGGGTCACGGCCTGTGGACCTGCCTCAAGCAACAAGCTGCGCGCGGCCTCAAGCGCCGCCATCCGGCTCGCCTCGGGACTTAACCTGCGCGGCATGGCCGCATCCTTAAGGTCAATAATCTTGGAGGCTTCCGTCGCCATAAATGCCCTTATTACGGTGAATTTGAATTGCTACGCCATTTGGAAGACATATCCAAGAGTGTTGCGCAGCGGATACGGAATCAAGCGAATTTCGCGCATTGACCGTCAAATTGATCATGTCCAGTGGATTGCTTGAATGTTTAAAGCTATGCCATTATGCGCGGTCAGAGAAGAACCGCGCCAAAGCACCACCGCAACACGGAATGCTTCATAAAATGTCAGCTAGCCGCAAGCCAACTACCCCTAAAATTTCTGCAAATATTATTGCGGGTCTGTCCGCCGTCGCCAATCTGGATCGCCGGGCCAAGAAGATCATCGCTTTTGTCGTTGATTCGGTCATTTGTGTCTTTGCTGTATGGCTCGCCTTTTCGCTGCGCCTGGGGGATTGGCAGCTCTGGAACGCCCCTGTGCGCAGTGTTTTGCTGGTGTCTTTCCTCACTTGGCCGCCGATCTTTCTTGCACTTGGCGTCTACCGGTCCATTTTTCGTTTCGCTGGCTCTGGCACCATAACCGAACTCGCCCGCGCCGTAGCCATTTTCCTGTTTCTGATGACGGCTGTGTTTACTGTCGTTGGCTTACCGGGTGTGCCCAGAACTATTGGCATTCTTGTGCCCATCCTCTTCCTTCTGGCTTTGGTGCTTAGCCGGATCGTGGTCCGCTACATCATCAGTGATCTGCTTGGACAAAGGGCCTTTGGCGGCGAAGCAAAACGCGTTTTGATTTACGGCGCCGGTAGCGCGGGGCAACAGCTCGCTTTGTCGACGCGACATTATCCGGGCATGTATCTGTTGGGATTTGTCGACGATGACAGCCGGCTGCGTGGCCAGCGTCTCGACGGCAGCCCGGTATATCATTCAAGCGATCTGGTTTCCGAAGTGAAGCGCCTCGGCGTAACCGATATCTTGCTTGCCGTGCCATCGATGAGCCGAAGCAAGCGTAAAGCTATCGTCGACGATCTTCAGCGGTTCAACGTGCACGTCCAGACCCTTCCGCAAATACAGGATATAGTCGCAGGAAAGGTGTCGATTGCCGATTTGCGCGAGGTCGAGGTCGACGATCTACTCGGCCGCGACGCCGTCGCCCCAAATGACTTGCTGATGGGGCGGACCATATTGGGCAAGACCGTCATGGTTACTGGGGCAGGGGGCTCGATAGGTAGCGAATTGTGCCGGCAGATCATGGCCATTGGTCCACAAAAGCTCATCCTTGTCGAAATGACCGAGTTTGCGCTCTACAAGATCGAGCAGGAGCTTCGTGAAAATGCGGCTGCCGGAATTTTCCGCGCCGACATCGAAATCCATCCCGAGCTGATCAACACTGCCGCTGCGCGTCCTGTTGCATCGCTGCTTGCCGCATATCGCCCCGACACCATTTTCCATGCCGCCGCCTACAAGCATGTGCCTTTGCTTGAACATAATCCGCTATCTGGCCTT
>JBBQPQ010000039.1:0-22502 GCA_038217195.1 Sphingomonadales bacterium | reverse complement strand
TTTCACGGGAACAGACCTGTTCGATTTGGCACAAGCTAGTGACCCGCAGATTAGTCCTGACGGCCGCCAAATCGCATATGTCCGGCAAACAAATGATGTGATGACGGACCGCGCCAAAAGCACCATATGGCTTGTTGACGTCCAGACAGGCGAGCAGATGCAGATTGCCGGCAATGATGGCAATGCTTTTGCACCACGCTGGTCGCCGAACGGTAAACGACTTGCATACGCGTCAACGGAAGGCGGATCTCCCCAAATTTGGGTGCGCTGGGTCGACCGCGGGCAAAGCGTGCGCCTTACGGGCCTCCCTACCGCGCCTTCGAGCCTGACTTGGTCGCCCGACAGCGCGTCGATTGCCTATACGATGATGGTGAAAGACGAAGAGTTGAAGCTAGGCTCTGCGCCGCCCAGCAAGCCGGAGGGCGCTGAATGGGCCAAGCCGATTGAGTACTACGACCTCCTTACATACCGCGCGGATGGCGAAGGCTATCTGCAGCCAGGCTTTGAAAAAATATTCGTAATTTCGGCAAATGGTGGTGCGCCGCGTCAGCTGACTTTTGGTCCTTATCACGACGGTGGGCCATCATCCTGGTCGAAGGATGGTACCAGTCTGTATTTCACCGCAAATCGCAAAACCGATTGGCAGACTGATTCAGTAGAAAGCGAAGTTTGGGCCATCAAGCTTTCGTCTGGATCGCTGAGCCAACTGACCAACCGCAACGGGCCTGATAGCAATGCGCTCGTTTCGCCCGATGGCAGCCAGATCGCATATCTTGGCTTTGACGACGCAATGCGCGCGTACGAAAAAACTGAACTATATATCATGAACCGTGATGGCTCAGGCCGTCGATCATTGACAGGCAACTGGGATTATAGCGTCGATCAGATGATATGGGACTCCGATAGCCGAGGTATCTATATTCAGTTTGATGACAAGGGCGAGACAAAGGTCTCGCGCATATCGCTGGATGGTTCAACGCGCGAGATAGTTACCGGTCTTTCGGGAGGTGGTATGGACCGGCCGTACACAGGCGGTAGCTTCTCTGTTTCCAACAATGATGTAATTGCCTTTACCGGTGGAAGCGCGACTTCTCCTGCTGAACTGAAGTTATTGAGCGGCGGCAGAGTACTGACTCTTACCGACCTTAACCGCACGATGCGCGAAGTCAAAACGCTCGGCCAGGTTCAACGCATCTCAACGAGCTCAAGCTTCGATGGCAAAGCAATTGAAGGCTGGCTTACACTCCCGCCGGGATACGTAAAGGGTAGCAAGGTTCCTCTGATCCTGGAAATACATGGTGGCCCTTTCGCCGCCTATGGGCCTCACTTCGCTACCGATAACCAGCTTTATGCCGCTGCCGGTTATGCCGTCCTTTCAGCAAACCCGCGTGGTTCTACAAGTTACGGTGAGGATTTCGCGAACGGCATCGATAAAGCATATCCTGGCAATGACTATTTTGATCTTATGAGTATTGTCGACCGGACCATTGAGATGGGTATTGCTGACCCGGATAAGCTGTTTGTTACTGGTGGCTCGGGCGGCGGTGTCCTTACGACTTGGATTGTAGGCAAGACCAACCGTTTCAAAGCCGCCGCAGCACAGAAACCTGTAATCAACTGGATTACACAGACCTTGACCGCCGACGGCGCTCCCGTTTTTGGACGTTATTGGGTAGGTGCCCAGCCGTGGGAAGCGCCTGAGAAATTCTGGGCCCAATCGCCCCTTTCTCTCGTTGGCAATATTGAGACGCCAACGCTTGTCGTTGTCGGTTCCGAAGACTACCGCACACCGGTGAGCGAGTCAGAGCAATTGTATACTGCGTTAAAACTAAGGGGTGTACCAACCATGCTTGTAAAGGTGCCCGGTGCCAGTCACGGCGGGATTGCCGCGCGGCCTTCTCAAGCCGCGGCAAAGGCGTCCGCGATCCTGGCCTGGTTTGACCGGTACAAGACAGGCAGGTCCTCTTCTACTGCGCCCTGAAGACATAAGTTTAGAAATATGAGGAAACGCGCAACATCGAATTTGACTTAGCCCTAGTTTCACAATTCTGATGCCGGCTCATGGGTTGGGCGCGGACCGTCCGCTTCTTTGCGTGGGCCGAAATTGCTGCCGTTTAGGCTGGATGGAGCGCTTGGCGGTATCCGCTAACAAAGCTGCCGTTCGCCTGAACCTTCGAGCTCCTTAATAGCTGACATCCGTTCACCCGCTCGAGTTAAAGCGATTGATGGCAGGAACTGGGCCGGTAGCGGACCGTCTGCTTTTGTGAATGAGCCCATGAATAGCTGCCGTTTAAGCCGGTCAGAACGCTTGGCTGCTGCCGTTGACATTGCAGAAAACAACCGGTCGATAAGTCTCTCCGATAGCTGTCGTGAGTTCATGTTGAAACCGACGAGCCAATTGCGTCGAAAGCGATAGCGGCTCCGATCCTTTTAGAAAATACCAAGCAGCTGACGTTTAACCAGGCACACGGGGTATTTGCCGACGCAAGTCAGGTTCGATGTGGAAGAATGTTATTTGCAGCGAACATGTTATCTCTTCCTTGGGTTCATGTGCCGTAAGAACAGCCAATTCGAGTACACCGGTGGAATCCAGCTGCAGAGGCTGGTCCGAAAGCAGACGGACCAAAGTGGATCCCGATGACGACGGGATTACGAAGCGCAAAGCAACCGAGATGTTGGAAAAGAAATTGACGTCGTCAATCCACCCACCAGCCTCCGCGACCGCGCTGCTCACCTCACTTATTATCGCGTTGCGATCTGCACTGGTTACAGCGGTAAGCCGGATTTCTGGTGGTAGCATTTGGCGAGCCTATAACTGCTTCAGGGTGGAACAATACTGGCTGCTGCCTATTTCGTCAAAAAACGTTACTGCTTAACCCTTGGCCAGCCGTTGATCCATTGCAGCTCACCTATCAGCATCACTCGGCGTGTATTGATGTCGTCTGACGCTTTTGCTCTTGGGCGCCCAGCGTCCACAGCGTGATAGAGAATTCGGTAGTGTCCCTTAGTATCTTTGACAACGGCGTTGTGTCCTGGAGCAATCCAGCCTGTATCAGCTTCAAGGATCACGCTGTTGGCTGAACCTGTTACTTGAGCCATTGTTTCAAAAGGTCCGGTAGCGCTTCGGGACCGGGCAACCATCACCGCGTAATGTGCTTTCGGGCCGCAACAATTGTCACCCGAATAGAATAGATAATAATAGCCATCGTGCAGAGTTACCCACGCACCTTCGACAAGGCGTTGATAATTTTTCGGGTTATCGGTCTTGATAACCTCAACGAGATTGATTGCCTTACTACCCTCCGCGAATGAGATCCGGTCGTTGTCCAGTTCCTGAACCTTGATGGGGCCAAATCCAGAGCCCCAGTATAAAAGACGCTTAGTTGTTGCCGGGTCGTCATACGCCATCGGGTCAATGTTGATGAAGCCATCGCCGCATTGAAGCGGTTTGCCGATGTCGATAAATGGACCCTCCGGCCTAGTCGCGATGGCTACCGCTAGACACAGTCCGCTGTTTTTATCCTCGAGTGCAATATCGGGCTTCGCCGAATAATAGAGATAATATTTCCCGTCATGATGCAAGACATGCGGTGCCCAGAAATCCTGCGTCCGGCTTGCCCAGGTAGGTTTGTTCGGCAACGCGTCGCCAACGCGGTCCCAGCGCGAAAGGTCGCGCGAACGAGCTACTTGAATATTCTGCATTTTTCCATCGCGCTCACCCTGAGTTGCGTAAACATAATAATAGCCATCGGCGGCTTTGATTGCTGCAGGATCGGGAAAGTTGCTATCGATGGCGGCGGTCAACAGTCCCCGGTCGTTCGTCTGAAGGGAATTTGTAACGCAGCCAGCGAGGCTCATCCCAAGCAACATTGTCAGTGTGGTTCGCTTCATTTATTCCTCCTCATCATGTGCCGAACCGCCAAGCGATCAGGTTTCGATATACTTGACCGAAGTCGAGTCTTGCCGAACCGAAGGCAGGCTGGTTGGGTGTGTCGGGAAAAAGTTGTGGCTCGAGCGCTATGGCATCGCCCATCCGGTAAAGATTTCCGACTTTGCCCGACGTGCTGCCGTCAAAGAAATTCCCCGAATAGAATTGCAATCCTGGCTGATTGGAAAACAGCGACATAGTGCGGCCTGAATCGGGATGGTCAAGCCGCGCGACTGGCCGGAGTTCCTCGCTGAGGCTTTCGGCAATAATCCAGTTATGATCATAGCCCTGGCCGATACGGATTTGCTCGTCACTGGCGTCGCGCACATCCTCGCCGACGGGTTTTGCGTTGCGGAAATCGAACGGCGTTCGCGTCACCGGGCGACGTTCGCCGGTTGGAATCAGCGCCGTATCGGTAGGCAGGAAGTTATCGGCGAAAATCTGTAGCCGATGGTCCATCGCGCTGCCCGACCCCTCACCTGCCAGGTTCCAATAGGCATGATTCGATAAGCCAACGATTGTCGGCGCGTCGGTCGTCGCGATATATTCAACTGAAAGCTGGTTATTGTCATTCAACGCATAACAAGCCGAAACCGTTAGCATTCCGGGATAGCCCTGGTCGCCATCCGGGCTGACTAGCTTTAGTGTCACTGAGGCGTCATCGACCTCCTGAACTTTCCAATTAACACTGTCGAACCCGACCGCTCCGCCATGCAGCGAATTAACGCCGTTGTTGATCGGCAGTGTATAGACATGCCCATCAAGCGTGAAACGTCCGCCTGCAATGCGGTTGGCGAAGCGCCCGACCGTTGCACCGGCATATTGCGGCCAGCGAACATAGTCCTCAAGCGTGTCGTGTCCGATTGCAACATCGCGAACCTCGCCCGCGCGGTCTGGTACCAGCACTGACTGGATCGCCGCACCGTAGCTGATAATCGTAACTTGCATCCCAGATGCGTTCATCAGCGTGATGGCATCCACTTGCTGCCCGTCTGGTAAAGTGCCGAAGCCGACAACGACGTGGCATAATGTGTTTTTCGTGGGGCGCGGGGTCATACTTGCGTTTCCATTTAACAGATTTATATGATAATTTTGGTATTGCAATAGTAACTAGACTTGCGCGCATTGAGCGCAACGTCGGCGGTGGCAATTGGAGAGTGTATGCGCAAATCGATAATGTTGGCGATGATGACATTGGGCTTTGCGACCCCGGCAACGACCCGTGAAGAGCCGCCCTTTGTTCCTGCTTTCAAAACCGACTTCCCCGACCCGTTCGTTTTGCCGTGGGGCGGTGGCTATTTTGCATACGCGACCAACGCAAAGGGCTTGGCGGCAAATGTCCAGATGGCGACATCGCGTGATTTGAAGAGCTGGACGCTGGTAATGGCCGGTCCCAAAGGGAAGTGGCGCCTTCACGACGCGCTGCCGGCACTTCCTAAATGGGCCGCGCCGGGTCGTACCTGGGCGCCCGAAGTGCTGCGCACCGGCAACAGCTATGTCCTTTATTTCACCGCGCAGGAGCGCAAGAGCGGCTTGCAGTGCGTTGGCGTTGCGTTATCTACAACTGACCCGCGCGGCCCCTTTGTGCCGCAGGGCGACGCGCCCCTGATATGCCAGCGGGACGAGGGAGGGACAATCGATGCTAGCCCGTTTCGCGATACCGATGGCTCGCAATATCTGCTGTACAAGAGCGACGGTAATAACCCCCGCTTCCTTCGGCCATCGCGCATTTTCACGCAAAAACTGACAGCTGATGGCCTGTCATTGACGGGCAAGGCAACCGAACTCATTCGTAACGACAAGCACTGGGAATGGCGCGTCGTCGAATCTCCAACCATGCTGCGCGACGCCCAAGGCCGCTATGTCCTACTTTTTTCAGCCAATCATTTCGGTTGGGAGTCCGACCAGCGGTTGTCGAATTATGCGATGGGATATGCGCGATGCGAAACAGTGACCGGCCCTTGTGTTAAGGCCACTGAAAACCCGATCCTGAAAAGCTATAATTCACCTGAAATAGGCTGCCTCAGCGGCCCCGGACATCAGACCGTATTCACCGCCAACGCACAGCCCTACATTGTCTTCCATGCATGGGCCGCAACCGCAAAATGCCGGCTCGCTGAACAAAGCCGCTATATGTATGTCGCGCCGCTAAAATGGCATGACGGCGTTCCAGTGATCGCGAAAAGCCTGCGCTGAGTGCCCCTCCCATCGCAAGGGAGGGGCGTCAGGCTTTAGCGTTCCCCGCCGATACGGAAGCGTAAACCAACCGAGAATGTGGTTTCTTCATAACGCTGGAAGCGGACGAAATCTGCCCGGGGCGCGCCACTACGCGCCGAACTCAGATATTGCTCAAACGGTTTGTTTAGGATGTTGGTCCAGTCGGCAAACAATGTAGCACGTGGGTGGAAATTGAGATTAAGCGATAAGTCGAGACGACCCGGGTAACGAGCATCTTCTTGGTAAATATCATTACCGCGATTCTGCACTGTTTCTAGCGAAGGGCCTCGCTTGAAATAAGACATGCGCGCGGACATCGGACCTTTTTCGAACAATCCAGTAAGCAGATAACTATATTTCGAAACTCCGAAGATGCGGTCGCGTGTAACCGGCGCGCCACGGTCAAAGAAGTCGGTTTTGGCGTCCAACCGGGTATAGTTCGCCTGCACACCGAAACCGTCAAACGGTGATGGCAGGAAGTCGAAGAACGTCTGTGCCTGGAACTCCAGCCCGTCTATGCGGCCTGCACCTGTATTGAGCGGTTGGGTAATTCGCAATGCTCCAAGCGTTGGGTCCGTGAACCGGGTCTCACGGTTCTGGATAAAACCATCGAGATTCCGGCGAAACGCCGCAACTGAAGCAAAACCTGTCCGACTGAAATAATATTCGAGACTGGCGTCGAAATTTTCTGAGGTGAATGGTTGGAGGAATGGGTTACCGCTAAAACCCGAACGGAATGTTCCACCGGCACCATCCGGCTGCGGTGCGCCAATTGTTCCTGGTGCAAGGTCAGCGAAATTAGGTCGAGTTCGCGTTTCCGCATAGGACAACCGCAGTTGAATCTCCGGTATTACCCGCCACCGCACGCTGGCATTAGGCAGATAGTCAGTATACTTGTTGGGTTCGCCAAAGCCGGGGATATTGGTGGGAACCCCGCCGACGACTTGCGTTTCTGTTTTTACGGCGCGGATGCCGGCAGTTGCGTCGATCGTATCACCCAGGCCAACGTTAAGCTGCGCATATCCCGCTATGGTCTTTTCGTCCGCATCGAAAAGGCGGTTCGGCTTTATCGGTGTCGTTGTATAAGGCAGGCCAAAGCAGCAACCGGGGTTCTGCGCGATCACGAACTGCCGTAGCGCTACAATATTTTCGCGAATGCTCGTATAGGTCGGCGCGACAAATCCTCGCGTCTGGTCGATATTCGTACCCCGGAAGCCTGGATTGCTCGACCGGAATTCCAGCGGCAACGCAGTTGCTGGCGTATTAACTCCGGCGAAACGGTTTGCGAATTCACGGAAAGCCGTACGGTCCACATAACGGATGCCAGCCGAGAAGGAACGCAAGAAGTCTACTTCGGAGAAGGTATAGGTTGCATCTAGGCGCGCCTGCCAGTCCTTGCCGACTGCTTGCTGGTTTTCTTCGTATAAACCGCCGAAACGGTAGCTGGCGGGGTCATATAGGTCTACTCCGCTAACTGTGAACGACGGTCGGTTAAGATTGAAATTAACCGTGCGCGGACCTTCAATGAAACGATCAACCGACTCGGTCGAGCCTTTAAAGGTCGTATCGGTGCGCGCGACGTCGAGCGAAATTTTTAACGGCCCACTTTCATAATTGGCACCGCCCGCAAACTGGTATGTGTCCGTCTTGTTATAGGTTCCGCCCTGGAAAGTGAATATTCTGCCTCCTGGGTTGGTTACGGTGCCTGAGCTGAGCAGGTTGCTGCCATCGCGATAGACGAGGTTGGAATAGTTTCCGCCGTAAAGCGGCAGTTCGAGAAGCCTGTCGTCGATCTTGTTGCGGAACCCCTGATACAGGCCCTCCGCATAGATTTCCAAATCAGGTGAAGGCCGCCACTGCAACGCTACATTGGCCGACGGGCGGACCCGATTTCCTGAACGATAGAATAGTCGTTGGATATCGGGGAAGCGAGTCACACGGCCGTTTATGTTAGGATCTGCAACAAAATCGGTGTTGGACGGTTCGCTGTCCAGATATTGCATCTCTGTCATCGATCCGTTGATCAATATGCCGATCTCGCCAATGCCGGTTTCCCAGCGATCGGTCACGAGTAAGTTGAAGTTGGGCGTCAACTTCCGTCCCTGGCGCGTATACAGTCCCCATGCAGAGCCTGACAGTTCAAAGCCCTTGAAATCGAACGGGCGGCGTGAGCGGACATTGACAAGTCCGGCAAGTCCTGGCTCGACCAGATTTGCAGTCGAGGTCTTGAATACTTCGAGCGCCGCAATGTTCGACGATGGGAAATCCTGAAGCGCGACTACCCGCGTTTCAGCAGTAAAAATTTCACGGCCGTTATAGGTGGTTGTAAAGTCGGGCAGTCCACGCACTAAAACGCGGCTCGCTTCGCCGCCGACGCGGATGACCTGGACGCCCGGAATTCGCGCTGAAGTTTCGGCGACCGAAAGATCGGGGAGCTTGCCTATGTCGTCGGCAACGACAGAGTCGATGATCTGCGTGGCGTTTCGTTTGATGTTGCTGGTCGATTCAAGCGAAGCGCGAATGCCACTGACGACGATAGCGTCTTCTTCAACGACTGCCACCTCTTCTGTGGGTGCTGCTCCTTGGGCGAACGCCGTGGAAGCAGAAGCCAATAGTACAGCCATTGAAACCGTGCAGCGAGCGACTGTCTTGAGACGCATAGGTCATTCTCCCCTTTTTAGACGACCGCACACGCGGTTCATATTCTGTCAATATAAGCGAGTATGTTCGTCACTCGCAAGTCATTTGTATGATTTATATTATAGAATAGATTTTTTTGGAATTATGTTACCATTCTGCCACGCTACCATCGCCGTGCCGCCAAATTGGATTGCGCCAACGGTGGCGGTTTTGATCGGCATCGCGGACCTTGTCTTCGTCGATTTCAATTCCAAGGCCATGGCCAACAGGTATGTGTAAGAATCCTTCGACCGGCGTCAGAACTTCGGGATTGAGGCAAAAACTGTGCAGATCATGAGTCTCGTTGTAATGAATGCCCAGCGACATTTCCTGAATGATCACATTGGGGGTGCAGGCAGCCAGTTGCAGGCAGGCGCCAAGCGCAAGCGGGCCGAGCGGGCAGTGCGGGGCAACAGCCACGTCGTATGATTCCGCCATCGCTGCGATCTTGCGACATTCGGTTAGTCCGCCAGCATGACTGAGATCAGGCTGAATAATATCGACCGCGCCGCTGGCAAGGAACGGCTTGAAATCCCATCGGGAATATAGCCGCTCACCGACTGCGATCGGTGTGCTGACAAGGCCTGCGAGCTGCGCCAGCGCTTCCGGGTTTTCGGACAGAATGGGTTCTTCAATGAATAGCAGGCCCAAGGGTTCCAGCAGCTTGGCCAGCTGTTTTGCCATCGGGCGGTGTACACGCCCGTGAAAATCCACACCGACATCGAGACCCTCACCTTGGGCAGCGCGAACCCGTTCAACAACATCATCCAGCTTTGGAGCAACAAGATAATCGATTTCCGACGTCGCGTTCATCTTGACCGCCGAAAAACCTTGTTCGCGGCGCAGCTTAGCCGAGGCGGCAATATCATCCGGCCTATCGCCGCCGATCCACGCATAGGCCCGTACTTTGTTGCGGACCTTACCGCCGAGCATTTCCCATGCGGGTATGCCGTAATGCTTACCCTTCCAATCCCATAAAGCCTGGTCCAAGCCAGCGATTGCTGACATCAGCACAGGACCACCGCGGTAAAATCCGCCGCGATAACCTACTTGCCAAATATCTTCGATTTGCCGGGGATCCGCACCGATAAAACGGTCGCGCAGGGCGTCCAGCGCCCCATCAACTGCCTCGGCATGCCCTTCAAGGCTGGCCTCACCCCATCCTACATTGCCGTTGTCGGCTTCGATCCGTACAAACAGCCACCGCGGCGGGACGTGGAAGGTTTCAATTCGGGCAATTTTCATAAAGACGGGCTCGTTTCGATAGCGACAAACGCTGATTGTACATTTATATGATAATATATATAATGCAACAGGAAGCGGGCTTTAGCGAGGCGGATTGCGTCGAATGCGACCTGAAACGAACGAATGGAGCAGGTCGGTTGGCTTGGAATAAAAACTACATCGCGGTCGATTGGGGCACAACCAACAGGCGCGCGTGGCTTATCGATAGTAACGGTGAGGTCGCCGCTCAGTTCGCAGATGAGTTGGGCCTGATGTCGGTACTGGCCAGTGGGTTCGAAGCGGCAGCGGCAGATATCCGACATAAATTGGGGCCATGGCCAATGTTGCTCGCTGGAATGGTGGGGTCGGACAAGGGGTGGAGGCAGGCGCCTTATGTCCGGTGTCCGGCGAGCGCCGTGGCGCTGGCTGATAACATCATCTGGATTGATCAACATATGGGTATAATTCCTGGCGTGTGTCAATCAGCAGGCCACGCTGATGTCATGCGCGGCGAGGAAGTGCAGGCAATCGGGGCGGTAGCGGGCGGCATGGTCCCACCCGACGCATATATCTGCCATCCGGGCACTCACACGAAATGGATCCGGTTGACGCAAGGCGAGATTGCCGGATTTAGCACGATGATGACTGGCGAACTGTTCAATCTGCTTCGCACCGGCAGCATATTATCGGCGCAAATGCAGTCCGAAGTGGTAGTCGGAAAGTCGTTCGAAGCAGGGTTGAACGATGCTGACAGCGGGGTGGCCTTCGCAGCGGCCTTGTTCTCGATACGCGCCCGGCATTTGTTGTCACAAAAGCCATCCGATGGTGCTTCCTACGCTAGCGGACTGCTCATTGGCAGTGATGTGCAAGCTGGCCTCGCCCAGGCTGAACCTTCCGAGAAAATCGCGATAATCGGCCGCGCCGATCTGGCCGACTTGTATGCGGCCGCCATACAATCAGCTGGCCATGAATGTCATACCATCGACGGCGATAAGGCTTTTCTGGCCGGGGTCGCCGTAATCATCCAGCAATTCCACAAGGACAACAGGTCTTGAACTCGCTTGCCCATACTTTCCAACAATACCGCGCCGAATGCCCGATCATCGCGATCCTCCGCGGAATTACTCCGGACGAAATTGTGGCGGTAGGCGAAGCGTTAATATCGGCAGGCGCAAGGATTATCGAAATCCCCTTGAACTCACCGGAACCATTGGAAAGTATCCGGCGCCTTTCTCAGGCGGTAGGCGACCGCGCACTCGTTGGCGCAGGGACGGTTTTGAACATTGACGACGTGGCAAATGTAAAAGACGCGGGCGGCCAGCTGGTCGTCTCGCCCTGCACCGATACCTCGGTTATCGCGGCGACACTTGCCGCTTCCATGATTTCCATTCCGGGCTATTTCACGCCGACCGAAGCATTTGTTGCAATTCACGCGGGCGCGCATGCCATTAAATTGTTTCCGGCAGAGGCGGCGACGCCAGCTGTGCTCAAGGCACAACGCGCGGTGCTGCCAAAGCATGTGCCCGTGTTCATCGTCGGAGGCATCGCCGCAAATGATGTAGGTGAATGGCTGAGTGCAGGCGCGGACGGATTCGGGCTTGGCGGCGCACTTTATCGCCCCGGCTATTCAGCTTCCGAGGTAAAGCAAAAGGCGGTCGGATTTATAAACGCGCTCAAGCAGCGAACGCGGCAATGACCATCCGGATTGCGCTGGTCGGTTTCGGCAAAATAGCTAGGGACGAGCATCTGCCTGCTATCATGGCGAACCCCGATTTCGAGCTCACGGCTGTCGTTTCGCATAGCCAGCCCAGCGAAGTCATGTGCGCCTACTTTCCAACACTTGGCGAGATGCTTGATGGCCAGCTGGGCGGCATCGACGCCGTCGCTATATGCACTCCCCCGGTCCCGCGCTTTGCAATTGCCAGCGAGGCGCTTCGCGCAGGGGTACCAGTTCTCTTTGAAAAGCCTCCGACGGCAACCTTGGGCGAGCTCGACGAGTTGATTGAGCTTGCCGCCATGCACGATGTGCCCATCCATACCGCCTGGCATTCGCAATATGCAGCCGGTGTCGGCGCAGCGGCGCAAGCGTTGGCTGGGGAGGATGTCGCACGTCTCAACATGCTGTGGCGCGAAGACGTTCGCAAGTTCCATCCCGGGCAAGAGTGGATTTGGGAGGCTGGTGGGTTCGGGGTGTTCGACACCGGAATCAACGGCCTGTCGATCCTGACCCATATTCTGGGCGAGCCGCTGCTCGTTCGCGATGCCTCCTTGCTGTTCCCAGCGAACAAGCAAGCCCCGATTTCAGCTGAAGTCATTTTTCATGGACAGGATCGAAAAGCATTAATCGATTGGCGCGGTGGAAATCAGGAACAATGGTTGATCAACATCGAAACAAAATCGGGCAAGTCGATACGCTTGAACAAAGGCGGAGCAAGACTCGAAATCAACGGCGTGCCTCAGCCGCTTTTGGCGGCTGGCGAATATCGCTCCATCTATCAGGATTTTGTCGATGTGGTGACCCACCGCCGCAGCAAGATCGATCGCGAGCCGCTACGTATTGTCGCAGATTGTTTTCTCGCCGGAGAACGAAAAATGGGTGAAGATTTTGTCTGAAATTCAAGCTACCTTTGGACGCAATCGGTTGTATGCCTGTCGGCAAAGTGCTGGGGGACAGTTGGGTGATTGAGCAAGCAGGATTGAACATGTCATCGGCGATGGGCCGCAATCTAACCTATGGAATGCTCGATATGCTGGGCAAGGCGATTGTAACCGGGCAATATGATAATCAGACTTTTCCCACCGAAGCCGAGCTTGCCAAAAAATATGACGTTAGTCGCTCAGTCGTTCGCGAAGCGGTCAAGATGCTGGGTGCCAAGGGTTTGCTGACGGCACGGCCGCGCAAGGGAACGACTATCCAGTCGACCGACCGGTGGAACCTGTTCGACATTGATGTTCTCCGCTGGTTGCTCGACAGGAAATTTTCGCTGAATGTGCTACGGCAGTTTTCGGAATTGCGCGAGGCCATCGAGCCGGCCGCCGCTGCTCTCGCCGCAAGCGCTCATTCTGTCGATGGTCTCGCAGCGATCAAGGCGGGCTTTGCCCGAATGGAAGCCGCCGAGCGTGACGAGGATGATCCCCTCGAGGCCGACATTGCATTCCATGTGGCGATTTTGCAGGCTTCGGCCAACCCGTTTTACGGGCAGTTCCGCGACGTCGTGACTACTGCACTTCGCACGTCGATCCGGTTCACAAACCGGTTCAAGGGGCGCACCGCAAGCCTGCCGCAGCACAAGGCGGTACTTGATGCCATCGCCAATCGCAGACCATCCGAAGCCAAGGCCGCAATGGCCGCATTGATTGCCGATGTTATGGCGCTAATCGCCGAAGCCGAAAGAAGCGGGTAGATGAAGTGCATTGCCGGCGTGCAGGCGATCCTCGGCGAAGGCCCTTGCTGGGTGGAGCGCGAGCAAAGTCTGTACTGGACAGATATCAATCAGCCCTGCCTGTTTCGCTGGAATGAAGCGTGCGGCGTCACCCGGTTACCGGTAGCTGAAAAAATCTGTTCGATAGTCCCGCGCGCTTCGGGCGGATATCTCGGCGCGGGATATAAGGGGCTGTTGGCTATCGATGCGGATTTCAACATAACGCCGATTGGCAATCCCGAAGCACACCTGACCGGCAATCGCTTCAACGACGGCAAGGTGGATCGCGCCGGGCGTTTCTGGGCCGGAACAATGGACCATAATGAGACGGCGAACCGCGGCGCCTTGTATCGCATCGATTCCGATCTGAGCTGGACTGAAATCGACACTGGCTACCGTGTAACCAACGGCCCGGCGTTTAGCGTCGATGGCAAAACGATGTATCACTCAGACAGCGCCGTGCAGTGCGTTTACCGCTTTGCGCTCAATGCCGACGGCAGTACATCGGCGCGCGAGGTTTTCCTGCAGTTCAAGCATGAAGACGGCTACCCGGACGGTATGACGGTCGATGCGGAGAATTGCATGTGGATCGCCTTCTGGGGCGGCTGGTGCGTCCGCCGCTTTTCGCCTGAGGGAGACATGCTGGTCGAAATTCCGGTTCCAGTGGAAAGGCCGACCAGTGTTGCTTTCGGTGGCGCAGAGCTCGACCAGATATATATCAGTTCTGCGTCGCGTGATCTGTCTGCGGCAGAACTAGCTGGCCAACCGAAGGCAGGCGGACTGTTTTCGTTTCGCCCGGATGTTCGCGGAATTGCCGAACTGCCATTCGCAGGCTGAACAACTATATCCCCGCTAGTAATTCGTTCACCCGCCGCTCGGCATCGGCCAGTGCGACATCAACCGGCTTGATACCCGTCACTGCCGCTTCGAGCTCCTCACCGATCAGGCCTTGAATGGCCGACTGCCGTTGAACGAAATCGGGCAGTTGCTGTCCGGTGGCGGCCATTGCCGCGATATCCTTGCGGTGCGGCTGCGTGGTGAAGGATGGCGCATCTAACACGGCGCGGAACGCCGGAAGATGGCCCGTGCGAACCCAGTCGCCATTATACTGGGCGATGAAAGCAAGGAAGCGGGCGATGGCGCGACGCTCGGCAGGCGGGCGATTATCGGCGGGAACCACCCAGGCATGGCCGTCGACGAAGGCTGCGCTGTTTCCCCAAAGCCGAGGAAACGGCACAACGGCATAGCCACCTAGCCGCGAACCTTTGGCCTTTGACGCTTCGTCATAAGGGCCGATCATCCAGGTGCCGGTCGGGAAAATTCCACCCTCGCCGTTGACGAAACTTGCGGTCGCCCCTGGAAAATCCTGCGAGGTCGTGGTCAGCTTTTCGGCATTGAGGGTCTTGTATAGCTGGACAACCGCGCGCGCCTCGGGCGTGTTCAGCCGGATGTGGCGGCTGTCGGGAAAGATAACCGAGTCCTGCGCCAGCAAGTAGGTATATAAATTGGCGACCAGATAATCGGGCGCGCTAACCTGCGCCTGAATGAGATAGGGTTTGCCAGTCGCTACCTTGAACTTGCGTGCGTGGGCCAACAACTCGGCAGGTGAATTAGGCAGTATCGGTTTGCCCCCTGCCATCAATCCGGCCTTTGCCATTAACGCGGTATTGATGTGCCATAATCGTCCAATCGTATCCCACGGCAGGGCGTAATACAGCCCTTTCTTCACCGCACCGCGCTGTCCGGCTGGCGTTAGCGAGCCGGCGTCTATTTTTGCCTCGGCCAGCAGATCGTCCATTGGCGACAGCAAGCCGCGGGCCTGATAATCCGAGATCACCGACTGGTGCATCGTCACCAGATCGGGAGGGTCGCCAGCGGCAATTTGGGCCGCCAGCTGCGGATAGCCCGGCCATGCCACGACGTTGATCTTTACGTTAATGTCAGGATTGTCGGCGACGAATTTGTTTAGGATTGTCGTCAATATGCCGCACTCGGTCTCGGCTTTGGCGACATTCACCGTCTTGCCATAAACAGCGCCGCATTCCCCGAAAAACCGCTGGATCACCAAAGTCGGCCGGTCGTCAGATTGCCCGCAACTGACAAGCACCAACGCCGCGAGTGCGACCAATAGGAGTCTAGCGCGCATCACCGGGTCGCCGCCCCGGCCATCGCGCCGACGATCTGTTTCTGGAAAATGATGTAGACGATCAGGATTGGGATCGATGCGAACACTGCCTGCGCCATCAGGAAGCCGAGGCCACTGGTTTGCGCATAATTCATCTGCGCCGAAGCAAGGCCGACGGTCAGCGTATATTTGTCGCTGGTCGTCGCCGAAATAAGCGGCCACCAATAATCATTCCACGACCCGAGGAACGTGAACACGCCAAGAGTCGCTTGCGCAGGGAACGACAGGGGCAACAGCACTTTCCAGAAAATGGAGAGCCGCGATGCACCGTCGAGCATTGCTGCTTCGTCCAGGTCTTTGGGAATGGCGCGGAAATACTGAGTCATGAAAAACACCCCGAAAGGCGCGGCTAGCCCAGGTAATATCAGTCCAGGGTAGCTATTATGCCAGCCAAGCGTCGCAAAAAGCTGGTGCCGCGGAAGTATCACCGCCTGTTCGGGGATCGCGAGACCGAGCAGAACGAACACGAACAACGTTCGGCGGAACGGAAACTCAAGCCGGGCAAAGCCGTAACCCGCCAGCGAGCACAGCAGCAGCACGCCCGCAGTCGTGCCAAGCGACACGATCAGGCTGTTAAGCAGCCAGCGCGGTACGTCTGAGCCAGTCACGATGTCGCGGTAATTGTCGAGCGTATATGGCGCAGACAACGCAGACGCACTGTCTCGCATCAGTTCGGTGTTGCTCTTGAGCGACAGCAGTAACGTCCATAGTAACGGTGCAACCATGATCGCGGCACCGATGAGCACGCCGACCAAAGCTGGCCACGGCAGACGGTTGCGGCCAGTCGCGGCGCTCACCGGCTGGACTCTTCGTTGCGGTTGGCAAACCAGTATTGACCCAGCGTCAACAGGAGAACCAGCACGAACAGTACTTCGGCGGCGGCAACGGCATAGCCAAGCTCCCACCGGCCGAATGCGATTTCATAAATGTAAAGCACTATTGGCCGCGAACTGCCACTTGGGCCGCCCGAGGTGAGCAACTGCGCCTGACCGAAAATCTGCAACTGCGCTGCGGTCTGAAGCATAACTACCAACACCGTAGTGCGGCGAAGCGACGGCAGCGTAATTTGGCGAAATGTCGTCCAGCGGCTCGCGCGGTCGAGCGCTGCAGCCTCATACATGTCCTGCGGGATTTGCTGTAGGCCAGCGAGGAACAGCATCATCGGTAGCCCCAGCCCCCACCAGACGGTGGTGATCGCAATCGCAGGCACCGTCAAATCGGGATGGCTCAGAAACGGAATCGGTTCCATCCCCATCGCGGTCAATGCTTTCGCGACCAACCCGGCGTCGGGAGTAAGAACAAATCGCCAGATCAAGGTAACGATGGTTACCGAAAGCACCGATGACGAGAAAAACAAACCACGAAAAATCGCCGCCGACCGCGTGGCGCGGTTCAAAGCAAGCGCGAGCAGCAAAGTAATGACCGTCAACGCCGGGACGATCATCAGCGCCAGCATAAATGTCGTACCCATAGCCTGATAGAAAACCGGATCGCCGAACAGGCGGATATAATTGTCGAGCCCGATCCATTCGCGTGCCCCGAACAGGTCGGCTTTGTGAAAACTGATCCACACGCCCATGATGAAGGGCAATATCAGCAGAAAACTGTACGCCGATACAAAGGGTATAACAAAGGCATAGCCGCCGAACCGGTCGCGCGCAGTCACACAGGTAATCCAGCGTGGTAGCCGGTGCCGTCCTGCGCAAACAGATGCGCGCTTCGTCCGTCTATGAGCAGTCCGACGCGGTCGCCCATCCTTAACCTGCTGTCACCCCGGTCGACGGCGGTAATTTCCGATCCGTCAGCGAGCCGCGCATAGACCAAAGTTCGGTCACCAAGCCGTTCGACAATGATTGCTTCACCGTCCAGCGTTCCCGCCCCGGGGGATGTTATCGTGACACATTCGGGACGAAGACCAAGTTCGAGATTTTCGTTCTTGCTGATCGCCGCGCATTTTATCTGTGTCGGAACTTTTGTACCGTCGGCAAACTGTACGATGGCGTTTGAGCCGCTGGCGGGGTCGAGCGTGACGGACAGCATGGACATCGCAGGCGATCCGACAAAGCGCGCAACGAAACGATTGGCCGGAAGGTCGTAGATTTCCATCGGCGAGCCGATTTGCTGAATCTTACGGTCATTCATCACCACGATCCGGTCGGCCAGGGTCATCGCCTCGGCTTGGTCGTGGGTGACCATGATCACTGCTGCATCGACCCGCTGGCGAAGCTGGGCAAGCTCAACCCTGGTTCGGTTGCGAAGCGCTGCGTCAAGGTTCGACAATGGTTCATCGAGCAGAAACAGCTTGGGCACTTTGACGATGGCCCGCCCGATTGCGACGCGCTGCCGCTGGCCACCTGAAAGCTGGCCGGGTTTGCGGTCAAGGAGTTGGTCGATCTCAAGCGTTGCCGCGACTTTCGCAATCCGGTCGGCTATTTCCTGCGCGGCCACTTTGGCGTTGCGGAGCCCGAAGGCCATGTTCTCGCGCACCGTCATATGCGGATAAAGTGCATATTGTTGGAAAACGAGCGAGACACCGCGATCACCAGGGGTAAGCCCGTCGATCCTTGTACCATCCAGCCAAACTTCCCCGCTATCAGCGGTTTCAAGGCCTGCAATAATGCGAAGCAGCGTCGATTTGCCGCTGCCCGATGGCCCCAGGAAAGCAATGAACTCCTTGGGTTCCATTTCAAGCGACACGCCGTCGAGCACGGGGGTGCTCCCATAGGTCTTGTGCACATCGATCAGCGAAAGACTGGCCAAATCCGCTCCTCATTTTGTCTTATTTATATTATGTATTGCTGAAGTCGGGTCGTCCGTCAATAACCGGCTGAGGCTGGTTCGATCAATCCCTCTATAACATGGTTTTGCCGGACATTGCTGATCTGCTCGACGATCCGACGATTGAACCGACCTTTCAGCACAATAGGCAAGCTTTCTTCAAATGCTTGGGTCATCTGCAAATCATGGTGGTCAGCATTCGTGGCGCCGGGACCGTCCACTCCGATGACAAGCACCGGCCTCGCGCTGTCCGAAACATTGGCCGTCCCGCGATGAACGGTAAGCGCCGAGCGCGCCGAAATCGTCCCGCGCTGGGCGAGCTTAGGGACTTTGCGCGCTTCGTAACGCGGCCAACTTGCCGGGTCGGGGAACATGCCTTGACGACATTCATCGACGTTATCCCACTGCGTTCCCGGCGCAATCTCGAATGGCCCCATTTCCGACGTCGTGTCGACCGCAGTCAAATTAAATGCCAACGAGTTGAGGCGCCGACCTCTGGTCGTTTCTTCAGGCGCAGCAAAGTCACGGTGCCAAGGCTGCAATGTGGCGCCGGGCAATGGAATATCAAACCCAACTTCTACAATTTTCCACTCAGGTCCGAGCACAACTTCGTTCACCGCAAGAAACCAGGCGTGAGATACAATCTCGGTAAATCCATCGATGCTCTCAGGAGCGACTTCGACATACCAGCGTTGTGGACCCCTTGGAATCGCGCCATTCTCGAATTGGCGTGCTTCGGTAAACAGGCTTTCGATGCTTGCACGCATGCGGTCGATAAGCGCGACCTCATAAATTCCGGTTTCCGCAATGAAGCCATCGCCGTAAAGTGCCCCCATGATGTCGGCTGGTTCGTACCGCGATATGTGCCCATCTCCTGTTGCCATCCTCGCTTTCCTCATTTATCAGACAAATCATATTTAACTCTTTTACCAGCTAGATGCAAAGGACTATCTGCAAAGCGATGACTGCCAATCACACATTTGAAATCGATGCCTTTGCTTCGGGCGAAGGGACTGTATTGACCGTTAAGCGGGGGGGGAAAACGAGATCGTACGAGATCAAAGGCGGCACCCATAATGACTATCACGAATTTTATTCGGCGTTGGCCGATGACTTCGGAACACGGCCGCCACATGTCTATCAGGGGCCAGCCAAAGTCGATGGGTCTGATGGTCACTGGATGCCGCTGATCGTCGAGAACATGGATCTACGGACGTCTGCCGGTTATGGCGATCCCGCAGTTCTCAAGGTCGATGATGGCTATGTACTGGTGGCAACATCGAATGATGCGCTTGACGCCTTTCCGATCCTGCATTCGACCGACCTTATTTGCTGGACCCACAAGGGCTTTGTATTTCCTGAGGGTGAGGCTCCGGCCTGGACAGCCCACGGCCGCCATGTTGGGGATTTTTGGGCCCCTGAAATGGCTAAGGTCGGCGATGAATATTGGCTGGTCTACACCGCACGCCAAAAGAGCAACGCGCTCGCCATAGGCCTTGCCAAAAGCCACAGTCCGTATGGACCCTGGACTGACAATGGTCAGCCACTTGTCAGCGGATTCGCCGTAAATACCACGGGACTAACCGACAATGGAGGCCAGGGCCTGTTGAGCGGCGGCGTTATTGACTCGCATATCTTTATCGACGCCGATGGGGAGCGATATCTTTTCTGGAAACGCGATTCAAACGGCATCTGGCCGAGGCCGCTGGCTGGCCTGCTCCGTGAGAAACCTGAGTTGATCGAACAGCTATATTCGTCTGAGGTGGACCGAACTACCGCGCAGTTTGCCGCTGCGATTCTACCTTGGGCGCAGAATCGTCGCCCGATGGAACGCTTTTTCTTCATGCAACCGCTGATCGAAACAACGCTGGATAACTGGCAGAAAGTAGCACCGATACTTGCAGGTGTTCCGGAGGCTGCATTGATTACCGATGCCATGACAACCCCGATCCATGCGCAGCGCATTTCCCCTGACGGCGAACTGGTCGGCAGCGATCACGTGGTTCTCATCAATGACCAGGCATGGGAGGGTCATTTGATAGAGGGGCCGTGGGTGACCTTGCAAAATGGCCGATACTGGCTTTTCTATGCTGGCAACGACTTCGGCACCCCAGCTTACGGCATCGGGGTCGCCGTCGCCGACCATCCTTTTGGCCCATATGTCAAACAAACCGAACCGTTGCTAAAATCCACCCCCAAGTGGTGGGCACCCGGCCATGCGTCGGTAGCGCCGGGGCTGGATGGAAAGCCGCAGTTATTTTTCCATGCATTTTTCCCCAGTACAGGCGGATATAATACGTTCCGGGCGCTGCTCACGACGACTCTCAGATTTGACGATCAAATTGTGCGCGTTCCATAAGGGAAATCTACACTTGAACTGTGTAGATTGTCGACGTGTAAGGCATTGGAACGCTGCGGTTGAATGGAAATGAACAAATGACTAAAGAGCGCCTTGTCTTTAACCAAGCGGACAGTCCGCACCGTGCGACATTGCTGCCAATTTGTTATGACGAATCAACGTCCGCTTTTATCGGAATCTGATAAGGTCTCGAATGACCGACATTGGGCGCGAAGCTGCCATTGGGCTTTGGCCTGAACGAACGGCTGATTACTAAGCTCACACCCCTATTAGCGGACTGTCAGGTTCGTCCAACAAAGCCGCCATAAAAACGGTTTCCAAGGAACATCGGAGGCAGACCTGCGAGGCAAGCTTTGATTTTTAAATTTACGGGATCACCTACCGCGCATTCGATGAAGTCTAAGGTCCGGGAATAGTTACCTGCCGACAATATGACGACCAATCGATAGAAACACTTATGTTGCAAATGTAGCAGTTTCACGAGCTTGCTCTACCCGGTGGATATCCCACCCGCGATTTTGCAAGTTGAGCCATTGGCTGTCTGAGCAAGCGGCCGCCATCTCTGCAAAAATGTTGGCGTCGCTTGCATATACGTCACCGCTGACCCGAGCACCCGAGATTAGATGCCGGTTTGCGATAATTCCCAAATCGTCATCCCACGGTGGCGGGGTGACTTGCGAAAAGTCGGGCCGTGCAGCTGGTTGAAGCACTTGTGGAGGCTGACTAAATCGTCATGCGTGATGGTCGATAATGGTCTTCCGCCCATTACCTGCTCGAGCAGTAACGCAGGAAGCCTGAATTGCTCGCGGGTTTTCTCAGTCCATCCACCGTCTTTGCTTTGACGGCTCTCGCCGTCGGCACCACCGGTCTTGGGGTTTTGGTCAAAGAATTTCTCAACGGCCTCAGTCGGCGTCATTGTGGCCCATATGCTATCAGATTGTGCCCTTTGCCCGTCACTTGGCGTTGGGGACGCAAGTGTTACGCTTGAGGGCGTCGAGTCCATGTTTTGAACAGTGAAGCCTGCAACCGGGACTGTCGGATAAGCAAGCGACGGGTTTAATAATACTGCGCGAAACTCCCTGATGGCTTCAATGCGCGCTTGATGAACGGCTTTACGCGCCATTACGGCTCGCAGCTCGGTTGGCTCAATCCCGATTTCGGAAAGGCGCGTTAAAGCTGCACTATATGCATCTTCATCCATGATGGACGACGCAAGATCCGACCAGGTCGAAAGTATGATTGGATCGTCGTCATCATCGGGATCGAAATGCGCCACCAGGAAGTCATCGACCTGCCCTTTTGCAACCCCGTCAGTTGCCGCCAGTTCGCCAGCATCGAGTCGCAGCGCAAGCGCCTTTGCTATGTCGTCCTGCTCGTCGGGAGGGATGATTTGAAGGTTTGCATGCATCATTTCGAGACGATCGCGCTCGACGAGCATCTGCCGCCGGTAGACTTCCGTTCTCTGCTGGGCCGTCAGGCCGTCATGGCCCATATTCATCATTACAGTCATCGCTAACCGCTCCGCTATCAATGTTAATGCTGGAGCGAGTAGGCTGGCCCGTCGCCTGTTCGTTGTCCGCAACGAGATGCGTAAGCGGAAAGGCTTATCATCACCTAAACGGATCAGCCGCCGAAAATAGTAAATTCCGTGTTTGCGCGTAACATTCTGTAGCTTGCTCATAAGTCGTGGTACCCTGCTGTGGTACCCTT
>JBBQPQ010000038.1:0-22943 GCA_038217195.1 Sphingomonadales bacterium | reverse complement strand
CGTTACTTCTTCATGGACGTCGCCAAGGACGGAATCGCGCTTTACGAATCGGACGACACGCAACTCCATACGCCAAAGCCAAAGACGACCGAGCAGGCATTCAAGATGGCGAAAGAGTATTTTGAAGAGTGGTACCCTAGCGCGGCAAAATTCAAAAAAGCTGCTGATTATCTAATTAGTGAAAGTGGACCTCGCGAAGCTGCATTCAACATGCACCAGGCAGCAGAACGTCTCTATCACTGCGTACTTTTAGTCTGCACCTTTTATACGCCGCATGTTCATAACCTCGGCTTCTTGCGCACACAGGCTGAGCGAATTGACATGCGACTAGTTGATGCCTGGCCGCGAGATAGCCGTCGCGATCGCGCGATGTTTGAGCAGCTAAAAGACGCGTATGTCAAAGCTCGTTACTCTAAGCATTACCAAATTACGGCTGAAGAACTCGCTTGGCTGGGTGAACGGATCGAAGAGCTCGGCAGGGCTGTTCAGGCAGTCTGCTTAGAGCGGATATCTAACCTAGAAACGCAGTTTTAACCGTTCGAGGTGCGTTTGCTCACCCGGTAACTTATAGGTTAAATGTCTGCTTGCGAGACAGGCTGTGTGGAAAGAGGCTACGGGCAGGATTTTTATGTTTAGGCCGCTAATTATTGGCTTATTCTCGGCTATATTGGTCGTCATACGCGGGGTTGCCCTTTTGCGGGGTGGATTTCCGGCAGTGGCGCTAATGGGGCGATAGCTGAGATAATAGCGCCGATAATCGAGCTTATGCAGCCCTCATCGCTGCCATAAGAGGGATAATCCCGATGATCTTCATCACCCGCTTGAGATTATAGGCAAGGACGTGCAGCCCCATTTCGGTTTTCACCTTTTCAAGCGTCTTTGTCAGGAAGTGGGTTGCCCCCATCCATGCCTTGAGAGTGCCAAAGGGATGCTCGACGGTTTCACGGCGGATACGCATCATATTTGGCGCTTCGTCGAGCCTGTGCTGGGCATCGTCTATGACATCTTCATGATCCCATCGCCTGATCCGTCGCAGCTTTTCATGCGTGCAATGCGGCTTAAGTTCACAGGTGAAGCAAGCGCTTAAATGGCGGTAAAAGTTGACTTCGCTGTTATGTTCAGCGCGGTGTCGGCCCTTTGTTAGCATCTGGCCCGCGGGGCACAGATAATGATCCTTGTCCGCGTCGAAGATAAAGTCCTGCTTGCCGAACAAACCGCGCTTGATGCCACTTGAGGTCAGCGGCTTGGGCACAAAGATGGTGATGCCAGCATCAGCGCAGGCTTTGAACTGCTCTCCGCTAAAATAGCCGCGATCTGCAACCACCTTCAGCGTATCGCTCCCGATCACTGCTCTGGCCTGCATTGCCGTCGGTGCAAGTGCAGCACGGTCGTGACCGATATTGGTCACCTCATGCGTCACAATCAGATGATGCGTGGTATCGACCGCAGCCTGCACATTATATCCGACAATGCCGCTGCCCCGGCCACTTGTCGCCATTGAACGGGCATCAGGATCGGTCAATGATATCTGCTGATCTGGCGTTTCGCCCAGAGCTGCTTCAACCGCATTCAACCGCTCCATCCGTATCCTGAGCCTCGCCAACTTACCGCTGAGGCGCTCAGCTTTTGCCGACGCCCGAACCGGATCAAAGGCAACTTGCCTATCGGCTGTATCGAGCTCAACCAGATAGCGCTCTATACTTTGTTCGATCTGTCCCCGGCGGCGCTCGATCTTCCCGTGGGTGTAGTTTTTGTCGCGGTTGTTCACTGCCCTGAACTTGCTGCCATCAATCGCGACGAATGCATCGGCGAACAGATCGAGCTGACGGCACAAGGTGATAAAGGTCTTGCACGCTGCACGGATCGCCTTGCCATTGTCGCGGCGAAAATCAGCGATGGTTTTGAAGTCAGGAGCTAAGCGGCCCGTCAGCCACATCAGCTCGACATTGCGCCCGCATTCGCGTTCCAACCTGCGGCTCGATTGAAGCCGGTTGAGATAGCCATAAATGTAAATCTTCAAAAGTGTCGCTGGATGATAGCCAGGCCGACCCGTCGCCTCAGGCACCGCACCGCTAAATCCCAAATCCTGCAGGTTTAGCTCGTCGGCAAAAACGTCGACAACTCGCACCGGATTATCTTCGCAAACATAGTCATCAAGCCGATCCGGGAATAATGTAGCCTGCTCTCGTGACGCGCCCTCAATGAACCGTTTCATCGAAATCTCCGATCAAAAAACAATGCCGGAAAATAGCATAAATCAATGCGTTTTCACACAGCCTAGAGACATTCACGACATTGATGGTTTTATGCGCTGTCCTCGAAACGCGACATTCACTTTGACCACAATGGCTAACTTTTCGGACGTTTGTCCTGCCAAGGCGAGCCCAACCAGATCCCGGGAAACTGGTTCATTCTATGTGAGAAAATCCCCTTTGGTTTGTGTGATGAAGACCAAAGGCTTTTTGGCATCACCCGACGGTCGGTGAAGCTAGCAAGTCGAAGCCAGAAGGCAGCCGGCCAGTATTCCTCTGACTAGTGCTAATAGTTGCTGCCTAGTTTTCTAAGCACATGTTATTTTCGGCTCACAGCATGCGCCAGCAAACCTGCTTGTTTTGCAGATGTGACCAAATCCTGCTTTCATTCGAATGACGATTACGTGCGAATAAAAATTGCGTTCCTGATTCATCGTCCAATGTATGAGTGATTGAAAGCTGTAACCGATCCATATGCAAGTTGATGACACATCCATTGCCGCGCTGATGGCGCGGTCGCAATACGGAGATGCTGATGCGCATGAGGCCGTTTTGCGCTTTTGCATGCGGTGGCTCACTCGTTACTTTAGTGGCAAAATTCACGTCGATCATGTGCAGGACCTTGTGCAAGAAACCTTGATTTCTGTTCACAACAAACGCGCAAGTTACGATGCCACGCGGCCATTTTTGCCGTGGCTGGCAGCGATTGCGCGCTATCGATGGATCGATCGTTTGCGCAAGGTTTATCGCACAGAAATCATCGGTGCCCATGTCGAGCCCGATGCGATCAATCCCGAAGATGGTATTGCCGCAGCGATTTCGATTGAGCGGATGATGCAAATGCTCTCGCAAAAACAACAGGTAGCGATAACGCTGGTCAAGCTGCAAGGCTATTCAATAGCAGAGGCCGCAACGATGACTGGATTGTCTGAATCAAGTCTAAAAATGAACATAATGCGCGGCATTGGCAAACTGTCCGCGCTTGTAGAAGAAGAGTGAGAATGAGCGAAGAATTGATCAGATCGCTGGTGGCACAACATCGGCTTGTCCGGCCTTTCAGGGCCACACCGGGTTGGGCGTTCGCCGCTATCGGAGCAGGCATTGCTGCCTTTGCATGCCATTTGGCCTTCGGTTTTCGGGCTGATTTGCTGGTGGGAGCACCACATGACATAGTTGTTATAAGGGCAGCTGTGTTGCTCGTGCTAGGCGTTGCAGCTCTCGCCGCGACTGTGTCGATGGCGCGGCCCGGGGTCGGCAAGCATGCGGATGGCTGGCTTTGGGTGGCAGTCATTGCTGCGATATTCCCGCTGGACGCAATGCTCGCGGCGCTCGCTGGAAAGTTTCCAGTTGGGATTTTATATGCAAGCAGCGGCATTCGGTGCCTGTTGGTCAGCTCCACCATCGGTGTCGCAATGGCTTCTGGTCTTGTGATCTGGCTGCGTTCGGCAGCTCCCGTGCGGCCCAAAAGGCTCGGCTGGAGCGTGGGGGTCGCATCCGGATCATTGGCTACCATGTGCTACAGTCTCGTCTGCCCAAGCAACAGCGTCGCCTATGCAGGATTATGGTACACGCTGGCTGTGACGGGAACAGCTGTTCTCTGTCGTTTGGTGGTTCCGCGGTTGCTGCGCTGGTAAACCGGAGCGGGCTTGTAAGGAGTTTCAATGCTGCGTTGTGACTTTTTGGTCATTCGGCACGAACCCGACAATATGTAGCTTTGTTAACGGCTTGACGAGGGAGTTTTGTAATGATCGACACATTTTTGCGCGTTTCGCTGTTTGGTAGCATCGCACTTCTGGCGTCCGCACCTGTGCTTGCGTCTGGAAGCGGTAGTGGCGGTGGTGGCGGGAGTTACCCATCATCCGTGCCCAGCGCACTTCGCGATCCTTATGCAGATGCCTATTCGCGCGGCAAATCACAGTTCAAAAAGCGCATCACCTGCAAGAAATGCGACTATCCGCAGGGTGTCCATGACAGCGTCACGGCGGGCAAAGTCGCCAAACGTGTCAGTTCTGGCGAGTTTCAGCTGACTGGAAAACAGCAGAACGATCTGATGATTTTCTTGCAGCGGCGGTACGGTGTGACGGCTTGACCTATCATTTGAATTTTTAAGTTTAGGCAGCGGTCATGATGCGCTTCAAAATATTAGGCGCATGGGTTGCTGCTGTGGCCACCCTCGCCATCGCGAGTATTATTTCAAGGGACGATAGTCCCGCGATCCTGCCCTACGTTATCTCGATAGCGGCAGGCTCGGCGTTCGTCTCTTTGCTGTTGTGGCGCGCCGATAAGGCTGGTGCGTTTTGGGTCTTGGCCGGTGCGTTATTTCTTCATCTGGTTGCCCTTTTTGGCGTTCCTGCTTTTGAGGATGACTATTACCGCTTCATTTGGGATGGCTGGCAGATTGCGACATTCGGCACGCCCTACGGAACGCCCCCGGAAGCCTTTTTCGCCGATACACAGGTTCCGATTGCTCTGCGCGAGATATTGGAGGGAGTAAACAATCCGGACGTACCAACCATTTACGGCCCGGCGCTGGAGTTGCTGTTTGCGGGCGTATTTGCGCTTGCCGGAACGGAGATCCTCGGACTGCGGCTGGCATTTGTTCTGGCGAATTTGGCGCTGATTGCATTGATGCTGCGGCGCTATCCGGCGCAACGTGTTGCGCTTTATGCTTGGAGCCCTCTTGTTGTAAGCGAAGTCGCCCTGCACGTGCATCCCGATGGCGTGATGGCTTTGGCGCTGTTTGCTGGAGTCTTGCTGCTGAGGGTGCGACCGATTTTGGCAGGTGTCCTCTTTGCAATTGCTGCAGGTGTAAAGCTGGTGGCGCTCGCGGCTTGGCCGCTGTTGCTGCGGACGCGGCCCGTGGCGACGCTCAGTGCGACTGCGACGTTGACTGGTCTCTATGCAGTCTTCCTGATGCAAGAGAGCGGCGCGGGATTTGAATCAACGGTAACCTTTGCGACGCAATGGCATTTCAACCCTCTCGCCTATCAACCGATCCTGTGGGTGATGCCGTCTGATCCTGCGCGTTTTGTTACCGCCGCGATTGCGGGAATGGGCGTAATCTGGCTGCACGCGCGCAGCGAAGGGCGGATCGATATCACGATTGCAGCCCTATTCGGCCTGATCCTGTTTTTCGCGCCGGCTGTAAACGCTTGGTATCTTCTCTGGCTGCTGCCTTTTGCGGTGGCGGGCGGGCAAACCTGGCCGTTTGCTGCCACGGTTGCGCTACCACTTTCTTATCTGACGGGGCTTAATCTAGGTGATGAGAGCCTGTTGCCATTTGAAGTGCATATTGCGGCGCGTCTGATCGAGGCAGGCATTTTGTTGAGTGCCATTGCCTGGGATATTTGGCACGCCCGGCGCATCGCGTTGATCGCGCCATCAGTTTCCACCATCGCAAAACCATGCACCGCGATCATCATCCCGGCGCTGAATGAAGAGAAGTCGGTCGCCGGCGTTGTCTCTGGACTTGCTAATGCTGGGATCGCGGGACTGAAACAGATTATCGTCGTTGACAATGGCTCAACCGATGAGACCGCCAAAATGGCACGGGCGGCGGGAGCCAAAGTGATACGCGAACCTGAACGCGGTTATGGTGCGGCGTGCCTATCCGGTATTGCCGTCCTGCATTCCGACATCAACATTGTGCTATTCGCCGACGCCGATGCATCTGACATTCCGTCAGATGCAACCCGCTTAGTAGCGGCGGTTGCGCGTGGCGACGCGGCAATGGTGATTGGATCGCGCATGCTCGGCAATGTCGAACCCGGCGCAATGACCTGGCCACAGCGGCTCGGCAACTGGCTGGCTCCAGCGCTTATTCGCCTGATTTGGGGCATGCGCTATACGGATTTAGGACCGTTGCGCGCCATCAGACGCGATGCGCTGGAACAACTGCAGATGGAAGACCGCGATTTCGGCTGGACCATCGAAATGCAAGTTCGCGCCGCAAAGCGCGGCATTGTCTCGTTCGAGCTTCCGGTCGGCTATCGCCAGCGCATCGGCATATCGAAAATCTCCGGGACGTTCTCAGGCGTTGTCCGTGCGGGAACGAAAATCCTTTTCATTATCGCGCGTGAAGCATTTGGCGATTTCGGCAAAAGTGACCAAGCCAGATTGCCAGGCGAACAAGCGCAAAACAGGAGCATTGACCCATGCGTCGTATAATCATTTTGGCCGCTATCCTCTTTGCAGCGGTGGCGCTGTATCAATTGGGGCTGAAGGATTATCTGACGTTGGAGGCAATCAAGGCGCAGCAGGGAAATTTTGCTCAAAGCTATGCCGACAATCCGCTGCTGGTGATTGGCATCTTCTTTCTGGTCTATGTAATCTCTACCGCCTTGTCACTTCCGGGGGCGGCACTGCTGACCTTGCTGGGTGGCGCGCTGTTCGGGCTGATGACAGGGTTGATTGTCGTTTCCTTTGCCTCCTCAATCGGCGCGACGCTTGCCTTTCTCGGTTCGCGCTTTCTGCTACGCGATTGGGTGCAAAGCAAATTTGGCGACAAGCTCAAAGCGATTAATGATGGCGTCGCAAAGGATGGCGCCTTCTACCTCTTCTCACTACGCCTGATCCCGGTTGTTCCGTTTTTTGTGATCAACCTTGCGATGGGGCTAACCCCGATCAAGACCCGCACCTATTATTGGGTAAGCCAGCTGGGCATGTTGTTGGGCACACTTGTCTATGTAAATGCGGGCACGCAATTATCGCGGATCGAAAGCCTCGGTGATATCGCCTCGCCGGGTCTGCTTGCCTCGTTCGCAGCACTTGGACTGTTCCCTTGGATCGCGCGCGGGATCATCAATCTGATTAAGCGGCGCCGCGTGTATAAGGGCTGGACCAAGCCCAAAAGCTTTGACCGCAATATCGTTGTGATCGGCGCTGGCGCAGCGGGACTTGTCTCCTCGCTGATCGGCGCCACGGTGAAGGCGAAGGTGACTTTGGTTGAAAGCCACAAAATGGGTGGCGATTGCCTGAACTTTGGCTGTGTGCCCTCCAAAGCGTTGATCAAAAGCGCTAGGGTGGCAGAACAGATGCGCCATGCTGACCGCTATGGCCTCAAACCAATCGACCCCCAATATAGCTTCAAGGCGGTTCTGGCGCGCGTGCACGGGGCGATTGCCACGATTGAACCCAACGACAGTGTCGAGCGCTACACCGGCCTTGGCGTTGATGTAGCGGAGGGCAAGGCGCGGATTGTTGATCCCTGGACGGTGGAGATCACGCCGCATCAGGGTGAGGAGTACCGCCTCACCACGCGTTCGATCATCATCGCCAGCGGTGCGCGGCCATTTGTGCCGCCGCTGCCAGGGATTGAGCAGAGTGGCTATCTGACCAGCGATACGATGTGGGATGTGATGGCCCAGCGCGATACACCGCCTGCAAGGCTGACCATATTGGGCGGCGGACCGATTGGCTGTGAACTGGCGCAGGCCTTTGCGCGGCTAGGATCAAAAGTTACATTGGTCGAAATGGCGCCGCGAGTGATGATCCGGGAGGATGAGGATGTGGCGGCACTTGCGGTTGAGGCGTTGTCGGCATCAGGTGTGGAATTGCTGACTGCGCACCAGGCACTGCGAGTTGAGGGCAAGTCGCTGGTCGTCGCTGGCTCTGATGGCGCAGAACATAGCATCGCGCACGATGATATCCTGATCGCCGTTGGCCGTGTGGCGCGGCTAGATGGCTTTGGCCTTGAAGAAATCGGGATCGAAACCGGCAAGACCGTGGTGGTCAACGACTATATGGAAACCAAATTCCCTAACATCCTGGCGGCGGGCGACGTCGCGGGGCCGTATCAGTTCACCCATACCGCTTCGCACACGGCATGGTATGCAAGCGTCAACGCGCTGTTTGGCATGGTCCGCAAATATAAGGTCGATTACCGCGTCATCCCGTGGACCACCTTTATCGACCCCGAAGTCGCCCGAGTTGGCATCAACGAACAAGAGGCGAGGGAAAAGGGTATTGCGCATGATGTCACGATCTTCCCGCTGCACGAACTGGACCGCGCGATCACCGACAGCGCAACCAAGGGCTTTGTCAAACTGCTAACCGTCCCGGGCAAGGACAAGATATTGGGCGTCACGATTGTCGGCGAACATGCGGGCGACATTATAGGCGAATATGTGCTCGCGATGCGCCACGGGCTAGGGCTCAATAAAATCCTTAGCACTGTTCATGCCTATCCCACCTACATCGAAGCCAATAAATTTGCCGCTGGCCGGTGGAAAAAAGCCAATGCGCCCGAATGGGTGTTTCCTTGGCTTGATCGGCTTCACAGCTGGCAGCGCGGTTGAACGTAAAGCGAGAAATGGCCAACACGGGGGTTCTATGGCAAAGAAACAATTGATTTTCGTCTATAATGCCGACGGGGGCACGTTTAACGCAATCATGGATTCTGCGCATAAATTGTTCGCACCTTCTACCTATCAATGCTCGCTGTGCGCTATTACCCATGGAATGCTTACTATGCGGCATGAATGGAAGGATTATATGCGCAATCTGCCCTATGAAACACGCTTTTATCACCGCGATGGTTTCCGGCAGGAATGGCCAAATCAACTCGCCAAACTGCCTGCCATTTTCATGCACGAAGAAGACGGTACCCTGCGCACTATTATCAATTCCGAGGAATTGGATGAACAAAGTAGCATAGCGCAGCTGACCGCTTTACTAGGACGCAAGCTGTCACAGCGACCAACAAACTAGGTCTTGACGTCAAGACCTCATTGAAATGAGGAGATCGGCATGAATGCCAGAGCATTATCGCTGCTTTTTTTGCGGTTATCGACTGGGATGCTTTGCGTCATCTGGGGCCTTATCCGTATTGGTGAGCCAAAGGCTGGCATGGGGGTGAATAGCAAATATTATGGAGGTATATTGGCTAGCGAAACCGCGCAATATGCTTGGGGTGCGTTCCTACTAATTGTTGGAGCGCTGACAATCTTGGGTCTGTTCCGCAAATATGCATATCCGTTGCAAGCCGCGATCCTGTGCGTCGGGGCACTGGCCATATGGAAATATCTGCTCGATCCGCTCGGCCTTTATCTGCTTGACCGGGAATCGTCGCAAGTATTGTTCTTCCCTTCGCTCGGCATGGCAGCGGCAACTTTGGTACTGATCGCTTTTCGTAGCGATGATGCCTATGCGCTGGATGCAAAACTGGGCAGCAAATAAGCGTGACGCCAAGGCTGGTACTTTTTGCCCGTTACCCTACCGCCGGAGCCGCCAAGACAAGGCTAATCTCCGCAATTGGGCCAGAGGGCGCAGCGGGGATCCACCGCCAGTTGACGGAGCGGACGCTGCGCGTGCTTCTGGATAGTGGGCTTCCAGTCGAACTGCACCATACCGGTGCTAGAGACGTCGATTTTCGAGCTTGGCTTGGCGACCGCTTTACTATGGTTGAGCAAGCAAAAGGCGATCTCACGGACCGGCTCCAAGCGTCGCTTCATCCCGCACCCGTCATCTTCTTTGGCGCCGACACGCCGGATCTCTCCGTCCATCATGTCGCCCAAGCCGTTGCGGCGTTGGAGTGCCATCCGGTTGTTCTTGGCCCGGCAGAGGATGGTGGCTATTATCTTATTGGAATGAAACGGCCGATGCCTGAATTGCTGGACCATATGCCATGGAGCACCGATCAGGTGATGCCCGAAACGCTGCGGCGTTTGGCTGAGGCTGGCATTTCGCCGGTCCTTCTTGATACGCTCCACGATTGCGACAGACCAGAGGATTTAGCGCGCTGGCCATGGTTGACGGCGTGATGCACGCTGTCACGATCCTGATTCCAGCACTAAATGAGGAAAAGGCGCTGCCTCAAACCATCTCCTGCCTGGCCGCAATGGCGCCTGCTCCGGATGAGATATTATTGATCGATGGGGGCAGTGAGGATCGGACTATGGCGCTCGCCAATGCGGCTGGCTTTCGCACGCTGTTGTCGTCGAAACGCGGACGCGGCGCGCAGATCAACTATGGTGTGGCGCAAGCGACCGGCGATATCATCTGCATCCTCCACGCCGACACAATCCTGCCTCACGATGCTATAACAGTGATCCGCCAAACGATGTCTGACGATTATACGGCCCTTGCCAGCTTCACCCCGCGCATCGCCGGGCCAACAGGGACGCGATGGGGATCGACCTTCCACAATTGGATCAAGACCTGGTACGCACCCCTGTTGGCTCGTCCGCATCTCTTCCTGCGCGGTGTGCGCTTGCTTTTTGGCGATCATGCCATGTTTTTCCGGCGCAAGCATTTTCTTGAAGTGGGCGGCTGTGACGAACGGATTGTGGTGCTGGAGGAGGCTGATCTCTGCATCAAACTCGCGCGTTTTGGTCGAACCCGCATGGTCCACCGCTGGGCTTGGACATCAGACCGGCGGATTACGGCTTGGGGCCGGTGGCGGGCCAACTGGATCTATCTGAAAATCGGCATTATGTGGGCGCTGGGCGCGCGCGAACGGTTGGCAGATCATTATCCGGATATTCGTTAAGCGAGTGACTGATCCAATAATGCCTGCAAATCGAGCGGCGCGGATGAGGTGATTTCAACTGCGCGATCCTCACCCGGCCAACCCTTAGCTTCAAGGACGGCATCGCGCTGATGCAGCAGGTCGATAATGGGTTCGCGCGCCAATGCCACAAAGGCTGTCAGCCATTGATTGACGTGAGGATCGCCATCAGCGCCTTCTAGATCAAAGCGATCGACTTCCGCCGCTATGGCGTCCGCCGAATATAGCCATTCATCGGTCACCCAGCGATTGGTTGTAAAAAGCCGTAAGGGCACGCCTTGCATATCTACAGAAAGGGCTGCGAAATGCACAACTCTGGCACGATCTTCGCTATCTTCTGGCGGTGCAGACTTGCACTCTTCTTGCGCGAAAAGGGTAAGCGGCAGGAAAAGATGGAAATGACCATGCTCTCCTTCGTCGCGTTCCCCCGGCGGATGACAATGGTAGAAATAGCGCGATCTTGAAACTGGGCTCATTGCATCATCGGGCGGATAGTGCGCCCATTGTTCCGGCTCGCCGTCGATGGGCAAAACAAGCCGCATCAACGGCTTTCCTGCGGAATGCATCGCAAGCGTTGCTTCAATCAATGCTTCAGCTGAATCTTGCGCCATGGATGACATCATGAATTGGGGTGGAGGGAGCGGCGAGCTATTTTCCGCTCCCTCCGATGCGACCCGTCAGGGAGGTCGACGGGCATCTCAAGCCTGGGGCGCGCAACCAGCGGGCTTCACTGCAGAGGGTTGTGCAGCGCAGGGCTTTGCTGCGCACGGTTTGGCCGCGCAATTTTGAGCGGCACATCCTTGGGCAGCGCAGGGTTTAGCCGCACAGCAGCCCGCTTTTTTCTTTGCCTTCTTCTTCTTTGCCGAGCAGACCTGTGCTGCGCAGGTGCCAGAAGCATGCACTGCGGTCGGTACTATTGCGACGGCAAGGCCGCCAGCAACGACCATCAAAGCTACGACATTCAATGACTTAGGCATTTTCATTCTCCTTTTTGAATTTCGTCTGGTTTTTGGCGATAGTCTATTGCGCGCTGGCCTTTAGTTGGGGCCAATTGCGCTCTGCTTTTGCTATAAATCCGCTAATGTCGTTCAGCCAGCGGGTCTGCACCTCGGCATTATAGTTGAGATATAGCTTGCCATTGACGACGCGATAATGATCGGAATCGCCCGGCGCGATGCTGCCCTGCGCGGCGGCCCATGCACAATAACCTCCAAATTGAGGTAGATAGGCGTCCGGGGTTCCAGCAAATATATCGGCATTTTTCTGATTGGAAAAAAGATAGCTTTGTCCATTATGGAAGGCTGCGAAGGCTGGAAGACCGGGGACCGGCTTTCCGTCCCGTTCGAAATAGCTGACGACATCCATGCCATTCAGCGCAACTTCTGCTTCGGCGGCCAATGCTTGAGAAGAAAACGAGGGAAAAGTTGCGGCGCCAGCCGACATCAAGATGCCGCTGCTTGCGATTGCCAAGAGCACTCTGCGATTGAAGACCACGGGAACACCTTAATGATAATTGCTGTCTGCAAAGAAGTTCGTACGGCGAACGGTTTCAGTCACACTAGCTTCAAGCTATTTTTCACAGGTGCTGCGGCATTGACTGTGCGTACCAGTCCGGCCGCGATGGCATAGCCAATGAGCTTGCCCAGCATTTCTTGATCGATGTCGGGGCATTGCAGCCCGGTCAGCCTTTTGATGTTGCCCGTGGCAAATTCCGGGGCGCGCTGGAAGTAGGGCAGATAATATTTGAGCAGACGTTCAAACCATATCCTTTCGGTTTTCGGCAAACGGTCCATGTGAAAATTACGCTGCTCGACCAGTCCGGGCGCTCGCAATTTGGGATGGGCGCGTATTGCCTCAAGCAACGCGGTGAGCGGTAATGGCCCAGTGGCGCAGATATGCACATATTCGCCGCAGAAATTGTCCTTACCCGCTGCCAGCTTCGCCAGAGAAGCTGCCACAAAATCGACAGGCACAAAGTTCAACGAAGCGTTGGCGGTTGCCGGAATGGCTTTGATCCGTCCTTCAGCGAGGATTTTGAATGTGCCGTAAATGGAGTCAAAGCGCCGAATCTGGCCATCGGACGCCCTTCCAACAACAATAGATGGCCGTGCGATCAACCACGGTCGGCCACTTTGTGCGATCAGAGCCTCTGCAGCGGCCTTTGACCGTTCATAGCCATTGGCATACAGTGTATCGGACCTACAGGCAGCCTCGGCAATTGGCCCATCTCGCTCGCCACAGACATAGGCCGTGCTGACATGCAGAAAGGGTTTACAGCCGCCAAGCGCTAGCACATGGGCTGTGCCCGCGACGTTGGTTTGATGATAATGGGCCTCGGTCCCATTGAATGCAGTGCTTGCCGCGCAATGAATGACCAGATCGACTTGTGCTTCAAGTTCGTTCGCGGTTACGTGTTCAAGACCGCATCGGGGCTGGGTGATATCACCTGACTGGCACAGCACTTCGCCGACGGCTGGCGCAAGTCCGGCATAAACACTTGCAGTAATACTAGAGCCGTCATTGCCCAATATTGCCGCATCGCCGCGCACCAACACAATCACGCCCCAACCGTTCGCCACCAAAAGACGGCACAGTTCGCCGCCGATCAGGCCAGTGGCTCCGGTTAGTAGCGCAACCGCCATGAATTAGCAGCAATCGGTAACAGGCTCAGCCATCGTGCCCGCATCCGTCTTCAGATCAACCGATCCAGTCAGCACTTCGCCATAACAATTCCGGCTGTTCTGAAGATTTAGCATAGGGGCGCCTCTGATCTATTCGAGAGCGGTTCGCTCGAAACAGGCCGTTTGTCACACCATCTGACAAAATCCGAATCTCATGCGAGTTACAAACGATCAACAGTTCTTCTCCCTTCGTTGTTACCCCTTGCACGTGTCGACAACCCATGTTTCGGTTGGATCAATTGTCGCATCTGGGAAGGCGGCGGAAACGCTGGAACTTACCACCGAACGCCCGGTCCTGTTATCATCGAGGATAGCCCTGCCAGTGGTGATCCTCAGCGCGGCTTTGACGATGCAACTGGTTCAGCTTTTCTGACCGCCAAAAGGTTGACGGGGCCGACGCGAACGAAAACCTACGACCAGCGCAAGCAGGGCAAAAACGCCGAAGAATATGAGAATGTGCAGGGTCGTTTCATGAGATCCCGAGCCTGCTGTTGGCTTCTTCCCCTGCAATACGGGTGCATAAGCGGTTAAGTCTTGCTGGCGCAACAACTGCCCCCAAAGCGCGTCATAGGGATGCACATAAAATGTCGCCTGCGTGCCCCGCACCAGGGGGCGCTTTGCGTTGTGCCAGCCAAAAATCCCCTCGCTCAGATTGGCGATCCGGCTGGCTCCGCGGGATTTCAGGCCATTATGCACCCTTTCCGCGAGTTGCGTGGAGCGCACCCCGACCGAACAGTAAACGATAATAGCACGGCCCTTCAGATCAGGCCCAATTGAGCGGAGCACATCGACTAATTCGGCGGAAGGATCAATGCGAACCGCGCCTTGCAGATGGCTGACGGCGAACTCTTCCGGTTCGCGCACATCAAGAATGATTGGCCGCTCCTCGCCGTTCAATAACGTCTGGAGTTCGGCTCCCCTAATGCTTGCTACGCCGGGGAAGCTTACGCGTAGTTCCTGATCAATCACCGGCAATGGGCTGATCTGGGCATTTGCGGTATGCGATTGCCCGGCAATCATTATGATCGCCAACAATAGCAGCTGCCAGAAAAGGCGCATGCAAATCTCCAAAAAAGACCGGCTCATTCGATTGAACAAGCCGGTCTGCACTTTACGACACTTTAAGCCATCCGTCAGAAAGAATAGCCGAGTCCAACGCGGAAGAAATTGCTGCGCGCCGTGTTACGACCATCAAATTTCTGTCCGTAGCTTACATTCAACGAAAGGCTATCGGTGAAAGACGCTGCACCGCCGATATTCCACAGCTTATAGTCTTCCTCAACCTCGGGGAAGCGTGCTGGGCTGAAGCCGGGCCCGCCGATGTCGATGCCGCTTGTTGAGTCGCTAAAAGAAAGGCCGCCAAAGATGGAAAAACGATTGGCAAGTGCGAGACTAAGCCGCGTACCGCCAAAAATTTCGTCCGGCACGTTGTCGCCGCGGATGCGATAGCCAATGCTACTGCTGTAGGAAAAAGCCCCCAGTTGCTTGCCAAATGCCAGCGCAACTTGCCCGCCCGAACTGCCGTCACCAACTGCGGTAATGGCACCTGTCTGATAACCGCCGTCAATAATTGCGGCGATGCCCAGTGTTGCGGTAAATGGCCCGCCATCAACTTCATCGATGAACTTATAACGGGCACCGATCATAATATCGGTGAGTCCATCAAGGCCGCCCCGGGGTGCCAAAACCGGATCAACAGTAAACTCGCTTTTTGCATAACCTGTCCGAAAATCGAGCGCGAGTTTATCGGTTAGACCAAAGCTCGCATTGATCGCAATTGAGGTCTGATTAAGGTCAACAGGCAAAGGCGCTCGCGCGCTGCCCGGGTTAAAGCTGTCTGCCGTTTGCCGTGTCCACGACACTTCAATTTCCCCGCCGCCATCGACAGGAGTGTACGGGGAGATCTCGTTCGCGAAAGCAGGGGGTGCAGATATCAGCACTATACACCCACCAATTTTGAGGGACATGTTTTTCATGTCAGTTTCCCCTAAAACGCTTGCTGATATAAACTTTCACGGCTGTGCGCTCGGTCGCTGACAGAACAATTTGCCCATTGTCGATCATTGCAACCGCGCTGGTCACCTGTTCCTGCCCCTTCAGACCTCCAGGAAATTTGCAGCTTTTGCAGGAAATTTTGCGAGCATAGACAGATTGGCCCAACTTCATTCCGCTGCTGGCACCGCTGCCCATGGAGCCCGACGCAATAGCCGGTGCAGTTGGCATGATACTAAGCAGCGCCAGAGTGACGGCTCCAACTTTTAATGCTTTGGCAATCATAATTGATCCTTTCAGATTGCAGGTGAGAACTAAAATGGATGGCTTGCGGCTCAACCGATATCGTTGAGCGTCCAGTCATAATCATAGGAATCAATGCCTTTGGCATCTTTCAGAAGGGCAGCAGTCTGGGGAGACGCATATTTGCGGGCATGGGTAAGGACGTCGGCCTCTGTGCCCCAATCGGATTGATACCATTCGAAAATGTTCGATGCGACCAGCTTGCCCTTTGCTTTGCTGAAGCCGCGCGGATGGTTAACATAGGCGCGCGCTGCATCTTCCAGCATCGGCTCCAGCGTATTTGCGCGATAGGCTTTGAGCGCGAGATTGGGACAACCAATTGAGGCGCAATTGACGGCGTAATGGATGCGCACATCTTTCCAGATCGGACGCAAAATGCCATGCTCAACATCGTCGAGGGAGAGCTTCTTGCCCTCAACTGTCAAGAACTTGTCCTTCCAGGGACCTTGGCCGAGCAAGCCAATATCGCGGATCGATTCCAGCGGATAATTGTCTACAATTACCTGCACCGTCGCGGCGTTGTATAGATTGACCCAATAAGCGAATTGTTCATCGCGTGGATATTCGCTGATCTTTATGCCCTGAAGCGTTGCCAAATAGGCCTTTAACTCACCGGAAACCTTGGTCTTGACACCTTTATAGTCAACCCGATTGACGCCATCCTCGGCTGGACGCGCATGCTCTGTCAAGATCTTGTCCCAGGGATCATGGTTGATAGCTCCTGCCTTAGTGCCCGAGGTTGCCCAATTACCATCGACTTGTTTGGCTGGGGGCGCGCAAGAGCCAAAAAGCAGTGCAGCGCTAACACCAACAATAAGGCTGCGCCGATGCAAAGGGAAACCGGCTGCTATTGGTAAAGACGATTGCTGGGGCATTCAGGGCTCCTGACATTGTGATTTTACACTGGATTCGCAAGCTGAGCGATTTTGGTCACAGTGAATTGTGACCTTTGCGACGAATTGTTCGAAAGAGAGATTGCTGTGCCAAATTTGAAAATAGAAATCATCGGCAGTTCAGGGCTTTATGTACTTGCCGCCGTTTGTGACCAAATCTGAATGACTATTTTTGTAAGGAAATCTGAATGACGCTCAATCGTTACCGCAATGTGATTAGTATATTTGCGACCGCCACCGCCATATCCGTTGCGGTGCCAGCCTATGCGCAGCAGGCCGGTTTGCAGATTAACGTTGTCAACAACGAGACCGGGGCACCCGTTACCAATGCCGAGGTAACGGTTGAAAATGTCGACATTGGTCTAAAGCGCACTGTACGGAGTGACGATTTTGGTCAAGTCCGGCTTGAGGCGCTCGTCACCAGCGGGCTTTATAACGTTTCGGTTGCCGCGGGCGATGGATATGAAGCGGTATCTGCCGACCCGGTCTCGCTGCGTTCCAACTTCACAGGATCGGTCACAATTCGGGTGAGTGCAAGATCGGCAAGTGATATTGTTGTCACGGGCACACGCGCGGTGACGGGGATCAATACCGTTAACGCCGAAGTTTCATCGTCGCTGCCCCGCGAAGCGCTGATCGCACTGCCAATCGAAGGCCGCGATGTCATCCAAGCGCTCATCCGTTTACCCAACGTTGTTGCCTCTACCGGGTTCTTCCCTGAGGCTCCGGTCGTTTCGATCAACGGCGCGAACGGCTTGGAAGCCAACTATCTGATCGATGGTTTGGACAATAATGAGAATTTCCTGGGCGGCCCGAAATTCCCGGTGCCACTCGGGTTTACCAAGGAAGTGACCGTGCTAGCGAACAGCTATTCGGTTGAATTTGGTCGCACCGCGAACGGCATTATCAATTATACATCGCCTTCAGGCACGAATGATTATACCGGTGAAGTCTACACATTGATCCGGCCCGGTAGACCGCTTGACGGGCGTTCGGCCTTCCCACGCCGCGACTTGACAGGGAATCCGGTTGGCGAAAGTTTTGAGCGTTATCAGGGTGGTTTTGCGGTTGGCGGGCCAATCACGAAGGATAAAACCTTCTTCTACGCAAACTTTGAATATACGCGTGACAAAAATAACCAGCTCGTCGATGCACCTCAGTTGGGGGTTACGCAAAACGTAACTGGCAACAATGAATTTTTGCTGGGCTCAGTACGCCTTGACCACCGGTTCAATGATCAGCTCACCGCAACGTTGCGGGGCAATTTCGGGCAGGTAACGATTGAACGCCCCGGCGGTGGCCTTGGCGGCGGCAACAACACGTTTCCGTCGGCTGGTTCAGATGAATTCCGCCCGTCAACGATTGTCGTCGGCTCGCTAAATTATTCCGGCGACGATTTCACTTATGACGGCAGTTTGCAATATAGTCGCTTCCGGTTTCAATATGCCCGCACCAATGTGCCGCCCGGACCACAGGTAACGATACAGGATCAAACCGGCCTTACAATTGGAACAGTCGGCAATCCGGGCTTTGTGTTCAACAATCTTGAAAACACCTTCCAGACTGTTCATCGCTTGCAGCGTCAGTTTGGCAATCACCGCATAAAAATTGGTGCCGATTATATTCGATCAGATTTTGATCTGTTTGGCGGCGGCAATCCCAACGGGAACTTCAACGTCACGCTAACGCCTGCCCAGCTTGCGACGCTACGCGGACGGAACCTCGGTCTCAATCTTAACGCTCAAGATGTCCTGTCGCTTGATCCTGTCGTGAATAATTATTCGGTCGAACTGCGGCCTAATTCCTTTGGGACGAGTCAAAATTTGCTAGCTTTCTATCTTGAGGATGAGTGGCAGGTGACATCGAAGTTGACCGCGACAGCCGGACTGCGTTGGGATTATGACTCGCTGACGAGCAAAGGCGGAACTGGCGGCGACTATAATAATTTTGCCCCGCGTCTGGCACTCAATTTCCGGCCTGATTCAAAATCATCATTCCGGTTTGGAGCCGGTCTTTTCTACAGCAAGATTATCTATGCGGTGATTTCAGACGCGCTCCAACGCAATACCACTTCACCTGCCTTCCTCGGCCAGCTTGGTCAGCTTGCTACGCTAGGGATTATTCCGGCCAATTCCGATCTCAACAGAGTGACATTTGACGGCAACTTGACGGTATCGCCCGCTTGCGCGACGGCAAATGCCTGCCCGCCGCCTTCGGCGGTGCAGGGTTTGCGCAATACGGCAATCATCAATGAGGCGCGTATTCTCAGTCCGCGCGGTTATGACAGCCCTTATAGCCTGCAACTCAGCGGTGGTTATCAATATCAGGTTACCAGTACGATTACCGCTGGCATCGACTTGATCTACAGCCGCACGCGCAACCTTGTTCGCTTGCGTGATCTTAATTCGCCAACGTCATTTGTTCCTAACGCTGCCAATCTGACAGCGGCCAATATCGCAACGCTGCGGGCACTACCTAACAATATGGCACGCTTGGCGCTCGCCCAGCAGCTTGGCCTCGTCAGGTCGCAAGCCACAGCCGACGCAACCCGTCCCGTAGCCTTGGTTCCGGGCGGCGCTCGCCAGATCACAGTTTCCGAAACCGAAGGAAAATCGCTATACCGTGCGCTCAATCTGCGGGTAAATAAGGTGCGCGGCGACGATGATTATGGGTTTCGCTTTTCGTACACACTTTCAAAACTGACCAACAACACCGATGACATCAACTTTCGCGCGTCAAATGCCAATAATTTCAGCGTTGACAACGGCCCATCTGCCAATGACCGGCGCCACGTGATTTCGGCAATTGGCTTTCTTAATCCGATCAAAGGCTTGACGGCGACGGGTGCGCTACTGTTTCAATCTGGCCAGCCGGTCAATCTAGTCCCCGATGCGAGCATATTTGGTACGCAGGATCTGAACGGCGATGGCCAGTCGTTTGGGGAGAATTTCGTCGGCAACTCTGATCGCTTTCCCGGTGCCACCCGCAATTCTGCGCGGCTGCCGTCCTCGACCACCGTCGACATTGGCCTGCGTTATGCGCCGCCAATATTTGGCGGAGATGTCGAAGCCAGTGCAGATGTATTCAATCTGTTTAACGCCAACAACCAGTCCGGCTTTGCCAACGCAGCCTCGACCTCAAACCAAATCCAGTTTGGTGGCGGCGCCCCCTTTACACAGCGAAATGCCGGGCCGCCGCGGCAATTCCAATTTGGTTTAGCTTACAAATTCTAAGCGCACTGGGCGTCTGGAAAAGACCTGGCAGGACAAAACTGCCGGGTCTTTTATTTGCCAAGCAGCCGCTCGATGAGATCGTCGCGAAACGCGTCGTTGTTAACTGCCTGCAGGTAGTTCAGCTCGGGACCGTCGCACGTGAGATCGACGACAAACAACTGAGGCTCGGCATCGCGCCGCACTTCGCCTCGCCATCTGAGCGTTTCAAAAGCGTCGGGCATCAGCATCCACCCCACTGCAAGTGTATCAAACGGCGTGAAGCCCGGCGCATCAAAATTGCGCTGCCATTCCGATTGCCAAGCGCGCGCGCTTTCCGCGAGCCACTGCGCACAAGCGTCACCCTGATCGCGCAACCGGTCGAGGTCACCGGGTGTCAGCCACATTTTCGAACAGACCTCCCATCCGGCTAGCGTGATCGGGATATTGAGTGCGAGCAGTTCGGATGCGGCGGCGGCGTCGCATTCAAAATTCATATCGCCAAATGGCTTTTTCTGCGTTGGCGTCGCCCGAAATTCAAGGCCTTCGCGGCGCCCCCCTACAAACACGATCTCCTCAACATTGGCGCGCTTTGTGTCGGGATGACCAAGCGTCGCGGCTATCGTTGTGAGGGGCCCCAGCGCCAAAATTGTTAGAGGTGCTATGGCCAGTGAAGCGGCAAGCGCGCGCGTCGCCGCGTTGGGGTTGCGATCAGCTTCAACGCCGCAACCTCGATAGACTGGGACGTCGCTGCGTCCGGCACGGGCGAGAATTTCGCGCGCCATTGCATAAGTGTGGTCAATCGCAGTATTGCCAAACACGGTCGAAATTCCAACGATTTCAAGCTCGGGTGAGCGAAGCGCGTGAATGAGCGCAAAGGCGTCGTCAACTTCACCGTTACCCGCCGTAATGGCTGGATCGGTATCAATCCACACTCGGCGGCGTGCGCTCATGTCGCAGGCTCAAGCACAAGCGCTCGCGCGTCATCAAGCAGCCTGATTTTGGCCGCGAGATCAATCGTCAGCGGCAGTTGTGCAACGCCGATCAACCGCCGCATGATCTCAATCCCGCTAATCCTGTTCATCAGATCCAGATCAAGCGAATCGCAGTAGCGCTTGATCACGCGCCCGATTGACCTCTCGGGCTGACCGCTCATTCGCAGATGCGCCATCAACACCCCAACATCCCATTCGCGCGGCCCAATCCAGCAAAATTCGGGGTCAATCACGAACAAGCCGTTTGACGTGGTCAACCAGCTTCCCGGATAAAGATCGCCGTGAAGCAGAACACCCGGCGCATCGCCAAGATACTGGTCACCGACCACCTTGACGGCGGCTACAAACTTGTCGTCATTTTTGAGCCGGTCGGCCATGGCTTGCAAACCGGGCGTAATCGCATCGAGATCAAAATTATTGTCCGGGTCGAGCGGAAAATCGAAAATGTGAAAGGCGTTAAGCGCGCGCATTGCAGGATTGGCGAGCTGCTTGTTCGAAGGGGTTGGTAAATTGTGAAGCGCTTGCATCCAATCGGCTATGGCATCAAGTGCATGATCATCGATCTGCTGTCCCGCATAGGCCGTCATCCCATCCCCGCCTTCGCCAAGATCGGCAAGCAGATTGGCAGCGTGGCCTTTGTCAAATCCAAGATGTTGTGGCATCGCCGAGCCTGCGGCAGTGCCAGCAACGGCGGCGTAAAAATCGGCTTCGACCTCCGCTCGTTCAATCGGCGCTGGGATATCTGGATATTTCTCCACCCAACTCCTCGCCCGTTTGAGAATGAGCGTTGACCCGTCATCAAACGTCACCCGTTCAACCAAATTCATGTTGCCCGCGCCCGCGATAGACGCCGAAGCGACTTGACGGTCGGCTGGAAGCCAACCGAGCTCGGCAAGTACATCTGCTGCGGTAAGTGTTGAAATGTCTGACATAAAAGGCGTACCCTTAACATTGCAATCTAATCAACTCGGAGTTCTTCGTTAAACAACATGGGATTGAACGGCCCCCGCTGAGTAATCCATGTTGATTACTAGTGCATTCTGACCTCCTTGGCCAGTGCTGGCCGCAGGGGGAGCGAAGCGGAACCGGAGGGCGGCACTGGCCAAGGAATGGCCTCTGGTGCGGGTGGACGATAGCCAAGCGAGCTATGTGGCCTGACATTATTATAATGTCGCCGCCATGCCTCGATCAGGATTTCGGCTTCGGCAACGCTGTAGAAGATTTCGCCATAAAACAGCTCATGACGCAAGCTGCCGTTGAACGATTTACAATAGCCATTCTCCCACCGGCTACCTGGGGTGATGTAAAGCGTTTGGACGCCTACCTGTCCCAACCATTTCTTGACGGCGGTTGCGATAAATTCGGAACCGTTGTGTGACCGTATGTGCGCCGGCGGGCCGTCGAGGATGAACAGCTCGGTCAAAATCGCCAGAACGTCAGCGCTCCTGATCCTGCGGGTGACCAGCAAGGCAACACATTCTCGGCTCGCTTCATCGGTGATAGCGAGGATGCGGAACCTGCGACCATCATGGATGCGACCCTCGACGAAGTCCTAAGCTCAAACATGATCAGGATATTCGGAGCGCCGCCGGATGCATGAATCGTCATTTAGCCAAAGCCGTCCGCGCTGTGGCTATTTTTGCGTAAACTTCGGCCCTTCACGCCGCTTGGATACCGCTTCACCCGCTTGCGGTTCACATGTTAGCCTGCATCACGCAGCAGAGCCATCACACGCCGATAGCCATACAGCTTGACGTGACCCCCAACTTTCATCCAGTCGCGATTAGAGCCTCGGCATCGTTGTTGCGCATAAGCGCGGTGTAAGCAATGGCCTGCGTAGCGGAGCCCGTAGGGCGTAGCGAAGCAGGCTGTTGCTTATTCAGTTCGGCGGCGAACGCCGCCGGGGTGGCGTATCCTAGCGAGGAGTGTGGGCGCCCTGTGTTGTAGTCTTCGGCCCATACAGCGACCTTCTCGCGGGCGTGATCAAGGCTCATGAACAGTGTCTCGTTCAACAACTCATCACGCATCCGCCCGTTGAAGCTCTCGACGAACGCATTTTGCGTCGGCTTGCCTGGCATCGTGTAATGCCATTCGATCTTGGCATCGCCACAC
>JBBQPQ010000037.1:0-23915 GCA_038217195.1 Sphingomonadales bacterium | reverse complement strand
CTAGGCACTTGCATCCGCAAAGGGTTCGCACCAACGACTCGGCGGTGCCGCATAGATTGATATGCCCCGCCTCCTGCTTCCGTTCGGGAGTAACAAGTGGGGATAGAACATGACCGTCAGTGACCAGCAAATGGCCAATGCGATTCGGGCACTGGCCATGGATGCTGTGCAGGCCGCAAATAGCGGCCATCCAGGTATGCCTATGGGCATGGCCGATGTAGCAACGGTTTTATATTCCAAGTTTCTGAAATTCGATCCTAATGCGCCTGATTGGGCGGACCGCGACCGCTTTGTGCTGTCGGCGGGGCATGGTTCGATGTTTGCTTACGCAACATTGTACCTCACAGGCTATGCTAGCCCGACAATCGATGACATCCGTAACTTCCGCCAATTGGGAAGTCCGTGCGCTGGTCATCCTGAAAATTTCCTGATCGACGGCATTGAATGCACAACCGGGCCGCTGGGACAGGGAGTGGCGATGGCGGTGGGTATGGCAATCGCCGAGCGTCATTTGAACGCGCGGTTTGGCGATGCGTTGGTGGATCACCGCACATGGGTAGTCGCCGGTGACGGTTGCCTCATGGAAGGTATCAACCATGAAGCTGTTGGCCTTGCAGGGCATCTTGGACTTGGCCGCTTAATTGTATTCTGGGACGATAACCGGATCACGATTGACGGGGCCACAGAATTGTCGACAAGCGAAGATATAGCCGCACGTTATCGCGCCTCGGGTTGGCACGTGGAGACATGTGACGGTCATGATTTCAATGACATAGAGCGTGCAATTAAAGCGTCTTTGGAGGATAGTCGCCCTTCGCTGATCGCGTGCCGGACGCTGATAGGTAAGGGATCTCCGAACAAGCAAGGCACAAAGGCACCACATGGCAGCCCGCTGGGTGCCGAAGAAATTGTCGCGACACGCGCTGCGCTGGATTGGCCTTATCCCGCCTTCGAAATACCGGCAGACATTCTTTCGGCTTGGCGTGCCACCGGCGATGTCGGTGCTGCTGCCCACGCGCAATGGAATTCCCGTCTTGCAGCATCGTCCAAGGCAGCAGAGTTCAAGACGGCGATGGCCGGCGACCCGGGCAGCGCTTGGCTCAAACCGCATCTGGATAGTTTGATCGCCGCACCGCAGAACATTGCAACGCGCAAAGCATCCGAAATTGCCTTGACGGCTGCAACCGCAGTTATACCGGAATTGCTCGGCGGCTCGGCCGATTTGACTGGTTCAAATTTTACCCGAACATCGTCGACCAAGATATTGGATAAAAACGATTATTCTGGTCGATACGTCAATTACGGGATCCGCGAATTTGGCATGGCAGCAGCCATGAATGGCATGGCCCTGCACGGCGGGATTATTCCTTATGGCGGTACTTTCTTGATCTTCTCCGATTATTGCCGGGCTGCAATCCGATTGTCGGCGCTTCAGGAAACGCGCGTTGTATATGTTATGACGCATGACTCCATCGGCGTGGGCGAAGATGGTCCAACGCATCAGCCGATTGAACAGGTTATGTCGTTGCGGCTTATTCCAAATCTGGATGTTTATCGGCCGTGCGATACAATCGAAACATCGGAATGCTGGGCCTTGGCTATCGAAAGCGCGTCGACGCCATCGGTGCTTGCACTGTCCCGGCAAAACCTGCCGCAGCTACGCACCGACATAAGCAGGAATTTCTCGGCGTTGGGGGCCTACACTTTGATCCCGGCCAAGGCTTCTCGGAAGGTCATTTTAATTGCCACAGGCTCCGAAGTTGCGATTGCAGCGTCGGTGGCGGAACGTCTCGAAGAACAGGGCATTGGGGCCGATGTTGTCTCCATGCCAAGCTGGGAGCGCTTCGACGCTCAGGACGCTGATTACAGGGCATCTGTTCTACCGATCGGCACGATGCGCGTCTCAATCGAGGCTGGCACGACAATGGGCTGGGAGCGTTATGTCGGCGACGGTCTTCGGATTGGCATCGATAGCTTCGGTGCCTCTGGGCCGATTGATGCACTGTATGATTATTTCGGCCTGACCGCTGACAAGATTACCCCGCAAATTGTGGCTCGTCTGGGCCAATAGGAGCAAATATGACTGTTAAAGTAGCAATCAACGGATTTGGCCGCATTGGTCGCTTGGTCGCCCGCGCGATCCTGGAGCGCGATGACCATGACCTTGAACTGGTCGCGATCAACGATCTCGCCCCGGCAAAGGCAAATGCGCTTTTGTTCAAGCGCGACAGTGTCCACGGTCCATTTCCGGGCACAGTTGAGGCAGACGGAAATGACATCATCGTCAATGGCAAGCGCATTCACGTGACTGCAGAGCGCGATCCTGCCAACTTGCCGCACGGTGCAAATGGAATCGACATTGCGCTTGAGTGCACTGGGTTCTTCACCGATCGCGCCAGCGCCGAAAAGCATCTGGCCGCGGGCGCAAAACGCGTTCTGATTTCCGCGCCCGGAAAAAATGTAGACAAAACCGTCGTATTTGGCGTGAACGACGATGTTCTGACGTCAGATGATGTGATCGTTTCAAACGCAAGCTGCACCACCAATTGCCTCGCCCCACTCGCAAAAGTGTTGAATGACGCGATCGGCATCGAGCGCGGGCTGATGACGACAATCCACAGCTACACCAACGATCAGAAGATCCTCGACCAGATACACGACGATATGCGCCGCGCACGCGCCGCAGCGATGTCGATGATTCCTACAACAACGGGCGCAGCTCGCGCGGTTGGAGAGGTGATGCCCGAATTGAAGGGCAAGCTCGACGGCTCAGCCATTCGCGTTCCGACGCCAAATGTCAGCATTGTGGACCTGACTTTTACACCAAAGCGCGGCACTTCGGTTGAAGAGGTCAATGCATTGTTGAAGGCCGCGTCTGAAGGCAAGCTCAAGGGCGTTCTGGCCTATTCCGACGAGCCTTTGGTCTCGATAGACTATAACCATTGCCCGGCAAGCTCAACGATCGACAGCCTTGAAACGGCAGTTATTGACGGCAAGCTGGTGCGTGTGTTGAGCTGGTATGACAATGAATGGGGTTTTTCAAACCGCATGGTCGACACTGCCGGCGTCATTGGCAAGTTGCTGTAAGGTAATATCGATGACCTTTCGTACACTCGACGATCTAGGTGATATCAAAGGAAAACGCGCACTGGTGCGTGTGGACCTGAACGTCCCAATGGCCGACGGGCGTGTGACGGATGAAACAAGGCTCCGCGCCTTGATGCCGACGGTTCTCGAACTGGCTGACAAAGGCGCCAAGGTGCTTCTGCTGGCCCATTTTGGTCGTCCCAAGGGCGCCAAGCACAGCGAAATGTCGGTATCGATGGTGCTTGATGCGCTTCAGGCAGTATTGGGGCGTGAAGTCATGTTTGTGCCTGAGATTGCGGGCGAGATTGTTGCGCAGTCGGTTGGTATATTGGCGGACGGCGACATTGCCTTGCTTGAAAATACGCGTTTCTGGCCAGGCGAAGAAAAAAATGATCCTGACCTTGCGCGCGCCGTCGCTGCAAATGGCGATTTTTACGTCAACGATGCATTTTCGGCTGCGCACCGGGCGCATATGTCGACCGAAGGGCTGGCACATGTCCTGCCCGCTTATGCGGGGCGATCGATGGAAGCGGAGCTGAAAGCGCTTCAGGCTGCCTTGGGCGCGCCCGAACATCCTGTCGCAGCGGTTGTGGGCGGTGCAAAGGTGTCGACGAAATTGGATGTGTTGAACAACCTAGTGACTCAGGTTGACCATTTGATCATTGGCGGGGGCATGGCCAACACGTTTCTGGCTGCGCGCGGCGTCAACGTCGGCAAGTCACTGTGCGAACATGATCTCGCCGACCAAGCTAATGCGATCATGGATGCCGCAGACGCGGCAGGTTGCACCGTACATTTGCCGTATGACGTCGTGACGTCAGTCGAATTCCGCGCAAATCCGGCCATTCGGACGGTGAACGTGCATGAAGTGGCGGCAGATGAAATGATCTTGGATATCGGACCAGCGGCTGTTGAGGCGTTAGCGGATGTATTGAAAAATTGCCGTACTCTGGTATGGAACGGTCCACTAGGTGCGTTCGAGATTGAACCCTTTGATGCCGCAACCGTCTCTCTGGCCCGCACTGCAGCTGCGTTGACACGCGAAGGTTCGCTTGTATCGGTTGCTGGCGGCGGTGATACGGTTGCGGCTTTGGCACATGCAGGGGTGACGGAGGATTTTACTTTTGTGTCGACCGCAGGTGGTGCATTTCTCGAGTGGATGGAAGGCAAACCGCTACCGGGGGTTGATGCTTTGAATATCGCTTAAACATACGGGGCAATGCCCCGTTTTTTTCGACTGTCGATGCATACGTATGCCCGGCAAGCTTATACGGGAAATTATATATGAATTTCAATGAGATGCTTGAAAAAGTTGCTAAAGGCTCTGGATTTATTGCAGCCTTGGACCAAAGCGGCGGGTCGACGCCCAAGGCATTGCGCGGATATGGCATAAACGAAGACGCTTACGCTACTGAAGAGGAGATGTTCGGGTTGATCCACGACATGCGGGCGCGGATTATCACGTCGCCAAGCTTTTCGGGTGAAAAGGTCCTGGGTGCCATCTTGTTTGAGCGCACAATGGATGGTCAGGCAGGCGGAAAGCCGGTGCCAGAGACACTTCAGGATCGCGGCGTCGTGCCATTTCTGAAGGTCGACAAAGGATTGGAGGACGAGGTAGGCGGTGTTCAATTGATGAAGCCAATGCCGGGCCTTGATGAACTGCTTGCACGAGCGAAGGCCAAGGGCGTGTTTGGTACGAAAAAACGTTCCGTAATCAACCAGGCGTCGCCTTCGGGCATTTCCGCCATCGTGCAACAGCAATTCGAAGTGGCCGAGCAGATACTGGGCCATGGCCTGGTGCCAATCATCGAACCTGAGGTGAACATCAAAAGCCCGGACCGTGCGCAAAGCGACGTTCTGTTGCGCGGTGAACTATTGAAGGCCCTTGATGCTCTTTCTGGCGATCACAAGGTGATGTTGAAACTGTCTATCCCGGCTGAAGCTGGCACTTTCGATCCGCTCATCAGCCATCAACGCGTATTGCGTGTCGTTGCATTGTCGGGCGGCTACGCCCGTCCCGAGGCCTGCACCGAACTAGCAAAGAACAAAGGCATGATCGCAAGCTTCTCGCGCGCGTTGCTCGAAGATTTGCGGCACCAGATGACTGAAGCCGAATTCGACGCTGCTCTTGGGGCCGCCATTGATGAGATCCACGCCGCTTCGGCGACCTGAGTTTGGAGAGGGGCCGGCGGCAGATGCGCAAGATGTTTGCCGCCGGCCTTAGGCCTCGCTAAGGAGCGCGGCATGAAAGACCTTGCTTGCCAGTTATATCTCATCTCACCGCTTGATGTCGGGGGAGAATTCCCCGCAAAACTTGAAACTGCATTGTCTGCTGGACCAGTCGCGGCGTTTCAGTTTCGCGTGAAGGGCCTGGATCAGCATGAAGCGGCCGCTTTGGCGGAGCCTTTGCAGGCTATTTGTGCCGCGCATGACGTTGCGTTTATCGTCAATGACAGTGTTGCGCTTGCCAAACGGCTAAAAGCAGATGGCGTCCATTTGGGGCAGGGTGATGGCGACGTGCGTGAAGCGCGCGATATTCTTGGTCCTGATGCACAGATTGGGGTCACCTGTCACAACAGCCGCCATCTGGCGATGGAAGCGGCAGAAGCGGGGGCCGATTATGTTGCTTTTGGTGCATTTTTCCCGACTACCACCAAGCAGGTCGATGATGTGGCTGAACTGGACACGTTACAAAAATGGTCTTTTGTTACGGAAGTGCCGTGTGTGGCGATTGGTGGCATTACTTCCGACAATGCAAAGCCATTGATTGACGCGGGCGCGGACTTTCTTGCTGTGAGCAGTGCCGTATGGGATCACCCACATGGTCCTGCCGAAGCCGTAAAAACGTTCAACGCGCTGCTTGCCTAAATGCCTTTGCATCGCTAAAGGCCGCCACCAACGACACGCTTTTGCGTGCCTGCTCTTTCCATCTGTCAAGCGAGTTCACTCATGAAAATCAACGCGGTTGAAATCAAGCCGGGTAACATTCTGGAATATGAAGGCGGCCTGTGGCGCGTGGTAAAGACAGCGCACACCCAACCAGGCAAAGGCGGCGCTTACATGCAAGTGGAACTCAAGAACCTTCGCGACGGCCGCAAGAACAATATTCGTTTTCGTTCCGCCGAAAGCGTCGAGAAGGTTCGCCTTGACCAGAAAGACTTCCAGTTTTTGTATGCCGAGGGCGACAACCTCGTATTTATGGACAAGGAAACCTATGATCAGGTGACCTTACCAAGTGATCTTTTGGGGGAAGCCGCGGCCTTCCTTCAGGACGGCATGGATGTGGTCATGGAAATGTATGACGACGAAGCGCTTTCGGTTGCCTTACCCGACCAGATAGAAGCCACCGTCGTTGAGGCGGATGCAGTCGTAAAAGGCCAGACGGCATCGTCCAGCTACAAGCCTGCAATTTTGGACAATGGCGTCCGCGTCATGGTGCCGCCCTTTATTAGTGCGGGCACGCGCATCGTGGTTGACGTTTACGAACGGGAATATGTCCGGAAGGCCGACTAATGCCAGCGCTTACCGGTCTTTTGACCATCATGGAAAAAGCTGCCCGTAAAGCGGGTGGCAAGTTACGCCGGGACTTTGGCGAAATCGAACATTTGCAGGTGTCGCAAAAGGGACCAGCGGACTTCGTATCAAAGGCCGACGAGCGCGCTGAAGACACGATATTTCGCGAATTGGAAATTGCCCGTCCCGATTGGGGGTTTCTTATGGAAGAAGGCGGCGAGATAGCGGGTAGCGAAGGCAAGCCCCGCTTCATTGTCGACCCACTCGATGGTACGAGCAATTTTCTTCACGGCATTCCGCATTTTGCCATTTCTATCGCTGTACAGGATCCAAAACCCGATGGCTCGGGTTGGGGCGATATCTTTGCCGGGCTTGTTTATAATCCCATTACCGATGAAAGCTTCTGGGCGGAACGTGGCAAAGGAGCTTGGCTGGGCAACCGCCGGTTGCGTGTATCGGCGCGTCGCCAGTTGAATGAGGCACTGATCGCAACGGGCGCGCCCTATAAGGGGCATGGCGATTTCGAGGAATGGAGCAATATTTTCAACGCTATTGGTCCGTCGGTTTCCGGTATTCGGCGTTTCGGCGCTGCTAGTTTGGATCTCGCCTGGCTCGCCGCTGGACGCTATGACGGTTTTTGGGAAAGTGGTCTTTCCCCTTGGGATACGGCTGCGGGATGCTTGCTCGTCCGCGAAGCTGGCGGCTTTGTGACCGACTATCGCGGTCGAAGCCCGCACATCGCCGATGTTCAGATTTTGGCCGCAAATGATATCTTGCACAGCAAGTTGCATAAGCTGTTGGTCGGAGCGATAAAATAAGTTGCAAAAAAGGCAATAAAAATGCCGAGTCTTGGCCTTGCAGGTCAGCAGCCTTCTGCCTAGAAGCGCCGCAACTTTCGAGGTTTTTGAAGCGAGTCTGATATGACTGATTTGTCGCAATATTTGCCAATACTGCTTTTCCTCGTTGTGGCGCTGGCCTTGTCGTCTGCGTTTGTGTTTTTGCCAATGGGTGTGTCGCGTCTGACGGGCACACACAAACCGACCGAAGCCAAGCTGACCGAATATGAATGCGGTTTTCCGGCGTTTGAGGATTCGCGTAGCCAATTTGATGTGCGTTTCTATCTTGTGGCGATTTTGTTCATTATCTTCGATCTCGAAGCTGCCTTTTTATTCCCTTGGGCGGTCAGCCTGGGTGACACGGGCTGGGTGGGATGGGGCACGATGATGTTGTTCCTGTTCGAACTGGTCATCGGATTTATCTACGCATGGAAAGTGGGAGCGCTCGAATGGGAGTAATCACACCAACGCTGTCGGACGTGCAAACGCCGGATGCCGCCTTTTTCAAGGATATTGAAAGCGAAGTGAACGACAAGGGGTTTGTTGTTTCGTCGGCTGAAGACCTTTTCAATTGGGCGCGTACGGGTTCTTTGTGGCCGATGACGTTTGGCCTGGCATGTTGTGCGGTCGAGATGATCCATGGCTATATGCCGCGCTACGATTTCGAACGTTTCGGCATTGCGCCGCGCGCGTCGCCGCGGCAATCCGACGTGATGATTGTGGCTGGCACGTTGTGCAACAAGATGGCTCCGGCGTTGCGTAAGGTGTACGACCAGATGTCCGAGCCGAAATACGTCATCTCCATGGGCAGCTGTGCCAATGGTGGTGGATATTATCATTATAGCTACAGCGTTGTCCGTGGCTGCGACCGTGTTGTGCCTGTGGACATCTATGTACCTGGATGCCCGCCGACCGCGGAAGCTTTGCTGTACGGTATTATGCAGTTGCAGCGTAAAATCCGCCGGACAGGGACCATCGAACGGTGAGCCATTCTGCCCCCATGATTACGACTCCCGATGGAACGATTGATGCCATTACCAAGGCGCTTGGCGCGCACATGGTTTCAATCGAAGAAGCCAATGGCGAGATAGCCGTGCATATCCGGCGCGATGCGCTTGTCGAATGCATGCTTCAGTTGCGCGATGAATGTGCATATCAACAATTGATGGAAATAGCCGGGGTTGACTGGCCGGATCGCGATCCGCGGTTTGAGGTTGTCTATTGCCTGCTCAGCCTTACCAAGAACCACCGCATTCGCGTGCATCTGACAACCAATGAAGATGAGGCTGTGCCATCGGTTACTTCGATCTGGCCAGTTGCAGGTTGGTTGGAACGCGAAGTGTTCGACATGTATGGCGTGCTGTTTGCCGGTAACGCAGATTTGCGTCGGATTTTGACAGATTACGGTTTTTCGGGTCACCCGCAGCGCAAGGATTTCCCGTTATCGGGATATGTCGAGCTGCGATATTCGGAGGAAGAAAAGCGCGTGAAATATGAGCCTGTGCAACTGGCGCAGGATTTCCGCAATTTCGACTTTCTTTCGCCGTGGGAAGGCGCTGATTATGTCCTGCCGGGCGATGAAAAAACCGGTGAAGGTCCAGGCAAAGGCGCAACGCAGCGCATGACCGCTGAAGAGGTCAAGAAAGACCCCGTCAAACCGAGCGCGCCACCACCGGCAACTCCGAAAACAACGGATAACACAACGCAAACTGGTGCTGGCAAGGCTGCGAACAAGGAGTCGGTTAAGCGCACTGTTCGCAAACCAAAGGCGACGGGAGACAAGGCATGAGCATGCAGCAGGACCTCGCCCCGACGACTGGCGACGAAGTCATCCAGAACTACACCATCAACTTTGGTCCGCAGCACCCTGCCGCGCACGGCGTGTTGCGTCTTGTTATGGAACTTGATGGCGAAATCGTTGAACGGCTCGACCCGCATATTGGCCTTTTGCACCGCGGCACCGAGAAGCTGATCGAATATAAGACCTATTTGCAGGCATTGCCCTATTTCGACCGGCTCGATTATGCGTCTCCGATGGCGATGGAACATAGTTATGTGTTGGCTATCGAAAAATTGCTTGATCTGGAAGTGCCGATCCGCGCGCAATATCTGCGTGTGTTGTTCGCTGAGCTGACGCGTATCAAGAACCATACGCTCAATATCGCGCACCATATTATTGACGTCGGCGCGATGACGCCGCCCTTGTGGCTGTATGAAATCCGCGAGGATATCATGGGCTTTTATGAACGGGCGAGCGGCGCGCGGATGCATGCCGCTTGGTTTCGACCCGGCGGCGTCCATCAGGACGTTCCGCTTAAGTTGCTGACTGATATTGCCGAGTGGCTTGATGACCGGATGCCTCGCTTGTTCGAAGACGCAATGGCGCTGGTGGTCGACAACCGCATATTCAAGCAACGCAATGTTGATATTGCGATTGTGTCGAGGGAAGACGCAATCAAATGGGGCTTTTCCGGCCCGATGATCCGCGGCGCTGGTATCCCGTGGGATATCCGCAAAAGTCAGCCTTACGACGTCTACGCCAAAATGGAATTCGACATTCCAGTCGGTACCAGAGGCGATTGCTATGACCGGTTCATGGTGCGGGTTGAAGAAGTGCGTCAATCCGTTCGGATTATGAAACAATGCCTGCAACAGATGCCCGAAGGCCCGGTTTGCAGTGACGATCGAAAAGTAGCACCGCCAAATCGTGCCGAGATGAAGCAATCGATGGAGGCGTTGATCCATCATTTCAAACTCTACACCGAAGGCTTCAAAGTACCTGCAGGAAGCGTCTACGTGGCCACTGAGAGCCCGAAAGGCGAGTTCGGGGTGTATCTGGTCGCGGATGGTACAAACAAGCCCTATCGCTGTAAAATCCGCCCCACAGCGTTTTCGCATTTGCAGGCGATGGATTTCATGAGCCGCGGGCATATGCTGGCGGACACTACTGCGATTTTGGGCGCGCTCGACATCGTGTTTGGGGAGTGTGACCGCTGATGTCGCGTGAACTCATCTTTTTGGCCACATCGGCCTTTGGATCGGTGGCGTTGGTTTCTGCCTATCTGTATCTTTTCCATTCCGAGATTTCGGCAAAGGAAGTTGGATCGACCGCAGCCGCGATGATGTTTGGTGCCTATGTTGGTCGCGTTTGGGGACGGAAAGAAGCAGATGGCTGACGCAGCACATATCCCTGATGAGGCGGCGACCCGGGCCAAATGGGGCAGCTTTGCCTTTTTGGCCGAATATAAGGCGAAAGCCGACATATATGTCGGTCGTTATCCCGCCGGGCGGCAACAGTCCGCCGTTATGGCTTTGCTTGATCTTGCCCAGCGGCAGGTCGGCGAAGAAACCCAGACTCAGGGCTGGTTGCCCGTGCCGGTCATCGAATATGTCGCCCGCTACCTCGAGATGCCCTATATGCGGACCTACGAAGTCGCGACATTTTACACGATGTACAATCTTGCACCGGTTGGACGTTACCATGTCCAGGTCTGCGGAACGACGCCATGTATGTTGCGTGGGTCGGATGATATTATTGCGGCATGCAAAAATCGCGGGCTTGTTAAGGGCTCTACCACGCCCGACGGTATGTTTACTCTGAACGAAGTCGAATGCATGGGGAATTGCGCATCAGCGCCGATGGTCCAGATCAACGACGACAATTTCGAAGATCTTGATTATGATAGCATGACCACAATCTTGCGCGATCTTGCAGACGGACATCAGCCAAAAGTAGGGACGCAATTGCCCGGGCGGCACACGGTCGAACCATATGGTGGAGCAACGACGTTGCATGCCATGGTTGACAAGAACCATGACTACCGCGGGGAGTGGTGATGGGCGTTGCTGCTCTATTCGTGATCCTGAACTTGTTTCAGCATAGCGCTTCATCATCGCCTGTTGTCCTGAAACGAGTTCAGCATGACAGCAGTTTGAAAAAGGTGTTGGCATAATGGAATTTCTTCCCTTCATTGGCGTTCTCATTGCTGTATTTGTCGCGTGGAAGCTGCTCACCGGTATCATCAAGCTGGCCGTTATCGGGTTGCTCATTGCGGGCGCCGCATGGTTTCTTCTTGGAGGTTTGGGCTAATGCTCGCTGACAAAGACCGGATTTTTACCAATCTCTATGGCTATCAAGACTTCGCCCTGAGAGCGGCGCAGGCCCGCGGAGATTGGGATAAGACCGCCGACCTGATGAGCGTTGGACAGGACGCGATTATTGAAGAGGTCAAAGCCTCCGGCTTGCGTGGCCGTGGTGGCGCTGGATTTCCCACGGGTATGAAGTGGAGCTTCATGCCAAAAGCACCAACGCCCGAACGGCCGAACTTCCTTGTTATCAACGCCGATGAATCTGAACCCGGTAGCTGCAAGGACCGCGAGATTATCCGCCACGACCCGCATAAGCTGATCGAAGGCGCGTTAATTGCCGGTTTTGCGATGCGCGCGCGCGCCGCGTATATCTACGTTCGTGGCGAATATATTTTCGAAGCCAAGGTGCTTGAAAAGGCAGTGGCCGAGGCATATTCGGCAGGCTTGCTTGGCAAGAATGCCGCAAAGTCCGGTTATGATTTTGACGTCTTTGTTCATCGCGGCGCTGGCGCCTATATCTGCGGTGAAGAAACCGCGATGATCGAAAGCCTTGAGGGCAAGAAGGGCCAACCACGGCTGAAGCCGCCTTTCCCGGCAGGCGCAGGTCTGTATGGCTGCCCGACCACGGTCAACAACGTGGAAAGCATTGCGGTTGTGCCAACGATCCTGCGCCGTGGCGCGGTTTGGTTCAAAAGCTTTGGTCGTGAAAATAATCATGGCACGAAGCTGTTTCAGATTTCGGGTCATGTGGAAAAGCCATGTGTCGTCGAAGAAGAAATGGGCATTCCGTTCCGCGAGCTTATTGAAAAGCATTGCGGGGGGATCCGAGGCGGTTGGGACAATTTGCTTGCGGTTATCCCCGGCGGGTCTTCGGTACCGCTGGTGCCAGCAGCAATGATGATGGACGTGCCCATGGATTTTGACGGCTGTAAAGACGTCGGCTCTGGCCTTGGGACTGCTGCGGTTATCGTCATGGATAAGTCCACGGACATTGTGCGCGCCATCGCCCGGCTTTCCTATTTCTACAAACATGAAAGCTGCGGCCAATGCACACCTTGCCGTGAAGGCACTGGTTGGATGTGGCGCGTGATGGAAAAGATGCGCAGCGGGAATGCCGATATCGGTGATATCGATACACTGTATGATGTGACCAAGCAGGTCGAGGGGCACACGATCTGTGCGCTTGGTGATGCAGCAGCATGGCCAATCCAGGGCCTCATCAAGCATTTTCGTCCCGAAATGGAGCGCCGCATTCACGAAGCCAAGGGTGACAATATGTTGGAGGCAGCGGAGTAATCATGCCTAAAGTCACCGTAGACGGCCTCGAAATAGAAGTCCCTGCCGGCGCTACCGTTTTGCAGGCATGCGAGATGGCGGGAAAGGAAATTCCACGCTTTTGCTATCATGAGCGTCTGTCCATTGCGGGCAACTGCCGCATGTGTCTGGTCGAGGTTGCGCCCGGGCCACCGAAGCCTCAGGCGTCGTGCGCGCTTCCCGCAGCCGAAGGCCAGATCATTCGCACCGATACACCAATGGTCAAAAAGGCGCGTGAAGGCGTGATGGAGTTCTTGCTCATCAATCACCCGCTCGATTGCCCGATCTGCGATCAGGGGGGCGAATGCGACTTGCAGGACCAAAGCGTTGCTTATGGTCGCGGTGCATCGCGCTTTGAGGAAAACAAACGCGCAGTCACCGAGAAATATATGGGTCCGTTAGTGAAGACCGCGATGACGCGCTGCATCCAGTGCACGCGCTGCGTACGCTTCGCTGAAGAAGTGGCTGGTATTGAAGAAGTTGGCGCTATTGGTCGCGGTGAGAATATGCAAATCACCACCTATCTCGAGCATGCTATGCAAAGCGAGCTTTCGGGCAATGTGGTCGATCTTTGCCCAGTTGGCGCGCTGACATCGAAACCATATGCGTTTGAGGCTCGTCCCTGGGAATTGAAGAAAACACCAAGCATCGACGTAATGGATGCCGTTGGCACAAATATCCGTCTTGATAGCCGAGGTAGGGCAGTCATGCGTGCCTTGCCACGTATCAACGACGATGTGAACGAAGAATGGGCGTCGGACAAAACGCGTCACGCCGTTGACGGACTCACGCATCGCCGTCTGGACAAGCCCTATATTCGTAAAGACGGGAAGCTCGCTGCAGCAAGCTGGGCCGAGGCATTTGATGCCATTAAAGCTCATTGGTCCGGCGACGTTGCGGTGTTAGCAGGCGATCAGGTCGACTGTGAAACCATGTTTGCCGCGCGCGAACTGGCTGGCGCGTCCATGTTGGAAGGCCGCCAAACCGGTCTTGCCTATGATACATCGTCGCTGTCGGCGGTAAACTTCAACTCGACCATAGCCGGGATTGAAAACGCCGATGTCATCCTTCTTGTTGGCAGTGATCTGCGGCGTGAAGCCCCGTTGGTGAATACACGCATCCAAAAGGCTGTCCGCAAACGCGGGGCAAAGGTGTTTGCCATCGGACCAGTCACTGACCTGACGTATAAGGTTGAATGGCTGGGTGATGATCTGAGCGCGTTGGTTAAGGCGCCCAAGGTACTTGCTGACCTTCTTAAAACCGCCGAGCGGCCCGCCATAATCATTGGCGGCGGCGCACTGCGCTATGAAGGTGTTCATGGCGCCGCATTGGCCTTTGCCAAGAAATTCAAGCTCGTGCGCGATGGCTGGAATGGCTTTAACGTCCTGCATTTTGCGGCCGCCCGCATGGGTGGCCTCATGCTCGGTTACGCGCATGACGGTGGCATCAAGAATTTGGCGGTAAAAAATCCGAAACTGGCGTTCTTCCTTGGTGCGGATGAGGTGGATTACGGCCTGTTTGGCAACAGCTTCAAAGTCTATGTCGGCCATCATGGCGACAATGGCGCGCATCATGCCGACGTGATTTTGCCAGCTGCTGCTTATTCCGAAAAATCGGGCACTTATGTGAACCTTGAAGGCCGCGTTCAGCGCGGTGAGAGGGCGGTATTCCCGCCCGGAGACGCACGTGAGGATTGGGCGATCTTCCGGGCGCTTTCAGAGGTCCTTGGCAAGCGGTTGCCATTCGACAGCATCGATGCTCTGCGCGCCGAAATGGCCAAGGCGGTCCCGGCTCTGGGCATCGAAGGATTGGCCGATTATGGTTGGTCCGCACCTTCACTGTCTTCGTCCGTTAATGGCAAAATCGCGGACTATCCGATCAAGGATTTCTACCTGACCAACGCCATTTGCCGCGCGTCTGAGACAATGCAAAAATGCTCGGCTGAACTCGTGCACGGCCAAGAGTTTCTGGAGGCTGCGGAATGACATCCTTCTTCCAAAAAACCCTTGGTATGAGCTACGATGGCGCCTGGTTTTCGGCGACCATTGCGGGCATTTTGCTAATTGCGTTCCCGCTCATGCTTGCCGTCGCGCTCATCATTTACTCGGAACGTAAATTATGGGCGGCGTTTGCGTTACGCAAAGGGCCGAACGTGGTGGGTCCATTCGGTATTCTCCAGTCGTTCGCTGACGGCTTGAAGGTTTTCTTGCAGGAAACGATCATTCCGAGCGCGTCGAACCGCGGGCTTTTCCTAATCGCGCCTATTATCACCTTCACGGTCGCCTTGATGGCATGGGCCGTCATTCCCTTTGCCGATGGCGTGGTATTGTCTAACATCAATGTAGGCTTGCTCTACATTCTCGCGATCAGCAGTCTAGGCGTCTATGGCGTGGTGATTGCTGGTTGGGCGTCAAATTCCAAATATCCTTTTTATTCGGCCATGCGCGCCGCAGCGCAGATGATATCCTATGAAGTTTCCATTGGCTTCATCCTGATTTGCGTCGTGTTATGGGCAGGCACATTCAACATTGGCGGGATTGTTGAGGGCCAGCGCGGGCATATCTTCGGGTTCATCAACGCGTACGCTTTTAATCCGTTGTTGTTCCCTATTGCAGTGATGTTTCTCATCAGTTCAATGGCAGAGACAGCGCGCGCGCCATTTGATTTGACCGAGGCCGAAAGCGAGCTCGTCGCTGGCTACCAAACCGAATATTCGTCGATGGCCTTCGCTTTGTTCTGGCTGGGTGAATATGCCAACGTACTGTTGATGTGCGCGCTGAACGCCATACTCTTTTGGGGTGGATATTTGCCGCCCTTCGATTGGGCACCGCTTTACATGGTCCCGGGGATCATCTGGTTCTTCGCCAAAATTCTGCTGATGTTCTTCATCTTTGCGTGGGTGAAAGCCACCGTGCCGCGCTATCGCTATGACCAGCTGATGCGTTTGGGTTGGAAGGTCTTCCTGCCAATCTCGCTGTTTTGGGTATTCCTTGTCAGCGGCTATCTTATGTTCACAGGACATTTCGCATGACCAGTATTGCCCACCTCATCAAGACTTTCACCTTGTGGGAATTCGTCAAGGCGCATTGGTTAACCTTGCAATATTTCTTTAAGCCGAAGGCGACGATCAACTATCCATTTGAGAAAAACCCGTTGAGCCCGCGTTTCCGCGGTGAGCATGCTTTGCGTCGCTATCCCAATGGAGAAGAGCGCTGCATCGCGTGCAAGCTGTGTGAAGCGGTTTGCCCCGCATTGGCGATCACAATCGAGTCCGAACCGCGCGACGACGGCAGCCGCCGCACGACGCGTTACGACATTGACATGACCAAATGCATTTACTGCGGCTTTTGCCAAGAAGCATGCCCGGTTGACGCCATTGTCGAGGGTCCTAACTTCGAATTCGCCACAGAGACGCGTGAGGAATTGCTCTATGACAAAGCCAAGCTCCTCGACAACGGTGCCAAGTGGGAGCGCGCAATTGCCGCGAACCTTGCTGCCGATGCGCCCTATCGTTAACGGCGGCGCATCGTGATCCAGCTCGTATCCTTCTATATTTTCGCAAGTATCGTGATTGCTTCAGCAGCGATGGTGATCTTTGCCCGTAATCCCGTGCACAGCGTGCTATGGCTGATTGTTGCGTTTTTTAATGCAGCAGGCCTTATGGTGCTGATCGGCGCAGAGTTCATCGCAATGTTGCTGGTCATCGTCTATGTTGGCGCGGTTGCGGTCCTGTTCCTGTTTGTCGTGATGATGCTCGACATCGATTTTGCCGAATTGCGTGCCGGTTTTGTTAAGAACGTGCCCCTCGGACTTCTGCTCGCGGTCGTACTGGTCGCCGAGCTGGTACTCGGAATCGGGGCCTATCAGGCCGGCGCGGTTAAGCTTGGAACGGCAGCTGTGGGTGCCGCCACGGTTTCAGACACGGTTCCAAATATCGAAGCCATCGGCGCCCTCCTTTACAGCAAATATGTATTTCTCTTTGAAACCGCCGGATTGATCCTGCTGGTTGCGATGGTGGGGGCAATCGTTCTGACGCATCGTCGAAGCCATGGAACGCGAGGTCAAAGCATCAGCAGCCAAGTCCAGCGCCGTCCTGAAGACGCGACGCGGAACGTTAATCAGCCAGTCGGGCAGGGGATCGAGTTGTGATTGGTATCGAACATTATCTCGTGGTCAGCAGCATCCTGTTTGTGATGGGCGTGCTTGGCATTTTCCTGAATCGCAAAAATGTCATCATCATATTGATGGCAATAGAACTCATATTACTTGCGGTGAATATCAACCTCGTGGCGTTCAGCGTCTTTCTGGGTGACCTGACAGGTCAGATTTTCGCAATGTTTGTCTTGACCGTCGCAGCTGGTGAAGCCGCCATCGGGCTCGCCATTTTGGTTATCTACTTCCGCGGTCGCGGCACCATTGCTGTTGATGATGTCAACCGGATGAAGGGGTAACATCCAGTGACTGCAATTCATATTATCGTTTTCCTGCCCCTTCTGGCTGCGTTGGTCGCCGGCTTGGGTCAGCGTTTTATTGGCGCCGTGGCGTCGAAGACGATCACAACCGCTGGCTTGTTTATCGCATCGTTTTTAAGCTGGCCAATCTTCATCGGTTTCTTAAATGGCAGCGAAACCGCTTATGTGCAGCCCGTGATGACATGGGTGCAATCGGGCGACTTGTCGTTCGACTGGGAATTGCGGGTTGATGCGCTGACGGCGGTGATGCTTGTAGTGATCACCAGCGTTTCGGCGCTCGTGCATCTGTATAGCTGGGGCTATATGGAAGAAGACCCCGACCAGTCCCGCTTTTTCGCATATCTGTCGCTCTTCACTTTTGCGATGTTGATGTTGGTTACCGCCAATAATTTGGTTCAAATGTTCTTCGGTTGGGAGGGCGTTGGCCTTGCATCCTATCTGCTAATTGGATTCTGGTACAAGAAACCAAGCGCGAACGCGGCTGCCATAAAGGCCTTTGTGGTGAACCGAGTTGGTGACTTGGGCTTCATGCTTGGAATTTTTGGCATCTTCTGGCTTTTCGGTACTGTCTCAATTCCGGAAATCCTCGCAGCAGCGCCGGACAAGGTCGGCTCAAGCGTCGGATTCCTCGGCCTGCGCGTCGATACGATGAGTTTGCTGTGCGTGCTTTTGTTTATCGGCGCGATGGGCAAGTCAGCGCAGCTTGGCCTGCACACCTGGCTGCCGGATGCGATGGAAGGTCCGACACCCGTGTCAGCGCTCATTCACGCTGCAACGATGGTTACCGCAGGCGTGTTCATGGTTTGCCGTCTGTCTCCGCTGTTTGAAACAAGCCAGTTTGCTCTTAATATGGTGACGATTGTGGGTGCCACGACGGCACTGTTTGCGGCAACTGTTGGCCTTGTACAAACGGACATTAAACGAGTCATTGCATATTCAACCTGCTCGCAACTTGGATATATGTTCTTCGCAGCAGGTAGCGGTGCTTATGGTGCCGCCATGTTCCATTTGTTCACGCACGCGTTTTTCAAGGCGTTGCTGTTCCTGGGCGCTGGCTCTGTCATCCATGCGATGCACCATGAACAGGATATGCGTTATTATGGCGGCCTTCGGAAACATATCCCGTTGACGTTCTGGGCGATGATGGCCGGCACGCTTGCCATTACCGGTGTGGGCATAGTTGGCATCGGTGGATTTGCCGGCTTTTATTCGAAGGATGCTATCATTGAGGCAGCGTTTGCCAGTGGGTCCACTTACCACATGTATGGATTTGCGATTGGCGTCATCGCCGCACTTTTGACGAGCTTTTATAGCTGGCGCCTCATGTTTCTGACTTTCTTTGGCAAGCCCCGTTGGGAACAGTCGGAGCATATCCAGCATGCCGTGCACGATCACGACCACGATAACCCTCCGATCCAGGAAGATGCCGGTCATACCCATGCCGACCATTCGCATGCCGCGCATGGAGATGGTACGGGTGGATATCGCCCGCACGAAAGCCCCTGGTCGATGCTCGCCCCGTTGGCATTGCTGACGCTTGGCGCTGTGTTGGCGGGCTATGCTTTCCACAATCAGTTTATCGAGGCAGAGGCTGGCAAGGCGTTCTGGGCCAACAGCACGTTGTATTTTAACGAACATCTCATGCATGCGATGCATGCGGTGCCTTTGTGGGTGAAGTTGTCATCGACAGCAGCGATGCTTATCGGTTTGACGACCGCGTTTTTCATGTACCAACGTTCGGACGATGCGCCGCAGCGTTTGGCGATGACATTCGCGCCGATTTACAGGTTCTTCCTCAACAAATGGTATTTTGACGAACTGTACAATCTGATCTTCGTACGTCCGGCGTTCTGGCTGGGGCGCCTGTTCTGGAAGCAGGGGGACATCGGCATTATTGACCGTTTCGGTCCCAATGGTTCGGCGGCCGTTGTATCCTTTGGCAGCAAGATGGCTGTCCGGCTCCAGTCAGGTTATCTGTACACTTATGCGCTCGTGATGCTTCTTGGCTTAGTCATTGCGGTCAGCTGGATGATGGTGAGAGTATAATGAGCGCGTCCGAAATTCCTATATTGTCCATCATGCTGGCAATCCCAGTTGCCGCGGCAGTGCTGTGCCTGTTTGTCCGCGCTGAGCTTGCTAGATTGATCGCGCTCATTGCAACTCTTGCGAACCTGTTGCTTGGTGTTTTCCTGTGGGTCAGTTATGATCCGGCGGGTGCGCAATGGCAGTTTACGGAGAGCGCAGCGTTGTTCGGGCCGATTGGATGGCGCCTTGGCATCGACGGCATTTCGTTGACGCTGGTCATGTTGTCAGTGTTCCTTATGCCCATTTGCATCGGGGCAAGCTGGACCTCAATTCAGAAGCGCGTTGGCGAATATATGGCGGCGTTCCTTTTAATGGAAACGTTGATGATCGGCGTGTTTGCGGCACAGGATTTGCTGTTATTCTACATTTTCTTCGAGGCTGGCCTTATCCCGATGTATCTCATCATTGGGATTTGGGGCGGTCAGGACAGAATCTACGCTTCTTACAAATTCTTCCTCTACACGTTGCTCGGGTCGCTGGTGATGCTGATCGCGATGTTATGGATGATCCAGTTTGCTGGCACTTCGGATATCCCAACATTGTTGAATACCGATTTCCCTGTAGCAGCGCAAAAGTGGCTGTGGTTAGCGTTCTTTGCGTCTTTCGCGGTTAAGATGCCGATGTGGCCAGTGCACACATGGCTTCCTGATGCCCACGTTCAGGCACCTACCGCCGGTTCGGTCATTTTGGCTGGTGTTCTATTGAAGATGGGTGGTTACGGCTTCCTGCGTTTCTCGTTGCCGATGTTTCCCGAAGCCAGCGCGGATTTCATTCCTTTTGTATTCGGGCTCTCGATGATTGCGGTCGTCTACACCTCGTTGGTGGCTTTGGTGCAGCACGACATGAAAAAGCTCATCGCATATTCGTCCGTCGCGCATATGGCGATCGTAACGGTCGGTCTTTTCACCTTTAACCAGCAAGGCATCGAAGGCGCTATCATCGTGATGCTGAGCCACGGTCTTGTGTCTGGTGCCCTCTTTTTATGCGTTGGCGTCATCTACGATCGCTTGCACACGCGTGAAATCAGTCGTTACGGCGGATTGAGCGTAAACATGCCAAAATATGCGTTGCTGTTCATGCTATTCACGATGGCAAGCGTTGGCTTGCCCGGGACGAGCGGATTTGTCGGTGAATTTTTGAGCCTGGCGGGTGCCTATAAGGTTTCTACCTGGGCGACATTCATCGCGACCACCGGAGTTATATTGGGCGCTGGCTATATGCTCTATCTCTATCGCCGCATTGCTTTTGGGCCACAATTGCATGCTGATGCGGCTGCAATGTCGGATATGAATGGCCGTGAAATGTGGCTTCTAGCGCCTATCGCCGTGGTCGTCCTGTGGATGGGCGTCTATCCCGAAACATTCCTCGCCCCCATAAGGCGCGATGTTGCCACGATCGTCGCCCGCGTCGATCGCGCTGCCCCTGCAGGTGACAGCAAGCTGAAATTGGTTGACCCTACAACTGCGTCTTTCCGCGTTGTGCATGGTCCGGAAAAAAATATGGCTGAGGGGAGCCATTGATAATGGAACTAAATGCTTCTCTCACGTTGGTACGCCCTGAGCTCATCCTGAGCTTTTCTGCCCTTGTCCTCTTGTTACTGGCGGCTTGGCTTGAAAAGGCGGGGCGTTTGATCAGTGTTTTGGCAGTCGCTGCCCTTTTTGGCGCGGGGGCTTTTGTTTTGGCCTTTTTGGCCAATGGCACCGATGTTTCGGCATTCGATGGTCTTTTGGTCAATGATGCCTTCGGCAACTTCTCAAAAATCCTTGTATATATCGCCGCTGCAATTTCATTGATGATTGCACCGCGGTTCCTGGAAAAGGCGGGTGCGATGCGCGCCGAATATCCAGTGCTTATCCTTTTGTCTTGCATCGGCATGGGCGTGATGGTGTCGGCAACGGATCTGATTTCGCTGTATATAGGGCTCGAGTTGCAGAGCCTTTCCGCTTATGTCTTGGCAAGTTTCGTGCGTTCGGACGGCCGTTCTGCGGAGGCTGGTCTCAAATATTTCGTGCTTGGCGCACTCGCGAGCGGCATGTTGCTGTTTGGCGCCTCATTGGTCTACGGATTTGCCGGATCAACCAGCTTTGCCGCAATCGGTACAGCCATGGACGCGAATGGCGGGCTTGGGCTGATTTTTGGTATTGTGTTCATTTTGTCCGGTCTCGCCTTCAAGATCAGCGCTGCGCCATTCCATATGTGGACGCCGGACGTATATGAAGGAGCACCTACGCCCGTCACCGCCTTCTTTGCCAGCGCCCCAAAAGTCGCGGCAATCGCACTGACGATGCGGATCGTGCTGGAGGCATTTGGTTCACAAATATTGGTTTGGCAGCAAATTATTATTGCTGTTGCGCTGATGTCGATCATTATTGGCGCGGTAGGCGCGATTGGGCAACAAAATCTGAAGCGGCTGATGGCGTATAGCTCGATCAACAATGTTGGCTTTATCTTGATTGGCCTCGCCACTGGAACCCAGCAGGGCATTGCCGCCATGCTGGTCTATTTGACTATCTATGTTGCCATGACGTTGGGCAGCTTTATTTGCCTTATGCAGTTAAAAGATAAAGACGGCGCCTATCGTGAAACGTTCGCCGACATCGCAGGCCTCTCGAAATCACGCCCGGCACTTGCTGCAGCTTTGGCGATTTTCATGTTCAGCCTTGCCGGTATTCCACCGTTATTCGGTTTCTGGGGCAAGCTGGTCGTATTTAACGCGGCTGTTGCTGCTGGCTTACTGCCATTGGCGGTAATTGGCATCACAGCCTCCGTAATTGGTGCCTTTTATTATCTCAAGGTCGTCAAGGTCATGTATTTTGATGATGCAGTGGATGTCATTGCAGAGAGTGATGACAAGGTTCTTGTGTGGACTGGTGGTGTGCTTGCAGCAGCGAATTCGCCGCTTGGATATTTTGCCATACCCGCACTTGGCATTTGGACGGCGTATGCTGCAAAGGCCCTATTCTGACGCCGATATTTGAAGAAGTCTCGCTGACCGGTTCAACGAACGCGGACCTTTTGGCGCGCGCGGCCGAAGGCGCACCGGAAGGAATATGGCTGCGGGCCGATGCCCAGGATGGCGGGCGTGGCCGGCTCGGCCGAATTTGGGAAAGCCCACAAGGTAATCTATTCGCAAGTACGATTGTCCGGTTGCGCGATACTGATCCTGCGGCCGCTAGCCTCGCTTTTGTAACCGCAGTGGCAGTATTCGACGCGGTACGGAAAATTGCGCCGCAGCTTGGCATTTTTCTCAAATGGCCGAACGATATCATGTCGCAAGATGGTTTTAAATTATGCGGGATATTGCTTGAACGCACGTCTGATGCGGTGGTGATTGGAATTGGCCTGAACCTGGTATGGCACCCACAGAATCTTGATCGAAAGGTATCCGATCTTTTGACGCTTGGCGCGAATCCGCCGGATGCACAGACGGTGTTGGAAATAGTTGCTGACTTCTTTAGGCGCTATTTGGCGACATGGCGGCAGTCGGGCATCGCGCCGATTGTCAGGCAATGGGAGGCGCACGCGCATCCCCGCGGTACGGCGTTGTCCGCGCAGCTTCCCAATGGCGAGAAGCTTCTGGGGCTATATGATGGGCTTGATGATGATGGTGCTTTGCGGCTTAGCTTGGCGGATGGCGCGTTTCGTGCCATTCACGCGGCCGATGTTTTTGTGATTTAACAGGGATGAGCTATGCTGCTCGCAATTGATACAGGTAATACCAATGTGAAATTTGCGTTGGTGGATGATGAAGGCAAAATATTGCAGCGCTGGCGTATCGCGACTGATGCACGCCGCACCGCGGACGAATATGCCGTGTGGCTCGACCAGCTTATCCAGATGGCCGGATATCGACGTACGGACATTGATTCAGTCATTATCGCAACCGTTGTTCCGCGCGCACTCCACAATCTGCAACTGCTGGCGACTCGCTATTTTGGTTGCGAGGCGTTGGTTGCAGGGCGCGGCACGGTTGGTTGGGGTATTCAACTGCGCGTGGCTGAACCACATGCCGTTGGCGCAGACCGTGCGGTCAATGCCATCGCCGCGCAATCATTCGCCACGGGGCACAAGATCGTCATCAGTTTTGGTACCGCCACGACGTTCGACTATATCGGCCCGGATGGGTCTTATCGCGGAGGCAGCATAGCGCCCGGCGTAAATTTGTCGCTCGATGCCTTATATGCTGCTGCTGCCATGTTGCCGCGAATTGCAATCGAGCCACCGCCAAACGAAAGCGTGATTGGCACAACGACTGTTGGACAAATGCAGATTGGCATCTATTGGGGCTATGTGGCGATGATCGAGGGGATTATCGCGCGGATGAAAGCTGAAATAGGCGAACCGGTATCGGTCATTGCAACCGGCGGTTTGGCCATCCTGTTTCAGCAACATGGCCATTTATTTGACCGGGTAGAACCCGATTTGACGCTGCGGGGGCTGGCGCTTTTGTACAGGAATAGAGAACTTACGTAATGACGACCCCAAAAAATGAATTGCTTTTCCTCGCGCTTGGCGGGTC
>JBBQPQ010000036.1:0-24224 GCA_038217195.1 Sphingomonadales bacterium | reverse complement strand
TGACAGAAAACTGTGTAAAAGGGTTAATTTTTAAGTGTGCGCCGTGTCCTTTTGTGTCACAGTCGTGAAAATTTCGAACAAGCCGGGATGGCTAGGGGGATAAAATTATGAGCATCAATATCGGTCCACCAGTGGTTGACGAGTTGAAGCCGAAAATCGCTGTTATTGGTGTTGGTGGCGCTGGCGGTAACGCTGTCGCCAATATGATTGCTGCAAAGGTTGAGGGCGTCGATTTCGTTGTCGCCAATACCGATGCGCAGGCATTGAACGCTTCGCCAGCCGAATATCGTATTCAGCTTGGTCCAGAAATCACCCAAGGCCTTGGCGCCGGCTCACGGCCTGAAGTTGGACGTGCGGCGGCCGAAGAAACCATCGAGCAAGTTAAAGCTGCGTTGGCGGGATGCCACATGTGCTTCATCGCGGCCGGTATGGGCGGCGGCACTGGAACGGGCGCTGCGCCTGTTATTGCGCAAGCTGCGCGCGAGATGAACATTCTGACGGTTGGCGTCGTGACGAAGCCGTTTCTGTTCGAAGGTTCGCGCCGTATGCGTTCGGCGGACTCCGGCATTACCGAGTTGCAACAGCATGTTGATACCCTGATTGTCATTCCGAACCAGAACTTGTTTCTAGTCGCCAATCCCAACACGACTTTCAAGGAAGCTTTCCAGCTGGCTGATGAAGTGTTGCAACAAGGCGTTCGTGGCATCACCGACCTAATGGTCATGCCTGGTCTCATTAACTTGGATTTCGCCGACGTCCGTTCTGTCATGCATGAAATGGGCAAGGCGATGATGGGTACTGGCGAAGCCGAAGGTGACGGCCGCGCTTTGGAAGCTGCGGAAAAGGCGATTGCCAATCCGTTGCTCGATGGCGTGTCGATGCAGGGGGCTAAGGGCGTTATCGTTTCCATCACTGGTGGTGAAGACATGCGCTTGATGGAAGTTGACGAAGCAGCCAACCACATCCGCGAACTGGTTGATCCCGATGCCAACATCATCTGGGGTTCGGCATTCAACGAAAACCTGAATGGCAAGATCCGTGTTTCGGTGGTCGCCACCGGCATCGACAACGAAGGGCTTACGGCCTCGCCTGCGTCGCAATCACGCACGCCATTCTCGTTCAACCGTCCGACAGCTCAGCCAGTGGTCAACATGTCGGCAGCGTCGACCACTTTGTTTGAACCTGCGGCGACACCAGCAGAAACTGATGGTGCTACCATCGACACCGTTTCTGAAGCGGAAGATGATAGCCTGGTACTGGGCAGTGATTTCGAAGCAACGGATACCGATGCAGAAGGCGTGGACGCGTCTACAGCAGATGCGTCAGATGCCGCCACTGCGTCATCGAGTTCTTGGGAAGGTGCCGATGCGCTGGAATTGAACAGCCCAGCAGAATCTGATGACGAGGAGGGCGAAGCATCCGCTCCGGCGCAGGTCGACGTCACAGAGGCCCCCGAACGGGCCGCACCGCGTATTCCGACCGGCGGCACATTGTTTGAGCGCATGTCCAATCTGTCGCGCGGTCTTTCGCGGTCGGACGGTGATGATGCCAAGGAAAGTGAAAGCCCAAGCCCCATCAATATGCCGCGTTTCCTGGACAGGCAGAACAACTCATAAACGGCGTGGACTGAGAATACCGTCGTTTCGTCTTTTTTAGACAACCGTTTGTCGGAGCATTGCGGAATGGCGCTTTGCGACCGGCGGCGGACCCGCCATTTGAGGCGCATGAATGTGAAAATGTTACGCACTGCGGGCCTGTTGTGCACATTGGCTTTCTCATCCGCTGCGTTTGCGCAGGCTGTTGACGAAAGCGCGCTCGATGCGCTGGACAGGCAAGCGCTGCCCGTTGTGCCCGTCTCTGCGGAACCCTCCGGCGCCGTCGAATTGCGCTCTGCGATGCGGCGGATTTCGTTCAGCCCAACCGATGCCGACGCCTTGGCAGATGCCGGCAACGCATCTTTGATCCTCGGCGACGCAAATGCGGCGTTGAATTTCTTTACGCGGGCAAACGCGCTACGTCCAGGCAACAGCCGCATCGTCTCGGGCCTCGCGATTGCTACAGTGCGGACAGAAAATCCTTTCGAAGCCCTTCGACTGTTCGATGATGCGGTTCGGCTTGGCGCTACCGAGCGGTCGATAGCGGCGGACCGGGCCTTGGCGTTTGATCTGCTCGGCAATTTCGGACGGGCGCAGCAGGATTATAACCTTGCACGCACCGCGTCCACCTCCGATGATCTGGTTATGCGGCAGGCTATTTCCTTGTCTCTTGCCGGACAAAAGGAACAGGCAGATGCGATGCTTGTACCTTTGCTGCAACGCAAAAATGCCGCCGCCTGGCGCGCCCGTGCGTTCATTCTTGCGGCACGTGGCGATCTGCGCGAATCGACCAAGGTGGCGCAAGGTTTCATGGATACAGCTTCAGCGCAACGCATGGAACGCTTCTTCCGTCTCATGCCCAACCTGACCGGCGCGCAGCAGGCTGCCGCCATCCATTTGGGACATTTCCCGACCAGCCAATATGTCGGACGTGACAGCGAACAGGTGCGCAGTATTGCGGCGACCATGCCGCAGACGACCATTGCATCCTCCGAAAACCGGCTAATCCCTTCAGGCGAACCCTTGGGTCCCAAGGCCGGAAAATCACGTGACACCAAGACTGCACAAAGGCCCGAAAGCAAGCGCGACCGGAAGGCGCGCGAGCGTGCTGAAGTCCAAGTAGCGATCGCCAATATCCCCGAATCCTTGAAGCTGCCGAAGACCGACACGGCGCGGCTTGGCACTGCCACAGCGCGCGCCAAGGTTGAAGAAGCCCAATCTTCGCGTATTACGAGCGCCAATACCAATGCCTTGCCCGTGCCCGAAACGGCAAGACCGCTGGTGCGCTTGCCATCTCCGCAGTCCGCTACGCAGCAAGCCACAACGCCGCGGCAATCTGCTGGCGTCACGACATCGGCTGTCGGTCCGCGCGACCAGAGTGCAGTCGCGCCTGTGAAAACGCGAACGGTCTTGTCGCGAAATGCTTCATCCTCCCCGATGGGCGTCATTACGCCCTTGCCTGTCCTAACCGGACCGCCGGCACCGCAGACTAATGTGGCCTCCAATGTCGTTACAACTCAGGGTGTGTCAACGCCGGTCGTTTCCCAGCCCCAGATTCAGCTTCAACCGCAAATGGCTGCACCAACGCCAACGCCAGGGCCGGTCGCGGTTCGCGCAACATCTTCCGGCTTTGATTTGGGGGCGATTGTTGGCTCCATTCAAATTCCCGAAAGCGAGCAGCAGCGCGCTGAAGTTCCGGTAGACCTGAAAATGGTGCGTAAAGCGGCTGTAGCCAAACCCGCCACCGCAGACACCGCAAAAAATGACAAGGTCTATCCAAAGGTAGCAGGGAAGCCTGATCCCAAGGCGGCCGCCAAGGTAGATCCGAAGATTGCGGCCAAGGCAAAAGCCGAAAAGGACAATCCCGCGCGGTTCTGGGTTCAGGTCGCAGCTGGCGATGCCGGTGCGCTTGGATTTGATTTCAAGAAGTTCGCCAAAAAATATCCTGAACTGTTCAAGGGCAAAAACGGGTGGACGACCCCATGGGGCAGGACTGACCGGCTTTTGATCGGGCCATTTGCCGACCAGAAAGCCGCCAAGAAGTGGGATGGCGATTTCAAGAAAGCCGGCGGCGACAGTTTCATGTGGAAAAGCGAGATCGGCGTTCCTGTGACTCAGTTGAAGGCGAAATAGCGGCTTCCCGTCGACGCAGCTTGGCGGCATAAGCGCGCCATGTCGCAACTTGCCCCTTACGCTTCGCATCCCGACCGCAGCCGCGGCAGGCTTCACGCCGAACCGATCCGCGACATTCGCGGGCCGCGCGATATATTCCAGCGCGACCGCGACAGGATTATCCATTCGATCGCATTTCGACGCTTGCGCCACAAAACGCAGGTTTTTATTTCCCCCGATGGTGATCATTATCGCGTTCGCCTGACTCACAGTCTTGAGGTTGCGCAGATTGGCCGGACCATTGCCCGCGCTTTGGGCTTGAACGAGGATCTGACCGAGGCGCTGTGCCTTGCGCATGACATTGGCCATCCGCCCTTTGGCCATGCGGGCGAAGACGCGCTTGAGGAAGCCATGAAGCCCTATGGCGGTTTCGACCATAATGCACAGACATTGCGCACCTTGACCTTGCTGGAATCGCCATATCCGTCATGGCCGGGCCTAAATCTCAGCTGGGAATTGCTGGAGGGCCTTGCTAAACATAACGGCCCCCTAGTGAAGCCGGGTTGGGCGCTTGCGGAGGTAAACGCTGCCTTTGACCTGAATTTGACCGATTGGCCGTCGCTTGAGGCGCAGGTTGCGGCGATCAGCGATGACATCGCCTATGACAATCATGACATTGACGATGGCATAAGGGCCGGGTTGCTGGACATTGACCAGTTGATCGAGCTGCCCTTTATAGCGGAGCGGTGGGAGGCCATATTGGCTCGCTATCCCGACGTGCGCCCGCGCAGGCTGATTGGCGAACTGACGCGCGAACAGATTGGCGTGATGGTGAATGATGTGATTGAATCGACCCGCGCGCGAATTGTAGCTTTGGGTATCAAGGAAGCTGGTGAAATTCGCAAGGCAGGCGTGCTGATTGGTGGCTTTTCGCAAGAAATGACGGCCCGCGAGCGTCAATTGAAGGCTTTCATGTATGAAAAGCTTTATCACCACCCCACCCAAAATGTGGCCACGGCCGACGCGACTAAAATCGTACGCGACCTGTTTGCCGCTTATCGCAACGATGTTGGCCTGCTGCCACCCGAATGGCGCGAGACCTTGCCCGAGCAAGAGCCCGAGCGCAGCCGGCATATCGGGGACTTTCTGGCTGGCATGACGGACCGTTACGCCACTGACCGGCACCGCGAAATTTGCGGGTTCGCGGCATGACGCGCAAAATTGTGCTTGCAGGTGGCTCGGGGTTAGTCGGTCGGCAAACGGCGGAGTTTTTGGCGCTTGGCGGGTGGGAGGTGCATCTGGTTTTGCGCCGACCATTAGCTGCGTTGGACCCGCTTATACACGCGCACATCGCGCCAAACCCCGACTGGCCTGCAATCGTGGCGGGCATCAAAGCTGATGTCGCAATTTCCTGCTTGGGTACAACCATACGCAATGCAGGCTCGCGCGACGCGTTCCGGGCGGTTGACCTCGATCTCGTCCTTGCCTTCGCAGAGGCCGGTTACCACGCAGGGGCGCGGCATTTCATCACCGTCTCATCCGTCGGCGCCGTGCCCGCCAGCAGCAGTTTCTATCTCAGAACCAAGGCCGAAATGGAGCAAGGGCTTCGTAACTATGGCTTTCAACGTCTTGATATCATGCGACCAAGCTTGCTCACGGGTGGGCATCGTGATGACCATCGTCCTGGCGAAGCCTTAGGCATCCTTTTGTCGCCAGTTACCGACATGCTGATGATTGGTCCGCTGAAGAAATTTGCATCCACGCCGTCTGACAGCCTGGCCAAGGCCATTGCCGCGCTGGCATCCGGGAAGGGCACTGGTATTTTTATCCATGAAAATGATGAAATCGACGCGCTGGCCAGTTGACTCTGTTTAAACGTGCCGTCAATGCGGTTCCGTCGCTGACGAAGCGGGAGAGCGTCTCTTAAAGGGGCCGCCGAAGGAGCAACCGCCCCGGAATCTCTCAGGCAAAAGGACCGCTTTGGCTCTTGCGACACTCTGGAAAGCGCGTGTTCCGGCTCATGCAGGAATATGCCACCGAAGGGGTAGCCTGTTTTTGGTGCTTCGCGGCATCACTGGCAGATAAAGCTCTCAGGTACCCGTGACAGAGGGGGCAGCAGGCTTGGCACCATCCGGTGACAGTCGCTGCGACTCTTGAACGGACTGATATGAGCGAAGAAGAAGAATTCGAACTCGAACCCATCGAAATATTGGAGCTTCCGCTCGACGCGTGGCACCGTGCCAAGGGCGCACGCATGGTCGAATTTGCCGGCTATCACATGCCGATCCAATATGAAGGCATCATGGCCGAGCATATCTGGACCCGGGAAAGCGCCGGGCTGTTCGATGTGAGCCATATGGGCCAGTTAATGCTGACGGGGGATGGGGCGGCGGCTGCGCTTGAGGCTGTGGTCCCTGGCGATATCTCGGCGCTTAAAAAGGGCAAGATGCGTTACTCGCTTCTGCTCGCTGAAGATGGCGGCGTGCTGGATGACATGATGATTACCGCTGCCCCCATGGGCCTGTATGTCGTCGTCAATGGCGCGGTGAAATGGGACGATATGGGCTATCTCCGCGAAAATCTGCCCGACGACATTACTATCAACCATATGGATGACCGCGCCTTGCTTGCGCTGCAGGGGCCAAAGGCTGTTGACGCGTTGAAGCGTGTCGTGCCGGGCGTTGACGCGCTGTATTTCATGGAGGCAGGTTCTTTCTTTTGGGGACCAAAGACCGACCCTGAACCTTTGTGGATTAGCCGTTCGGGCTACACGGGCGAAGATGGCTTTGAAATTTCGATACCAGCGGCCTACGTGCAGGCACTCGCAGAGCAGCTTTGCGCTCAGCCAGAGGTCAAGCCCATTGGTCTTGGCGCACGCGATTCGTTGCGGCTTGAGGCGGGGCTTCCGCTTTATGGTCATGACATGAACCCCGATGTTGACCCTGTGGCAGGCAATGCCGCCTTCGCAATTTCAAAACGTCGCCGCGCCGAGGGCGGGTTTGCCGGTGCCGAGCGCATCCTGAGCGCGCTCGCTAATGGCCCGGCGCGCAAATTGGTCGGGTTTTCGGTCGAGGGCAAAATGCCCGTGCGCGAAGGCGCGCCGGTTTTCGCAGGCGAAGCGCAAGTTGGCGTCATAACATCGGGCGGCTTTGCTCCGAGTGTCGGCGCACCGATTGCGATGGGCTATGTCGCGGCCGATCATAACGCCACTGGCAACGTACTTGAGGCCGAAGTGCGCGGGAAGCGCGTGTCGCTCAAGGTCGCGGATTTACCATTCGTCCCACATCATTATCACCGCAAAGGAGCCAGCACATGACCCGTTATTTCACTGAAGATCACGAGTGGATTGAAGTTGACGGCGACAGCGCGACAGTCGGCATCACCAATTTTGCGCAAGAGCAGTTGGGCGATATCGTGTTTGCCGAAGTTCCCGCGGCCGGCGTAACTTTGAAGAAGGGCGGTGATGCTGCAGTTGTGGAATCGGTCAAAGCCGCATCCGACGTTTACGCACCCGTCAGCGGCAGCGTCATCGAGGGTAATGACGCCCTTGAAGGCGACCCAGCGCTTGTGAACAGCGACCCTGAAGGCGAAGGCTGGTTCTTCAAGCTGACACTCAGCGACACCAGCGAACTCGACAGTCTCATGGATGCTGCGGCGTATCAGGCGTTTGTCGACGGACTTTAGGTTTATCAGTCCGCAATGCGCGGGCCATGGAGAATGAAATGCGCTATTTACCGCTCACCCCATCCGACCGTCAGGCGATGCTTGGCGTCATCGGGGCAAACTCGATTGATGATCTGTTCGTGGATGTACCGGTCCAGGCGCAGCTTGATGGACCTATTCGCGGCCTACCGAACCATGCCAGCGAAATGGCTGTCGAGCGGCATTTTTCAAATCTCGCGCGCAGAAACATGACGGCGTCGCACAACCCGTTCTTTCTGGGCGCAGGTGCCTATAAGCATCATGTGCCGGCAAGTGTGGACCATATCATCCAGCGCGGCGAGTTCCTGACGGCATATACGCCCTATCAGCCGGAAATAGCGCAGGGCACGCTGCAGATGTTGTTCGAATTCCAGACGCAAGTTGCAAGGCTGTTTGGATGCGATGTCGCCAATGCATCGATGTATGACGGTTCAACCGCCTGCTGGGAAGCTATTGGCATGGCCGGCCGCATTACCAAGCGTAGCAAGGCGGTGCTGTCGTCCGGACTGCATCCGCATTATGTCAGCGTCGCGAAGACGATGGCGCAATATACCGGCGACACGCTCGATACCGCCTTGCCGGAGCTTTCCGCCGCAACGGACAGCGCACGCTTGATCAATGCGATCGACGGCGAAACCAGCTGCGTCGTCGTGCAATATCCAGACATATTGGGCCGCATCGAAGACCTTTCGGGGATTGCCGCAAAGGCCCACGAACATGGCGCACTGCTCATCGCTGTAGTGACTGAGCCTGTGGCGTTGGGTGCGATCAAGGCACCTGGCGAAATGGGCGCGGACATCGTGGTGGGTGAGGGTCAATCGCTTGGCGTTGGCCTGCAATTTGGTGGGCCTTATGTCGGACTGTTCGCCTGTAAGGAAAAATTCGTTCGTCAAATGCCCGGCCGCTTGTGCGGAGAAACGGTCGATGCCGAGGGTAAGCGCGGCTTTGTCTTGACGCTGTCGACGCGCGAACAGCATATTCGCCGCGAAAAGGCGACGTCAAATATCTGCACCAATTCAGGCCTTTGCGCGCTCGCTTTCAGTGTGCATCTTACTTTGCTTGGCGAAAAAGGGCTGCGTGGTCTTGCGCGACTCAATCACACACTTGCGGTGCAAGCCGCTGAGCGGCTTACAAAGATACCAGATGTTGAACTGGTCAATAGCAGTTTCTTCAACGAATTCACTCTGAAGCTACCCAAAGAAGCGCGACCCGTCGTTCGCGCCCTGGCGGATCACAAGGTGCTGGGTGGCGTATCGCTTGGGCGGTTATATCCCGGCGCTGACGCGCTTTCCAACGGCCTCGTCGTCGCAGTGACCGAGGTTGCCACATCTGAGGATGTGGAAACATTTGCTGCCGCTTTGCAGGAGATTTTAGCATGAACACCATCAACCAAAGTGGCTGGAAGCCTGAAATGCATACGGCGTCTAACACCGGCCCAGCGACTTACACGGGCAATAAGGCACTGATGCTTGAGGAAGCGCTAATTTTCGAGATTGGCACATCCGGAACGACTGGCGTTGATTTGGCCGACGCACCGAAGGTCGCGTCGCGCCTTGGCAATCTGGAGCGGCACCGTGACATCGGCCTGCCAGGCCTATCCGAGCCCGAGACGGTGCGGCATTACACCCGCCTTAGCCGTCAAAATTACGCCATTGACCTCGGCTTCTTCCCGCTCGGCAGTTGCACGATGAAGCACAATCCGCGGCTGAATGAAAAAGTAGCGCGCATGGCGGGCTTTGCCGATATCCACCCGTTGCAGCCCGTCGAGACCGTTCAGGGCGCGCTTGCCGTCATTCACGAGCTTGCGCACTGGCTGATCACGCTGACGGGCATGAAAGCCGTAGCGATGTCGCCCAAGGCTGGTGCGCATGGCGAATTGTGCGGTATCCTCGCCATTCGCGCCGCACTGACGGCGCGCGGCGATGCCCGCTCCGTCATCCTGTGCCCTGAAAGTGCGCATGGTACCAACCCTGCGACCGCTGCCTTTGCCGGCTATGCCGTCGAGAATATACCTGCAACATCGGAAGGACGCGTTGACCTTGCGGCGCTCAAGGCGCGGCTCGGGCCCGATGTGGCTGGCGTGATGATCACCAACCCAAACACCTGCGGCCTGTTCGAGCGTGACTTGCGCGAGATTTCGGACGCGGTGCATGCGGCGGGCGGATATGTCTATTGCGACGGCGCGAATTTCAACGCGATTGTCGGAAGGGTGCGTCCTGGCGACCTTGGTGTAGATGCGATGCACATCAACCTGCACAAGACATTCTCAACGCCGCATGGTGGCGGTGGACCAGGTTCGGGTCCAGTGGTGCTCTCCGAAGCGCTTGCGCCTTACGCGCCATTACCGTTCGTCGACAAGGACGGCGACCATTACCTGTTGGTCGAAGAGGAGACCGCTGGTGAGCATCATGAATCGACCTTTGGCCGCATGGTCGCCTTTCACGGGCAAATGGGGATGTTCACGCGCGCTTTGTCCTACATCATGTCGCATGGCGCGGACGGTCTGCGCCAAGTGGCCGAGGATGCTGTGCTCAACGCCAATTATATCCTGCGCAGCCTGGAAGATGTGCTTGAGGCGCCTTTTGCCGATAGCGGACCGTGCATGCATGAGGCACTGTTCAGCGACAATGGCATGGCCGAAGGCTTCTCCACGCTGGATATTGCGAAAGGGCTGATTGACGAAGGTTATCACCCGATGACGGTCTATTTCCCGCTTGTCGTACATGGCGCGATGCTCGTCGAGCCTACCGAGACCGAAAGCAAGGCAACGCTTGACCAATTCATCGGCGCATTGCGCAGCGTCGTCGAACGGGCAAAGGTGGGCGATCCGTCGTTGAAGTCTGCGCCACATCACGCACCGCGCCGCCGGCTGGACGAAACGCAAGCTGCGCGCAAACCGGTTCTGGTATGGCATGAGCCCGAACAGGCGGTTGCGGCCGAGTGAGCGACCCACAGCCCTTCGTTTTTAGCGCTGGCGCAGAGGTCAAACGCCATGCGCCAGCAACCGAACGCAATCGCGATGTGATTGGAAAAACGCTTGCAACGTTGCTCCCATGCAAAGGGCTGGTGCTTGAAATCGCAAGCGGGACAGGTGAGCACGCGGTGCATTTTGCCAAGCTGTTTCCGGCGTTGACATGGCAACCAAGCGATCCTGACTCAATCGCCATTGCTTCAATTGATGCGTGGCGCGCAGACTCGGACGTTCCAAATGTGCTGCCTGCTATGCAGCTCGACGCCACGGTTGATTGGCGAATAAACGAAGCAGACGCGATTATCTGCATTAACATGCTGCATATCAGTCCATGGGACGCCACCACTGGCTTGTTCCGCAATGCCGCACGCGTGCTCGCGAGGCCTGCGCCGTTATACATCTACGGTCCATTTCGTCAGCGCGACAGGCCGCTGGCCGAAAGCAATGCCGCATTCGACGCGTCGCTTCGGCAGCAAAATGCCGAATGGGGCCTGCGCTACGTTGAGGACATTGTCGACGTGGCGCGTGAAGCTGGTTTACGTCTGGACGGGATGGAGCTGATGCCAGCGAGCAATTTGTCGCTCATTTTCCGCTGTTAGCCCCATAAGGCCACCCGCCAGAGCTATCTATGCGCTGTGTTGACATGCTGCTATAATCTCCCGACAAAACACAATAGGCCTCTGCGCATAACTGGCCAGTGTTGGGAGAGAACATTATGGCTGCGGCCGGTTTCGATATACTTACATTCGACGGGTTTCTAACTCATTGGGCGGCTGAACGCCCTGACTGGTCGGCACTTTTGCAAGACGACCGCCATTTTACCTATGACGAACTGGAACAACGCACCGCAAAAATCGCGACGTTGCTGCTTCAACTCGGGCTGAAAAAGGGCGACCGCATTGCCTGGATTGGCAAGAACAGCGACCTGTATTTCGCTTTATTCTACGGCGCGGCGCGGGCAGGCATTGTGATGGTGCCCGTAGGGTGGCGCTTGGCACCTGCGGAATGGGCCTATATTGCCAATGACACCGGCGCACGCATCCTTTTTGCTGGGCATGGTTTTGAAATCCCGGTGCTGGCGCTGGCGGACCAAACAGACACTGTCGACCGCGTGATTGGCGAAGACGAGGCACGCCGATTGATCGAGGCAACGCCACGCGGCCCGTTTGAACCCGCCGAACCTGATGACGCAGCGCTTCAGCTCTATACCTCTGGCACGACGGGCAATCCGAAAGGCGCGGTGCTTTCAAACCGCAACCTTTTTGCTTTGCGCAAACACACCTCCGAAGACGACAATGCCTATAGCAAATGGGAGGATGACGAAGTCGTCCTTATTGCCATGCCATGCGCGCATATTGGCGGGACAGGGCTTGGTATCATGGCCATGGCGTCGGGATTGCCCGGTCTGGTGCAAGCAGAATTTTCACCGGACTCGGTGTTCGACGCCATTGAAAAGGGGGGAGCGACACGATTGTTCATCGTACCAGCTGCATTGCAGATGATGGTCAACCACCCGAGATGCCGCAGCGTCGATTACAGCCGCCTCAAATATATTCTTTATGGTGCCGCGCCCATTCCGCTGGAGTTGTTGCGCCAGTGCATGGATGTATTCAGCGCCGAATTCATTCAGGTCTATGGTATGACGGAGACTACGGGAACGATCTGCATGTTGCCTCCCGAGGATCACGACCCCAATGGCAACAAGCGGATGCGCTCGGCAGGCAAGCCACTCGCTGGCGTCGAACTGCGCGTCGTCGACGGGGCAAGCAATGATGTCACAGTCGGCGAGGTCGGCGAGATATGGACGCGTTCATCAAACAATATGATTGGCTACTGGAACCTGCCTGATGCGACCAAAGGCACGGTCGCAGATGGCGGCTGGATCAAGACCGGCGATGCCGGATATCTAGACGAAGACGGATATTTGTACATTCATGACCGGGTGAAGGACATGATCATCACCGGCGGCGAAAATGTCTATCCGGCTGAAGTCGAGAGCGCGATATACGGCCACCCCGACATTCTTGAAGTCGCCGTGATCGGCGTTCCAGATGACAAATGGGGCGAGGCAGTAAAAGCAGTGTGCGTTCCCAAAGCCGGCGCGCATGTAGATCCCGAGAGCGTCATCACCTGGACCCGTGAACGCATTGCCGGGTTCAAGGTGCCGCGTTCGGTCGATGTGATCGCAGCCTTACCACGCAATGCCTCTGGCAAGATCCTGCGCAAGGATCTGCGCGCACCTTATTGGGCAGGCTTTGACCGGCAGGTTAACTAGGCTCTCAAGGCGGCCATGATATCGGCGACCAGTTCTGGCCGGCAAATCAGCAAGTCAGGCAGATAGGGTTCAGGCGCATTGTAGCGCATCGGAGAGCCGTCGACCCGCGAACAGTGCAGGCCTGCGGCCTGTGCCACGGCAACGGGTGCGCAATTGTCCCATTCATATTGTCCGCCTGTGTGCAGATAGATATCGGCTTCACCGCGCACGACCGCCATTGCTTTCGCGCCCGCCGATCCCATGGGCACGAGTTCAGCGCCAAGTATACTGGCAACTGCAATGGCCTCAGGTGCCGGGCGCGTGCGGCTTACGAGCATGCGCAGCGGGTCATGCGCGCTGCGCAACTCTGGTGGATGGGCCGAACTTAATGTGGTGCTAAGGCCGGGCAGGTAAACGGCGCCTGCTGTCGCCACACCGCCTATGGCAAGCGCAACATGCACGGCCCAGTCGTTTCGGCCTTCGCGATATTCGCGCGTGCCATCCAACGGGTCGATGATCCACACGCGATCCACCGCGCAACGCAGCGTGCAGTTGACTTCCTCCTCAGAAAGCAGGGCATCATCGGGGCGTAACCGGTGCAGCGCCTCGCACAGAAACGCATTGGCGCGCCTGTCGCCTTCGTCGCCCAATGCCTTGTCCGCAACCGCGCCTGATTGCTGCAAAGTGTATAAAATCTTCCCGGTCTCTTCAGCGAGAAAGGCACAGAGATCCGCGTCGTTCACAGGTCATAGCTCCACACACCTGTGACTCGCTCGACAATCGCCTCTGCGGCCTGTTCCGGCGACATTGTCGTGGTGTCGACATGCATCTCCGGTGCTTCTGGATCCTCGTATGGACTGTCAATGCCCGTAAAGTTTTTCAAGGCGCCGCTGCGTGCCTTTTTATAGAGACCCTTGACGTCCCGCTTTTCGGCCTCGGCCAAAGGTGTATCGACAAATATCTCGATGAAATCGCCAGCGGGCAGCAAGGCGCGCACCATGTCGCGTTCCGCACGGAAGGGCGAAATGAACGCGGTCAGCACGATAAGCCCGGCATCAGTCATCAACTTTGCGACTTCGCCTACGCGGCGGATATTTTCGATCCGGTCCACATCGGTAAACCCCAAATCCTTATTCAAGCCGTGCCGGACATTGTCGCCGTCCAACAGGAAACTGTGCCGGCCAAGCGCGAATAGCTTCTTTTCTACCAGATTGGCGATAGTTGACTTGCCGGAGCCTGACAGGCCAGTAAACCAAAGCAGTTTGGGCGATTGGCCTTTTTGTTGTGCATGCGCGGCGCGGCTGATGTCGATAGCTTGCCAATGCACATTCTGGGCACGGCGCAGGCTGAAATTCAGCATGCCCGCTGCGACCGTGGCGTTGGTCATCTTGTCGATGAGAATAAATCCACCAAGCGTCCGGTTGTCCGCATAAGCCTCGAATATCAATGGCCGGTCAGCCGTAACTTCGGCAACACCAATCGCGTTGAGCTCCAGCGTCTTTGCAGCAAGTCGCTCCATGCTGTTAACATTTACCTGATATTTGGGCGGCTGCACCGTCGCGGAAACCATTTGTGTTCCAAGCTTCAGCCAGTAGGACCGTCCGGGAATCATGGCTTCTTCCGCCAGCCAGACAATATTTGCCTCGAACTGGTCCGCAAGCTCTGGAGGGTTGTGCGCGGTTGCAATCACATCACCTCGCGAACAATCGACTTCGTCCGTCAGGCAAAGAGTAATCGATTGACCGGCAACCGCCACATCCAGATCGCCATCAAGCGCCACAATGCGTGCCACATGCGACGTCTTGCCGCTGGGCAAAATTCGCACGGGACCGCCAACCGTGATGCTCCCGCTTGCAATCTGCCCTGCAAACCCACGGAAGTCGAGATTGGGACGATTGACCCACTGAACGGGCAAGCGAAAGGGCTTTGCTTGGTCGGCATGCACATCGAGTTCGACGGATTCGAGATGGTCGATAAGCGTTACGCCACCATACCATGATGTGTTCGGCGAACGACTCGCGATATTGTCGCCCTTGAAACCTGAAATGGGAATCGCAGTGAAGACTTTGACTCCAATGCTTTCCGCAAAACTCTGATAATTAATCACAATTTCGTCAAACTGTTTCTGTTCATAGCCGACCAGATCCATCTTGTTCACCGCCAGAACGATATGTCGGATACCCAGTAGATGCGCCAGATAGCTGTGCCGCCGGGTCTGAGTCAGCACGCCCTTGCGGGCATCGATCAAGATCACCGCGAGATCAGCGGTAGATGCGCCAGTCACCATGTTGCGCGTGTATTGCTCATGCCCCGGCGTGTCGGCGACGATGAACTTACGTTTTTCGGTCGTGAAAAAACGATAGGCTACGTCGATTGTGATGCCCTGTTCGCGCTCGGCACTCAGACCATCGACCAGCAAGGCAAAATCGATATCCTGACCTTGCGTGCCGATGCGTTTGCTGTCCGCCTCAAGCGCGGCAAGCTGATCTTCGAAGATCATCTTTGAATCATATAACAACCGCCCGATCAGCGTCGATTTGCCATCATCGACCGATCCGCAGGTGATGAAGCGCAACAGGCTTTTGTGCTGGTGCTGCGTCAGATACGCTTCGATATCTTCGGCAATCAGGGCGTCGGTTTCATAAGCCGAGGACATCAGAAATAGCCCTCTTGCTTTTTCTTTTCCATCGAACCGTCGCCCGCATCCTTGTCGATGACTCGTCCCTGCCGTTCTGACGATGTGGTGAGCAACATTTCCTGAATGACTTCATTCAAGGTGGCCGCTTCGCTCTCGACTGCACCAGTCAGCGGAAAGCAGCCCAATGTGCGGAATCGGACAGACCGTTCGACAATCTCGAGATTCCGGCCAAGGACGCTTTCGACACGCGCAAGGTCGTCGGCCATGAACAACTGGCCGTCCCACTCATAGGTTGGTCGCGGCGCGCTGAAATAGAGCGGGACAATCTCGATTTTGTTGAGCTGGATATATTGCCAGATATCGAGTTCGGTCCAGTTGGAAATGGGAAAGACGCGCATGCTTTCGCCGCGGTTTTTCCTTGCATTGTAAAGGTTCCAGAGCTCTGGCCTTTGGTTCTTCGGGTCCCATCGATGGGCTTGCGACCGGAAACTGAACACCCGCTCCTTGGCACGGCTTTTTTCTTCATCGCGCCGCGCGCCGCCGAATGCTGCGTCAAAGCCATAATGGTTCAACGCCTGTTTCAGTCCTTCGGTCTTCCACATGTCGGTGTGTAGCGGACCGTGGTCGAACGGGTTGATCTTTTTGGCCTTTGCATCGGGATTTTGCCAAATCAGCAATTCCATACCAGCATCGCGCGCGGCCTTTTCCCGCAAGTCGTACATCGCCCGAAATTTCCAGGTCGTGTCGACATGCAACAAGGGGAAGGGCGGCGGCGTTGGGTAAAAGGCCTTGCGCGCCAAATGCAGCATCACTGCGCTGTCTTTGCCAACCGAATACAGCATGACGGGACGTTCCGCCTCGGCCACCACCTCGCGCATGATGTGGATGCTCTCTGCTTCGAGTCGCTCTAGGTGGGTAAGATCGCGTAACATGGCCATGCTACTTAAGCATAGACCACGGCGCCGCAAGCAGCAAAGGCTTGCAACTACTCAAGTTCCGCTTTCGTCAGTCGCCGCTTTGTACGCGTATTAGCGGCCAACGCTCACATAACTGAAGCCAGCGGCCGCCGCTTCTTCCGGGCGGTAGATATTGCGCAAATCGACCAGAACGTCACCAGCCATCGCGGCATGGAGCTTTTTAAGGTCGAGTGCACGATAGGCGTCCCATTCGGTCACCAATGCCACGGCATGCGCGCCCTGTGCCGCGGCATAGGCACTTTCGGTCATGACCACATCTGGAAGCACCTTTGCTGCTTCCTCCATGCCTTCGGGGTCGTGTGCGTGGACGATGGCACCTGCGTCGAGCAAAGTCTGGACAATGGCAATGGACGGCGCGTCGCGCATATCATCGGTGTTGGGTTTGAATGTCAGACCAAAGACGCCGATTTTCAGACCACGCACATCACCGCCAAGCGCGGCGATAATCTTGCGGCCCATGGCGCGCTTTCTGAGGTCGTTTGCCTGCACCACGGCCTCAACCACCCGGACGGGCGTTTCGTTATCCTGTGCGGTCTTCAGGAGCGCCAGCGTGTCCTTTGGGAAGCAGCTTCCGCCATAGCCGGGGCCGGCATGGAGGAACTTCGATCCAATGCGGTTATCCAGTCCAATGCCACGTGAAACATCTTGCACATTAGCTCCGAGTTTTTCGCACAGATCGGCCATTTCATTGATGAAGGTGATCTTGGTCGCCAGAAACGCATTGGCGGCATATTTGATCAGTTCGGACGAACGCCGGCTGGTAAACAGCAAAGGGGACTCATTCAGGAACAACGGCCGGTAGATGGCGCGCATGACGTCGCGGGCCCATTCTATATCGCTGCCAACGACTATGCGGTCAGGGCGTTTGAAATCGCCGATTGCTGCGCCTTCGCGCAGGAATTCAGGGTTGGAGACAACGGCAAATTCAAGATCAGGGCTGGTTTCGCGGATGATGCGTTCGACTTCATCACCCGTGCCAACGGGAACGGTCGATTTGGTGACGACCACGGTGCGCGGGTCCATGGCATGCGCCAACTCCTCGGCTGCTGCATACACATAGCTAAGATCGGCATGGCCATCGCCACGGCGCGAGGGCGTTCCAACTGCGATGAAAATTGCATCGCAACCTTTGATCGACTGGGCGACGTCAGTTGAAAATGTGAGGCGTCCTGCATCGACATTGGTTTTGACCAATGCGTCGAGACCAGGTTCGTAAATCGGCATAATATTGGCGTGAAGCTGGGCAATTTTCGATTCATCTTTGTCGACGCAGACAACTTCGTGACCAAAATCGGCAAAGCACGCGCCAGACACCAAGCCGACATAGCCAGAACCGATCATTGCAATTTTCATTAGGTATCCCTTTTTAAGACCGTTGCCGAATGTGTGCGCCTTAAGATGTTATTCCTGCAGGAACAAGTCTTGCGGCGTTCCGTTCCAGGCGTGGATGGTCGTAATAAAGCATGCAGCCGCGTCAAAAGGCGACTGCGGACCGAGGATCGAGCGCATTTTTTGTAAATTGCGATCAACCCATTTGCTTTCGGGTGCGCCAAATGACTTCTGCGATGCGCTTGCCTGCCAGGCCATCGCCAAACGGATTGTGCGCCCGCGCACTGGCGGCGTAATAGTTTAAGGCCGCGTGCCGAAAATGAGCATGTTTTTGTGCATCTGCAGTTCTCGCGCATATTCATTGCTACTAGACCGCGCCTGTATTTAACATGCTATAATATAATGAACTTATTTTAAGAGTTGTTCCAAGGCGTGTCGGTGCAACGAAAATGATGCCGCGTGGCTCGCAATGAAACTGTCGATCTCTTCCAAATCTGCAAGATCGAGACCATCCAATGGGGCGACTAGCTTTTCATCCGCAGGGAAGGTGCCGTATCCGGCGAACAGGCAATGCCACGACAATGCACTATAATAACGACCAATGCCGAGACGATGAATTTCCGCGGTCAGGTCTGCGCCGCTGAACCATGCGGTCATCAGCGCCTTCAAATTATCCGAGAGGGCATCATTGCGGGCATTGTCCCGCCAATAGGTCGAGTCATTTCGCTGGTTCAGGCGGTAATGCGCAACGATATAATCGCGAATGCCCTCTATTCGGCTGGCCATGGTGGCGTTGAGCTCATCAGCACACTGATTCGTCGCTCGACCTCTTTCGAAGGAGGCGATAAATCCTTCCACCGTGGCCTGGACGATGTGAAGCGCAGTAGCCTCCAATGGTTCAATGAATCCCTGCGACAGACCAACCGCAAGGCAATTGCCGACCCAGCAGCGCGCCAGACGACCGACATGCATCTTTAAATGTCGGGCGGGCACATCGCTGTCCAGCAGGCCCAGATGCCGCCTGAGTTCGGTTTCTGCTGCATCCGCATCAAGATATTGCGACGCATAGACATAGCCGTTGCCGGCGCGGTTGGTCAGAGGGATGCGCCACGCCCAGCCACCTGACAAGGCAGTGGCTTTTGTTTCGCTTGGGATGTCCCCATCATCATTGGCCGTGGGCATTGCGACAGCCGAATCGTTGAACAGGTTATCTCCGAATGAAATGAATTCTTCGCCCAGCGCCTGTTGCATGATCGTGCCGCCAAAACCGCTGCAATCGACGAAAAAATCCCCTAAAATCGCTTCGCCATTTTGCGTGAGAAGGCTCTGCACTTGGCCTGCATTGTCGATGTTGACATGCTTTATCGTACGTTCGAGGTGCGTAACACCCAGCTTTGCAACCGCATGGTCACGCAGCGTTCGCCCAACCAAGGTCGCGTCAAAATGATAGCCATAGCCAATGGCATAAGGAAAGCCAGGTGACGGCACCGGCGCCCGTTTTTCCGCGGCCAGGCGCGCTGGCAGAAAGAACCGGTCGGGATGTGCCTCTACATTGCGTCCGGTACGGCGCGCGCGCGTCTGGAAAAAGAATTTTTGGTCGGTGAAGCTATCAAGCTCGGTGTGAAACGGATGAAAATAATGCGCAAAGCCGGGGCGCTCGGACCAGTTGTGAAAGCTGATGCCGGCCTTGTACGTCGCATTGCATTTCGGCATCCATTCCGCTTCCGCCAAGCCAAGCGTTTCAAAAAATGCCTTTAGCTGCGGGGTCGAGCCCTCTCCAACGCCGATGATCCCGATGTCAGGTGACTCAACAACTACAATGTCATGCTGCGGCCAGTGCTTTGCGAGCAGGCAGGCCGTCATCCAGCCCGCCGTGCCGCCCCCCAAAATCACGAAACGAAGCGCGTTGGCAGTCATCAATGACCCCGAAGCAACCAACCGAAAACATCGTCCAGACGCGCTGCCCAGGCATTTTCCTCATGCGCAGCGCCGGGATAAACGGTGCTTTGGAAATCGCGGCCTTTTTTCCAGCTATTGGCTAAAAGGGCGGTATCCAGATTGTCTTGATAGGGCTGGTAAAAGGCGTCCAGCGTGTCTGTGCCATGGTCGAACCAGATGCGGCGGCCCTTGGGCTTCCCAAGTTCCGACTGCACAAATTTGCGCCAGCCAGCGAAAATATCCTGACTCTCGGCCTCGGTCCAGTTGGGATCGCCAAGCGGCAAATGGGTAGATACCGCTCCGGCGTTCCCAAACACCGTGGGATATTTGCTGATAGCATATAGAGATATCAGCCCGCCCATGCTTGAACCTGCAATCGACGTATGTTTACGGTCGCTTTTGGTGCGGTACATCCGGTCGATTTTGGGCTTTAGCTCGGTCACGATGAACTGGAGATAAGCCTCGGCGATTACCGGTTTCCCGTCGCTTTGTGCCGATAGCTTCTGGCGTGTCGCTTCCGACACATAATTGAGCATCGAGCGCGGAAAATATTGCCGCCCGCGGTCTGCTCCGGGCTGATCAGTGCCGACAAGGATGAATGGCGCGACTTTGCGCGATGCAATTAGGCGCAGGGCAGATTGGTCCGCGGCCCAGACCTTGTTGAAATTTGACCGCTTGGCATCGAACAGATTTTGGCCATCATGCATATACACAACGCCATAACGCTGCTTGCTGCCGTCATAACCTGGCGGCAGCCACACGACGACCTTGGGTGGCGCTATCTGGGTAGCTGTTGCGACGGTACCAAGATCTACAAAGCGGCCCTGATCCTGCGCCAGCAGCTGTGCAGGAAGCCCAAGCGACAACCCCGTCAACAGTAGGCAGATTGTTGCCAACAGCGACCGGCGGCCAAGCATATTTATTTACCCTCGACAAGCCGAATGGCAAAACCGCCACCAGGCGCGATACGCATCGTCAGCTTATCGCTTGACCTTAAAGTCTTGCGTTCGATCACGATCGCATGGCGCGTTATTGTGCGATAATCCGCATCATCACCATCGCGGTAAATTTCGGCGGTGTATGTCTTGCCGGGCGTCAGAAAATCAAGGCTGAAGTTGACCGTCCGCGCTTCTTCATCACCGACCGCGCCAATGTACCAATTTTTGCCGCCACGTTCCTTTCGGGCGATCGTTACATAATCGCCGATTTCACCATTCAGCACGCGCGTCTCTTCCCAGTCGGTCGGCACGTCGCGAATGAACTTCATCGGTTCCGGAAATTTTTCATAATTTTCAGGCGTGTCGGCAACCATCTGCATGGGCGAATAGATCACCACATATAAAGCAAGTTGTTTGGCGATGGTCGACAATATGTCGCTGTCGTTTTGGCCCTTGAGGCTCAGGATACCCGGCGTAAAGTCCATTGGTCCTTCCAGCATGCGTGTGAACACGACATTCGCCTCATGCTCGGGCGGGTTTTTCCCGCCCCAGGCATTATACTCCATGCCGCGCATGCCTTCGCGCGCGACCCAATTTGGATAAGTACGCTGGAGGCCAGTTCCCTTGACGGGTTCGTGGCTGTCGATCCCGACTTTGTATTTTGCCGCAGCCTCAATAACGCGCAGCTGGTGATTTACCATCCACTGGCCCTGATGCCATTCGCGATATTTCTTGCCGTCGGTATCCTCGCGTTCCATCTGGCCGGCGTCGGTGACATAGCCGGTTTTGACAACCATATAATTGTGGTGAGCGGCAAATTTGAACGCCTTGTCGAACTGGTTTTCATAATGGGTCGCGGCGCCGCCGGTCTCGTGATGGCCGATCAGGCGAACACCCTTTTTCTTGCCATAAGCCACGAGCATATCGACGTCGAAATCGTCGGTCGGCTTTGCAAAATCCATGTCATGGCCATTGCCGAACCAGTCGCCGTCCCATCCCACATTCCAGCCTTCGACCAGCACATGCGGTATTTTGTTTGCTGCGGCAAAATCGATGTAACGCTTCACATTGGCATTCGTCGCGCCGTGCTGTGGACCACGTGCCCAGCTCCATTCACCCTTGATCATGTTCCACCAAACACCGGCGAATTTGCCCGGCTTGATCCAGCTGACATCGCCAAGCTTGTTGGGCTCATTGAGGTTGAGCATCAAATGGCTTTGGTAAATTCCCGCCGCATTGTCGGCAATGATCAGCGTGCGCCATGGCGTGTTCCATGCACCTTTCTTCTGCACCTTGGGTTCGCCAGCGCCGGGATGAAGCGCTGCGCGTAGAGTGTTGCCCTCGGTGCGTGCAACCGCCATGCCGGAATAATCGACCAATGCCGCCTCATGCAGCGCGACATGCGTTCCATCCGCTAGTTTGATGGTAATGGGTGTATCGGCGTTGCTCACAGCCGATAGAGGCGTTTTGTTGTAGAGATACTCTTCACGGTTCCACAGGAAGGCCGGCTTCCACCAAGCCGTGCCATCGCTCGCAAAGGCAAACTCGGTCAGCTCGTCGGCGATGTTTGCTTGGGCAAGAGCGGGCTGGTCGGGAAATTCGTAACGGAAACCTACGCCATCATCATAGAGTCGGAACGTGACGGTGAAACCGCGGGCGAGTGTTGAGGTTTCCTTCAGTCGGACTTTCAACTCGCGATAATGGTTGCGGATGTTTTTCCATTCGCCCCATGGCTGAGTCCATGTCTCGTCAAACTCGTGCGCTTCCTGTCCCGTTAGCGCCAGTCGCCGATCAATCTTTGTTGTATCAGTAAACAGGAAACCGAGTTTCGAAGGCGCAAGCACTGGCTTGCCGTTGCGGTTAACTGCATAAGCGGCACGGCCATCGCCGTCGATGCTGACCTCGACCTGCACGGAACCGTCAGGCGACGTAGCCGATGCAACCGGCTCCGCACGCGCCGTGACGGGCGCGAGCAAGACGCCAAGAGCGATAAGACGTAACAGCCCCCGGCTGGCGGTGCGGTCATATTCTTTTGTCGTGGCGTAAGTCATGCGATCTTCTCCATGATTTTTGCGGCGAAGGGGGGAAGTGACTGAGGCGTCGCAGCATTGACCGAGGTCAACATCTGCCAACCGTCCGGCTGTGCAGGCTGCCACAAAACGGGTTGCCGTCCCATGTTGAACGCACAGACCAGATGCTGGTTTGGACTGCGCCGTTCAAAAACGAGCAAATCGCCCAGCGCTTCAATGATTTTGAGATCCCCGCTTTGCAAAGCTTCACTATTGTTGCGCGTGCCCAGCAGAGTCTTGGTCAAGGCGAGCATCGACTGTGGGTCAGCCTCTTCGGCATCTACCGCCATCGCAATATGGTCGGCACCCAGCGGCAGCCATGGCTCGCCACTGCTGAAACCACAATGTGGAGCGTTCGCATTCCATGGCATGGGCGTACGGGTGCCGTCGCGGCTAAGGGTCAAAGGCCAGTTGGCGATCGCCTCGGGATCCTGCAGCTTATCAAACGGGATGTCGACTTGAGTCAGGCCAAGTTCTTCACCCTGCCAAAGAATGACGTTGCCACGCAACGCGATGAACAGCATCATTACCATCGCGGCATATGCTTCCCGTGCGTCCTCGGGTGCCCAGCGGCTAATCCAGCGCGGGGCGTCATGGTTTGAAAATGCCCAGCTTGGCCACCCTATGCCATCTTCCTCTGGCCAGGCCTCGACCGCTTCGCGGACAAGCGCCGGGGTCAGATGTTCGGCGTACAGAAAGTTGAAGCCATATGCGCTGTTGAAATGCTCGTCGCCTGCCGTGAATGCCTTCATTTCCCGGTCAGGGTCTGCGCCGCCAACTTCGGCAACCGAAAAACGTTCGGGATATCTGTCCATGAGCGCACGCAGCCGCGCAATGAAGACCGGGATATCGGGGTGCGATTGATTGTGAATCTTTAGCTGGAAATCAAAGGGCCTTGTGCGCACGCCGTTGCCAGCAGGGGCAGGGGGATTGTCCTTCAAATCAGGGTCATGCATTGCAAAATTGATCGCATCCACCCGGAAACCGTCCACGCCGCGATCCAGCCAGAATTGCGCAACGCCCAGCATGGCGTCCTGCACCTTGGGATTGTGCATGTTGATCTGCGGCTGGCTGCTCAAAAAATTGTGCATATAATATTGGCCGCGCCGCGCGTCCCATGTCCAGGCGGGGCCGCCAAAAACTGATTGCCAGTTATTGGGCGGCGAGCCATCGGCTTTGGGATCAGCCCATACATACCAATCTGCCCGGGCATTATCGCGGGAAGACCGGCTTTCGGCAAACCATGAATGCTGGTCTGATGTATGCGAATAGACCTGGTCGATGAGGATCTTGAGGCCAAATCCGTGCGCCTTGGCAATCAGGGCATCAAAATCGGACAATATGCCGAAAATCGGATCAACGCCGCAGTAATCCGCCACATCATATCCGAAGTCCTTCATTGGTGATGTGAAGAAAGGGGATATCCATACTGCATCAACGCCCAGCGACGCGATATATTCGAGCTTGGAGGTAATGCCCGGCAAATCGCCTATGCCGTCGCCATTGGAATCGCAAAAACTGCGGGGGTAAACTTGATAAATGGTCGCGCCGCGCCACCATGTTTTCCGAATGCCTTGGGCCGAAGAGGGATGCGTTTTTGTCATTTTACGGTGCAGATCACATAATCAAGAGGAGCCAAAGTTACAGACGCAGACCCGGGTGCATTCACGACGGGGCAAATGCCGTGTAAGGCTGAAAAGC
>JBBQPQ010000035.1:0-24238 GCA_038217195.1 Sphingomonadales bacterium | reverse complement strand
GCTAAGCGCCGATCATCCCGCTATCGAAATTGTCGGCACTGCCAACGACGGCGTTGAAGCCTTGCGGATCGCCCAGCAGCTGACGCCTGATCTGATCTTTCTCGATATCGGCATGCCGAAAATGGATGGCATCAACGCGGCCCGTGCATTGGGACTGATGAGCAAAAAGCCCGCAATCATCCTGATCACCGCTTATGACAATTTTGCTGTCGAGGCCTTTGACCTCGACGTCGTTGACTATGTCCTGAAACCCGTCTCGAGCGACCGGCTTGGCCGTGCCATCGCGCGAGCGTGCGGAACACAGGATGCGGGTGCGCAACCGCAGGCGGCTGCCTCAAAATCCGATAACAGATATGCGAGCGAATTCTGGGTGTCGCATCGCGCCGAACTTATCCGCATCGCTGTGATGGACATTGAACGCATCGAGGCCGAGCGCGATTATATGCGGCTGCACACGGCTGGGCGAAGTTATCTGTTGCACCAGACGATTTCGACGCTGGAGCAGCGGTTGGATCCGGAACAATTTCAACGAATTCACCGGAGCCACATTGTGCGCCGAGATCTTATTACCGGATTGCGCCATGAAGGCGGCGGCGTCTGGCATGCTTTGCTGGGCGAGGATCTGTCGATGCGTATCGGGCGAAAATATCTCGCCGATGTCAAACGTCTCGCCGGCAAATAATATACTCCGGCACAATTGGCCGGAGTATAGGTAGCTTTCTCATATTTTTAGTTCGTGCCGACGCCGGATGTGCCGCCAAGTGCAAGGCGGCGCTTTTCCATATAAGCTGCAATAATGCGTTCGCCTTCCGGTGCAGCCCGAAGTAGCGAGTCCTTTTCACACAGGCGTTGATCCGCACGTTCGCTCAGAGTGAAGGCCCGTGGTGCACCGCAGACCTGTTTCACCGCTTGGTTGATCCGCATCTGAAGGCGATCACGTCCGGCATCGGTTGAGAGATCGAGATCGGCGTAGCGCACGTTTTTCGATGTCCAGCCTGCCGTTGCCGGGGCTGCAGCAACAAGCGTCGAAGCAACGGTTAACGTCAACATTATAAGCTTTGGGCTCGTCATAATAATACCTTTCATTTGGCTGCTGCGTTGGGCAGTCAGACAAGGGGGGAGAGGGTTGCAGGCGGACCAACATCCGACGCTGGGGAGCATGAAGAAAGCCCGGCCTGCGAGACAGTAATTAGCCCAGCTGTGTTGCCTGTGCATGACAGTTTCGATTAAGCGCAAAGACCGTCGATTGATCGACCAGCGTCATTGCCAACGTGACAAGTTGATCGACGAACGACCAATTTGGCTATTTCGTCGATGCAGGGTAGTTGTTTAGATAAGACCAGCGAGTGGACTGGAGGGGTCGGCATACATGCGCCGCCCCATGCGTCCAGAGAGATAGGCTATCCGCCCTGACTGTACCGCCAGTTTCATGGCCGTTGCCATGGCGACGGGATTCTTGGCCTCGGCAATGGCCGTATTCATCAATACACCGTCGCAGCCCAACTCCATCGCGACGGCGGCATCGGATGCCGTGCCGACACCTGCGTCGACCAGAACCGGTACCTTCGCGCCTTCAACGATCAGACGAATGGTCACGCGGTTTTGAATGCCAAGCCCCGAACCAATAGGCGCGCCAAGCGGCATCACTGCAACCGCGCCTGCATCCTCCAGCTGCTTCGCGGCAATAGGATCATCCACGCAATAGACCATCGGCAAAAAGCCTTCTTTCGCCAGAACCTCAGTCGCCTTCAACGTTTCGCGCATGTCGGGGTAGAGCGTTTTCGCTTCGCCGAGCACTTCAAGTTTGACGAGGTCCCAGCCGCCAGCCTCACGCGCCAATCGCAAGGTCCGAATGGCATCGTCAGCAGTGAAACAACCGGCAGTATTGGGCAGATATGTGTATTTCTTCGGATCGATGAAATCAGTCAACATCGGTGCCTTTGGGTCAGACACATTTACACGTCGCACCGCAACCGTGATGATTTCCGCGCCTGACGCCACCAACGCTGCGGCGTTTTGTTCGAAATCCTTATATTTGCCTGTGCCGACAATCAGCCGCGAACGGAAGCGGCGGCCCGCCACTGACCAGCTGTCATCATCCGGCGTTTCTTGCCCGCCGCCCACGAAGTGGACAATCTCCAGCCTGTCCCCATCGGCTAGGCAAACATCGTTCAGCGTCGAGCGCGTGACGATTTCGAGATTGCGTTCGACCGCAACCTTTGCCGGATCAAGACCGATATCGCGCACAAGATCGGCAATGGTGGCGCCGGCCCGGAAATGGCGCAAATCACCGTTGAGCGTTAGGGAGATAGATTCGGGGGAAAGGGAAGAGGTCATTTCATCTCGCAATTTTTATCGACAGGCATATAGTGCCGGACAAATGCAGTGCGCAACCGCTGCTTTGACAATATTGGGGGACGACATTTGGCTGAACGGCCGACAATTTTTGTTCTGAACGGACCAAATCTGAATTTGCTCGGCACAAGAGAGCCCGAAATTTATGGGTTCGACACGCTTGATGATATTGCTGGCCGGCTCGATGACCGGGCACGTGCGGCAGGCGCAGTGATTGATTTCAGGCAGTCCAATCATGAGGGGCATCTGATCGACTGGTTGCACGAGGCGCAGGCCGAGGGCGCGAAGGCAGTGCTGCTAAACGCCGCAGGCTATACACACAGCTCAATTGCCATTTTAGACGCGATCAAGGCTATAAATGTGCCCGTATTAGAAGTGCATCTATCCGACCCGCATAAACGAGAAGCTTTTCGGCATCTAAGTTACGTCGGTATGGCTGCGCACGCAGTGTTTGCAGGACATGGCGCGAAGTCGTACGAACTGGCGCTGGACGCAGCGCTGCAACTTTGACATGAGGCGCTTTACAGCAATTTTAGGGGGCTAAGGAGTTTTAAATGGCGGCAAAAGCAGCAAATATTGGCGGTATGCAGGTGGATACGGCTTTGGTCCGCGAACTTGCGGCCATGTTGAACGACACTGGGCTCAGCGAAATCGAAGTGGAAGATGGCGAACGCAAAATCCGCGTGTCGCGCACCATGACCGCTGTCGCGGCCCCGATGTCCGTTGCGGCTGCACCTGCGCCTGTGGCATCCCCAGTGGCACCAGCGGCGGCTAGCGCGCCAGCCATTTCGGCCAATGCCATGAAATCACCGATGGTTGGCACTGCCTATCTCGCGCCTGAGCCCGATGCAGCACCCTTTGTCAGCATTGGGCAGCAAGTGAAGGCGGGCGACACCGTCCTGATTATCGAAGCGATGAAGGTCATGAACCCGATCGTCGCGGCGACGTCAGGTACTGTAACCGAAATCTATGTGGAAAGCGGCCAGCCAGTTGAATTTGACCAGCCATTGCTGGTGATCGCGTAAACATGGCCATTGAGAAAATCCTTCTCGCCAACCGGGGCGAGATAGCGCTTCGCATCCACCGCGCTGCGCATGAAATGGGGATCAAGACTGTAGCTGTCCATTCGACCGCGGATTCCGACGCCATGCATGTCCGGCTCGCAGATGAAGCAATCTGCATTGGACCGCCATCTGCTACTGACAGCTATCTGAACATTCCGGCTATTATATCCGCAGCCGAAATCAGCCATGCCGATGCGATTCACCCGGGATACGGGTTTCTGTCGGAAAATGCGCAATTTGCTGAAATCGTCGAAAGCCATGACATCAAATGGATTGGGCCAAAGCCCGAGCATATCCGGACTATGGGCGATAAGGTCGAGGCGAAGCGAACCGCAGGGGCATTGGGCCTGCCGCTCGTGCCCGGCTCCGACGGCGCAATCGAGGATGTGGGCGAAGCCAAGGCCATAGCGCGCGAGATTGGCTATCCCGTGATCATCAAGGCTGCCTCGGGCGGCGGCGGACGCGGCATGAAGGTCGTGAACAGCGAAGAAGAGCTCGAGACCCAGATGCAGCAGGCCGGGTCGGAAGCGAAAGCTGCCTTTGGCGACGCGACAGTCTATCTCGAAAAATATCTCGGTAACCCGCGCCACATCGAATTCCAGATATTCGGCGATGGCAATGGCCAAGCCGTGCATCTGGGCGAGCGCGATTGTTCGTTGCAGCGCCGTCACCAGAAAGTTCTGGAGGAGGCCCCGTCGCCCGTGCTGGCAACAGCCGAGCGTGACCGCATGGGAACCATCTGCGCAAAAGCTATGGCCGACATGGGTTACCGCGGTGCGGGCACCATCGAGTTTCTCTGGGAAAATGGCGAATTCTATTTCATCGAAATGAACACCCGGCTCCAGGTAGAGCACCCAGTCACCGAAATGATCACCGGGATCGACCTCGTGCGCGAACAGATCCGCGTGGCCGAAGGCAAGCCGCTTTCGTTCAAGCAAGAAGACGTGACCTTTACCGGACATGCCGTCGAATGCCGGATCAACGCCGAGGACCCGCGCACATTCATGCCGTCACCTGGAACAGTCACCTGGTACCACCCGCCCGGCGGCCTATATGTCCGCGTCGATAGCGGACTGTATCATGGATATAAGGTCCCGCCATATTATGACAGCATGATTGCCAAGCTGATCGTCTATGGACAGACTCGAGAGGGTTGCCTGATGCGTTTAAGGCGTGCGCTTGGTGAATTCGTCATTGAAGGCATGAAAACCACCATACCTCTGCACCAGCGGCTGCTGGAGGAACCTGATTTCCAGAACGGCAATTACACCATCAAATGGCTTGAAGAATGGCTGGCGAAGGACGAGGGCTGACTTTCTCACGACGCCAGGTGGCGTTGGGGCTTGCGGCATTGCCGCTGGTGGGCTGCGCCGCCGCTGGCCCCAACCGCGATGTGCTTTTCGTTCCGGAAGGCGCGCCGGCACTTAAGGCAGACGATCCAAAGCGCCTGGTCGAGCTCGTCAGTCTCGATCCCCACATCAAGCTCGACATGCGCTATGCGACCACGAACAATTTCACTGGCCGCGTCTTATATGACGGAGCACGCGCTTTCCTTGCGAATCCGGCAGCGCAAGCTGTCGCCCGCGCGAGCAAGGCGGCGCAGGCCGACGGCTTTGGCCTGACTATTTTTGATGCCTATCGTCCATGGCGCATTACGAAAAAATTGTGGGATGCAACGCCGCCTGGTCCCAAGAAGGAATATGTGGCAAACCCGAAACGCGGTTCGAAGCATAATCGCGGGTGCGCGGTTGACCTAAGCTTGCACGATTTGCGCAATGGGCAACTTGTCGAGATGCCAAGCGGCTTTGACGATTTCTCGGAAAAAGCGCACCGCGACTATATGGGTGCTTCCGCCACAGCGATTGCCAACCGAGCCCGCTTGGCGCGCTATCTGGAGGTCGAGGGGTTTGTCGGCCTGTCGAACGAATGGTGGCATTTTGATTTTACCGGATGGGAACAGTTCCCGGTGATGGACATTCCGTTCAACAAAATTACGTAAACGCTCTCGTTCATCGAAATGCTTCCTTTCATGAACATGTATGGATAGTTCAGCTTCGCTTCAGCAGAATCATGTCATCAACACAGCAACGCAGAAGCATGGTGCCTCTGCCATGGGGACTTGCCATGAAACATTTTATCTTGATAAGTTTGGTAACGGCTACCGCACTTTCGCCTGTAGCCGGACATGCTGCAGAATTTGTGCCGCAATCGGCACAGACGCAAACTGCATTTGGTTCGGACGCCGCCTTCCAGCGTGACAACCGTCGCGGTGATCGCGAGGAAGGACAGGCAAGGCGCACACCGGAACAACGCGCCGAACGTCGCGCTGAACGGCAGCAGAACCAGCCGCAACGCGTGCAAGGCTTCCAACAAGCAGCACCTCAGGCTCAGCCGCAGCAGCAGCCACAGCCTCAGGCCGTCCGTACGGAGCGTCAGGCCGGACGCGTTGAACGCCAGCGCGACAATGTCCGCACGGACCGACGCGAAGCCAATCAGGACGGCCGTTATTATGACCGCAATCGCGACGGCAATCTTGACCGGCGCTGGGACCAGAACCGCGATGGCAATCTCGACAGAAACTGGGACCGGAACCGCGATGGCCGGCTCGACCGCCGCCTGGACCGCAATGACGATGAACGCATCGACCGCCGCTATGACCGGAACCGGAATGGTGAATTGGACCGCCGCGTCGACCGGAATAACGACAACCGTGTTGATCGTCAGCAGCCTGGCCGCTGGACCAACGGCTGGCGTAACGACAACCGTTATGACTGGCGCAGCCATCGGGAACTCAACCGCAATTATTATCGTCCTGGCCGCTATTATTCGCCGTATCGCGACCGCAATTACAGCCGGATATCCATCGGATTCTCGATTGGGTCGGCTTATTACGGGTCTCGCTACTGGATAAATGACCCATGGCAATATCGCTTGCCAGCGGCTTATGGTCCCTATCGTTGGGTGCGTTATTATGACGATGTGCTTTTGGTCGATGTGCGCAATGGCCGCGTCGTCGACGTCATTCGCGACTTTTTCTGGTAAGCCAGCAAATTGAAAAAGCCCGGGCAGCAAATGTCCGGGCTTTTTTGCTTGTAACATTCGCCTAAGCTGACCACTCTCCCGTCCATAAACATGGAAGAGGTTTTTGATGGTCCGTTATCTGTTACTCGCTGGCGCTGCTTTGTTTGCATCCGCGCCCGCAATTGCTGCAACCCAAGCAATCATCGTTGGCAACCTTGTCCCTGATGCTGCCACCGGGCCCATCGGACCTGCCGTCATCCTTGTCGAGAACGGGCGCATCAAGGAAATCGCAAAAGGCAGCAATAATCCATTCCAGGCGGACTCGGTTATCGATCTGTCGACCAAGACCCTAGTTCCGGGACTAATCGATCTGCACGTCCATCTCACGGGCGACCCTGGTGACGATTTTCGTGACGAGGCCGTAAATCCCGACGAATGGGGCGTGGTGATGGGAGTCAAAAACGCCGCATTGACGGTCAAAGCTGGCTTCACCACGGTTCGTGAGGCAGGATCGGCACGCAACACCGCGTTTGTGCTGCGCCGCGGCACCGCAGAAGGACGAATCATGGGACCACGCATCATCGCAGCTGGCCCGGCCTTGTCGATTGTCGGCGGACATGGCGATGTAAGCGGATTTCGCAACGACGTGCTCGCTGCGCTCGATACCGGTTTTACCTGCACTGGCCCGGTTCAGTGCGCCGAAAAAGTGCGGCAATCTTCCAAATCCGGCTCGGACGTTATTAAGATCACGGCCACCGGCGGCGTTTTGTCACAACAGGGCAGAGGTCTTGAGGCCCATTTCACCAATGAAGAAATGGTCTCCATTGCAAATACTGCCCACTCGCTAGGCCTTAAGGTCATGGCGCATGCTCATGGTGCACGCGGTATCGAGGCGGCATCCGCGGCGGGCATTGATTCCATCGAACACGGGACCTTTGCCGATGAGGCCGCGCTGAAAGTTATGAAGGCCAAAGGTACGGTTCTGGTGCCAACGCTCATGGCACTCGAAGGTGTCCGCGCTCGTCTGGGCAAGGGCATCTATACGCCCACCGTCGAGGTAAAGGCGAAGCAGGCGCTGGAAGCGGCTGGCCGGCAAGTGAAGCTTGCAAAGGCCATGGGCGTCACCGTCGCTTTTGGAACGGACGCAGGTGTGTTTGAACATGGCAGCAATGCAGGTGAATTTGCACTTTTGGTAAAAGCAGGCATGACACCAACGGAAGCACTGGCCAGCGCCACAACAATTGCGGCCAAGACGCTCGGGATGGAAAATGAAATCGGACGGATCGCGGTTGGCTATTCAGCCGATATGGTTGCCGTAGACGAAAATCCACTGACCAACATCCGGACCCTCGAAAAAGCGGAATGGGTCATGGTAAGAGGGCACATCGTTTCCTGATTCGGTGACTTTAATGCAAGCAGATACCTCCGCGCGGGAGTTTGATCCTAATAACGACCCGGCAAAGCTCGCGCGGATTGGCACGCATGTCACCAAGCGCTTGAACGCCAATCCGCTCGTCCAGCAGGTCGAGCATCCCGAGGCGCAGCTTTATTTGTACCAAGGCTTTCTGGGTGCGGCCGATTGCAAGACATTGATTGCCAAGATCGATGCTGATGCAGTGCCATCAACCTTGTACAAGGGCACTGAACAAGACGGCTTCCGCACAAGCTACAGCTGCCACCTCAACCGATGGGACGCGTTCATCGCAAAAGTGGAGGCGCGGATGAGCGATGTTTTGGGTATCGACAATAATTTTGCCGAAACCATGCAGGGGCAGCGTTATCAGGTCGGGCAGGAGTTTAAATCGCATCACGATTTTTTCCACCCGACGCAAAGCTATTGGCAGCACGAGGGACCATCCGGCGGACAACGCAGCTGGACGGCAATGATTTTCCTGAACGAGCCCGACGACGGCGGCGCAACCGAATTTCCCCATTTGGGTCTGGGCATCCGTCCGCAGGCCGGCATGATGCTGATGTGGAATAATGTGAAGCCAGATGGCACGCTAAACTACAAGACACTACATACCGGCACGCCGGTTGTAAGTGGGGTGAAGCACATCATCACCAAATGGTATCGCCAGAATGACTGGCTGGAGATCAACACGCTAAAGCCGGCATAAACGGCAGCGTGCATCATCTGCGACCTGTTGGTTGTCGTCTGTCGAAATCATCTTGTGCCTTGCCAATGCCTGGAAGACAGCGGCCCCCAAACACCTGGCGCATCACATCGATGCGCCGGAATATTCGGAGATACCAGATCATGAAAAGCCCACGCATAATTTTGCTCGCAAGTGCTGCCTTGCTTTCGCCCTTTGGTGCAGTCGCTGCGCACGCCCAGACCGCCCCGCAAGCGGACGCGGCTCAAAGCGAAAGCGCGCGACTGGCCATCATATTTGCTACCGACGACGAAGCCAGCCTGAAGCGCAACCCGCTGAACGCATTGTTCCGCGGCGACATGCGGTATGCCGACCATTTGGGCGACATGATCTCGGATGCCTATTTTGACAATGAGCGCCGCGCCGCCGAGGCAAATTTGGAGAGCTTGAACTCCATTGACCGTGCCAAGCTCAATGCGACCGACAAAATCGCCTATGACGTGTTCAAGCAGGTGCAGACCGATGCACTTAAAGGGTATTCCAAAGAGATTATGGACCTGACGGTTGTCCGCCCGCTGAACCATTTTTTTGGCTACCACACTTTTTATCCGACCTTTGCCAGCGGCCAGGGGGCCGCGCCGTTCAAGACGGTCGAAGACTATGACAACAACCTCAAGCGGCATAAGGAATTCATCATCCTGATGGACCGGTCTATCGACCGGTTCCGCCAGGGCCTGGCGTCTGGCGTTTTTGAAACCAAGATGACCATCTCGAATGTCGTGGACCAATTGAACACGCAGCTTGCGCAGAAGACCGAAGAGTCGCCTTATTACGGCCCAGTGCTGAAATTCCCCGAAGGATTCAGCGATGCGGACAAAGCGCGCCTAACCGCAGATTATCGCGATATCATCGAAAACGGGCTTTACCCCGTCAATGCGCGACTGCGTGACTTTCTGCGTGATAGTTATCTGCCCTTGGCGCGTGAACAGGTTGGCCTGTCATCCATGAAGGGCGGCGAGGCGCTGTACCAATATCTCATCGAACAAACCACGACCTTGCCGTTGAAGGCCGATGACATCCACAATCTTGGTTTGTCGGAAGTTGGACGGATCAAGTCGGGCATGGAAGCGATCAAGAGAGAAGTCGGCTTCAAAGGCACATTGCCCGAGTTTTTCGAATATCTCCGCACCGATCTGAAATTCAAGCCCACCAGCCGTGCAACGTTGACTCAGGGCTATTACGATATCGGCAAAAAAGTTGATACGACGATTTCGAGCCAGTTCAAATATCTGCCCAAGGCGCCGCTAGAGATTAAGCCTTATGAAGAGTTCCGCGAAAAATATGAAGCTGGTGGCAGCTATCAGCAAGGCACGCCAGACGGGTCGCGGCCTGGCACATTTTACTTCAACGCCTATGACCTTCCGAGCCGGACCACGCCAGGCATGACCACGCTGTATTTGCATGAAGGCGCGCCTGGACACCATTTCCAGATCAGCATTGCGCAGGAAAATGAAAAGCTTCCCGCGTTCATGCGTTTCGGCGGAAACACCGCTTATGTCGAAGGCTGGGCGTTATATGCCGAGACGCTTGGCTACGACATGGGACTGTTCAAGGACCCCTATCAGCGTTTTGGCACCTTGTCGGACGAAATGCTGCGTGCCATGCGCCTTGTCGTCGACACTGGTATTCACAGCAAGGGTTGGACGCGCGAGCAAGCTATCGAGTATATGCTTGCCAATAGCGATATGGGCAAAACCGACGCAACCGCCGAGGTCGAGCGCTATATCGCTATTCCATCACAGGCATTGGCCTATAAAATTGGTGCGCTCACGATTTTGCGCCTGAAGGACAAGGCCAAAAAGGAACTGGGCAAAAAATTCGACGTGCGCGAATTCCACAACCAGGTTCTGAACACCGGTGCATTGCCGCTCACCGTGCTGGAGAAAAAGATCGACGATTGGATTGCAGCGTCGAAGTAACATGGGTTCTTCCCGGCAGGGGGTCCTTGCCGGGAAGCGAACAGCTTGATTGGTTTAACGCGTTGATATAGCGCCCGGTCGGGGGGAATATATCAATGCCAAGTTTTGCTGCCAGCCTTGCCGGATTTGTGTTGCGTACCACTGGCTATTATCGCCGGATGTTTACGGGCGGTCCGCAATTTCAAAAGAACATAGCAAAAGTCCGCGCAACACCCCTGCCAGAGCCTTCTGTCAAAGCCGACCTTGAATTGGCTCAAACGGAATTTCAACGCCGTCCTGTGTGGCACATTCGCCCGAAGGACAGGACGCCCACCGCCCATGTGCTTTTCTGGCACGGCGGCGGTTATGTGTATCCAGCCACCCCAATCCACTGGAAATTTCTGTCGCAGATGGCGTCGGCATATGGCTGGTCGATCAGCGCACCGCTTTATCCGCTCGCGCCTGAAAACACCGCTGAACATATTACCGCTTGGGCGATGGACTATTATGCAACCTACCGCGCCGAGATTGGCTCTGCGCCGTTTGTTATGGGCGGTGACTCAGCAGGTGGCGGACTGACCGCCGCATTGGCGCAAATGGCCCGCGATTCTGGGCAACCTATGCCCGCTGGCCTTTTGCTCATCTGCCCGTGGCTGAACTTGGATCCGGCGCATCCCGACCAGTTAAAAACCGAACCGCGCGACGGAATACTGACCATCAGCGGGATCGCGGAAGGCGGCGCATTATATGCAGGCAACCTGCCGCTTTCGGACCAAAGATGCAGTCCAATCCACGGCAACTGGGACGGTTTACCGCCGATTCTGGCCTTTGCTGGCGGCGACGATATTCTTGTCACGGATTCGCGCGCCTTAAAGGCCAAGCTACCGTCAGCCGATGTAACCGAGATTTCCGGCATGATGCACGATTGGCCGATCTTTAGCTTCAGTGAGTCGCGCAAGGCACAAGCAAGAATGGCAGAGTTTGTTGCGCAGGCCGTGACGTAGCGCATTTGCGCCACCAGTCGCGACACGCTATCATCTGGAAATGAGCAAGAGATCAGCATGCCGGCGGTGAAGGCAGCCAACCCCCGCGAGGTTTTCGCGGCTGAAGACTGGCGCGCTATTACCACGCTTTCGCGGTGGCGCGGCTTTTGGCTCGTGCTGCACGCTTGGCTGGTGGTTGCGCTTGCCGCCTTTGCCGGGGCCGCCGCTTGGAATTATCATTGGGCTATAGGATTGCTGACGGCACCCTTCGTCCTCGCGATTTTGGGTGGACGGCAATTAGGTCTGTCCATCTTGATGCATGACGCGGCGCACGGGCTGCTGCACCCGGACCGCAAGACCAACAACTGGCTCGGGCAATGGCCAACAGGCGCAGCGACTGGCAGCGATTTGCAGGCTTATCGCGCCTATCATCTCACCCACCACAAATTCACCCAGCAGCCAGAGGACCCCGATCTGTCGCTCTCAGCCCCCTTTCCGACCAGCCAAGCCAGCCTGCGCCGCAAATTTATCCGCGACCTGACCGGGCAGACCTTTTTCAAGCAACGGCGCGCGCAATTTTCTGTGGCATGGCGCGGCGTACAAGCGATGCTGTTGCGCCAAAATGGAGATGCCAAAGCCGACACCACCGCAGGCCGCGCACTCAATATGCAAAGCCGATCCGGCCTTGATGCCCCGATCACCAATATCGAGGGTGCCAAGACGACCGCGCGCACCGTAGGGCGATTCCTGATCGTTCAGTTTATGCTGTTGGGGATATCGCTGCTGTTTTGGGGCTGGACACCGTTTTTGTTCTGGCTCGCAGCGCTCGCGTCGACATTTCAGCTATTCCTGCGCATTCGCAATATCGCCGAACATGCCTGCACACCCACCGGAAGCGGCGACCCGTTCACCCATGCCCGGACCACATACGCGACCGTCATCGCGCGGATGACGGTCGCGCCTTATTGGGTGAATTATCACAGCGAACATCATCTGTTCATGGGTGTGCCATGTTACAACCTCACCACCACCCACCGCTTGCTCGGCGCTGGCGGCTATTATGCGCGGATGACATTAGCGCGCAATTACCGCGATGTGCTATCGCAGGCTGTCAGCGGGCCTAGAGCCAGCCAGACCGCTTGAATCGGACATATAAGGTCATGCAAATCGTGGCCATCACGCCTACGATCAAGAAATAGCCGTATTTCCAAGTCAGCTCGGGCATATCTTCAAAATTCATGCCGTAGATACCGGCAATAGCAGTGGGCACAGCCAGGATCGCTGCCCATGCCGCGAGCTGGCGGGTGATTGCGCCCTGGCGTTGCTGTTCCAAAAGACCACTGGTTTCAATGACCGAGGTCAGAGTGTCGCGCAGCCCCTCCACGCGGTACACCAGACGGCGAACATGATCGAGAAGGTCGCGCATATAGGGATAGATGTTCGCATCAACCTGCGGCAGTTCAAGGTTGATGATCCGGCTGATCAAGTCTTCGGTCGGACCCAATATACGCTGCCACCGGAACAGTTCACGACGCAACATAAAAATGCGAGCGGTTTCCGTTGTGCGCAAGAAATTGGCGATCGCCTGCTCTTCCATTGCGAGCACCTTTTCTTCCATCACATCGACAAGGTCGCTGTAGCCGTCGACAATGAAGTCCAAAATCGCATGCAAAACATAATCCGCACCTTGTTTCAACAACCAGGGGGTTGCCTCCAGTTGAGACCGAACGGGACTATGCGAACGTTCGGACCCATGGCGTACCGTTATGATGAATTGCCGGCCCATGAATATCGCGGTGTTGCCATACACAATCTTATCATGAATCAATTGCGGCGTTCGGATCACCAGAAACAGATGGTCGCCATATACGTCGACCTTTGGCAGGTGCCTCGGATCGAGCGCGTCTTCGACGGCAAGCGGATGGAGCCCGAAATGGTCCTGCACCCGTTTCAACATGCCATCATCGGGCTCATGCAGGCCGATCCAGATAAAATCCTCTGGCTGCGTGATATGCGGTATCGCCTTCGTCAGGTCGAGTTCTTGCGCGACCTTGCCATCATGATACAGCCGGGCCGCGACGGTGGTCATGCAAGCGCTTCGGCGATCAAGTGCCGGCTGTTTGAAAGGCCATAAAGTGCAATAAAACTGCCCATGCGCGGACCAGCGCTTGAACCCAGCAACGTTTCATACAATGCCTTGAACCAGTCGCGCAGATTTTCAAAACCGCCTTCCTTGCCGATTTCATAAACGATATTCTGGATATCTTCGGCGGTTGCATCAGCTGGCAATTCAGCCAGCCGTTGGTCCAGCCTCCGTAGCGCTGCAACCTCGACACCTTCAGGCTTGCGCTTTTTCAAGGTCGGAGCAACGAAGTCACGGTTATAGGCAAGGGCAATCGCGATAAGCTCGCCAAGTTCAGGCGCATTTTCGGGCGACACATTATCCGCATAATTGCCAAGATAGGCCCAGACCTGTTCTTCGGTAGCGCCAGCGCCCATGACGCCGACCAAGTTCAGCAGCAGCCCGAACGTGACTGGCGGCTGACCCTTTGGAACCTGGCCATTATGGATATGATGAACCGGGTTGCCCAACCGCTTTTCCACCGGCTGTTCGTGCCATTGCGCACGGAACTGGAAATATTCGTCTACCGCCTTGGGGACGACGCCCAAATGCAACTGCTTGGCGCTTTTGGGTTCGCGAAAGGCGTAAAAGGCAACGCTGTTTTCCGTGCCATATTTCAGCCAGTCTTCGAGCGCGAGGCCATTGCCTTTCGACTTCGAAATCTTCTCGCCTTTTTCATCGAGGAACATTTCGTAAATCAGGCTCTCAGGCGGCCGGCCGCCAAGAACTCGCGCGATCTTGCCCGATTGCACGCCGCTGTCGGTCAGGTCCTTGCCATACATTTCATAATCGACGCCGAGCGCGACCCAGCGCATCGCCCAATCGACCTTCCACTGCAGCTTGGATTTGCCGCCCAGCACCGACTGAGTGACCATGTCGCCATCATCCTCGAACCGAACCAGTCCGGCTTCGGTATCCACGACTTCGACCGGCACTTGAAGCACCACGCCCGTTTTTTCGCTGATCGGCAGGATGGGCGAATAGGTTGCCGCGCGTTCCTTGCGCAGAGTAGGCAGCATGATGTCCAATATGCCCTGATAATTGCGCAGCACATTTTTCAGCGCAGCGTCGAACGCACCGCTTTCATATTGCGACGAAGACGAGATAAATTCATATTCAAAGCCAAACTGATCCAGAAAATTCCGCAGCATGGCATTGTTGTGCGCGGCAAAGCTCTCGAATTTTTCGAATGGGTCCGGAATGCGTGACAAGGGTTTACCGAGATGTTCGGTAAGCATTGCCTGGTTCGGCACATTGTCGGGGACCTTGCGCAGTCCGTCCATGTCATCCGAAAACTCGATCAGCCGTGTTGGCGCATCGGACAATGTACGGAACGCATTTCGAACCATAGTTGTGCGCAGAACTTCGTTGAATGTGCCAATATGCGGCAAGCCCGACGGGCCATAGCCACATTCGAAGATGATAGGCTGGCCATCCGGTTTCCCATTTGGATAACGTTTCAGCAAACGCCGCGCCTCTTCATAAGGCCAGGCTTTTGATGCCATTGCTATATCGCGAAGGTCAGTCACTTGTTGCTCTTTCGTTCCAAATACGCCTATCAGGGGCAATGGCAACTCCCCTAGCCTTTCCTGCGCTCCATGCAAGCCATGCCGGTATCTGGATGGGTTCCAACGACGGACAATTGCAAACCGTTGGCAAGGGTGAAGCTGCGGGTCGCGCGGCGGAAACACCTATGATCATGCTGAATGCGCCCTTGATTGCGCAACGGTTGGGCTATGCGGATTTATCTGGTCTCGACCTCCTTGAGCTATATGCATTTGTGTACCCGGCCCGCTTTGCCGTCCCGACGCCCAAGGGATTGGCCAAGGCACTTGAACTGCCCGCTCCCACAACGGATCAGGAGGTTCCACAGTTTCTGATCATGGCAGCAGGCAAGTTGCTTTCCGTACTTGGACAACCTGTGTGGGCGGAACGCGAAGGCGCATGGGATTCGGCGCAGGCTTTGATGCGGCTGCGCTGGCCATGGGCAAATCTCGTTCTGGCGCAGTTGAAGAAACCCCAACAACCTGAACGGTGGTTGTTCAGCAGGCTACCTGAGTGGGAGGAGGCCCCGCCGCGCGCACCGCCGCGCGTGGTGACACTTCAGGCGGAGGCCGTGCAACAACGCCTGGCTTCGCTTGTCGGCGGTGCTGCAGAAACGCGGCAGGGCCAACGCGATTTTGCGCAGGCAGCCGCAGAAATTTTCGCGCCACGCACGCGAAAGGGTGAGCCCCATATGTTGCTTGCCGAAGCTGGGACGGGCATTGGCAAGACGCTCGGTTATCTGGCGCCGGCCAGCCTTTGGGCGACCGCGGCCGATGGAACAGTCTGGATTTCAACCTTTACCAAAGCGCTTCAGCGGCAACTCGTTCGTGAGGCAAAACGTATCTACCCCGATTATGAAACGTTCAAATCAAAGGTGGTGGTGCGCAAGGGACGCGAAAATTATCTGTGCTTGCTAAACCTTGAAGATGCATTGCAAGGCGGCTTTGCGGGGCGTGCAGCGATCCTTGCGCATCTGGTGGCACGCTGGGCGGCCTATACGAACGATGGCGATATGATTGGCGGTGATCTGCCGGGATGGTTGCCGACCTTGTTCCGGCGCAATGGCGCGACTGCGCTGACCGACCGGCGCGGCGAATGCATCTACGCGGGATGCCCGCATTACAAAAAATGCTTCATTGAACGTGCGGCACGCGGGTCGGTTCAGGCGGAGATTGTGATCGCCAATCATGCGCTTATGATGGTCAATGCAGCGCGTGGCCGCGACGAACAGAACCGGCCAAGCCGAATCATCTTTGATGAAGGCCATCACCTTTTCGATGCTGCCGATTCCATGTTCGCAGCGGCTCTGACAGGTCAGGAAACCATTGAGCTGCGTCGCTGGGTCATTGGCCCAGAAGGCAAGGCGCGTGGCAGACGTCGCGGTCTTTCGGCTAGGCTGGCCGATGTGGCCTCTTATGATGAGGAAGGCGGCCTTGCCATTGAGATGGCGCGAATGGCAGCAGAAGCGTTGCCCGGCGAAGGATGGCTTGCGCGATTGGGCGAAGGAGCGCCCTCGGGACCAGTTGAGAGGTTGCTCGCAGCCATCCGGACAATGGTATTCGCCCGCGATGAAACCAACGCAACCGAAAGTGGATATGGGCTGGAAACCGAACTGGCCGATCCGGATGCTGCGGTCGTTGATGCTGCAGCCGATGCCGCCATCGCGCTGGAGGCTTTGGCAAGGCCGCTGACGGTGCTTGGCCAGCGGTTGGAGGCGATGATCGCCGATCCGCCGGATTGGCTCGATGGCAGCGCCAGAGCGCGCGTAGAAGGGGCAACGGCAAGCCTAAGCTGGCGCATCGATACATTGCGCGCTTGGATATCGATGCTGGCACGGGCTGTCGGCCCCGTCGATCCGGAATTTGTCGACTGGCTGGCCATCGATCGGTTCGAAGGCAGGGAAACGGATGTCGGCATGCACAGGCGATGGCTTGACCCTATGAAGCCGGTAGCCGAAATCGTGCTTAAGCCTAGCCATGGCGTGCTTGCGACATCGGCAACCTTGCGCAGTGGCGGTGACTGGCAAAATGCCGAAGTTCGTACAGGTGCGCAGCATCTGGACCGCCCGGCCACCCATTTTTCGGCGCTAAGCCCTTTTGATTACAGCGTGCAAGCCGAAGTGTTGATCGTGACCGATATCAAGAAGGGCGACCCGGCGGCGTTAGCAGGGGCCTATGCGTCGCTTATTTCGGCTTCAGGTGGCGGCGCACTTGGCCTGTTCACCGCTATCCGACGTCTGCGTTCGACCTACGCGCGCATTGCCGACCGGTTGGCGCGCGACGGCCTGCCCTTATACGCGCAGCATGTGGACCCGATTGATACGGGAACACTAGTCGATATTTTCCGCGATGATCCGCATGCCAGCCTGCTTGGTACCGACGCTTTGCGCGATGGAGTCGACGTGCCGGGACATTCGTTGCGGCTGGTCATCATGGAGCAAATTCCCTGGCCACGGCCCGACATCTTGCACCGCGCGCGCCGTCTGAAGCATGGTGGTGTGGAGTTTGATGACCGCATCATTCGAGCCAGAATGGCGCAGGCATTTGGTCGGCTGATCCGAAGTGCAGGCGATAAAGGGCATTTCGTTTTGCTGTCATCTGCCGTGCCCAGCAGGCTTCTGTCGGCTTTTCCGCCGGGCACACCCATTCGTCGCGTGTCATTAGAAGAGGCCGTGCGTTCGATCAAATCGGGTCTTTCGCCTGAAACAAAAATCCTGCAGGAGACTGATCACAGCCTGGAAGAGAGCAACCCGATTTGACATTGACCCTCACCTTGTTTCGCCATGCCAAATCGAGCTGGGATGACTCGGTACCACGTGACTTCGACCGACCGCTCAACAAGCGCGGCGAGAAGGCTGCTGTGACTATGGGCCTGTGGGTCAAGCGAAACGGTTTGACTTTCGACCATGTGGTTGCAAGCCCGGCGGTGCGGGTTACAGAAACCATTGATCAGTTCATCAAAGGCACCGGTGGACGGATGGATCCGAACTGGGATCGCAGGATTTATTTGGCCTCGTCAGCAACCTTAATGGACGTGCTGCGTGACCAGTCAGATGCGCATCGCAACCTTCTGATGGTGGGACACAATCCCGGACTGGAAGATCTCGTCTTTGACGTGTGCCCCGATGACGGCACATCGCCTTTGCGCGATCTTGTTTGGGAAAAATATCCCACAGCGGCCATTGCGCGGATTGAGCTGGACATCGAAAATTGGGCCAAACTGGACCGCGGATGCGGGAAGATTACCCATTTTATCCGCCCGCGCGATCTTGACGCGGAACTTGGACCTGAGGACGAATGACACCGGTAACCTGGCGCATGGCAACGGTCGAGGACGCGGACGCGCTCGCTTGTCTTGGCGCAGCCACTTTTTTGTCGACCTTTGCGTTTGACCATCCCGGCAAACCCCTAATCGAACATTTGCAGACGCAACATAGCGCCGAATATTATGCCGACGCCTTGAGGCAGCCTGGCATTGATATTGTGATAGGCGAAACCCCCTTGGGCGCGCCTGTCGGTTACGCAATGCTCACTTCCCCTGCGCACCCCGATCATCAGCAAGAGGGTGATCTCGAGCTAAAGCGCATCTATTTGCTTGGTCCATGGCAAGGCGGAGGCAATGGCAAGGCGTTGCTTGATCAAGTGCTGTCGCGGGCGCACGCGCGCGGCGCAAAGCGTGTTCTGCTTGCGGTCTATGAAAGTAACGCTCGAGCTGTGGCTTTTTATGAGCATTCCGGATTTTCGCATGTGGGCGAGACCGTTTTCATGGTTGGCCAGACACCCTTCCGGGACATGGTCTATGCTCGAAGGATGACCTGATCAGGCTGCAGCCAGAGCGGCGGCAAGGCGGTCGCGGACTGCCAGCAAAGCAGTGATGTCAAAACTGGGCGTCCCTTGCGCAGATTTGGTCGCGCTGACATGATGCACCGGTGCTGCTTTAGGTTCGCCCACGGTCAGAAAGCGGCGGGCACCTTTGACCGTGTATCCTTCGCTATACAGCAGCCGGTGGATTGTATGCAGCAAAGCAACATCTTCTGGACGGTATAGCCGACGGCCGCCTGCTCGGGTCAATGGCTTTAGCATGGGAAATTGTTCTTCCCAGTACCGCAATATATGCGTGCGAACGCCAAGCGCTTCGGCCATTTCCCCTATTGTTCGGAAAGCATCGGCCGATTTTGCGCTCATATCAGATTATTTTACCCTTTGTCGCATGCCTTGGCTGGCACGGAATGTGAGCACCCTGCGCGGTGTAATTGGCACTTCGACGCCAGTCTTTGGATTTCGACCGATACGCTGTCCTTTGTCACGCAGGACAAAGGTGCCAAAGCCAGAAATTTTAACGTTGTCACCGCTTAGTAATGCGACGGTCATATGATCAAGTATCGACTCGATCATCGCTGCGGCATCCGCACGCGACAACCCAATTTGACGGTTAAGCATCTCCGCCAGATCGGCGCGCGTAAGTGTTCCTGCATCAGCCATTTTCGTCTCCGGACCTGCGACTTTCTGTTGGTTTGACTATGATATACAATAGAAAATCGAAATTGTAAAACAGGGATCACAAAAAAGCATTACATGCGTACGATTGATGCGCCCCATGTAAAGCCACCACCCATGGCCTCTATAACAACAATATCGCCCTTTTTGATCCGGCCATCCCGCACGGCGACATCTAAAGCCAATGGCACAGATGCAGCAGAAGTGTTTGCATGCTGGTCAACCGTCAACACGACCTTGGCAGGATCAAGCGCGAGCTTCTTTGCCGTTGCTTCTATGATACGCGCATTAGCCTGGTGGGGCACCACCCAATCAACGTCTGCAGGTGTCAGTTCGGCAGCCGCCAATACTTCGTGCAAAACAGCCGTGAGGTTTGTCACCGCATGCCGGAAAACTTCTCTGCCCTTCATTCGTAACTTGCCGACCGTGCCCGTGGTGGACACACCGCCGTCAACATAAAGCAACGCATTATGCTGTCCATCGGCGTGCAATTTGGTCGCAAGCGCCCCACGAATGCCAACCTCGCCAGACAAAATGACCGCTCCTGCACCGTCACCAAATAACACGCACGTTGTGCGGTCTTCCCAATCAAGGATACGGCTGAAAGTCTCTGCGCCAATCACCAATGCATTGGTTGCCGAGCCTGCACGGATCATGCTTTCCGCTACTGAAAACGCATAAAGGAAACCCGAACAGACCGCCGACACATCAAAAGCCACGCCGCCATTGCACCCAAGCGCATGCTGTACAATAGTTGCCGAGGCCGGGAATGTCTGATCCGGCGTTGCGGTCGCAAGGATGATAAGATCGATCTCGCTCGCGTCCATGCCTGCGGCGTCCAAGGCGTTGCGTGCAGCTTCAGTCGCAAGGCTGGATGTCGTTTCATCGGGCGCGGCGATATGGCGGAACTTTATGCCGGTACGCTCGGTAATCCATGCATCTGTCGTATCTACCTTTTCAGCGAGCTCGGCGTTCGACACACGATTTCGCGGCAATGCCGACCCAGTGCCCTTGATAACGGCACGAAGAGCGATGGAGGTCACTCCGCCTGCACTCGCGCCAAATCCTGCGTAATGCGCGCCGTGATGTCTTCTTCGACAAGTCGCGCCGCCACCTCAACGGCATTCGCAACGCCTTTGACATTCGCGCTGCCATGGCTTTTCACAACGACACCATTTAAACCCATAAACACCGCGCCATTATGGTTGTTGGGATCAAGATGATGGCGCAGTAACTCGGTCGCTGGCCGCGATACGAGGAAACCGAATTTCGACCGCACGGAGCTGGTGAAGGCCCGGCGCAACAAGTCGGTCACAAACCGTGCCGTACCCTCGATCGATTTCAATGCGATATTTCCGGTGAAGCCATCACAAACCACAACGTCGCATTCACCGCGATTGATCTTGTCGGCCTCAACAAAGCCCTGAAAATCCATATGGAGCCCTGTAGCATCGCGCAGATGCTGCGCCGCGTCGCGGAGTTCATCGGTGCCCTTCATCTCTTCCGTGCCGATGTTCAGCAGGCGAACACGCGGACGATCAAAACCAAAGATGATGCGCGAATAGGCGGCACCCATTACGGCAAACTGCACCAGATTCTTCGCCTCGCACTCGGTATTGGCACCCAGATCGAGCATAACAACATCGGTATCCTCGAGCGTTGGCAACAAGGCGGAAAGTGCTGGTCTGTCGATGCCCGGCATCGTGCGCAACGCAAGCTTGGCGGTTGCCATCAAGGCGCCGGTATTGCCAGCGCTCACGGCAGCGCTGGCGTCACCCGTTTTGACCGCGTTGATGGCCATGCCCATGGAGCTGGTTTTGGCCTTGCGCAAGGCAGCGCTCACCTTGTCGTCGGCTGTGACAACGTCAACGCTATGGAGAATCTCGGAAGCGGCACGCAAATTTGGATGTTTATCAAGCGCAGATTTAATCTGCGTCTCATCGCCCACTAGCAGAAACTGGAAGCTCTCGTGCCGGTGACGTGCAAGCGCCGCGCCTGCAATCATTACAGGCACACCCTCGTCGCCGCCCATCGCGTCAATGGCGATACGCGGTTTCATCGACACCAGCTATTCTCCTTCAGGAAGGATTAGGCGACTGCCACCACTTCGCGGCCATTATAATGCCCACAGGCATCACACAGATGGTGTGGACGCTTCAATTCGCCGCAATTGGCGCATTCTTGATATGCTGCGACTTTAAGCGAATCGTGGCTACGACGCATGCCGCGCTTCGACGGAGATGTTTTTCTTTTGGGGACAGCCATTTCGGCACCTGTTCCATTTCAAAATCAATAAGTTCTAAGCCATGCTAAGCGAAAGAGGTGGTCGTGGCAAGCGTTCGCCAGAATCGGCCTCAATCATCCGCACATGTCTGTGTGAGCGGCGCGCTATACTTGTTTTTCGGTGCTTTGCAAGCCGAGAGATAGCAGTTAAGCACACCAGCCATAACAGGGAGAGAATATATGTTGAGTTTACCCGTCACCCTTACCATCGCTGCTGGGGCGGCCTTGGTGAATATCTGGCTCATGATTCGCTGTGGGCAGGCACGTACGAAGGAAAGCGTTTCCATAGGCGATGGCGGCAATGAATTTGTCATCCGGCGCATGCGGGCGCACGCGAATTTCGTCGAAAGCGCACCATTCATTCTGGTACTCATTGCGGCACTTGAGGCGACGGGCGGAACCAGTAACTGGCTGTGGGGCCTTGGAATCGTCTACATCATCGGTCGCCTTGCGCACGGTCTGGGCATGGACGGTGGCGCGTTAGGCAAGGGCCGCATGGTCGGAACGCTGACGACAATGGTCACGCTGCTCGGCCTTGCTGGCTGGGCCTTGTGGAGGGTCTACGCCGCGCTTTAAATTACCGCGCGGCCAGCACATCGTCCGCAACAAAGGCATTGTGCTGCCGCTCATAACCGAACTGGCTCGTTGGACCATGTCCGGGGATGAACGTCACGTCATCCCCCAACGGCCATAGCTTTGTGGTAATCGCATTGATCAGGTCTGCATGGTTTCCGCGCGGGAAATCGGTGCGGCCAATCGATCCTTGAAACAACACGTCGCCCACCACGGCCAAGCGGCTTGGCCCATGGTAGAAAATGACATGTCCAGGCGTATGCCCCGGGCAATGAATGACATCGAGCGTCAGCTTACCGACCGTGACCTGATCGCCATCGACCAGCCAGCGGTCAGGTTCAAAGCTATGCGCTTCCATACCCCATCGCGGGCCATCATCGTCGAGCTTGGCAATCCAGAAGCGGTCGTCCTCATGTGGCCCCTCAATCGGCAGATTAAGTTCTTGGGCCAGCATACCCGCCTGACCACAATGGTCGAGATGACCATGGGTGATTAATATCTTTACAAGCTGAACACCTGTTTGCGCTACAGCGGCTTTAAGCTTGTCAAGATCACCGCCAGGGTCGACCAAGGCGGCCTGATTGGTCTCGGTGCACCAGAACAAAGTGCAGTTCTGCTGCAATGGCGTGACCGGGATGATGGTAGCCTTCAACGGCGGCGCTTTGACAGGCGAAGATGTGACATTAGACATGCGCGCTTATGTGGCGGACCGATGCTGCGGACGCAAGCCTTCAGAGCCGTCGTCCGGCCCACACAACTCTTCCGATAATGGCAACTGCTCTGCCGTTAACATCCGGCCAGCCCGGATAGGCCAGATTGTCGGATAGCAAAGACAATCGCCCGCCGGGACCAAAAGCGAGCCGTTTCCCCATCAGCATATCGTCGAGCCGAATGACATGGATGTCGTCGCGCAGCGCCTTTGCTGCAGCGCGATTATCGACCATGATGACGTCATCATGGTTCAGCGTAGGCACCATGGAATTGCCATCCACCCGAATGAGCGATGGTCTTGACGGGTCGAGGCCATGCTTACGCAGCCATTTTTCATCGACGCCCATTTTGCCGGCAAGCGGTTCCCGGTTGGGCATGGCACCATCGCCGGCAAATGCCTCGACAACAGGCTTGGGAATAAGACGAATGCCATTTTTGATCGCACTTGGCGCATTTTGCCTAATAATTGATGCGCAGCTACCGGGCGCTTAGCGTGCGCGCACCGTAATGCGTTCCAGGGTCGCGAGCGCGGCGGCTAATGCCGAATCGGCATCATCGTCTTTCACCGGGGCAGAGGCCACCAATTCAAGAATAGGCCGGCGGCTGTCGCCCGCATCTGAGGGCGCGCTGTCGTTGGCATTTGGTCCCGAGGTCAGGTTGGTCGCTTCAGGCATGTTATCAACAATGCTTTCCGATAGTTCGGCCAGCTTTTGATGACGGTGCGCGACAGCCGTCTCAAACTCGTCAATCATGTCAGCTATGCTTGAATCCGCGCGCTGTCCAGGACTGCGTTCATATAGGGGCGGAGGCACTTCTGTAGCGAGCTGCACATCAAATTCGGGCGCAATTTCGTCAGGCGGAAAGAAATGTGGCACATCGTCCGGCATCACTATCGGACCACCATCGGGATGGACAGCGTCCAGCTGAATTCTTTTCAAATTCACCGGGCTTGAACGTGCGTCGGCATTTTGATGCCAAGGCATTTTGATCGTCAGATATGCTCTGGAGAGTGCCGTGCTTTGCGCAAAGTC
>JBBQPQ010000034.1:0-25031 GCA_038217195.1 Sphingomonadales bacterium | reverse complement strand
GGGATTGCAAAACTGGGCGATGGGATTAAGCCTGCGCCTTATGATGAAACAGATCCACTTGTTCGCCGCAGCCTCGACGCTGCTCCTTATCCCGTCCCTCGCATTTGCTGCACCGGCCAGCACCAAGGCCGAGACTCTGGCCGTAATGCGAGACAAAGCACTTCAGGGCGATGATATTGCCTATGATATCGTTGAAGGCCTCACCACCGAAATTGGCCCGAGACAGGGTGGCACTGAAGCAGAAGCGCGAGCACGCACATGGGCAGTTGCAAAGCTCAAGGCACTTGGCTTTGATAATGTACGCATTGAAGAATATAATATGCCCACTTGGGTGCGTGGTGCCGAGACAGCGGAAATTATTGCACCATTTTCACAAAAATTGGCAATTGCCGCGCTTGGGAATAGCGGCAGCACGGGCGATGCGGGGCTTGAGGCCGAGATCGCATATTTTCCGACCATTGACGATTTGCGCGCAGCCCCAGACGGCAGCCTGAAAGGCAAGATTGCCTTTGTAAGCCACAATATGAAGGCTACTCAGGATGGCAGCAGCTATGGTGCGTTCGGTCCCGCCCGCTTTGTCGGCCCGAACATTGCTGCCAAGAAGGGCGCTGCGGCGATCGTCATTCGTTCCGTCGGCACTGATAGCCATCGCAATCCGCACACCGGCAACACAAATTTTGAAGCTGGCGTAACGCCAATCCCGGCAGGCGCCCTGTCGATCCCAGACGCCGAAAATCTGGAGCGGATGATTGCACGCGGCAAGCCTGTGCGCATGAAATTGAAGCTTACGCCGCAGAATGTTGGCATGCAGACTTCTGGCAACGTGCTCTCTGAAATAAAGGGTTCGAATCCTGACCTGCCAATCGTTGTAATAGCCTGCCATCTGGACAGCTGGGATCTGGGTACTGGCGCGATTGACGATGCCGCTGGTTGCGGGATCATTGGTGCGGCTGCAAAGCATCTGCGGTCCATTGGCCAACCAAAGCGTACCGTCCGACTGTTATGGGCAGGCGCCGAGGAAGTCGGCCTTTGGGGCGGCAATGAATATGGCAGACGACATGCCAGCGAGCCGCACGCACTCGCCATGGAATCCGACTTTGGTGCAGGCAAGATATGGGCAGTCGACTTCAACCTACCCTCAAGCGCAGCATCGCTCCGCACCCAGATAACATCGGTGCTTGCACCTTTGGGCGTTGTACCGCGCAAAGAATTAGCGGGTGGCGGCGCAGATGTAGCGGCAATTATTGCAGCGCAAAAGCTGGGGGTGATTGACCTGCAGCAGGATGGCACGAAATATTTTGATCTGCATCACACGCCCGACGACACATTGGACAAGATTGACAAAGCCGAACTGCGTCAGAACGTCGCCGCTTGGGCTGCTACACTTGCATTGGTGGCAAATTATGAGGGCGAGCTAAAACCAGAGGCAACACCTTGAAGACTGCTTGGGCCTTTTCACTGGTTTTGTTGGCGGCAGCAGGGTGCGACAAGACGCCAACTGGCGCCGACGCCGCTCCCCCGTCCGGCCAACCCGCCACGGCGTCTCCTCAGGACGAGTTGGTCAAGCAAAAGCTTTCCATTGAACAAGCGGCGGAAGAAGCGACCAAATTGATCGAGGCAGATGCCAAGGCCGAGATCGACGCAGCAAATCCTGAGGCCACTCAGAGCCCGCAATAAGGTTAGGCCAAAGGCAGCTTTTGTTTCTTCGTCGCCCAATCGCGCAAATTGGCAGATTTCGCACGTTGCACGATCGCATCAATGTCACGCAGTGAAAAAGCTGACGCTGTTTTCAGATTTGGTAACTCGTCCCACTCGATCGGCATGGCGACGGGTGCGCCCTCGCGCGCACGCACGGTCCATGGCTGCACGGCTGTCGCGCCGCGCTGGTTCCGCAACCAATCAATAAATATCCGGCCTTTGCGTTCCGTCTTTCGAATATTCGCGGTGAATATGTCGGGCTTAGCCTGAGCTAACGCACGGGCGAAACGGCTTGCGAAATCTTTCACGTCTGCCCAATTTGTCGATCCATCCAGCGTGACGACGACATGGATTCCCTTCCCGCCAGACAGCATCGCACTGCTTTGCAGGCCGAGATGAGATAATTCCGTTTTGATAATTAACGCTGCCTTTTTTGCTGCCTCAAAGTCCAGACCGACATCAGGGTCTAGATCAAAGATCAGCTTGTCAGGCGCCTCCACATTTGAGGCCTTACTGCCCCATCCGTGGAACTCAATCGCCCCCATCTGGACGCAGCCTAGTATCCCGGCGCTGTTTTCTACAAACAGATAATCATCACTTTGGCCGTCCTTGTCCTTGATTGCGACATGATGCACTTCCGGGCCGAAGGTCCCCGCGTCATGTTTTTGGAAGAAGCATTGCTTTGCACGGCCTTGCGGACAGCGGACAACGCTAAGTGGCCGATTGGCCATGTTCCGTAATATAGCGTCTGATACCAATGCGTAATAATCCGCCAACGCCCCTTTTGAGACGCTGGCTTCGGGGAAGATGAGCCTGTCGCGGTTGGTGATAGTCACGGTGGCAGAATGATTTTCCACCGGAACGGCTTGTTCGGGCTTAACCTGCGCGGCGGGCTTATCTTCGCGCAACCCAAGGAAGCTTGCATGTCGCAAAACCCCGCCGTTTTCCAACGGGCCAGTGAGTTCGGCATAAGCAACCTCAGCGACCAAATCAGGTTTAAGCCACGTGGCGTTGCGCGCGGCAACATTGGGAACATTGGCAGGCGCTTTGCTGCGGACCAGCGGTTGCATTTTGTCCAGCAGCGCATTCATCGAAGCCTCTGTAAAGCCCGTGCCTACCTTGCCCACATAATGCAGCTTTTCGCCGACCCAAGTACCCAACAACAGCGATTTAAAGCCACGTGCCTTATCACTTTTGGTGAAGCCAAGAAGGACAAACTCTTGCCGCGCGGTGCATTTGACCTTTAACCAGCTGCGGGTGCGCTTACCCGAATATGGAGCATCGGCCTTCTTGGAGACGATGCCTTCATAACCCTGCGCACATAATGTCGTGAACAGTTTTTCTCCCTGTGTCACATGATCAGCGATAAACACGGTCTTGTTGCCCTTGGCCACCCCGAGTAGCTCCTGCAGATGGTCTTTGCGCGCCACATTGGGCAATGCGATCAGGGATTTTCCTTCCAGTTCCAGAAGGTCAAACGCAAAATAAGCGAGATGTCCTTTCGCGCCCTTCAATATCGATTGAAGATGTGAAAAACTGGGACGCCCCTTCCCGTCAAGCGCGACAATTTCGCCATCTATAAGGCATGGCGGCAATGCAAGATCGCGGACGGCTTCTACAACCGGGGCAAATTTTTCAGACCAGTCAAGTCCACTTCGGGTATAGGCCCGCACCTCTTGACCGCTTGCGGCGATGAGGCAACGGTAGCCGTCATATTTGACCTCGTGAATCCAGCCTTTGCCTTCCGGAACGCTGTCAACCAAGGTTGCAAGCTGCGGCGTTGTAAAGGTAGGGAGCTTTCCCAAGTTCTTTTTCGGTTGCGTTTTGGCCTTTGCGGTCTTCACCTTTTTCGCGGGAGCCTCAGGCATCTTGCCCGCAGCTATCTCACTCATGCTTCGGCCTGTTGAGATGCTCGTCAATTCCGTGTCGACCAGTATCTTAGTGTCGCTGGCAGCTTCGTCATTAATCTTGCGCAGCAGCCAGTTGTCTCGTTTCTCTTTTCCCCGCGGCTTCATTCTGACCAGCAGCCACTCGCCCCGCAACCGCTGTCCAAACAGGTAAAAGTGCAAATGCCCTTCAGTAATCGTTACGCTCGGATCTTTACCTTCAACAGGCTTCCAATGGCCTGTATCCCATAGCATAACCGTGCCGCCGCCATATTCGCCAGCTGCAATATTGCCCTCAAAAGTGGCATAGGAAATGGGGTGATCTTCCGTTCTGACGGCAAGCCGCTTGTCTTCCGGGTTGAGGCTCGGCCCTCGCGTAACCGCCCAGCTTTTCAGGACACCATCCAGTTCGAGCCGAAAGTCGAAATGCAAGCGCGTTGCATTATGCTTTTGAACCATAAAAATGCGGCCATCGCCGGTACCAATCTCTCCTTTTGGTTCGGCAGTGATTTTAAAATCACGCTTCGCATTATATTCCGAAAGGGCGTTTTTGGACTGCATTTGGCTAAGCGCGTTTGCGGCCAGAAGGCCTTTTCGCGGCTGCCTTGGGCTTGCTAGGCGCTAACTTCGTGGATTTCGCCTGTCTGGCCTTGCGTTCAGTGTTGCCGCCGTCTTCTCCCAAAGAATCCTTCAATGCCGCCATTAGATCTATCACGTTCCCGCCTGTAGGACGGTCTGGTTCGTCCTCGGTCTCGATCTTTGCTCCTTTGCTTTTCAGCTTCTGGTCAATGAGCGTTTTTAACGCATCAACATACCGGTTTTTATATTCCCCAGCATCAAAGGTGCCGCTTTTCTTGTCGATCAGGTCAGTGGCCAAATTAAGCAAATCGCTATCGGGCTTGGTCTTGCCAATACCCTGAAAGTAGGACGATGCTTTGTGCAGTTCCTCATCGTAGCGGAGCGTTTCAAGAACCAGTCCGGAACCACATGGCTTAAGGCTCACGATATACTCGCGACCGCGCAGAGCAAGTTGACCAATGCCAATCTTGCGCGTGTGTTTTAGGGCATCGCGCAGAACTATGAACGCCTCCTCCGCGAGATCATCGGAGGGCACTACATAATAAGGCTTTTCGAAATAGATGGGGTCAATGTCATTCTGGTCGACAAACTGGGATAAGATAAGCGTCTTCTTGCTTTCAAGTTTGACGGCATCCACCTCGTCGTCATCAAAAAGAACATAATTGCCCTTTTTAAATTCGTAACCTTTCATAATCTCGTCCCCGTCTACCGGGCCAATTCCGGACACAACCTTTTCATAATGAATTGGCTTGCCTGATGGCGCATGAATTTGCCGGAATGCGATGCTTGGGCCACTACGCGTCGCCGCGTAAATTTCTACCGGGATGGAGACCAGCGCCAGCCTGATCTGCCCTTGCCAATAAGGTCGTGCGGCCATGTTAAGGGCAGCAACCGAAAGCAGAAACCATGACACCTAATCTCCCTGTGCAACGCATAGGTACAAATGATTGGGACGTTGTAAGGTTCCTTTGGACGAAATCCTCGGCACTCGAACAGCTAGTGTGTAACGAATTTCCTTTTTTGGTGGGGCATGTGGAACAAAAATCCATTTCAGTCGCTAAAGCGGATAACCGAAGATGCGTTTGGTCAAAAAACGTTCGAACGAGACATTTGGCGGGAGGGCGGAATCAAGGATTCAAGAGCAGAATTGGTTGATACACTGCTAGCAGATCAAGACCTATCGTTCCGATTGGTCGCTGACTCTGCACCCGTGCCAATGTGGGTCACACGAGCTGACCGCCAACGCCTATTTGTAAACCGCGCCTATGTCGCCTTCCTTGGTTGCAGCTATGAAGAGGCGGTGCATTTCGACTGGCGTAAAATCATCCACCCCGACGACAGCGAGCATATCTTGCAACAATCTATTGCAGGCGAAGCAAGCCTGCAGCCGTTCACGCTTGAAGGTCGTTACCGAAGGGGTGACGGCGAATGGCGGTGGATTGCATCAATTTCGAATCCAAGATGGGATACCGACGGTCGGCCAAATGGGTTCATTGGCGTTGCCCACGACGTTACTGACGCAAAAACTGCTGAAATTGCTTTGCGTGAGCGCGAGGCACAGTTGTCGGCTATGGTGCACCAATCCGCCGCAGGCTTTGCCCAAATGGATCTCAACGGCAAGTTCACGCTTGTCAGCGACCATTTTTGCGCCATTTGCGCACGACCCCGCCACGAGCTATTGAAGCTTGGTGTTCAGGACATCACCCATCCGGCCGATTTTGCCACAGGTGCGCAACAATTTGCAGAAGTGGCCACACATGGCACACCCTTTACGATCGAAAAACGATATATCCGACCCGACGGGACGGCTGTTTGGGTTAACAATTCAGCCACGCTGATCCGCCGGAATGATGGATCGCCTCATCGCGTATTGGCGGTATCGCTCGATGTAACGACGCGGCGCAAATCCGAGTTAGCGCTGAAGCGGGCATCCGAAAGCATGCGCCTTGCCATTGAAGGTGCAGGCATGGCGACATGGGAACTTGATCTTTCGACTATGGAGGGACCATGGTCGCCGAACCGGTTCGAAATATTGGGCTATCCGAAATCGGCGAGCGGGCGTGCTCCTTACTCCGATTGGCGTGCACGGATACATCCGGATGACTTGGAACGCGCCGATGCTGCAGCACAGAGTTCCTTTTCGGAAGGCACCCCATTTGAAATCGAATATCGGATATTGCGCGCGGACACTGGTGAAGAACGTTGGCTGCGAAGCAATGGCAGCATCATTCCGGCATCCGCAGGCCAAGACAGACGATTTGTTGGCATTTCGTTCGACATTACCGACCGAAAACGCGCCGAGGTCCACCAGCAGTTGCTGATCGACGAATTAAACCATCGCGTTAAGAATACCTTGGGCATCGTCCAGAGCATTGCGCGACAATCCATTAAATCCGGCAGTTCCGTTTCCGAAAATATCGAAGCATTTGAAGGACGGCTTGCTGCCTTGTCGACAGTGCACAATCTTCTTACGACGGGGTTGTGGCAGGCTACGGCATTGTCGGATCTGATTTTCGGAAGCTTGCGACCTCTTGCGCGGAAAGAACAGATTCATGCCGAAGGGCAGCGCGTGATGCTTGGAACCAAAACCGCGGTAACAATGGCGCTTGCTTTGCATGAACTTGCAACAAATGCGTTGAAATATGGCGCGCTATCTGTTCCCGAGGGCCATGTGCATATAAGATGGTCTCGATCTGATCTTGGCGAATTGCAGTTGAGTTGGGTTGAACGAGGTGGCCCAAAAGTTGTAATGCCAGAAGAAAGAGGATTTGGATTGCGCATGATTGAAAAAGGCATGGCGGCCGAGTTGCGCGGCAGTGTCGAGATCATTTTCGATACTGATGGCCTTATCTTCCGCCTAAAGGCACAATTACCCGAAAGTGACAATTGAACGTGATACAAGACAAACGCATTTTGCTCGTGGAAGACGAAATCGTCATTGCCATGATGCTCGAAGATATGATCATCAAGCTTGAAGGTGTCCCCGTCGGACCGGCGACCAGCCTGCAGCAGGGATTAGATATGGCGCGTTCAGAGACAATTGACGCGGCAGTTCTCGACGTCAATCTCGGCGATGGCAACAGTGTCGACATTGCCAATCTTCTGGCAGAACGACAAATTCCGTTCATTCTTGCGACGGGCTATGGTGCAACCACACCAAATGAACATGCAGCACCTATATTGCAGAAGCCCTATATGCTGCGCGATCTGGAACAGGCGTTTGCGCAGATCTTTTGCATCATAAAACCTTCGTGAAATCTAAAAGCGACCTGGATTTCGGTGAACCAGCGTCGGACGGTGCGCATTTATGGGCAGGAGGAAACTGAAGCACCATCATGACACCTAGCCCTGTTAGCGCAAAATTGGTTTAATCATCGCCCTGTCATTGCGTATAGTTACCGCGGCCACGCCGCCTTCGCCCATGGCGTGACTGATTTGGTCAAGCCCAAGGACGACGTCCCCAGCAGCGTATATCCCCTGCACGGACGTGCGTTGATGTGAATCCACGATGATCGCACCTAATTCGCTGCACTGCACACCAGCCATTTGCGCAACCATATTGTTAACATCGGATCCCAAAGCCGGATAAACACAATCAAAGGACACAATACTCTGGCTACTGCGCACAAATATTCCTTTTTCATCCATGCCCTCGATAATCGCGGGGCCATTCAGTCGGCGAATACCAAATTCGTCTGCTTGCTGGCAGGCGGCGCTGTCTAGTTCATGCACACCATCGGGCGAAACCATCGTCACTTGACTCGTAAAGCTGCGTAAAAATACTGCTTCCGCTAGCCCCTTTTTTCCGGTCCCGATGACTGCGACATTCTTGTCCGTCACTTCAAAGCCGTCGCACACGGGGCAGTAACGCAAACGGCCTTCTTGAAGCGCGTGCGCGTGCAACAATTCGTCAATCGCGGGCCGCCTGTTCACGACCCCTGTCGCTATCAGAACCGTCAGCGCTTCGAATTGGCCATGGCCATATTCGATCAAGAATGGCCCATCGTCATATTCGCGGGATATGCGCGAAACGCGGCCTTGGACGCATTTTGTGCCGTATTTGATTGCCTGAGCGCGCATACGATCAACCAATTCGCCCCCGCTTATGCCCTCCGGGAAGCCGGCGTGGTTATGGGTTTCGGGAATCCACAGGGCGCGGCTCTTGCCGGCATCAATGACCGCAACATCCAAATGAAACCTCGCAAGATATATGGCTGCTGTCAGACCCGCTGGACCGCCACCGATGATCACGCAATCGCGCACTAGAAACCCCTAGGCTAAGAATGAGCGGGTAACCGATATGCTTTCGAAACGTTCCATTTTGCCGACCACGGAATTCTAGAATATTGCCCTTTCTCACAAGCAGTAAACGCCCAGAGGCGAGTGCTCACTTCACCGAAATTTTCCTCCGAAATCCATCCGAGGCGGAACAGCATAGTTTGGTAGCTGTTGTCCCACTTACTTCCGCCAAAGTCACAGATTTATGGAAGAAGGTTCTGTTGTGTAAATACGCTTGTCATAAAAGCTGCCACGCACAGAAAAGCACCGAACGGCAATTGAAGTGCTGTCATTTTTCCAGGCGCATGCCGAAGCAGAACATAGGCAAATCCGGCAATGCACGAGCATAAAAGCGTGAAAGGCAAAGCCTGCCAACCAAGCCATATTCCAATTGCACCGAACAACTTGGGGTCTCCTGCCCCCATACCTTCCTGATGCCGCAACACCAGGAAGGTACGCCGAATAATTTCCAGTGAAAAATATCCGAATATTCCCCCCAGCATCTGATCTGGAAAGGATAAGTCAAGCGAGAGGTACGGGCCAAGAAATATACCCATTATTGCCAAGACAAGGACAAGTCTGTCGGGTAACCAAAGTTTCTCGCAATCCAAAATGGCCAATGGCAACATGATCCATCCAAACATCGCCGCTGCTAACACTTGGCCATCTGGGACTGCCCAAATGGCGACAAGGCCAATACCGGAAGAGATCAACTCGATATAAACTGCTTTCCTCCCAATGTGAGCGAAGCAATATCGGCATTTCCCGCGAAGAAAAGCATAGGACAGTAGCGGTATCAGATCAATCGCACGCAAGGTCGCATGACACGCATCACAGCGTGATCGCCCGTCGGCCACGCTCTCCCCGCGCAACCATCTGCTACATAACGCCGTAACAAAACTACCCCAGATCGCGCCTAGAGTGACCGTGAGGACAAGTTGATACCAGAACGGCAGGGCGAACATTATATCGTCCAACAGCGCAAACGAGCCGCTCAGAACCGGCCCTTTTGCACGAGCTGATAACCACCCGCTACGGGGCGAAAACCAGCCACGTCCAACAGCGCTGGCGGGTCGCCCCTGCTGGCGTCCAGTTTGACGGTTACGGTGTAGGATCCGTCAGCCGACATCCTGATATCCGCCCGCTCCATGGCGGACTGGCTGATTAACGGGAGCAACAGACGTGCACCTTCACATCGCGGTTTACCAAGCATACCATTTTGCAGATTAAGTCCGGGCACGGTATCCGACATCGTCAAACGAACCTGCCCGCTCGCATCGATACAACGCCCGGCGGCAAAGCGCGCAGAAAAGCCTTCAAACTGGATATTTTCCGCCGGGAATGGCGCAAAAAGCGACCCGATAGGGAGTGTCGCCGAGAGGTTTCTTATCGAGGTACCGCCAATGCCTCGCGCTATGGATCCCGATATGCCCGGCGCATATTGAGCCTCCCCCCGTGATATGAACATCTCAGCACGGCCCAAAAACAATGGCCAGAAAAGCAATCGCGCGTTGATATCGCCAACCGGTAATTTGCCAAGTCTTAGATCACGCACCGACCCGTCCCAGATGATACCGTCCACCTTACGAGCAGTCACGCCATTGCCCGTCACGATATTGCGCAAGGGCATGAAGATGACAAACAACACCACGAGAACGGCCGCCAAAGCTAAAATGAAGCGGCGCGTCATTGTGCTCTCGTCTGCAGCTGCGCGTCCACAGTCACTGTGCCATTGCCACCCGAACGCAAAGTTAGGCTGCGAACTACCACATTTTGGTCCTCAAGCTCAGTCAGCCACGACAGCAAGGCGGGTGCGCGCGCTTGGTCAATCCGGATGCTGATCTGTCCGGGCGTCGCGTTCGCTGACTTTACAGCATCAAAACCTTTTTCTGCGGCACTTTGCGTAATTACAAGGTTTATGTCAGCAGCTTGAATGACTTTACGCGGTGATCCAACACCGCGTCCGGTTTCAACCGTAGCGACAATCCTTCCGCGCCGTTCTACTGCTGTGTCATGCTCTGATTTGGCGCGATCAATTGCCGCCAGGGTGGGTAACATGATAGCATAAACAGCAAGCACCAATCCCGCCAAAAACAACCCCATCGCCACAAGCCACTGCTCGCGCCTTGTCAGCGCCGCGAACCAAATGCTTACACCAGCTTTCACGGCATCCTCACAGTCACATCGACAAGATTACTGCCGCTCGCATCCTGGCGTGCCGTTGCGGTTATGCGAAAACCGTCCTGCTGAATTGCCAAAAGTGCCTTGTTGATATTGTCAGCGGTGGGCCCTGCAAGAACCACCGTCAGGATGCCATCAGGGGTAAAGCGAAGTTCGCGCACTGAGACATTTGGCGACGCCTTCACGCTGCGCCACAGAGCCGCTGACAAGGGAGTGAACCCGCCTTGGACAATGCCACGTTTGCCAAGCGCATCAGCAAGTGCACTTTCGGCCTGATCAATGTCGCTGATTGCGGGATCAACCGTTTTCGCTGCGGCCAGCGCCAAAGCGTTTTCCGTCCGTGTCGCATTCCAATATTTGGTCAGCGTCGCCACAGCGATGAGCATTGTGGTGATGACGAGACCTGCCAAAAGTCGTTTGATCCAAACACGCTGTTCAGCTGTAGTCCAATGTATTGCTTCACGCTTTGCAAATATGCCTTCGCGCAGGTTTAAAATCGGTGCTGCGCTAGCAGCCAGCAGCAAGCTTCGGAGGTCATCAGCGGCGACGTCCTCGAGGTGTGAAGCGCCGACAAATATATTGCGCAACACCGTTTCGTCAGGAATGGCAAAGTTGTTGCCTTTGAGCACGGAAATACCATCAAAGGCTGCGTGGGTAATGGCATCTTTGTGGCTCCCGAGAACCAATGCGAACGGTATGACCAAGTCAGGATTAATATCCCTCGCGGCAAGCCTGTCCAACCCTGACTGCATCACTTCGGGCGCAATGGTAGCCGTTGCAATCGTCCCGTCAATTTCGAGGCCAGCGCTGCTGTGCACGAGACCAAGCGATTGTTCACTTGCACGTAGCCTTGCCACCGACACCGCCTGACGAACCTCTAGATCGGGAAATGTGCTCCAGTTGCAACGCACCTGCTCTGGGGCGACCAGCGCCATCAACGTTACGTCTGCTGCCGCGTGAACAAATTCCGAGAGGTGCCCAGCATCTTGCCAAGCCCCATCGGCGATCCGAAACACAGTTGGATCGTCTAAATCGGAGATGGGGAAGCGCGTAACAATCAAGCTCATTCCTCTTCACCCCAACTGCGCCAGATCACGCGTGCGGGTGCGGGCGACGCCACAATCATGGACTGGCCGTCAAGCGTAAGCTCACCAAATGACACCTGCGTGTCCAAAAGGAAGTAGTTACTTGTCAGTTTAACCTGCCCTTGAACCAGAGAAGTTGGTTCCAGCGCCGCAAGTTCCGGCGCGGCCCAGAATCGAATGAGGCTGCCATAGCCACTTGCCGGGCGCTTGGCGAGATAGCTACGCGCGGCGGCCAGGCTCAATTTCCCGGTTGGAAAAAGCATTGCCAGCAGCGGCGCCTGTTCGGGCAGTAACGTGTTAACGTTAAGTGGGGATAAAACAGGTTCGGGCAGAGCACATATCCAGTTTTGAAGCTTGGCATAAACTGCAGGGCTTACCCCTTTTACGGCGCGGAGTTCACTGGGATGTGCAAAGGGCCTATTCGCCGTCAAATAAGGGTTCACCAACGCGCGATAGCCGTCATCTTCAACACCGTTAGCCAAGGATGTGATATCACTGTCCGCCCAATCTGCCGCGGCAGCAGTCACCGTCCGCGCGGCATTTTCATCAATCCCCAGAACGACCATCAATGATGTCATCTGCGTCATGCCTTCGGCATTTGCCAGATAGCGCCCTTCTGTTTCCGTCACCAGGCTGTTTAAGTTAAAGCAATTGCCGCCATCACGCACCGTGGCCGTAGCGGACCCGAGAGGAATTGGAAGATTTTGCGGCTTGCCAAGCCAATTGCCTGCCAAGGTAGTCTGCGCGGCATCACGCGCGACCAAATCTTCAATACGCGCCGCTGCAATGGACTCAGCGGCGTAACTAAACATACGCGCCTGTGCGAGGCTATTGCCATTGGCGGATAACTTGCTGGATAATGTCAACCGGTCAAGCGTTGTCGCCGCAATAACCGCCAAGACAGCGACCATTAACAACACCGATAGCAACGCTGCGCCTCGTTCTGCTTTATGGGGCATCGTCATCAGACGCCACCGTCGTCAGGTTGCGGGGGCGGAACACGCGTCTGTGGTCCCACAAGGAACAACATGCGTTCTTCTGCTTGCCCCTTTAGTTTTACCCGAAGCGCTAAAGCTCGGGGGATAGCGTCAGCATCTGTCGCGGCCCAATCTGCGCGCCATTGCCCCTTATCATCGCGAAATTCTGCCCGTGCCGATTCAACATTCTGGAGCAAAGTCGCGGCCTCGGCCGGCACCGCACCGTCAAGCATTGGCCAACTGACCCGCTTAAATGCACCGTCTTGCAGTATATATGCCACGCGCTGCAAACCCGCGCGCGGTGCAGAGTCAAAATTGGACCATCCTGCGCGCACAAAACCGAACAACACGCCGGGGGAGCTAGGATCAGTTTGCGTAAAGGCGGGGAGCGACTGGCCAGATTCATCCCGGACGGGCCGAACCATCGCTTGCGCCAGATCAGCTTCCAAACTGTTAGAAAGCCGTTGCATTAAAGCCGTTTCCGCCAGTCGCTTCTTCACAGCAATCTGGGTGTCACTACCAGATCGCAGCAGCAGGACACCTGCCACCGAAATGAGCGCGAAAATCGCAAGCGCCACGAGTAATTCAATCAGGGTAAAACCAGCCTCGGATGATCGACGCTCGGTCACTGTTCCACGGGCCTTGCGATCGTAAGATGTGCTTTTCGGCCAGCGGCAGTGCCAGTGCCGCGGACATCGATTTCCACCTTTAACAAACGACGGTCATCAGTGACGGCTGTTGAAGCGGCCCATGTCCAGTTCTGCCCGCCATTGGTCTCTTGACCGCGGGTTTGGCCCAAGGTCGGTGGTGCTGGATTGGACAGGATTTCTACACCAACATTTCGCGCCACCTGCCAAGCCATAACGCTGTCACGCAGATTGGACGTTGATCGCACCGAGTAACCTTGCAATCGCACCATCGCCAGTGCGGCCAAGCTAAAAATCGCCAATGCGACCATGATCTCCAAAAGCGTAAAGCCATTACACGGAAAGGGTTTTTTAGCGGGCAATGTGGACATCCCCGGTGGCGGCAAGCGACATTTTGACCTTCACGTCATCGTGCTTGATGACAAAATCAGCAGCATTTGAGGGTATACCGGTGCTGTCGAAGGCAACGCGCAACTGGCGCACGCCTGCCATCTCCACCGATGTGCCACGTTGCCAGTCAGTCGAAGAAAAAGGCGCATCTTCCAAAGCCACCCAGACACCATTTTTGCGTGCTTCGAAGGCATATCCGGATGGCCGAACCGTCACCGACATTGTACGCGATTGCAGGATTGCATTATCCCGCAACGCCGCCACACGTGCTGCAAACCGCTCCGCTTCGTCGTGTACATTTCGTTCCGGCGACCGAACGGTCATGACGACTGCGGCGCTGGCAATACCGATGATGAATATCACCACCATCAGCTCCACCAATGTGAAGCCGCGCTCGTTACTCTTTACCGATTGCGCGAATGCTTGCTTATGTGCCGTAGATGTCCGCATTTTCATCCTCGCCGCCGGGCGCAGCATCGGCACCTAGCGAATAGATATCAAAGGCGCTGTTTTTGCCTGGCACACTATACTGATATGGGCGGTTCCACGGGTCCATAGGCAGCTTCTTGATATAGCCTTGGGTGCGCGAACCACCTGTTGAAGGCGGCGTGACCAGTGCCTGAAGTCCGGCACCAGCATCAGGATACGTCAAATTGTCGAGCCGGTAGGTTTCGAGTGCCTGCCCCAACACGGCAATATCGGCCTTTGCCTTTTGCACCATCGCCTTATCCTGGTTGGGCAGCACATTGATGGCCACAATGGTGGTCAGCAGGGCCAAGATGAACAACGTGACCATCATTTCGACAAGGGTGAAGCCGTTACGCTGCATCTTTACAGCTTTGCGTCTGAACTTGACCGATGGTCGGCTGGTGTCTGTGAAAAGATGAAAGAGGATGCGGAGCATGTCTAAAGTCCCGTCAGGTTTTGCAGTTGAAGTATAGGCAATAAAATAGCCAATATGATCACGGCGACAATACCGCCCATGATGACAATGATTAGCGGCTCTAGCAGCGACAATGCGGTGCTTGTAAAGTTATCAAATTCCCGCTCGAGATATTCGGCAGCCCGCTCCAGCATCATGTCCAGTTGACCTGCACTTTCGCCACTTGCGGTCAAATATACCAACAGTGGCGGAAACACCCCCGTGGCCCGCATTGCTCCCGAAAGACTGCCCCCGCTGCGGACAGCCTCGACAATATCATCATTGGCGCCCGCCAGAACTTTGTTGCGAATTGTACCGCCTGTGAGACGCAAGCCTTCCAGCAAAGGCAAGCGGCTCGCGACCATGGTGGACAATGTCCGCGCCATGCGGGCGGCGTGCAGGTTGCGCAAGAGCTTCCCCAGAAACGGTATGCGCAATACATTGCGATCAACCGTCAATCGAAAACCCGGTTGCTTCAACGCCCGCGCAAAAAGAAATGCAGCCAAAATTATGATGATGAGGATCACCCAGTAATAGCTTGCCAAAAAGGCAGATATGCCAATCACAATGCGGGTAATTAGGGGCAATTGCTGATCCACATTATCGAATTGTTCGACGACCCGCGGGACCACGGAGATCATCAACCCCATAACCACAAGTATCGCGACCAGCGACAAAATTGCCGGATAGGCCAGTGCCCCAATCAACTTACCCCGCATTTCCGCCTGTCGTTCCAACAGTAAGGCCAGACGTTCGGTAATAAGTGGCAACGTCCCTGCCCCCTCACCTGCGGCAATCATCGCGCGGTACAGCGCAGGAAAACTGTTGCTTTCACGCCGCATGGCATCCGACAGCCGCTGACCTTCGACGACACCGCTATGTACGCCAGTCAATATCGCACGCACATGCGGTTGCTCGCTCTGACGGCTAATCGTGCGTAGCGCTTCCTCCAAAGGCGAAACTTGCGCGAGCGACGACAATTGCCGGGTAAAGAGCGTCAGTTGCTTGGCGTTGAGGCGCGGTTGGCGCTTCAACGGCAACCCAGCAAACGCCGATGCCCGAACCTCCGCGGGCGCAACGCTGACGATATATAATTTTTTAGAAATCAGCTGCTCACGCGCCTGATCGTCATTGGCTGCAGCAATTCGCCCCCGCCGTTCGCGCCCGTCAGGGTCGATGGCGTGATAGGCAAATTCAGGCATCAACAATGTCTTCACGACGCGAGATGCGAATGGCTTCCTCTGGTGTGGTATCTCCGCTGCGCACGAGTTTCCGCGCGGCAGCGCTCAAATTTGGTTGGTTCACAAAGGCATGGCGTGCCAAAATGGCTTCATCGCCACCGTCATTGATAAGCCGTCTAATCGTGTCATCCACCCGCACAGCCTCAAAGACACCTATGCGGCCCTGAAACCCTGTATTATTGCATTCGGCGCATCCAACCGCCTTGAACACTGCAGTGCCCTTGTCAAAGCCAAGCAAGGATGCAGCATTTCCATCTGCTTGCACCGTCTGCCGACAGGCTGGGCACAAGCGGCGCACAAGACGCTGCGCAATCACCGCACGCAAGGTCGATGCAAGTAGGAAGGGCTCAACTTTCATATCGCGCATGCGCGTTATTGCTCCGAGCGCATCGTTGGTATGAACGGTAGTGAGCACGAGATGTCCAGTCAGCGCTGCCTGAACAGCAATATCCGCCGTTTCACGGTCTCGAATTTCGCCGACCATCACTACGTCGGGGTCCTGGCGCAAGATTGCGCGCAAACCTGCGGCAAAAGTCATTCCAACCTTTGCATTCACTTGAGTCTGGCCAATGCCTTCCACAGCATATTCAACGGGGTCTTCCACCGTCAAAATATTGCGTGAGCCGTCATTCAGACGTTTGAGACCAGCATATAATGTCGTGGTCTTGCCTGAACCGGTTGGGCCGGTGACAAGTATGATCCCGTTCGGCTCCGCCAGAGCTTCACGCAATATTTTCAATGTATCTTCCGACATGCCAAGCAAATCAAGCGATATGCCGGCATTTTCATTGTCCAATATGCGCATCACGACCCGCTCACCCGCACGGCTTGGCAATGTGGATACGCGCACGTCGACCAGCTTACCGCCAAGCGTCAGACTGATACGGCCATCCTGCGGAATGCGGCGTTCTGCAATGTCCAGACGCGCCATGACCTTGATGCGGCTGACGACAACAGGCGCGACGTTGGAGGGGAGGCGCAGGCGCTCCTGCAGGACCCCATCGGCACGCATTCGGATGACAAGGCCGGTTTCGTAGGGCTCGATATGAATATCGGACACGCCCTGCCTGACCGCTTCGGCAATTATACCGTTGATCAACCGGATTACTGGCGCGTCGTCTGCGCTGTCAAGCAAGTCATCAGCGCTTGGCAGCATATCCGACAGCAGATCGCCATCATTGGTACCAATCGAGCCCGCCATGGCGGCGGCGCTGCCGTCCATCGCGTAATGGTCGGAAAGATATCGGTCGAAGGTCACATTGTCCGCGATCTCGACATCGAAGGGCATTGACAAATAACGGCGCACTTCAAGCAGCATAAGGGGATCAGCGCCTTCGCGCATAGCGACCACCAATCTGTCGTTGTTTTCATGGCGCAACACCAGTCCGTGCGCTTTTGCAAAGGCATATGGCAGATCAAGCAGTGGCATGATGACAGGGCCCCCCACCGGCAAAAATGTTTCAGGATTGGCGGTCACATCAGTTGCCCGTCCTTTGCCCCCCGCTCCGGTCACTGCTGATCACCCTTTGTCGAGGAAACATTGCTTGCTGGTACTTCGGTCGGCTGGAGCGGGCCTCCAACCGGCTGCCGAGTCAGCGTCCCATCCGCTCCGATCATCATATCGTCTGCTCGTGGGCTTGGCGGCGCAGGCGGAACAGCGCCCATATAGTCACGCAGCAATTCGTCAATGCTCGGCTCGATATCAGGATTACGCAACAACTGCATGTCTCGGACATAATCATAACGACGCGCGGTCAAGCGATCGCCATCTTCGCGGCTGCGCAGGATTGTAGGACGGATAAACACCATCAAATTGGTCTTGCTTCGGCTGCGGCTGCGCGACTTGAAAAGTTCACCGATAATCGGGATATCGCTTAACAAAGGAATGCGTTCGATCGTGCGCCGCTCATCATCATTTAGCAAGCCGCCAATCGCCAGAAGTTGCCCGTCACCAACGGTCAGCGTTGTCTCGAACTCGCGCTTGTTCAAAATCAGATCGCTCGACCGGGATGAAACCGGACCGGCGACGCTTGATACTTCTTGTTTCAAGAATAGTTTCACATCGCCTTGAGCATTGACTTGCGGTGTTACCTCAAGCTTGATCCCGACCTCTTGGCGCTGCACCGTGCGAAACGCATTTTCAAAGTTTGCAGACAATTGCTCGCCAGTGCTAACGGGCACTTCTTGGCCCACCAGAAACTTCGCTTTTTGGTTGTTCAGCGTTACAATATGCGGCGTCGCTAAAAGGTTGGATTCCGTATCAGCAGCAATCGCGTTGATGATCGTGCCGAAAATTGCGTTCTTGCCAATATCCAGGGCGAACCCGCCAAAACCACCGGTCGCGCTCAAGATCGACGCAGCTGCCGCCTCTTGAAGGCTGTCCCCCAACGCGCTGTTTGTTGCGGTTGTGGTGGTGTTACCATTCACCGTCGTTGTCGTTCGACTGAGTTGCTCAGCGCCAATTGCGCCAGCTATGGTCAGAATATTGGGTGTGGCATTCGAATAATTGGTGGCTGCAAAAGGTGCGTTTTTGCCTCCAACCAAGAACTGCACACCAAGCTTTTTGGCAGCCTCATTGCCAATTTCCACAACAATCGCCTCCACGAGGACCTGTTCCGGCCTTGTATCAAGTTGCCTGATAAGCTCTCCCAAAGTTCGCTGCACCTCAGGATTAGCGGCAACGATCAATGCATTGGTACCTTCGTACCGGGTTACAACAACCGGGCCGCGGCCACCAAATCCGTTCATTCCCGATCCCGACGACGCGGCAACGACGGGCGTCGCTGCGGCCGGTTGTCCTGCGGTACTCCCTTGTATAGCCACAGGTGGTAATGCATTATTTTGAGATGAGCCGCTTTGCCCGCCTATGAGTGACTGAACCGTTTCGAGCAAGGTTGCGGCATTTGCATGCTGAAGCTGGTAGACGCGTATTTCTGCTCCTGATTGAGCGCGCGCATCCAGTTGTTTTGCCATTGCAGCAAAGCGCGCCACCGACGTCGGATCGCCGCGCAGCGCGATAGCATTGCTGCTATCAACTGCAGCTATGGAAACAGGTGTTCGGCCACCTTCGCCGCCACCCTGGCCTGCAAGGCCTTGCAACGCCGTTGCAATTTCACGCGCTCCGGCATTGTCTAATGTAACAATCTGCGTTGCAGCGCTATCGCGGTCGATCTGGCGGATCAAATCCCGGATGCGCCGAATGTTGTCGGCGTAATCTGCCACGACAAGGCTGTTGGCGCTGCGATTTGCGGTGAGCGATCCTTCACGGCTGATGAGGGGACGAAGCGTTTCAACTGCTGTCGTCGCGTCAATCGAACGCAAACGGAAAACCTCGGTCACAAACTGGCTTGCAGTTGCAGCCCGGCTGCCGACACGGCTCGGCTGAGTTGCGGCGCCGTCCGAAGGTTGGATACGATAACCGCCGCCGCGCATGGGAATGGCGACCAGCCCGTTCGCGCGAAGCGTCGACAAAAATACCTCAAAATATTCGGAGCGCGACAGCGGCCGGTCCGTCACAACCGAAACTTTGCCCGTTACGCGCCCATCGACGATAAAGGTCTGCCCAGTCACACGCGCGGCATCCTGTACAAAAGCCCGTATATCGGCATCGCGGACATTCAACGTCTGCTGCGCTGACACAGGTACAGCAAAGGTAAGTGCGCTGCAGGCCAGCAATAAGGTAAGTTTACGGATCACATTTGTTCCAGATTTAGAGCGATGGGGACCTTGGAGCCGCCGCGTTCAACTTCGACGCTGACTCGGGCACCTGGCCTGAATTGGGCCGCAATATCGGCGGCAGAGGACACAGGACGACCATTGACGGCAACAACGATATCACCTGCTTTGAAGCCGGCCAACCGAAGCATCGTCCCATCGTCACGGGCTTGCAAAACAAAGCCGGTCACCCTTCCCCCTTCATTTCGCGGGGCAAAGCCAATGGTTTTCTGCAGCGTTTCTGCATTCAGTCCACCAGCGGTTCCTGGGGATGACGCAACCAATGCAGATGTGGGCGATGAAGCGGGCATCCCTACAGTTTCAGCGGGCACCGACTGGTCCAAGTAAAGCGATTCTTTCACGCCTCCCCTCGACAAAATGACATGGTCAAATGCCACCGCATCCAAGGTAACGCCGGGGGCAACCTCTTCACTAACAGCAAAGCTGTTTTGAATGCCGTCTGCACCAGCAATGATCGCGGCGCCCCCTCCCGAGCTCTCATTTGCGCGTACGCCGAACAAGACGAGGTCCAACGAAGTCACATTTTGTGCTGCAGTCGACGAGGCGTCGTTGCGGTAAAATGGATCAAAGCCTGAAAAAAGCGCCATGCGCGCGGATATTGGAACAAGATTGGCAGTTGGCGCGCGCCACCCCCCCACAGGCCCCACGGGCGTCAACAAAAGCCAAGAAAGCCGCGCAACTTGGAGTGCAGCAAGAATGGCAAGCATGCTGACGAGAAAGCTTCCAACCGGCACCGATGTTAGTCGGCGTGATTGAACCTTTACCCTTTCAGCCAATGATATTGCCACAGTACCTCCCAAGCGAATCCGCCAGATGCCCGGCACTAAGACGCACCTGTGACGTAAAAGTGAAGCTAAAATGACAGTTTCGTGACGACTCTCCCTTCTCGTGCGACCGAACACAAAATGGCGGCGGCGTGTTCAAAACACGCAGCCGCCAGTAGGGGGGAAATCAGTTAAAAATTAAAGCTAAGACCAGCGGAAGCACTTAGACCTGGATCATATTGGTTATAGATGATCCGGTTGTCACCGGACTGTTGAAATTCGCGATATTTCGTGCGGGTAAGGTTACGAAGCTCAAATTTCAGTTCAGCTTTCTGACCAGCTATCGATATTCCCTGCCGCGCAACCAGGTCAAGCCGAAAGCCTGGACGCTCAACAACATCTGGCTGTGGCGGCGTGCCGTTAATACCTCGACTGGTCACTCGGTCACTGGAGTAGCTCAGCAGCAACGTTACCTGTGACAGCTTCTCCGTATCTTCCATGCCTGCCTGAAAGTTCACGATGTGATCCGACTGTCCTGTCAACGGCGAACCGTCTCTGAAGTAATCCGAAGCATTGGTCGAAAAGGCTCCGAAAACAGCTGTGCTATCACCTGCGCCAACCTTTAAGCTGGATTTAGTGTAGGTGTAATTTGCTACAAGCACCACGCGACGGGTAGCGAAGAAATCACTGCTGCTCAAGTTGCTGAGATCCACATATTTCTGCACGTCCACTTCTGCACCGTAAATCGCCGCTTCGGGTGCGTTGGCGAAGGACGTTGTAAAATCGTTCGTGACAAAAGCTTCAATCGGATTTTTGATTTTTTTGTAGAAAGTGGAAACAGAAAACCGCTGTTCCGGGGCAAAATAATATTCAAACCGCGCCTCGCCATTATAAAGCTGGCTATCGACCAAGAGCGGGTTGCCGCGATAGGCGCGGTTTGTGTCGGGATCAAAATATGGTTGGTTGATCAGTTCGCGAAATTGCGGGCGAGCGATGGTTTTTGACGCACTAAAGCGCAATTTCATTTGATCTGCGACGTCGACCGTCAAGGTGGCGGCAGGCAACCAATATTCACGCAACAAATCGGTTGCGGCGGCGGATGCCCCGGGCACATTAAATACTTGGATGGGAACGACCGTCTGCTTCGCTTTTTCCCAGCGGACACCTGCATCAAGATTGAACTTGTCGCCGATTTGCGCATTTATTTTACCGTACCCTGCCCATGTGCGCAGCGTTGCCTTGAAAGCCGGATTGCCTTCATCTGCCTCAAGCAAAGCAATTTTGTAGAAGTCGATGATCTGAGGCTGAAGCAGAAGATCCGCACGCAGAAGTCCTACGCCGGACGGCAGTCCATTTGCATCGTAGAAGAACTCGCGACGCGAGCTTACACGGTCGGTATCGGTATAAGCATTACCTACCGTAACGCCGATATCGGGCGTCAGCTTGTACGTCACGTCAATGCCGCCCGACAGCAGCTTTTCGGTCAGTTTGGAAAATATGACCCGCGCATCGCCGCGCTGCCGGTTAAGGACGTTCACGAAATAAGCGCCTGTCGGATCCGATGCAGCATTGGTCCGGACATATTCCGTTGATAATTCATACGGCGCGTCACGCTGCGATTTCGCATAAGCTCCACGAACATCAATTTCCAAGTCGGGATTGATTTCGAATTCACCCACCATTTGGGTGTCAATCAACTGCCGTTCATACCAAGCTGTTTTCTGGCGCATGATATCAGAAGCAGTCTGGTCGATGTTACCAAGGCTCAGCCGACCCTGTTTGATGGTGTCATGAATGTACAGGTTGGTCCACCGCAGTTTGTTTTCACCAAATTCAAATCCAAGACCCAAAAGCCCGTTGGTCACAATACGCTGATCAGTGCTAACTTGGCGGAAATCCGAGTCTGCTGTGGAGACATCCGCACTTAGAGAGCGTTGCTGAATGGTATCGCGCGTTGACCATTTGTTGCTGTAGCCACCGCCGGCAATAATACCGAGCTGCGATGTGCCAACATCAAAAGTCTTTCCGCCGGAAAAGGACAATGAAGTATTCGGCGCCAATTTGTTATCGCGCTGCAAAATCCCGTTTCGGCCAGTGACAATACCTTTGCCCACGTCCTGGACATTCACAGTGCCAGAACTCAACCGTTCTCCGCTCGCCAGAAAGCTTCTCAACGCTGGCGTCAGATCGCGATTTCCGTTGGTATAGCCCGTCCAGTCGGACGAACTGCCGTAATATGTATAGCCGAGCTGGCCTGTGGTTTCGCTGTCGCCCGAAATGCTTCCGCCAATCGTTAAGAAGGGGTCACGTGGAGTCGCTTTGGTGGTCAAATTGATCACGCCACCGCCAAATTCACCGGGGTAATTTACCGAATAACTTTTCTGGACGAGCGACGAGGCAATTACACCTGTTGGAAACAGATCGAGCGGCACAACGCGCTTTAAAGGCTCTGGGCTTGGCAGTGGCGAACCGTTGAGCAATGCGAGCGAATAGCGATCACCAAGACCGCGAACATATACATAGCCACTGCCAACGACGCTGAGACCCGTCACGCGGCCGAGCGCACCGGCAATGTTGCCTTCCCCTGTTCGCGCGATGTCTGCGCTGGAGAGAACCGACACTACCTGGGGTGAAGACTTGGCGATGTTGCGGTCCAGATAACCGCGCACAACAATTTCACCGCCCGGTACCGAAACATCGGTCTCCTCTTCAGGCGGTGCAGAGTCCGTTGTCGCAGTGGCCGGCTCAGCAGTTGCAGCTTGTTCGGTGGCGGCGGGGGTTGGCTCGGCTGTTTGCGCAAACGCCATATGCGGTGCAGCAAGTGCAGTTGTGAAGAGCAGCAGGCCAGCGCGCCTGAAAGAATACGACATTGGAATTTCCCTATTTCCTATTGAAAAGGGTGGAGCGTGACCATTGCGGCCGCGCCCCACCCATATCATGGTTCGCAGCTTAATATGTAGGCAGCGAGGTGCAGAGGCCAGTCAGGCTGGTGCCCAGGTTCGCGGTGGAACTGTTACATGTCCATCCAGCGTACCATGTGTCACTCGCATCTCTCACCGCACCGACATAGTTCGTGGCCGTGAAGAACGAGCTGAATGTTGTCGGATTGGTTGCAACAACTGCTGTTTCATTCGCGCCGTTGATAAACAGCGAGGAGAAGCTCGTCGTGAACGCATCGTTATTATTGTTGGCGCCTGTGCCGAACAATGTAGCAACCTGCACACCTGAGTAAGATCCTGATCCCAGATATTTGGTCGCGTTGCACTGCAACACCACCGACCGCGCAACCAAAGTTGCAGGGGTCACACCGGAACCGTTTACACGAATACATTCGTTGTTTGGCGTGGCAATGATGCCATTGATCAATGTCGTGTCAGAGTTGCCACGGAATAGCGTCCCGGCAAGATCATTGCTTTCATTGTCAGGCGAGCTTTGTGGCTGCAGGCCTGTGAAGTTGGCAATCCTCATGGTGCTGCGTGGCGTGTCGGCCTCTGCACCGTTGCTATCGAACTCCATCAAAGCATCGCCGCGGCCAGCACGCTGGATCAGCAAAGCATATTGGATATTGGCTTGCGCGCCAGTGTCGATATCAATGCTGTCATCGTCAGCGCCAGTTGCAACATAATATTTCATGTTGATTGCGCCACCAAAGAATTCGGCACCATCATCCGAGCTGTTGTGCGATTGGATGTTGTTCAGCACGGTACCGGTACCGATACCTTCAGTGGTCAGTGCCTGCAACTCTCGGTTAGCGCCCAAGACAAAGCCGGAATAACGGATTTGAACAAAGCTCATGCGGCCTGCATTGTAGCTGTTGTCCGTACCACCGAAGCGCGCCAGATCGGCAGCACCTTCGGTATCACGCTCACAGGTGTTTGCGGCAACTGTACCAACGTTACAGTCGGTGGTGACACCGCGCCCCATGAGAACGACGCCGCCCCATTGGCCTTGCGAAGCATCGGTGTTGAAGCCGGCAACATTGTCCTGACTGGTAAAGATGATCGGCAAAGTAGCCGTGCCAATTGCGGAAATCCTGTTGCCACGGTTGACTGCGAGCCATGATTGACCGGTTGCGCCATAAAGAATGACGCCTGGATCGATCGTCAACGTTACGTTAGTGTCTGCGGTCAGCGGCGTTGTACAGCCGATAGTGGTTGAGGTCACTGGCGCTGTTGTTGTCGGCGCATTGAATCCGCCGTCACAGCCGACATTTACCCGGCCATTCATCGAATAGAGAACGCCTGCAATTTTCGGCAATGTGCTCGAAACGCGGATAAGGCCTGGAAGTTGGCAAATACGATAGGTTCCGGTCGGCCCAGAAATTGTCCCTGCGTTCGTCAAACCCTGTGGGTCAGCGATTGATGGACAGGCACCAGCAGGCGTTACTGTAGCTGGTGGAGGAGGAGGAGGAGGTGGGGGCGGAGTAGGTGCAGATGGGTTATTGATGGTAATGTTACCACCCGTGCCTGGCGAGGCGATGTCGTCTGCGCCACAACCGGTGACAAGGGCGGCCGCTGCTGTCGCATATACGATCCCGCGCAATTTTGGGTCTAACATTCTAATTCTCCGCAACAAATATGACTTGCCCGATTATAGGCAGATGCAACGGACCAGTGACGAATCAACATTAGGCCCCACCCGTTGACCA
>JBBQPQ010000033.1:0-25942 GCA_038217195.1 Sphingomonadales bacterium | reverse complement strand
CAGCCGCGACGCAAGCCGCTTGACATTGGGCCCAAGCCTTCGCATAGGGCCGCACCTTCGGTATTGCTGCTGTAGCTCAGTGGTAGAGCGCGTCATTGGTAATGACGAGGTCGGGAGTTCAATCCTCCCCAGCAGCACCATGGCTTAACCCTTACTGTGACTTCGCTTCCTGCGGGATGGCCTTAACATAAGCAGCTGCGTGGGTCTGCTGTGGGTCGTGCTTTGTACGGGAACTGACTTGCCTCACAATTTTGCCAACCCACGGCAATGCTGAACAACCGAGGAATTTTGAGAGTGCCGTCGGAATAGGTTTTCTACTTTGCCTCGGATACGCCGCGAACAAGATTACCGGTTTCCTTCAACTCAACATTCTTGGCAATATCGGCTTGAGAGAGCATTCCGCAACATTTTCCGGTATCATCCACAACCGGAAGGCGTCGGACCTGGCTTTCCTCCATCTTTTGGCAACAATCCTCCAAGCTAGTGCCGGGGGAGACAGTGACCGGCGCTTTGGTCATCACTTCGCTAACTTTCGTGTCAGTCGAGTGACCCTCTGCGACACATCGACACGCAATGTCGCGATCGGTAATTACCCCGACTAGGGAATTGTCGTGGTCGATTACAGGAATTTGACCACAATTGTGCTTTGCCATTAAAGCAGCCGCTTCCTGCACTGTTTGTTCGGGACTGCAGCAAGCCGGATTTTTGGTCATTATCTGTTCAGCGTTCATCTTCAGTCTCCTTGGCTAATCATATACTTTTCTTACTGAAGTGCGAACTTCTGCCGATAGTGAAAGTTCCGACCCGAGCATTGTGATAGGCCGGATGATTGATCACATTGAATTCGATGACGACTTCGCAAATGCAAGAACGCGCGCACCCGAAGCGATGGCAAATATGACGTTGGGAGATTCCGCAGTGCGGACTAAACGTGGAGTGACAGTCGTAGGCATAAATCGTCCGAAAGAAGATTTCTCCTACGCGCAACCCGATACGGTTGTCGCTATTGATGACTTGCTGATAATATTTGGCCCCTTCGATTTAGCTGAGCGCTTTGCTGCCTTGACTTAGTGTTTTAGACAAATAGCATATTCGAGATAGCCGCTCTGGCTGCCTTCATTGGTTCTATTTGGTATTTCAGAAGCGATAAAATTCCACGTCCAACCCCAACAAATTCGACATTCGAATCATTACACCTTGGTATCCAGACTCTTCGTCACCGTATTGCTTCAAAAGATCAGAGCCCAGATTGGGACCAATTCGAACAGAGTTAAGCGGAAACCCCTGACGCTCACAGCTGTCGATTACGGCGCGGACTAGGAACGTCGTTTCCGTTGGGCTCTCGCCCCGAAGACATACGTTGAAAGGCTCCGGCACCGGCGATGATATCAACATCATTGAGATACCTTCTGCAATTTCATCAAGTCTTGCCATAATCGTTTGGTGCTCTCAAGAATTGACAGGGGTCAAAACTAGTTTTCGTCCGAGAAGAAATCCTCATCCAGTCGCTTGAATTCGACGACACGGTTAAGCCGAACACCCACGCCGAACTCTTCCTACGAGAAGGCCATATCCCAATCAACCAACCCTTGCACCTTGCTTGGATCTAACCCCATGCGTTTCACATGGGTTACGAGCTGCCGATTGAGCCGCTCAGGCATCAACCGTATTTTCTTGGTACGGATGAACTGAAAAGCAGTTAACAGTGCCAAATTAGCAATATTGTCGGGAGTCATCTCAATTTGCTTCTTAACCCGAATTTGTTCAATCAATGGCGCTAGGACGCTCTCCATCCGGCCGGTTGCTGGCTCGATGGTTGCTAGGGTTTGATCATCAATCCACCATTCGTCGTAGCGACGTTCGCCCATGATGTTGGTGATGGAAGTTGGAAAGCTCTCATTGCGCTCTAAATCATACACGCGGACTTGTTCTTTTGCCCCCTCAATGCCGACTTGGCTCAAAAAGCCACGTAACAGCAGTTGCGGGACATAGTGCTGGTGCTCTGCTGCCATTGCCACTTTATAGCGCACAAGAAATTCGCATCCACAATAACCCGCTCAAAGGATTGATACACCAACACGAACAAAGTGCTCGTCGTCGTTATTGGTGTCATCGAAGCCATAATCCTAACATACTGTATAAAAAGCGCAAATTCTTCCATCTTATCTGAAGGAGACAATGAAGTATGCCTTCACCGGAGATAAGTTATGAGAATTCCAAATCGTGTTAAACTGTCATTACTGATGGGGTCATCCGTTGCCGCGTTCAGCACCTATTACATCGTGTGGTCAAGCGCAGCAGACAATGCGGACACCGCAACCATGCAACCAGATGGCGTCACCGAGCAAAAAGGATTGGTGACGCAAAGACGAATGGTCGATTGGCAGGTCGTGCTCAAAAGCGCGGTAGAAAAGAAGACCAGCCTTCTGACCATGACCAAGAAATACGAAATTCAACGCGACCGGGAGCTCACCCAGTCCATATTTAAAATCGAAGCCTCCAACCCCCGCGTCCGAGTGAAGTATCATGTGGAGTATCCGATTGGTTACGTCATGACGCCGGGAAGCTTCAAAGTCTCGGGCGGCGCTGATGGGTTAGTGCTGACGATGAAACGGCCGGAGCTGATCGCAAAGCCATCGGTTCGGCTGGACAAGGCAATGGTGATTGACAGCGGACTTCTGTTCGATGAGCAAAAGGCATTGGTTAAATTGCAGCAAAGCATACAACGCGTCGCCGAAAAGAGGACGAAAGCGGTGCTGCGGGACAAGGATGTATTGCCTACCAGTGAACGAGCCCTGCGCGCATTTCTTAAGCCGTTCCTTGTGGCGGCGGCCGACGGCAAACCTGTGCCACCAATCAAGATCATCTATCGATAACTAAACCCAACAACTGAATCCCGATGAGGGCCCCGGAGCGATCCGTGGGCCCTTTTTTGTGTTCATTTTCTAAGGAAAAATGAAATGCTGACTATTTACGACAGTGCCGAAATGGCAGAAGTGCTCGCAGGCCCAATCGATCCGGATCTTAAAAAAATCTTGCTTGGGCGGCTGGACCTGCTGGCAGAATATTTGATAGATTTTGATTTGTCCGAGCTCGCCAACATCATTGTGGTGCAGCCCGGCGACACGATTGAAGCAATCGAAGCGGAACTAGGCATATCGCCATTCGCCAATATTGTAGATGATATCCGATACCCCGATCCGGCATTCGAACCATCTTGGGAATTCTGCATCGATCGCGGTACGTACCTGGACGCCGTTTTCGCTTTGTCCGACGGTGGCGCGGGTATTGTTATGCTGGTGCCCGATCAGGAAGGCGTGGTGCCTGAACTACGGGAAATGTTGAAGGTCTACGCAACCACCTGAATTCAGCATTTTGTTGACCACAAGAAAAATTACGCGTATGGAGATAATTCGTCACCGTTCAAAATATGAAGCGAACGCGGCTTTGTTAGCGAGTTTGAATTTAGACTCGCGGTAGCTTTTTGGTTCCCTTGTCAGACCAAAATTCTGCTGACTTCTCATTACACCAAACGGAATCGACATTAAACCGTTGGCAGTGGTGCGTCCATTTTTATGCACTGCTGCCTCAGTAATGAGGTAAAATTTATGTTTAAGAACAGAAGCTCCGCTTCAGATAACGAGGATCATATTTAAGCAGTCGCTGACACCAGCCAGACCTTCCCTTGCATCATGATACCTTGATCAGGAACATAATGCTGCTCAAATAGCTTCACCAAGTCCGCCTGCGCTGCGATCCGGACATCTGTATCTTGCTCATCCAGCGCACGTCCAACGGCCATTGACGAAAGTACAAATGAGACAGCTTCCTGGGGTGTGGCGCCCACGCCGCCAATGGGTTGAAGTGCCTGATATGTCGAGACGGTTGCCTTAGAAAAGCCCCCTCTTTCCAGCACTTCATTCAAATAATCGACATCTTCAAATGCAAACGGGCCAGGCGATCGCGGAATGGCAGGTGGCACATCGATGTGACGGCGGACGACCCCCATCATTTCCATCATCCACAAATTGTCGCGCGGCGGGCCCCATACAGCCAGATCAATGCGCGCACCGGGGCGGAGCAGGCTGTGTAAATTGGCGAACGCTTTGTGCGGTTCAGGAAAGAACATGCTGCCAAAGCGTGAAAAGAGGCGGTCGAATGGCTTATTGTCGAGTTGAACCGTCGACGCATCAGCGCAGATGAAACGGATATTGCTAAGACCCGCATCGATGGCGCGCTGCGTAGAGGCGGTTGTCAGGTCAGGTGAAATGTCAATGCCAATGACCTCGCCTGAAGGTGCAATGGCCTTCGCTATGGCAATCGTTGTCCCGCCGCCACCGCATCCGATATCGAGCACGCGCTCGCCAGGTTTGAAACTGGCCTGTTTAAGCAGCGCTTCACCTATCGGAGCAATCATGCCTTCGAATCGCTCGAGATTAGCGAGCCATTTGGCGCCCATTTCGCCCGCCCAATCCTCGCCCTTCGACGCTTCGGGGTTGCTATCGTATTGTCCGCTCATCTTGTATCTCTCCCTGTGTATCCTCTTATAGCAATACCCAGCGGATGATCCCGCCGACGATCGCCAGTGCCGCGACGCTGAGCATCCAGATGCCGAAGAACCAGCCCAGTTGTTTGGCGCGCTGCATCAATGATATCCGTCGTGGCCGACTTTGCCGCGAAATACCCAATAGGACCATGCGGTGTAGGCAACGATAATCGGCACCATGATCGACGCGCCAATCAACATGAAGACCTGGCTCCGATAAGGTGCCGCAGCCTCCCAGATGGTGACGCGCGCCGGAATTACGTTAGGCCAGATCGAAACGCCTAACCCGATGAGGCATAAGCCGAACAATGCCAGCGCCCAAAAAAAGGGTTGGGCGTCTTTGGTTTGGCGCAAGCTGCGGTAGAAAAAATAGGTCACGGCAATGGTGGCGACTGGCACGAAAGCAGTTGCGAGCACGCCGGGGAAGTTCAACCAACGCATATAATATTGCGCTTCAAGCGTCAGCGTGGCGAGGCTGATGGCGCCGATCATCACCAGCAGGCTGATGCCCAGCCGCCCGGCATAAGTGACCGCTTGCCTTTGCAATCCGCCTTCGGTCTTCCAGTTCAGCCAGCACGCTCCCAACAGCGCATATCCGACGACCAGCCCAAAACCGGTCAAGATGCTGAACGGCGAAAGCCATTCCCACCAGCCGCCGGCATAAGCGCGGCCTTCGACAGTGATGCCCTGCAGCAAGGCGCCCAGCGCAATACCTTGCGCAAAGGTGGCGATGAACGAACCCGTCGTAAACGCACGGTCCCAGAGTTCGCGATGGTCCGGATCGCGCCAGCGGAATTCGAAAGCAACACCGCGAAACACGAGGCCTAGCAACATCGCTATCATCGGTGCATAAAGTGCAGGCAGGATAATTGCATAAGCGAGAGGGAAGGCTGCCAGTAACCCACCGACTCCCATAACCAGCCATGTTTCATTGCCATCCCACACCGGCGCAATACTGTTCATCGCGGTATCCCTGTCAGTTCCGACTTTGAAGAAGGGAAACAATATCCCGATACCAAGGTCAAAACCGTCCATCACGACATAGGCGATTATGGCAAAACCGATGATTCCGGCCCAGATGATTGTCAGGTCCATCAGACTATCTCCCCGCTACGCGCATTGCCCGGGATGCCGTCACCCGACAGGATTTGTACAGCCGGCGTCAATCCGGCACTGCGGATTGGTGCATCGCTTGGTGGCGCCTCATGCGCTTCGGGAGGCTTTTTCATCAGGCGCAGTAAATACCAAATGCCCATGCCAAAGACTGCGAAATAAACTACGACAAAGGCGAGAAGCGAGAAAGCAACAGCGGGTGCATCAAGAGGCGAAGCGCTGTCCACGGTTCGAAGCACGCCATAGATTGTGAATGGCTGCCTGCCGACTTCGGTTGTCACCCAACCTGCAAGCACGGCAATGAACCCGCTTGGTCCCATGGCGATCGCAGCACGGTGAAGCCACGGCCAATCATAAAGTTTCTTGCGCGCCCGCGCCGTTAGGCTCCAAAGGCCGATCCCAACCATCGCCATACCTAGCCCGACCATGATCCTGAAAGACCAGAATACAATTGGAACTGGTGGCTCGTCTGCATCGGGGATCGTATCAAGCCCGTCTAGAGGGGCATTGAGGTCATGCTTAAGAATCAAAGACGACAAGTTGGGAATTTCGATTGCGTAATCGACCGTGCGCTCTCTGCTGTTGGGAATGCCGAACAATATTAGCGGCGCGCCGTCTGGATGACTTTGATAATGCCCCTCCATCGCCATGACCTTGGCTGGTTGATGTTCAAGCGTGTTGATGCCGTGAAAATCGCCAGCGACCACTTGGAGGGGCGCGACGATTGCCGCCATCCACATCGCAATTGAGAACATTTTGCGCGCGCCCGGATTGGCCTTGTCCTTAAGCAAATGCCATGCACCAACGGCACCCACCGCAAACGCGGTGGTCAGATAGGCCGCCAATAAAGTGTGGACGAGGCGGTAAGGGAAGCTTGGATTGAAGATGATCGTAAGCCAGCTATCGCCGGGTACAAACTGTCCGTTGGCGGCAATCTCGTAGCCGACCGGTGTTTGCATCCAGCTGTTGACCGACAATATCCAGAATGCGGAAATGAACGTTCCAACGGCCACGGCCAGCGTCGCAACAAAATGGAGCTTGCGTCCGACCTTGTTGATGCCGAACAGCATGACGCCCAGAAAACCTGCCTCAAGGAAAAAGGCCGTCAAAACTTCATAGGCCATCAAGGGACCAATAACTGGCCCTGCCTTGTCGGAAAAAACCGACCAGTTGGTGCCGAATTGATAGGACATCACGATGCCCGAGACGACGCCCATTGCAAACACGACGGCAAAGATTTTCAGCCAATATTTGAACAGGTTTTCGTAAACACCCTGACCCGTTTTCAGCCATAGCCCTTCCAGCACCGCCAGAAAACTCGCCAGCCCGATCGAGAATGCCGGAAAAAGGAAGTGAAAACTTACCGTGAACGCGAATTGAATGCGGGCGAGAATAATGGCCCATTCCTGCTCAATCATGACAATTCTCAATCGATAAGTTAAAAGATTACGGGACTTTTTTCTTGCACCGGGCAATTGAGAAAAGGCAATTGACCGGTGCAAGGTTAACACACAAAATTAGTCGAGTTTGGTCGTACGCAGATAGGGACGTAATGTGGTCCAGCCCTGCGGGAATAATGTCGCGGCTTCTTCGTCTTTGATTGATGGTGGGATGATGACATCCTTACCAACTTCCCAATCCGCCGGTGTCGCAATCCGAAATTTGTCGCCGGTCTGTAGGGCGTCAATGACCCGAATGATTTCGGTAAAATTACGACCGACGCTCATTGGATACGTCATCATCAGGCGAATGCGCTTTTTTGGGTCAATAATGAAAACAGATCTTACCGCTGCCGTTGCGCTTTGCTCAGGATGAATCATATCAAACATCCGAGCAATTGAGAGATCGGCATCCGCGAGGATAGGAAACTGCAAATCGGTATTTTGTGTGTCGTTTACGTCTTCGATCCACTTGAGATGCTCTTCTGCCGTATCGGTGGATAGTCCAAGCGGCTTTACGTTGCGACGTTCAAATTCGCCAGCAAGCTGCGCGGTGCGGCCCATTTCGGTTGTGCAGACTGGCGTAAAGTCGGCTGGGTGGCTGAAGAAAAATACCCAGCTGTCTCCAGCCCATTCATGAAAACTTATCGAGCCGTGTTGCGTTTGGGTTTGAAAGTCTGGTGCGATGTCGCCGATGTGGAGAGTCATATTAAATCCTTTTTGATTTGCCTAGTCACCGATCAATGGACCCGAATACCGAACAAAGAAAACTCAATTACACAGTTAATGTAATCGATTGTTTGATAAGTTCAACTTGATGTTTTTCGCGACAACACATCCAACTTGGCGCACCGTCCTGTTCATATCAGGCCCCGTGCCGTCATAATATTTTGGTCGCCTGGCAATTCATCCTGTTCGTTGGACGATTGAACTAGCGCTTGGAATGCTTCGTTTTGAGACAGCCAGACCTTGCCCGTGAGGTCATGCAACAGATGCGATTTATCGAGCGCGTCCATAACCGGACCTTTGACCTCTGACAGGTGCAACGCGACGCCGCTATCTGACAAGCGGTGATTAATCGCTTCGACGCTTTCCAACGCAGACGCATCAATAGCGTTTATGGCGGAACACATGAGAATGAGGTGCCGAAGCTCAGGATGTTCGGCGACCTGCTCGAGCACGAATTCCTCCAGCCAGCGGGCATTAAGATAGGTGAGGCTTTCGTCGATGCGGATCGTCAAGATGCGCGGGTCAGTGAAAACCTTGTGACGTTTGATGTTTCGGAAATGCTCCGTTTCGGGGACGCGTCCGACAATGGCCGCGTGCGGGCGAGATGAGCGCCAGAGGAACAATGCTAGGCTAAGGCCGACGCCTGCAATCACGCCGGGTTCAACACCAATCAAGAGAGTGACTGCTATCGTTGCGGCCATCGCTGCAAAATCTGGTTTGGAATAGCTCCAGATCACGCGCGGCGTTTTGAAATCAACGAGGCTCAAGACCGCAACGATGATTGTGCCTGCTAATGTCGCAATCGGAAGTGATGCGAGCAATGGTGTCAGGAACAATGCCGCGAGTAATATGCCCATGGCGGTGAACGCACCCGCCGCTGGTGTTTCGGCACCGGCATCGAAATTAACGACCGAACGTGCAAATCCGCCCGTTACCGGATAGCCACCCGAAAAAGCGGCGGCGACATTGGCGGCTCCAAGCCCGATCAGTTCTTGATCGGGAACAATGCGTTGGCGTTTTTTTGCGGCGAGTGTTTGCGCTACCGAAACCGATTCCACAAAGCCGATAATGCTGAGCAGTAACGCGGGAATAGCAAGCCGCTGCCATAGTTCAGCGTCGAATAACGGTACAGTAAATGGCGGTAGGCTTTGCGGGATACTGCCGACAACTTTAACGCCTTTTGCTTCGAGATCGAAGGCGATGACGGCCAGAATTGAGAGTGCGACCGCCACGATGGGCCCGGCTTTTGCGACCAGATCTGCGGCGCGCGCGGCTAACCCAAAACGTATGAGCAAGGGTTTCAAACCCTTCCTTACCCAGAACAGGAAGCCTGTCGCGATTACCCCGATCGCCAAGGTGTAGGGGTTGGTGTCCTTTACATTTTCTATCAATGTGGTGACCAGTTCGGGCATTGCCTCGCCTGACGCTTTAATGCCGAGCACCGATTTTAACTGGCTGGTGGCGATGATGATACCGCTGGCAGTAATGAACCCCGATACGACTGGGTGCGACAATAGGTTGGCTAAAAAGCCGAGCCGCAACACGCCCATGAGGATTAGGATTAGCCCTGACAACAATGCAAGGATGAGGGTAGCCGCGATGAAATCGGGACTGCCGGGCGCGGCAACTGCGCTGGCCGCCGTTAAAGTCATCAGCGATATGACCGCCACTGGCCCTACCGCAAGCGCACGGCTGGTGCCGAACAGGGCATAAGCAATGATTGGCAGGATTGATGCATAGAGCCCGATTTCAGGCGGCAAGCCAGCCAGCATGGCATAAGCCAGACTTTGCGGGATCAACATGATCGTGACAATCGCTGCGGCAACCAAGTCATTAGTCAGCGTCACGCCGCCATAGCCGCGACCCCATTCCAATATCGGCAGATAGCGCGCCAATTTCATGTCGGCTACGCCGCCCCAATTTTGTGCGGCTTGACCATCCATTCATGCCCTTTGAGCATACCGTGCCAGTAAATCGGCGGAAGGATTGTGTCCTTGAGCAGCCATGACAAGCGTGATGGACGGGTGCCGTCGATGAGCCAATTGGGGAAGCTCGGCAATAATTTTCCGCCATAGCCGAATTCGGCGAGCACGATCTTGCCACGTTCAACCGTGAGCGGACAGCTGCCATAGCCGTCATAATCGGCGACCGGAGGCCTGCCTTCGAGCGCGGCCAAAACATTGACCGCGACCACTGGCGCTTGTTTGCGCGCGGCAGCCATCGTCTTCGCATTCGACGCCGAGCAAGCATCGCCCAACGCAAAGACATTGGGATAACGAACATGCTGCAAGGTGGCTTCATTAACCTCTATAAAGCCGTTGGCGGCGGCAAGCGGACTGTTGCGCACGAAATCCGGTGCAACCTGTGGCGGGACGACATGGATCATGTCGAACTTTTCTTCGACCCGCGTGACGGTGTCACCGCGCTTCTGCTCAAACGTCGCGATTTTGTTGGGGCCGTCTATGGCAATCAGCTTAGATTCAAAATTCAGATGTGCATCGTAGCGCTCGATATATTCCATCAACGCAGGGACATAGGCAGCAACGCCAAATAGCACCGCACCACTGTTATGGAACTGCACGTCGATGTCCTTCAACACGCCTGCGCTTTCCCAATTGCTGCATGACAGGTACATTGACTTTTGGGGAGCGCCCGCGCATTTGATCGGCATCGGCGGCTGGGTGAACAGCGCGCGACCCCGCTTCATGTCTTTGACAAGGCGGTTCGTGTAAGGTGCCAAGTCGTAACTATAGTTTGAGGTCACGCCGTTTTTGCCCAGCGTGTCGGTCAAACCTTCGATGGCATTCCAATCGAGCTTGATGCCGGGACAGGCCACCAAGACGCGATAGACAACTAAGCTGCCGTCATCGAGCGTCACAGCATTCTTTTCAGGCGCAAAGCCCGTCGCGGCCTTTTTGATCCATTTGACGCCGCGCGGCATGACGGACTTTTCAGAACGCCGTGTGAATTCCGCGGAAAAGACGCCCGCGCCAACCATTGTCCAGCCGGGTTGGTAATAATGGACATCAGTGGGATCGATAACTGCAATATTCAGGCTCGCATTTCGCTTTAACAGGCTGGCTGCGGTTGCAATACCGGCGCTTCCGCCGCCGACAATGACCACGTCGTAGGTCGCCGCGAATGATGATTGCTCCAATGCCTGTTGAGCCAATTCGAAAACCTTGCCCGACCGCGCACCTGACCGGCAATAGGCCAACACAGGCGAGGGCAGCGTATCAAGCGCGACGCGCATTTTTGCGCCATCCCCTGCTGTCACCCCAGAGGAGGATACTGGAATATAGGCAAATTTCACACCAAGTGCTCCGCACTGCTCTTCCACGGCACTGGATGCCAGCTGTGTGGCCTCCTCATTATCGGGCCGATTGCAAATGATCGTCTGAAAGCCCCGCGCAGCGGCATCCCGCACGTCCCCGAGTGTCAATTGACCGGAGACAGAAAATACCGGTGAAATTTTATTGAATGGCATGGTGATTTCCCGCTTGGTCGGATTGTGATTGATCTTAATTCTTGTCGCGCGTCGACAAGCCGAAAGGCAGATAAGCGGGGCATGTCCCAACGAGGCTGGTCAGCAGAAATACAGCGGCCACGGCTCCAAGGACTGTTGCGAGTGCCCCAGATAACGCGCCAACCAGATAGGCAATGCCTATTCCCACAACGACGATGAGTCGAAATGCACGGTCAAAATTTCCCATATTTTTGGTCATTTGATTATCCTATCACTTGGGCGAAACGGGAATGAAACGATGCGCCGCCATGCCAACAAACATTGCGACAACGAATGGCAACACGGCGAACGGCGCAATCGTAAGACCGGCAAGCGCTGGCCCGGGGCAGAGGCCAGCAATGCCCCAACCCATCCCAAACAAAATAGCACCGATTGCCAACGGGCGATCAAGGTTGGTGGTACCTGGCAACTCAAATGCTGGCGCAGCGAGCGGTGATGACAGGCGTGATTTGATCACCCACGCAAATGCCATAGGCAACATTGCCCCGCCCATAACGAACGCAAGCGTCGGGTCCCATTCGCCAAACAGATCGAGAAACGCCTGGACCCGCGCTGGATCCGACATTCCCGAATAGGCAAGGCCAGCACCGAAAAACAGCCCAGAGGTCAGTGCGATGAGTGTACGGTTCATAGCCAGCCTCCAGCGCGGAGCAGGCCAACGGTGACAAAGCCGCTTGCCATAAACATACCCGTTGCAACCATTGACCGTGGCGAAAGCCGCGATAGGCCACACACACCGTGCCCGCTGGTGCAACCTGACCCGAGCCGCGTGCCATAACCGACCAACAATCCGCCGATAATCAGGGGCCAGATCGATGTCGGAAAGCTAACCTGAATAGTTCCTAATGTGCGTGCAATTAGGAACGCTCCTAGTGGAAGGCCAACAACGAACGCGATTGCGACATTTCTTGGTGCTCCGGTATCGGCAATACCGGTCGCCCGTGCCGCAAGTCCGCTCACCCCGGCAATCCGGCCAAGCCCCAGCAACATGATCGCAGCCGCCAGCCCGATCAGCAGTCCGCCGATAAAGCCTTCAACGGGCATGGCATTTGGGAACGTCGGAATCATACCGCGTTAACCGGGATTTTGAGGTAGGTAATGCCATTATCATCGGCTGGCGGCAGATGCCCTGCGCGCATGTTCACTTGAACCGATGGCAGAATGAGACGCGGCATATCGAGCGTCGCATCGCGCGCCGTCCGCATCGCGACAAATTCATCCTCAGTTACGCCATCATGGGCGTGGACATTGCCTTTGCGTTCGGCCTCAACAGTCGTTTCCCAGACATATTCGGTGCGTCCAGCGGGCAGATAATCGTGGCACATAAATAGGCGCGTAGTATCGGGCAGCGACAATATCCGCCGCAATGATTGAAACAATTGCCGCGCATCACCGCCCGGGAAATCCGCGCGTGCCGTGCCGTAATCTGGCATGAACATCGTGTCGCCGGTAAAGACGGCGTCACCAATCACGTAAGCAATGTCGGCTGGGGTGTGTCCGGGGACGTGCAAGACGGTCACGTCTAGCGAACCGATCTTAAACCGATCACCGTCGACGAAAAGTTGATCAAAATCCGATCCATCGCGCTGAAAATCTGTGCCAGCATTAAAGATTTTCCCGAACACATTCTGGACAGTTACGATATGCTCGCCAATGGCAATTTTGCCGCCCAATTTTTGTTGAAGATATGGCGCTGCAGAAAGGTGATCGGCATGCGCATGGGTTTCGAGCAGCCAGTCAACCGTCAACCCCTTGTCGGCAACATATGCGATGATGGAATCGGCTGACCCGAACGATGTCCGGCCCGACGCGGGATCAAAATCAAGCACACTGTCGATGATAGCAGCATGCTTGGTTTCTGGGTCGTGCACAACATAGCTCACCGTGAAAGTCGGCTTGTCAAAAAAGGCATGGATGACAGGAACGCCGCTTTGCGCGCCCGTTACTTGCGCCATGGCACTATCTAAAGCTGAGTCGGACATGGGATTTTCCTTATAAAATCATATTTACATAAACTGTGTAATACACTATCGGTGTTGCGTCAATAACACTCTCATGGCACCGGCGAGTGAAGGACGGGACAAAATGATGAACGAAACGCAATCCCAAATGTTAAGGCCACTTAGAATGGGCGACACTGCGCCTGATTTTAGCGCACGCACGACCATGGGGCATAAATCTCTGTCGGACTTTCGCGGACGTTGGCTGATCTTTTTCTCACACCCCGCGGATTTCACGCCGGTGTGCACCACTGAATTTGTCGCGCTCGCCAGGGCGTCATCGGATTTTGATCAAGCAAACTGCGCGTTGCTTGGGCTGTCCGTCGATAGCCTTTATGCGCACCTCGCCTGGGTGAAAGCGATTGAAGAACAATTTGCTACGACAATCGGTTTCCCGATTGTTGAAGATCCAAGCATGGCGGTTGCTCGCGCATATGGCATGATTGATGAAGCCGCCGTTGACAGTACCGGTGTCAGGGCCACTTATTTCATTGACCCGGAAGGGGTCGTGCGAGCGATCATAACTTACCCCCATAATGTTGGACGATCTGTTGCTGAGATGCTTCGCCTCTTGCAAGCATTGCAGGCGGTGTCAGACGGGCAAAATGTCGCGCCTGAAAACTGGCACCCCGGGCAGGCATTGCTTTCGCCACCTGCTTTGACAGCCGACGCGATGGCAGGGCGAAGTAATTGGTTTTGTCACGCGGCGGGTCAATAATGACCGCGTTATTCGAAAGCCGTGAACAAGCCGGCAAAGCAGCGGACAAGCTGAAGGTATACGCGCAACCGCAGCGGTTGATGATTTTGTCATGTCTATTGCGTGGCGAACGCACTGTTGGCGAGATTGATGCAGCAACCAATATCGGTCAGCCTGCGCTGAGCCAGCAGCTTGCGGAGCTGCGTCGCAACGAACTTGTCAAAACGCGCCGTGCTTCAAAACAAATCTGGTATGAACTGGCCGATGAAAAAGTTTGCTTGTGTGTTCGCAGTATGGAAGCAATCCTAGGGGACGAAAGTGACGTGCAGCAAATGCTGACCAGCGCCCTGCACGCAGGCACGGCAAGTAAGCTTGCAACACCGGCCAGCAGCGCTGCTGCTTTCGCACGTATTACTTAGCTGACAGTAATGCGTGCCATAACTTTCCAGCATCAATCATGGGTATTGATAATCCTTGCGCTGGCATTGTTGGTCCGGGCAGTGATACCGGCTGGATATATGGTCACATCGCCGTCGTTAAAACTGACCGTCCAGATTTGCGCAGATGGGGCATCGGGGCAAACTAGCGTCGATATTGAAGTCCCATTGACGAAAAACAAGCAAAAGGATAACGTCGACCAGCCACAAGATAGTGCGCCATGCGCATTTTCTGCGCTCTCAATGGCGTCAATGACGCAGGATCACAGCCCATTATTAATTATCATGCTGGCGATCATACTCGCAGCTGTTGTGACATCCAGTGCACCATTTTTGCGACACCAGACGCTCTATCTGCGCCCGCCACTTCGCGGACCGCCATCACTCGCCTGACATGATGAATTGAACCGGCACGAGCCGCAGCGCCTATCGCTGTTGCTTTGCATTACATTCTTTCTTGCACAAACCATGCCGCATGCCAGCTCCGCTGGCGGCTAAGGTTTTGCACGTGGCACGAATGATATACCCTTATGAATTGCTCAGTCCTTGCACTCACCGTCGCTTTGACGGTCACATCGCCCGTTTTCGCTAGCGAGAATGATCCAAAATCTGCAGATATCATTATTGTCACTGCCCCGCGCCTTACGGCAACTGACGAGGCACGTGACACTGAAGACGAACTGTCCACTGGACCAGACGGCGCTGGCTTTATCGCACGCCAGCCCGGCGCCGCACTTGTCGCCAATGGCGCCTTATCGGGCCAAGTGCAGATGCGGGGCCTTTTTGGCGAACGGATCCTTTTACGCATTAACGGTCAACATTTTGCCACAGGTGGCCCTAATGCGATGGACCCCGCCATGCATTATGCCCCGACGATGTTGATCGACCGCATTGAAATTGCACGTGGCATTTCACCGGTCCGAGACGGTCCAGGGCTTGGCGGCGGCGTTAACACAATCCTGAAACACACACGTTTCAGCGACAGCAGCAATCTTTCGCCGCAGGTAGATGTGTCGAGCCAGTATCGGAGTGTTGATGACAGCGTGGCCGCAGGCGGCATGCTTGGCTTGGCAAGCGAAACGGTTCGTATTGGTATGATCGGTTCTTTTGAAAAGGGCTATGATCTACGATTCCCTAACGGGCGGGTTGCCAGCACGTCGTTTGATCGGGCGGTTTATGGCGTGCATGGAAGTTTCCGTGACGGCTCGAGTGAGTTGAGCGTCGAATACCGCCGGCAGGACACTGGCCAGTCCGGCAATCCACCTTTTGCGATGGACATTGTGTATTTCAAAACTGACTTTGCGCGGGTCGGATATGAGGGCGACCTACGCAATGATGTAAGGTTGGAAGCGCACGCTAATTACAGCGCAGTCGACCACCGGATGAACAATTATGAACTTCGGCCAGCACCGGCCAGCGCGATGACCCGGCAATCAGATACCTACGCCAACACGATGGGTGCAGATGCCTCTATTCGATTTGGCACGTCGGGTCGCCATATCCGGATCGGCGCGGATTTCGAGCTGGTCGATAAGGGCTATATGCTCTATAATCCACTCGCACCAACATTCTTCATCCACCCGCTTGATCGCGCAAAAAGTGAACGGGTTGGCGCGTTTATCGAATGGCGGTCAGGATTTGGTCAGATTGAATCCGAACTTGGCTTGCGGGTTGATCGGCACGGTGCATCTACCCAGATTCCGCGATATGGCCCGGGCGTTCCGGCCGGTCCGGTCAATCTGGCAAATGCTTTTGCAGCCGCCGACCGCAATTGGTCGGACACGAGCGTTGATGCATCGCTGCGCCTTTGGGCCGATATAGGCGCTCTTACACCGCGACTGACGCTGGCGCGCAAGACTCGCGCAACAAGTCTGGTGGAACGCTTCTCCTGGTTACCGACTGAGGCGAGCGGCGGTCTTGCTGATGGCAATATCTATGTCGGTTCAACCAATGTGAAGATTGAAAAAGCATGGGTCGGTGAACTCGGCTTCGATTGGCAGGGCGACAATATTTATGCCCGCCCTGTCATATTCTATCGCTGGATTGATGATTTCATTCAGGGTGTGCCATTCGACAATAGCCCGGGCGTGATCAACACGCCGGTCGAAATGGTCGCAGCCGCAAGCGGCGATCCTACCCCGCTGCGGTTTGCCAATACCGATGCGACGATTTGGGGCACCGATATTGCCTTTGGAGCAAAGCTGTCCGGTCAGCTACGGCTTGACGGGGTTGCCAGCTACGTGCGGGCAAAGCGGTTCGACATCACGGATAATCTTTACCGCATCGCACCTGCCAACGGCAGACTTGCTATAGGTTGGGATGCGGCACGCTGGTCGCTGTCGCTCGAAGGGCAATTTGTGGCGAAGCAAAGCAAGGTATCGATGATTAACAACGAAGCATCCAGCAAAGGCCACGCGCTCGCCAATCTATATGGACATTGGTTGATCCGCGAGGGCGTCCGGATAGATTTTGGCGTCGAAAACCTGTTTGACGCATATTACCTTGAGCATTTGGCCGGATATAATCGGATTACGGGCTCTGACGTGGCTTTGGGGTCGCGCGTTCCGGGGGCTCGTCGCTCTGGATTTGCAAGGATCCGATGGGCAATGTGATTGGCTGGATGGCTTCATGGCGAGGGCTGCTCACACAAAGTCGAGCAGCCCCAAAAAGTATTTAGCGTCCGCTTTTAGTTAGTACTGACAGATCCTCGAAGGACCTACATTGGGCGCAAAGCTGACGTTCCTTTTAGTATAAGCGAACTACCTGTTGAGCGCAGTCGTCATATTCCCCCTATCGTTGCAAACTGCACGCCCCGCGACCGCATATCGAATTGCCAACTCAGAAACTGGCTGATGGAATCGACCTGATCATCATGACGGCCGTGCGGAAAGCTCGCGATCTCGGCCCTAAGATCCCCAAGCCAAGGCGCCCGCTCGGGCAGCCAAACATGACCAGCCTCGATACGGGCTGATTGCGCATGGAGCCGCGTGATCTTGTCATCCCTTGGCAGGAACGCTGTTGGATAAGGCGTGCCGTGATGCTCGGTACGAAGCTGCTGGATGAGGGATGTGCCAGACCCTTTGTCTTCAATGATGATATTGCGGGCATTCCATTGGTTCGCAAGTTCCACAATACGCCGCTTCAGCGATGGAAAATCCCGCCGCGCCCGATCGACATCTAGAAGATATAGGTCACTTCCGACCACACCCCATGTTGTGCATACGCTGAAGTCATGCTGTTCGCCCGCCTTTGAGGCCGTATCCCATGACTGACAGATACGCATAGCATGTTGCGGTGGCGGCACCGCGTAGCGCTTGAACCAGGCCCACTTCACAACTTCGCCATCGGGCGGAACTGGGCACTGCTGATACTGCGCTGAGAAGATAGTCGAGCCTAGCGCCAGCTTGAGCCCTTCGAGGACCGCCAGCGTTTCGCGCGCAGGGTGGAGGATGTCACCTGCCTTGCGGTCGTGCACCTTGCCTCCTCCCATTGGGATCTGCGCATCCTCCTCAGCAATTGCCGGCAATCTGAGTGTAACCCAATCGTCGAGCCCATCGACGTAACCTGCCAGATCATCCATGTGCAGGCGCTGCTGGACAAGAATGATCGCATCCTTAGCTTTGTTGTTGAGCCGAGACAGCAACGTCCGGCTGTACCAACCATTCACCGCCTCGCGCTTTGTCTGCGACATCGCATCTTCAGGCTTGAGCGGGTCATCAATGATAATAAGATTGCCGCCTCGGCCAGTGAGCGTTCCACCAACCGATGTCGCATAACGATAGCCGCGGGCAGTGGTCTCATAGTTTGCCTGTTGGTTCTTGGCGGGGCTGATCCGGGTGTTCGGGAACAGGTCGCGATACCATGTCGCCTGCATCACGGCGCGGCAATCGCCTGCATGCTTGGCGGCAAGGTCCGCAGAATAGCTTGCCGTGATGATCTTAGCAGTAGGGTCATGCCCCAGAAGAAATGCCGGGAATGCAACAGACGCGCATACTGACTTAAGCGAACGCGGTGGCACTTCGATCCGTAGCCGTTTGATTTTGCCCTGCCGGACGAGTTCCAGATGATGACAGATCGCCATAAGATGCCAGTTAGGTAAGAACGCCTCGCCCGGACTGACCGTGGCAAAGGCCTTCATAACGAACCTGTAAAGGTCCTGCCGCAGCAAGGCCTGCAGAAGCCGCGGATCATGCGCCTTCATTATCGGCCTCGGCAAGTTCGATAAGCCCGGCACTAGCTAGGATCGCGATATCTTCTGCTGCCATCAGCACATGATCAACAGCGCCTTCTGCATCGGGGATATGTGCGGCCCGCAGCGATAGCATTAGCTGTAGGGCCCTCAGGTCTCCGCCAAGCGCCTTTTCACGCAACCGCAACAGTAGTGCAGTTTCAGAACTTACGCGTTTGCGTTTCCCATTGGCAGTAATGGTCACCTTCTGTGCAAGCACATCGGCCACGAGGCTGGCCATGCTGCGCTTGCCGCGGGGGCGACCTTTCACATTACCCGACTGCCCTTTTTTGAACTGACTGTGCCTGGGCGGATTACCGTAACCCACAGCTTCGGTTTTACTCCGCCCTTGTTCATTGGAAGCATCAGTCATGACCACCTCCCTTCACGGACAGTTGTTCACGCTTTGTGAAGGTTTCACCTGTTTCAACAAGGACCGGCATCTGCCCGAAGGCGTTAAGGAACCGGCGCAAGATCACATCACAATAGAGCGGGTCAAGCTCTATAAGCCGCGCAGTGCGCCCGCAGTGCTGTGCTGCAATCAGCGTAGTTCCAGAGCCACCAAAACCATCCAAGACAATATCATCCCGGTCGCTGGCATCCTTAAGGATATCGCTGATCATCTCGGCAGGCTTGACGGTCGGGTGCCAGCCCAGTTCTTCTGAACGTGCCTCTGAAAAACTGTTTGCACCAGCATGGTTCCAGACATTGGAGCGGTGCCTACCATTACTGCCTAACTCGACATTGTTAATGTGCGGTCGCTTCCCCTTTTTAAACACTGCCACCAACTCGTGCTGGGACCTATAGAGCGACCCCATGCCCGCATTGTTCTTGGCCCAGACACATAGGTTGAGCCAGTCGTCATAGACTGCCCTGCCCGCACTCAGTAGTTCGGGTAAATGCCGCCAATCCATAAACACATAATGGAGCGAGCCGTCACGGCTTACTTTGGCCATTGCGGCAAGGGATTGTTCAAGAAAGCGCGTGAATGCAGCTTCGCTGAGTTCGCCTGAACCCTGCACAAACTCGCGGTGACGAACCTTGCCGAGGCCAGAGACATGGCCTGCAATTGGAACATTGTAAGGCGGGTCGGTAACGATCAGTCGGGCTTTCTCACGCCCCATAAGATGCTGGTAACTGGCATGATCGAGCGCATCGCCGCATAGCAGCCGATGCCGTCCCAGCTGCCACAGGTCACCTGGCCGGCAAACTGCCGGACCAGTTTCCATCACCGGCACGTCATCCTCGGTCAACGGGCTATCGCCAGCATCCATGATGAGTTCAATTTCGCGCAGGTCGAAGCCTGTCAGCGTTATATCAATTTCAAAATCACTCAGCTCGCCAAGTTCCAAAGCTAACAGCTCTTTGTCCCAACCAGCCTTTTCGGCGAGCCGGTTGTCGGCAAGCACATAAGCGCGCTGCTGCTCAGGGCTTAACCAGTCGATCTGCAACGTGGGCACCTGCGTAAGGCCAAGTGTTCGCGCTGCCGCTAGACGGCCGTGACCGGCAATAATTTGTCCAGCGCCGTCGACAAGAACCGGATTGGTGAAGCCGAAAGCACGAATGCTGTCAGCAATCAGACGAAGCTGTTTCTTGGAATGGGTGCGTGCATTGCGCGGCGCTGGGCGCAGCTTATCGATATTAATCAGCTTTGGTTGCGGAAGCTTTATTGCGGGGATTTCAGATTGTGTATGCATGAGAATTCACCTTAATCATCAGGTTGATGGAGCAAGGAGATCGGCTCTGCCATAGCCACATAGCGTGCGGGTACAGCCTTTTGTGCACGCAATACGGCGCGATCTCGAAAGTAGGATTGGTTTGAGGCTCAGCCTCGGTTTTGGGGCACAACCCCGGTTTTGCGGCTCCACCGCGAATTGGGTCAGGCTCTGCCGTTTCCAACTCATCCATTTTTTGATGAACAAAAGAACATTACAGCAACAAATCTAAGTGTGCAAGGGTCATAAGATAAAAAAATCCCTGATGCCTGGGTTCACCAACCTGATCCGCGTTCTGAATTCCCTGAAATGTTGAGATAATTCCCTGTTACGTTCCTTAGGGAATTTCCGTATCAAACATGAGAATATCTGGGGCTTTGCAAGCCGGCCGAAATGCCGGGACGATCACATTTTGCATAATTTCCCTGTAAATTCCCGTTCAACAGGGAAAATCAGCCCTGATACCAACCTGCGCTGATGCGGACTCAGATTTGGGATTCCCAAGCGGCTGAAAGTCTGATTCTATGTTGATCTTCATTTGGAGGAGGTGACATGGGGGCATCAATTAGCTTGCGGGATGATTTTGACGGTGCTTCGTTGAGGCGACTGGCGCGGACGTCGAAGAGTGCTAACCAAGCGCGTCGGCTTTTGGCATTGGCAGAAATCTATGACGGCAGCCGCCGGACATCGGCGGCGCGGATCGGCGGTGTTGGCTTGCAGATTGTGCGTGACTGGGTGCTTCGCTTTAATGCCCGTGGTCCTGATGGGCTGCTAGATGGCAAAGCGCCTGGAAGACAGTCGCTGCTCAATGATGCCGAGCGCCGAGCCCTTGTCGAAATGGTCGAGTGCGGCCCGATCCCCGCGGTCCATGGCGTTGTTCGCTGGCGGCTGATTGATTTGACCCGGTGGCTTTATGACGAATTTGCGGTCTCGCTTGATGCAACGACCGTGGGGCGGGAGCTAAAGAGGCTGGGCTATGTCAAACTAACGGCACGGCCTCGCCACCATGCGCAGAACGAGCTTGCGATTGAGGCATTTAAAAAGGGGGCTTTGCCGCCGAGCTGGCAAAGGTCAGAAGAGCTCTCCCGAACGGCACGCCGATAGAGATCTGGTTCCAGGACGAAGCGCGGATCGGGCAGAAGAACAAGATCACGCGGCGCTGGGCCAGACGCGGGACACGGCCCTCGGCACCTAAAGACCAGCGGACTAAATCGGTCTATATCTTCGGCGCAATCTGCCCGGAGCATGGCAAGGGGGCCGGGTTGGTGCTGCCCTTGTGTAATACAGAAACTATGACGCTCCATCTGACAGAAATAGCGCTCTGCGTCGCTCCTGGCGCTCACGCTGTGATACTGATGGATCAAGCCGGTTGGCATATGACTGGCAAGTTGGACGTGCCTGACAATATCAGCATCATCGCGCTCCCAGCTAAATGTCCTGAACTCAATCCGGTAGAGAATATCTGGCAGTTCATGCGCGACAACTGGCTATCCAATCGGGTGTTCACTTCCCATGATAATATCGTGGACCTCTGCTGCGAGGCGTGGAACAAACTCATAGATCAGCCTTGGCGCATTATGACCATCGGGCACCGCAAATGGGCCAGTGAGTTGTGATCATTGCAGGTTGGTATGAGACCAGTTCCCACCGAACTGGGCTACGCACCATAGCTTACCCCTTACTGTGATCATGCTTCCTGCGGGAGACACACAAACCAGCAAGTCGCGTGGGTCTGCTGTGGGTCGTGCTTTGGGCTTTGCACTCCGATACCGAATTGACAGCATGAGTGATGACCTGAGTTTTCTGTTGGGCGACGTTGCTAGGCTATTGCAGCACTCCTATTCGACGAGCGCGCATGCGTCTGGGAGTTGCCCTACAAAAATGGAAACAAATCCGGTTCTAGAATTCCATCCGCGCTGACTTTGGTTATCGGTCAACAAAAAAGCCGGTCTTTCGGGCTTTTTTTATTTGCCAAAAGCAGATTATTGGCGGGTGTGTTCAAAACAATTTGGAATTCACACCACATAAGGGGTGCGCAAGCCGTTCTGGCAGGAGTGAATTAGCAAGTCGCGTTTCTACATAGCGCCTCGCGACCTTTATTTCATCAGCCAACAACACCCGTGTATCGGCGGCACGCGCTTTTCGATGCGCGTTGTCAAACACCGCATTCGGATTTTTGGAGTAGGTCGAAAATGTGTTGCCGGACACAATTGCCCGCGCCTCATCGTCGCGAACTGGGCAATCAAAATAGTCGGATGCAGCTTTTAGGCACAACAAAGGCTCATCAAACAGAATATTCGCGTCGAGACTGCGAACGCCGGGACTTGCCGCAAGGACATCGGCATATTTCCGGATTTGGAATAACCACAAAGCAGCCGCCTTTTCGGCAATTTGTAGGTCGCCAAACGGCACTGTTTCAAAATGCCCGCCTAGCTGCAATTCCGAAAAGATATAATCCACCCATTTGCGATGATTGGCGCTCCGCAAAACTGCTATTAAATAATCGTCCAAACCAAAATGAAGCAACAGTGCTCGGGGATGGGGTGATTTTGCAAGCAAGTCGGATACAATCACATTTACCGGCACGTTTGCCTTGACGATTAGCGCTTCGTCCTTTGCATAGCGCCTGTCGAGCATCTTTATTGCAAGGTTCAGAAGGCTGCTCCAATGCTCACTGGGCGACGTTCCCTGGAGTAATGCGCCAGCCTCCAATCCCAAGACTCGCAATGTTACAGGCTCTCGGATCACCAGATTGTTGCCCGGTCGGTCTAGCGCCCGCGACAGCAACGTCGATCCCGTATGCGCCATGTGGAATATCCACCCGATACGAGGTGTCACAATGGGCATCTGCGAAACGGCTGCCAACAACGGTGCTAAGGCAACCCGGACAACATTTTCATTCAACGGTGCAATTCTATCGTCAAAAAATATAGATCTAGCGTAGGCATCCCTATTCATATTCAAGAACAACGCGTCGCCATTTTCCCATCCGAATAAATAATAATCGGGATTATGGAGCAGGTCGCAAAATTCTATTTGTTGCATGTTTGAGGTTGTAGCAATCTCGGGAGCAGTCGCCTAGATGGGCAATGCCGGAAGTTTCCCACCCTTACCCTGATCGCCCAATGACACTGTTCCAAGCGGCTGCTGACGAAACGCTGCACACGATCGGCGCCCCTCAGATTATCGAACATTTGCGCGACACGGCTGTCATCGTTCGCGGTTATGGGCCAAGCATTCCGGCATTCAACGCTTTTGCAAAAAAAATCTGCGAGGTGTCGGTTTTCAACGAAAGCCCGAACAGGCTTATTCTTGACGGCAAAAATAATATTCAGTCTGTGAATCTCGGCACGGAGCCCTTCCCGCTTCACCCCGAATTATCCCGCGAGCCGTGGAAGCCTGATATCTGCTTCTTCCATTGCATCGACGCACCGCTTCAGGGAGGAGAGACAACCTATTGCGACGGCGTGGAACTTCTACGGCGTCTGCCAGACAGAGTGCGTGCCGCGTTGGAAACCCGATCGCTTCTTTACATTCAGCCAGCCCCTCCAGCGATACTGGAATATTGGTTGGAAACATCGCAGCCAGATGACGCGATGCTGGCGAACCCGCCATCAACCTGTCCATACCGGTTCCGTCGCTTTGACTCCGGAATAGTTCGGTATTTCCTACACCCAGCTTTGCACAAAACTCTGCTCAGCAATGAGCTTGCTTTCGGCAATTTTCTTCTGTTTGCCCGATATTATTTAAAACTAGATAGATTACCGCTTTTTGAGGACGGCAATGTTGTGTCCGATTGGATTGTCGACGCTGTCAATGAGGTGGCGGAAACCATTACTTTCAGTGTATCTTGGCAAGCGGGTGACATCCTCATTCTCGACAACAGCCGCTTTATGCACGGACGCAATGCCATAACCGAACCGGGGGATCGCCTGATCGCATCTTATTTTGGCTATCTCAATGGCATTAAGGGTCGCCCCGATGAAATCGCGAATCCGCCTTGGCGACGACCCGATTTTCGACCGCCTATCCCGCAAGGGCGACGTAGTTCCTGAAATGTAAATTCGGTATCGGCTTTTCTATATCTGCCCAAACCGCTAACGTGGGTGCATTCCATTTCGGTATCTAAAGCTGATTGCTCCTGCGTTAGGCCTTTCGACTTGCGATGTTGTCGCACGTTTACGCCGAGAAGTTGAGCGACGTCTAAATGTCGATGTGGAAGCAAGCGCCTGTGGCAGTCTTTATACCCAATCTCCCCAGCAACACCAAAGCTTAACCCTTACTGTGAATTCGCTTCATATGGGAGAGCCATAAAACAGCTCGCTGCGTGGGTATGCTGTGGGTCGTGCTTTGGGATTGTGATCTGTAACAGCGAGCAGTCTCGGCCGCCGGCCCGCTGGGCGATATTAATGCCCTGAGGGGATCAGGGTGATTTCGGTTTGACGTCCATCGATGTAGCGCACGCTTGTGCCATCAAAGAACGCGTTCTCTTCAGTCCGAAAATCTACTCGCTGGCCGCCCCATTCGGGCACAGCAGCATAAGACGTAAGTTCGATTGACCACGCAGTATTGGAGTTGATCGCCCCACTGCCGCGTGGATCTGCGTTCTGATTGTCCCAGAAGCCGATGGACGGTCCCGCGCCATGACCATGGAGGCCAATCGGGTGAGTGTAAATCGATGGATCGAGCCCCGCAGCTACCGCTTCCGTGCGGGCCAGTGCCAACACCGCATTCCCACTGCGCCCGACCGCGAAATGACGGGTGAGTATATCCTGCACACGGTTGCTGTTCGCCAGTCCCTGCCTAAGGCCAGCAGGCGCCTTGCTTTCGCCCGGCTTCAAGACATAAGCGAGGTGCTGCGTATCAGTATTAAGGCGGAGATACGTGATGCCGAAATCTGTCCATAGCAGATCGCCCGGCTGGATCACTTCTGCGCCTTCGAGCATGCCCTTCGCGCCTTCGCGCTGGATCGCGACCGAAGGGTGGAACCATGGTTTGAGACCGAGCTGCAGCAGCCGGTCGCGATACCACCACTGCACTTGCTCTGCTGTGGTCACTCCGGGGGTGATAACCGCGCGCGAAAACGCTTCGCCAATAATCGAATGAGCGGTCCGTACGATTGCGGGGTACCGTTCCATCTCGGAAGGAACGCGAGTCTCGAGCCAACGAATTGCGAGGGATTCGCCGCTGACAATCCGCTGGCGCAAAGGGGTCGCCAGCGCTGAAACGAACTTGCTATACTGACTGAGCGTCATGCCGTCGGCGAACTGATAGAGATCGGAAGTGTTGATCGCAATTTTGGCTGGATCGCGCGCGGCAATAATGTCTGCAACCGCCTGCCACTGATCAGGCTGCTTACCCGGGTCCCAGGCGGACGCGAACAATCCTCCAAGCCCATAGCGGCTAACGGTTAGCCGCTCCATCGGTTTCCCATCCCCCGGATCGTGGAAGATCAGGATAGTGCGGCGCCGTGCGTGTATATTCTCTGCGTCAAGCATCGAAGCGACCACCG
>JBBQPQ010000032.1:0-26633 GCA_038217195.1 Sphingomonadales bacterium | reverse complement strand
GATCGATCCGGAACCTTCGGTTCGGCTGGGGATTGAGGCAATGACTGCTGCGGCGCTTGATTTGCTTGGCCCGAAAAAGGGCTGATTGGATACGTACCTATTGGTTTCAATGGCGCGTGATAGGACATCGGCTATGGCCAGAAAAATACGCGATCATTACGAGGCCGACGAAGAAGCGGCCGCGCCGGAGGTGCAGTGCTGGCTATGTTCCCGCCCAATGGGGGACGTAACCGAATGGCATCATCCCGTACCCAAAAGCCGGGGCGGAAAGGAGCGTCAGCCAGTGCATCCCATTTGCCACCGGACGATTCACGCCAATTTCACGAACAGCGATCTGGAAAAGCGCTTTTCCACGCGTGAAGCACTGCTCGCGCATGACGAAATAGGGCGGTTTGTCGATTGGATTGCCAACAAACCGCCCAACTTTAATGCCCCGACCAAAGAGCGGCGCTAAGGCCTTATCCGCGATCGAAGAAGTCAACCGCGCCGGTATCGAGATCATAATAGGCACCGACCACTTTGACTTTCCCCGCCTTCACTGGCGCGGCAATGATCGGATCGGATGTTTCGCGCAGACCCCGCACGACATGGCGGACGTTCATGTGGATGGCGTGGTCGACGAGGTCGGTTTTGGTTCCCAGCGATGCTCTTGCATCAATCACCGCCGGCAAGATTGGCTGCACCATGCGGGTGAGCGATGGCGGCAACTGGCTATTGTCGGTAACAAGCTTGGTGGCCGCATCGACAGCGCCGCAGCGTTCGTGGCCAAGCACGACGATCAAAGGCGTACCGAGCGCCGCGATGGCATATGCGATGGAGCCATAGCCTGCATCATCGACATAATTGCCAGCGGTGCGCACGATGAACAGCTCTCCCAGGCCACCACCGAAGAGATGCTCGGGCCCGACGCGCGAGTCAGCGCAGCCCACGAGAACGGCAAAGGGAGCCTGGCTCTTGGCGATCTCGAGCCGTCTTTTGGTCGAGATATCAGCCACGGGATTCTGGTCAGCCACAAATCGGCGATTACCGTCGATCAGCCTGGCCAGCGCCTGGTCCGGAGTCATCGACAGCTTTGCCGGAGCGGCGTTGCTATCTGCCGTCGCGGCCATCGCTGGGCCGTGCGCTGCGACCATTGCGGCGCCAGCAGTCATGGCCGTCAAACCCAGTAAAGTGCGACGGTCCGTCACGGGCAATTCAACTTTCATTTGTCGTTCTCCTGTTAGTTATGTGGGATTGAGTTGGGGGCAGGAAGGGCATCTCCACGTGTCTTCCAGAGCGAAAAGCCGATGCCGCCCAAGATGAGTGCGAAGGTTACGCCAAGGCTCAGCACTGGCGGAAACTTGCCGCCATCCATGAGGAAGTCCGATACGAAGATTTTCGAACCGATGAAAACCAGCACCAACGCCAAGGCATATTTCAGATAATGGAAGCGATGGACCATCGCCGCCAGCGCGAAATACAAGGCACGCAGGCCCAAAATTGCCATGATGTTTGACGTGTAGACAATGAACGTATCGGTCGTGATAGCAAAGATCGCTGGCACCGAGTCCACCGCAAAAACGAGATCAGCCAGGTTTATTACGACCAGCGCAAGAAACAACGGCGTAGCTGCCCGCACCATCTTGCCTGTTTTTTCGTCCGGTACCTTTACAAAAAACTTCTCGTCGTGCAGCTCTTTGGTCACCCGCATGTGGGTGGAAATATATTTCACCACAGGATTATTTGCGACATCCATTTCAGAATCGTCGCTGAACAGCATCTTGATGCCGGTCCCTATGAGGAAAGCTGCAAAAATATACAGCGTCCAATAATATTCCTGCACAATAGCCGCGCCTGCCGCGATCATCAGGCCGCGCAAGACTATGACAGCGATAATGCCCCACAGGAGCGCGCGATATTGATATTTGCGCGGTATGGCAAAGAAGGTGAAGATGAGGCTGATCACAAATACATTGTCAATCGACAGCGCCTTTTCGATGAAAAAGCCTGTGTAATATTTCATGCCCAGATCGGCCCCCTTTTGGTACCAGACCCAAAGGCCAAACAGCATTGCGATGCTGATGTAGAACGCCGACAGCTTCAGGCTCTCGGCGATCCCCATTTCCTTGTCTTCCTTGTGCAGAATGCCAAGATCAAAGGCGGTGAGTGCGACGACGAGGCCGATAAAGGCCAGCCAGAACCAGATAGGCGTTCCCAGCCAGTCAATCGTTAAAAATTCCATGAAAACATTTCCTGTTGCAGACAGCCAGAGACACCGCACGGATTTTACGTCGTGCGGTGTCCGGGTTTAAAAATTAGATTTTGTTAAGCCGCATTGCGCGTCCGAGCGGCGCACTAGCTTTATTCTCTAGCCGGTCCTTTATGGCCAGCTTAAGCCGCTTCAACCTTTGAATCCGGAATATATCAGGCCAGCGGCGGCAAATCTCCGTACGCAGCTCGCGATCGATTTTCTGGTGATATTGTAGCAAGCGAAACGACGAAAGTGTCATAACATCATCCTCCATGAACATAGTTTAAGTTCAATCGGATGTTCCGGCCTCGGCCTGGCGTATTTCCGGGGTATTTGAAGACCGCCTGACCTATGCACCGGAAGCATCCGATGCGGCCGACATCACGTTCCTTCCGAAGAAGCGAGCGTCAGAGGGGCCCGGTCCGCCCAATTGTTATGGAGCGATTCGGTCCGAATTGCAAGCGCGATTGCGCCGATGACGTTCGCTTGGTCGCCTCAATCCCTCAAAAGGTCGTTAATTGCGGTCTTTGCGCGGGTTTGGGCGTCAACGCGCTTGACAATGACGGCACAGGACAAATTTGGCCCCGGACTGCCGTCTGGCAATGCTTTGCCCGGGATCGATCCGGGTACGACCACTGAATAAGCAGGTACACGTCCCACGAAAACTTCGCCGGTCGTGCGGTCGATGATTTTGCTCGTCGAACTGATAAAGACCCCCATCGAAAGAACTGCACCTTCTTCGACAATAACACCTTCCACGACTTCGGACCGGGCACCGATGAAGCAATTGTCTTCAATGATCACCGGACCAGCCTGAAGTGGCTCGAGAACCCCTCCAATGCCTACGCCGCCAGACAAATGCACATTTTTGCCAATTTGTGCGCAGCTTCCCACGGTCGCCCATGTGTCGACCATAGTGCCGTCGTCGACGCGTGCGCCAATGTTGACAAAGCTTGGCATCAGCACGACATTCTTACCGACGTAGCTGCCCTGACGCGCCACGGCGCCGGGGACGACGCGGAAACCAGCGTTGCGAAACCGCTCGGCATCCCAGCCTGTGAATTTGGATGGAACCTTGTCATAGGCGGGCGCGCCGGATGCGCCACCTTCAACCAACACATTATCGTTGAGCCGAAAAGACAGGAGAACCGCCTTCTTCAGCCATTGATGAACTTCCCAGACGCCGTTGCGCTTTTCGGCAACACGAAATGAACCATCGTCTAGCCCGGCTATGGCCTCGCGCACTGCGTAGCGCACTTTCCCCTGGGTCGCGTTGGAAATAGCGTCGCGTTCGTCCCACGCGGCATCAATGATGTTGGCAAGCTGGTCGTTCATATCGTGCTTTCGATGGCGTGAATGGAAGAAAGCCAAGCGGTAAGATCAGCTATCTCGTGGTCGATATAATGTTCACGTCCGTTGCTATCAGCTTCAGCGTCATGATTCACCCAAATTGTTGTCATGTTCAGGGCTTTTGCGGGAGCTAGATTATGAGCAGAGTCCTCGACAAAAAGTGCGCTGACAGGATTGATCCGGAGTTGTTCGCAGAGCGCGTCATAACTGGCTGGGGTCGGCTTTGGCAGGTGCTGCATCCGGTGGATATCGAAGACATCTTCAAACAGATTTTCCAGACCCAAAGCCGCCAGCACGCGCGCAGCATATGGAGCATCGGCGTTGGTGAAGATAAGTTTCCTGCCCGGCAGTGCCGCAATATGGCGGCGTAAGTCAGGCGCTGGCTGCAAAAGCCTCATGTCGACATTATGGACGAAATCGAGATAGCCGACCGGGTCAACATCATGTTCGGCCATCAGCCCGCCAAGTGTGGTGCCATATTTTTTCCAGTAGCTGTGCCGAATCTCGTGCGCTTCTTTCGATCCGATGTCGAAATATCCTTGAACAAACAAGGCGATCCGGTCCCGGACCTGCGCCATGATGTTGGCTTCTGGCCCGTACAAGGTCAGGTCGAGATCGAAGATCCAGGTGTCGACATCGGCGAATAGTGTTTGCATTGCTGGCGCGTAACAAGAAGCAGTGCAATTCTCAACGCGGATGTTAAGAATAGCGAAAGTGAATCTCGATTACAGGGTGATCATCGCTGGTCAAAGGTCGCACCATGAATGTTTCAAAAGTTGATCGTAAGCTCGCGATCGGTAGTTCGGTTGTTTTTGCTCTCACGCTGACCGCATGTGGTGGTGGCAGTGGCGTGAACTCGACCCCGCCAGCCGCTTCTCCTCCGCCCGTTGTGGCACCCCCTCCATCCCCACCGCCACCGCCACCGCCGACGTCAAATTTTGCGACAGCGGAGTTTAACCGGTCTGACGGTCCAGGATTTCATGGCGCAATAACGGCTTATCAGGCTGGTGCTACCGGCCTCGGTATCACCGTGGGCGTCATCGATTCAGGTATCGATCCCAACAGCCACGAATTTGTTGGCCGAATTCATGCACAATCAGGCGATGTTACAGGCGCTGGCAGGGCTCTTGGAGACGATGACGGGCATGGCACTGAAGTCACCCGCGTCATTGCAGCCGCTAAAGATGATCGCGACGTACACGGGATCGCGTTTAATGCGACCATTTTGGCCTTGCGCGCCGATCAAGCGGGAAGCTGCACAACCCCTTCGCCTGGCGAGGACGAGGCGTCCTGTTCATTCTTCGATTCGGCCATCGCGGCAGGTGTCAACCGAGCGGTCGACAATGGCGCCCGGGTAATCAATATCTCGCTTGGCGGTGCCGGCGGTGCAAATACCGCCCTTCGCGCTGCCATCAATCGTGCGACATCGGCAGGTATTGTGATTGTCGTGTCGGCGGGCAACGAAGGTAATGACGCAGCGCCAAAATTTGATCCCAATAGCCCCAGCCCATTTGCTCAGGCGCTGGCGGCAAGCGGCAACGGGCTGGTGATTGTTGCGGCCTCAGTTGATGACAACGGCGTGATATCGAATTTCAGCAATAAGGCCGGGATATTACAAGGCTCCACCCTATCGGCCTTGGGACAATCGATTTGCTGCCAGTATCAGAACGATACCATTTACCGCTTTGACCAAAATGGGCAGACCTTTGTGCGGGTATTCAATGGTACGTCATTTTCGGCGCCACAGATCGCAGGCGCAGCTGCCCTGCTCGCGCAAGCTTTTCCAAGCCTGACGGGCGCGCAGATTGTGAACCTGCTTCTGACGTCAGCGCGCGATGCAGGGGATCCCGGGACGGACGCCATTTATGGGCGGGGCATATTGGATATCGCCCGCGCCTTTGCGCCCTCGGGAACAACGACCCTTTCAGGCACAACAACCGTTGTGGCGCTTGGTGGCAATGGCGGAACAACGTCCGGACCGATGGGTGATGTTGCTATGTCAAACCAACCGTTGAATGCGGTGGTTCTCGACAGCTATGGACGCGCTTATGATATCGACCTTGCACATGGGTTGAATGCGACATCCCCGCGCTTCAGGCTAACGCCCGCACTTGTCAACCAAGGCCGTTCGGTCAGCATGGCGCAAGGCACGACCGAGATTGCTTTCTCGATAAGCGCCGGCGACAGCAGCAATGCACAACTTGCGCCATTGAACTTATCCTCTGGTGCACAGAGCAAGGCACGCATTCTCGCTGGCCGAGTGAGCGCTGCTATTTCGCGCGATATGCGGTTTAGCCTTGGCATCCGCCAAGCTGCCGCGGGTCAGGTTGCCGCGCTTCAGGGCATGCCGACAGGCGCATTTCTAACCGCGACGGAAGCGCGCATGGATAATGGTTTTGAACGCGAGCCGGGTCAGTCCTTCGCGTTGCGACATGCGCTCGGTACCCTCGGAATTACCGGCAGTGTCGAGGCGGGCGAAGCGCGATTGTTCGAGCGCAGCGGTGCGGAATTTGTGCGCAATATGCAAAGCCGATACCCTTATGCGCTCTTTGGCGTGGGTTTGGACCAAGTTATCGGCCCTGCGAAGTTCGCATTGGGCGCGAGCTGGTTGCGCGAGGATGAAACGGTTCTTGGCGCACGATTTGCAAATTTCATCGGCCAAAATGGTGCGCGCAGTGTGTTTGTGGATGGGCGTGGGGATCTGACGTTAATTGGCTTATGGTCGCTAGGGGCAAGCTGGCGACAGGGCTGGACCTACGCCAACGCCGGTGTCGCGCTGACTAGCCAAAGCGTGCTGCAGAGCAACGCCTTTTCCCTGGATTTGTCTCGCACGAACCTGTTTGCGCACAACGACCGCCTTGCGTTCCGTATTGCGCAACCATTGCGTGTCACGCGCGGTGGGCTCGCGCTGAATCTGCCGGTTGCTTATGACTATGCCACTGGCGCAACAAGCTTTGGTTCGCGCCGCTTTTCACTTGCGCCCAAGGGACAGGAAATTGCCAGCGAGGTTGCGTGGACCGTGCCAATGCCGGGTGGGTATTTCTCGTCAAACATGTTTTGGCGGCAGGAGCCCGGTCATTTTGAAAATGCGCCTGACGACTTGGGTGTCGCCTTCCGGCTGCAATTAAACTTTTAAACGGTAAAGCTCTCGCCGCAACCGCAGCTACCTGTTGCATTGGGATTAGTGAAAACAAAACCCGCTGCAAATTCATCTTCGACCCAGTCCATGACGGAGCCCACAAGGTAAAGCACAGACCCGCCGTCGATGAAGAGAACACCGCCAGGGGTTTCAATCTTCTCGTCAAAAGCTACGGCCTGAGTCACATAGTCAACCGAATAAGCGAGGCCCGAGCAGCCGCGGCGCGGTGTAGACAGCTTTACACCAATGGCCGCCTCGGGGGCTTTGGACATCAGTTCAGCTATTCTTGCTTCCGATGCAGGCGTCAGTTGGACCGCGGCCGGCCGCGCTCTTGTTTTTACTTCGGTCATAACATTCCAAGCTCCAGACGGGCTTCATCGGTCATATTGGCCGGGGTCCACGCCGGCTCCCACACAAGATTTACCTCGGCATCGCCGATGCCCGGGACTGCGCCGACGCGCAGTTCAACCTCGCCGGGCATCGATTCTGCCACAGGACAATGCGGCGTGGTCAGCGTCATGGATACAACCGCATGACCGTCGTTGATTTCTACATTGTAGATCAGTCCAAGGTCATAAATGTTCACCGGAATTTCCGGGTCATAAATTTCCTTCAACGCCGCGATAACGGCCTCGTACAGGTCTCCATCGGGTTCGCTTGGCACGGGCGTAGCAGGCTTTTGCGCCAGGAAGCCTTCCAGATAATCCTTCTTGCGCTCCATGGTTTCCGTCGCGCTCTCAACCCGAGCTTTAGGCGGCTTTTCTACGCTATCGACTTCTTCTATGCGGATGTTCTCGTTCATCCAAAAATCCTTTTCACCCGTTCGAGGCCGCGTACCAACGCCGCGACATCATCTTCGTCATTGTAAATTCCAAAGCTCACCCGCGCCGTTGCAGGCACACCGAGATGGTCCATCAGCGGTTGGCAGCAATGATGTCCTGCACGGATCGCCACGCCTTCCTCGTCCAATATGGTGCCGATGTCGTGCGGATGAACGCCCTCCATTGAGAAGGAGACGATCCCTGCCGATTGTTCAGGGCCATATAATGTGACTGAGTTAACCGAACGCAACGCGTCACGCGTTTGTGACGCCAGCGCGCTTTCATGGGCGAAAATGGCTTCCGCACCAAAGCTGTCGATGAAGTCAATTGCGGCGTGCAGCCCAATAACTTCGATAATCATTGGTGTACCCGCCTCAAACCGCGAAGGCGCGGGAGCATAGGTTGTTTTTTCAAACGTCACACGATCGATCATCGCACCGCCACCTTGCCAAGGAGGCATAGCATCGAGCGTGTCGGCGCTCGCCCACAGCACTCCAATGCCGGTTGGGCCGTATAGCTTGTGTCCTGACATCACGTAGAAATCGCAGCCTAGAGCTGCCATGTCCAAATGCATCCGGGGCGCAGCCTGACAGCCGTCCAGCAGGAATTTGGCGCCGACCGCATGTGCCGCGTTCGCTGCGCGTCTGGCATTCAGAACGGAGCCGAGGACATTGGACAAATGCGAAAGTGCCACCAACTTGTGCGATGGCGTCAGATTGGCCTCAAGCCAATCGAGATCGATTTGGCCATCGTCAGTCAGCGGGCAAACATCGATATGTGCGCCAACCTTCTCGGCGAGCATCTGCCACGGCACGATATTACTGTGATGCTCCAACTGGCTGAGCATGATGCGGTCGCCAGCCTTCAGGTTTGCTGGTCCCCAGCTTTGCGCTACGAGGTTAATGCCTTCGGTGGCACCTCGCACAAACACGATTTCGTTGGGTGAGGAAGCACCCATAAACCGCGCGACACGTTCACGCGCGGCTTCGAACGCAATCGTCATGTTCGCCGACCGCGCATAGACGCCGCGATGGACCGTTGCATAGTCGACGCCGCCTGCACGCATCATCGCATCAAGCACAATCTGAGGCTTCTGGGCGGTCGCGGCGGTATCGAGATAATGCCAGTTGTTCGCAAGGCCGGGAAACTGGTCGCGCACATTATGCGCCATGCTTCCGCCTTCATTTTCCCAACGGCCAAGGGCGCGTTCGGTCGGGTCCAACGTAAGGGCAGTCACACCAGTTCTCCCAGCTTTTGGAGCGCGGCCTCAGTCAGAATTTCCTCATCCGCCGCACCTGCAAACACGCCAGCGACAAAGGCCTGAAGCATCAGCTTTTTCGCATCTGCTGGTGCAATTCCGCGCGCTTGAAGATAGAACAGCCCCATCGGGTCAAGCTCGCCAATCGCGCAGCCATGCGCACATTTGACGTCGTCGGCGTAGATCTCAAGCTCGGGCTTTGCATTCGCGGTCGCGCTTCGGTCGAGCAACATCGCTTTGATTGATTGTACGCTGTCAGTCAGCTGCGCATCGCGCGCAACCGCGACTTTGCCAAGATACGTCCCCGTCGCTGTGCCAGCGAGGACTGAGCGGACGATCTGCGAAGACGTCGCTTTGGGTTCAACATGGGTAACCGTTGTTACGATTTCCAACGTCTGCGTGTTGCCGCCAATTTGCACCGCGCCGAGTTGGAAGTCAGCGCCTTCATGCAAGGTAATGTTCAATTCGACGCGGCCATAATTGCCGCCGATGTTAAGGACGTGAACTGCTGCTGTCGCACACTTGCCGATGGCAATATCAAGCTGCTGAATCGATCCGGCATCTTGAACAATCGTCCGCGCAAACGAGCCGCCTGCAGGCACGATGATGGCTTCAGGCGCAGGGAGTGGCCACGCCGCCTCGACCGCGGCAATGTCGCTATAGCGCCATTGTTCATCGTGGCGGGTGGGGAGCACGTTCATAAGGCGCCTTTCGAAGCAAGGCGCTGACGGGCAAGCGCGCTAACCGCTTCGTTACCGCGCGTTTCTATACATTTTCCAAAATCTTCAGCTGTAGCCGGCGAAGCAGCCGCGCATTCGCGCGTCACCGCGCAGCCCAAGGCATCGATTGATTTGTCTTTACTAGATTTTGTAACCCGGCATCTCTTGACGAAGGTGACCCCGTTCTTGTTGCTGACATCGGCCTTGAATTTCATTGCCCGGAACTTGGCCCCGACAACGACGATCTCTTCCGCCAATGATGACGACGCCACGTTGTCAGCCGAGAACAAGGCCGCTGTTAGGGTAATCGCCATCATCACGCGGCCAGTTCCTTATAACCGTCGCGCTCAAGTTCTAGCGCGAGTTCAGCGCCGCCAGTGCGGGTAATCCGTCCGCCATCAAGGACATGCACGAAATCGGGCTTCACATAATCGAGCAGACGCTGATAATGGGTGATGAGCAAAACAGCCTTGTCTGGCTTGCGCATGATACGGTTGATGCCGTCGCCGACGATCCGCAGCGCATCGATATCAAGTCCGCTGTCGGTTTCATCAAGGATCGCGAGCGCAGGGTCGATGATCCCCATCTGCACCATCTCGTTGCGCTTTTTCTCGCCGCCCGAAAAACCGACATTCACAGGTCGCTTTAGCATGTCCATATCCATGCCAAGCGCACCCGCCTGTTCGCGCGCGACCTTCAGGAATTCTCCGCCCGACAGCGGAGCCTCGCCGCGATGCTTCCGCTGCGCGTTTAATGCCTCGCGCAGAAACTGCACGTTCGACACGCCCGGGATTTCGACCGGATATTGGAAACCCAGGAACAGGCCGGCAGCGGCGCGCTCGTGCGGTTCAAGCGCGAGCAGGTCTTGCCCGTTAAACGTCACCGAACCATCGGTCACTTCATACCCGGGACGACCAGATAGCACATAGCCAAGTGTCGATTTGCCAGCGCCATTTGGCCCCATAATCGCATGGATCTCACCCGCGTTCAGCGAGAGGGTAAGGCCTTTAAGAATTGGCTTGTCGCCAACATTGGCGTGGAGGTTAGTTATTTGTAGCATGGATTATTGTCCCCCGCGCGCTGCGCGGTCAGTTCGTATGCGTTGCAGCAGTGTCATGAAATTCGGCTTGGCTTGTTCTTGCCATTGGGTAATCGCGGCTTCACCCTTTGCAGCTGGAATGTCGCGCTTAACCGCTGCGGTGAGATCGATTTCAATCTGCTTGCACCCGTCAACTGCGGCTATGTAAATAGCTTCATCAGCCAGCTCCGTTTTAGTAAAACGAACAGCGTATGTGGTCATGCAACGGTCAAGCGCTTGCGCCAACGTTGAGACGTCGGGCTCTGGTGACTGCCCAGATGCTGATTGCGCCGCCATCCCAATTATTGTCGTGGCAATAATGTTTATATTCATCATCCCACACTACCCTCAAGGCTGATCCCAAGAAGTTTCTGTGCTTCCACCGCAAATTCCATGGGCAGTTGCTGAAGCACTTCCTTGGCAAAGCCGTTGACGATCAACGCAACCGCTTCTTCGGCGTTCAGTCCGCGTTGCATTGCGTAGAACATCTGGTCGTCGGAAATCTTGCTCGTCGTCGCCTCATGCTCGATCTGTGCACTTGGGTTACGCACTTCGATGTAAGGCACTGTGTGTGCGCCACTCAACGAACCAAGCAGCAATGAATCGCATTGCGTGAAGTTTCGAACGCCTTCGGCATTGGGCGCGACGCGCACGAGGCCACGATAGGTATTGTTGCTGTGGCCGGCGCTGATGCCCTTGCTGACAATAGTTGAGCGGCTGCCCTTGCCATTGTGGATCATCTTGGTGCCGGTATCGGCCTGCTGGTAATTGTTGGTCACAGCAACCGAGTAAAATTCGCCGACGCTGTTTTCACCGTTCAATACGCAGGACGGATATTTCCACGTCACTGCGCTTCCGGTTTCGACCTGAGTCCAGGACACCTTGCTGTTCTTGCCCTGACACAATGCGCGCTTGGTGACGAAGTTGTAGATGCCGCCTTTGCCCTCCGCATCGCCGGGATACCAGTTCTGCACGGTCGAATATTTGATCTCCGCGTCGTCGAGCGCAACCAGTTCGACCACGGCGGCGTGCAGCTGGTTTTCGTCGCGCATCGGCGCCGTGCAGCCTTCAAGGTAGCTGACATAGCTGCCCTTGTCGGCAACGATCAAGGTGCGCTCAAACTGGCCCGTATTTTCCGCGTTGATGCGAAAATAGGTGGAGAGCTCCATCGGGCAACGCACGCCTTCTGGAATGTAGACGAATGTCCCATCGGAAAAGACCGCGCAATTTAGGGTGGCGAAATAATTGTCGTGCATCGGCACAATCTTGCCGAGCCATTTTTTCACCAGCTCGGGATATTCCTTGATCGCTTCCGAAATGCTCCGGAAGATAACGCCCGCACGTTCGAGTTCCGCGCGGAACGTCGTCGCGACGGAAACGCTGTCGAACACCGCATCCACTGCCACGCGGCGCGCGCCTTCGACGCCAGCCAGCACTTCCTGCTCGGCAATTGGTATACCCAGTTTTTCGTAAATGCGCAGTATCTCCGGATCGACCTCATCGAGCGAGCCAAGCTTTGGCTTGGCCTTAGGCTCGGCATAATAATATGCGTCCTGATAATCGATCGGCGGCACGTTGAGCTTGGCCCAGTCAGGCGCCGTCATCGTTTTCCACATGGCAAACGCCTTTAACCGCCATTCGAGCATCCATTCGGGCTCGTTCTTCTTGGCCGAGATGAAGCGGACGGTGTCTTCCGTCAGACCCTTTGGCGCAAAATCGGTTTCAATGTCCGACGACCAGCCATGTTCGTAATCGGCGACCTTTTCGGCGGCGTCCCATGCGGCCTGATCCTTCAATATCATGTCCGTGGTGTCGATGTCGTCGTTCATCGCGTTAGCCCCGCTAAGTTGATTTGTGCCAAAGCACCGCGCACTGCGCCATTCACCACCGGCCAATGCGCCTGAACATTACAGCTGCCCTCTTTCGCACAATGCTGTCCCAGCGCGTGTTTATGCGAATCGCAGCAGGCGGTAAGGGCAATCGGTCCCTCCACAGCTTCAATGATATCAGCAATGCTTATCGCCGCAGCGGGCCGAGCGAGCGTGATGCCGCCGCCCGTGCCGCGCGCAGACCGCAACAGCGAAGCCTTTGTCAGAATGCTCACGAGTTTCTGCGTGGTTGGCAGGGCGAGGCCCGTTTCAGCGGCCAAGTCGGTGGCCGACACGCGCGCCGAACCGCAATGGCGCGAAGCCGCACTCATGATAACCACTGCATAATCAGCCATATTGGACAAACGCATCTTCCAGACCCTAATCAGATAAATTTACTCCGATTAGTTGCAGATGGAACTTTCACATGCAGAAATCAAGCCAGAAAGGATTCAATGTCTCGGAAGTTATCCCTGTTTAGCCATAGCCGCATGACCTTGGCATCATTGTCGTCCAGCGTACCCGGTGTCCGCCCGGCAAACTGGCGGATTTCGCGGATCATGTGGGGCTGGTCGTAAAACAGGGATTCCACTTGTGACCGCATCTGCTCTGGTGCGCGCGGATCCACCATGATTGTGGCTGCCCGCAGCGCGCGATATTTACGCATCAACTGTTTTGGCGCGCTCCCGAAATATCTGGTAATCAAACGCGCTGCGGTGCTGCGCGACATCTGAATCTGGGCGTAGAGCATGTCGACATCTGGACCAAAGTCGCTGGACAACCATTCAATAACTGTGCGCACAAGTTGGGTGTGGGACGCTGGTACGTCTTTCCTCCCCGATAGCAAGAATATGGCGACTTCGTCCACCATCTGCGCCAGCCGCATTGTGCCAGCCGTATGGCCGTCAGCAAATCTCTCCATAAGTGTATCAATTTCTGGTCCAAACAATGTCGAGGCGGGTACTGCCCGGTCAACATAATGGTTCGCCGGTTTGCCCGTTAGAGCGACAAAGCCAAGCGGCGACAGTGCAAACCCCAGATGGTGCAATGGACCATCAATATGAAATTCCGCTGCCCCCAATCCCGGCCCGATAACAGTGGCTTTTGCCACGGGATCAATGCGCCCGGTCTGAAAGGTTAAGCTCCCGGCGCCTCTTAAGATAAAAACCAGATGTCCCGGTGCAGCCGGCTGAAAATCGCGCACATGTATTTGATCACATCGGAAGAAATATATTTGCGTAACATATGGTGCCAGCGCGGGAGGGGGCACAAATTTCACGACCTCCATCATGTCCACGGATAGAATTTCGTCGTGATCGGCCAGTTGGTCTGGCCATTGTTGTTCGCCCATATGCACGTCATGCATGGTCACCGATTTGGCGTCAATGACTTGCGTTGGATCATGTGTGATTTTGAATTGCACTTCGCGGATAAAACCAACGATCCTAGGCGGAGTGGCGTTCCAACTTTGCGGTCACATAGGTTTCGAGCATTTCGACTTCAGCAGTCGAAAACCGCAAGCCAAGCTTGCTGCGCCGCCACAAAATATCTTCCGCTGTCCGGGCCCATTCATGGTCGATCAAATAGTCGACCTCGATTGCATTTAGGCCGTGCCCAAAGTCGTCACCCAAATCGGAACGCGACCGCGCGGCGCCAAGCATTGATACCGAGCGCGTGCCATAGCTTCGAACCCAACGGTGAATTAATGGCTCCGGCAGAAAAGGATATTGTTGTTGGAGCTTTTTTGCGAGATCGGCTGCACCGTTCATCGGGAAATTACCGCCCGGTAATGGTTGAGTCAGCGTCCAGCTTTGTCCCTGAAGCACGGGCAGATAGGCATCGAGTTGCTTTACTGCACTTTCGGCAAGATGGCGGTAAGTGGTAATCTTTCCACCAAAAACAGACAGGATTGGCGCAGTTTCATCGGCACTGGCATCCATTTCGAAATGATAGCCGCGTGATGCGGTTTCAGGTTTGCCAGATCCGTCGTCGACCAATGGCCGTACGCCTGCAAAGCTGTAGATTACGTCCGCAGGGGTGATAGTTTGTTTGAAATAGGCCCCCGCGGATGTGCAGATATAATCGATTTCCTCAGTCGTGGCCCGAATGTGATCGAGCGGACCCTTATGGTCAGCGTCCGTCGTGCCGATCAGCGTAAAGTCGTCCTCGTAAGGAATGGCAAAGAAAATGCGACCGTCGAGATTCTGGCAGAAATAGGCCTGCGGCGTGTCAAACATCTTGCGCACAACGATGTGCGACCCCCTGACCAGACGGATCGTTTCGCCGGTTTTGCGATCGTGCCCTGTCGTGCGTGCCAGCAAATCCAGTACCGCAGGGCCAGCGGCATTTGCGACGGCGCGTGCAGTGACCGGTGGCTGGCCAGCAATTTCAATATGCCAAAATTCGCCGCGCCGCTCGAGATGCGTGACTTCAGACCGGGTGCGAATATCCGCGCCATGTTCGGCAGCATCCATCGCGTTAAGAACCACCAGCCGGGCATCGTCGACCCAGCAGTCGGAATATTCAAATGCCTTCACAAATTCTGGCCGAAGCGGTTTTCCCGCTGCCTCCGTCTTGAGGTTAACGGTGCGCGTGGCCGGTAGCAATTTGCGCCCGCCGATATGGTCGTAAAGGAACAGGCCAAGGCGAATAAGCCAAGCGGGACGAATGCCCTTTTGGTGCGGGAGGATGAAACGCAAAGGCCAGATGATATGTGGTGCAATTGCCCACAGCCGCTCGCGTTCAATCAGCGATTCACGCACCAGAGCAAATTCATAATGTTCAAGATAACGAAGCCCGCCATGGATCAGTTTCGTTGATGCCGATGATGTTCCCCGCGCCAGATCACCGCGTTCAAGAAGTATGACTTTGGCACCTCTGCCAGCGGCATCACGCGCGATGCCTGCGCCGTTAATGCCTCCACCAATCACGGCAAGATCATAAACCAGCTCGCTCATAAAAATGCCCATGCAAATGCGGCGGACGCCACAAAGGCCGTCAAGGTCGCAAGCATGACCGGCAAAAGTGCACTCCAGCCTTGGCTCAACAGCAAGTCAAGTCGCGAGCGCATAGCAGTAGCGGTGACGGCGAACAGCAACATCGCCTTTGACGCGATAAGTCCATATTCGGCGACCCAAATGGGCGCCTTGACCACAGAGTTGATCGCAACAGCCGCAAAAAAGGCCAGGATGAACCAAGGCAGTTTCAAACGCGATGCAATGCTTTTGGACCGGCCATCGCTTGATCCAATCGCCAACCCGATGAGGGCCACAGCTGGCGCGAGCAAAGCGACGCGGGACAGCTTGACGATAGTGGCGGTTTCGCCTGCGGATTGCGAGAAGCTGTAGCCACCGCCCAGTGCTTGAGCCACATCGTGGACCGCAGCTCCCATGAGAAAACCTGCTTGCTTGTCCGTAAAGGCCAGCTGCGCTGCTATGATCGGATAAAAGGACATTGCGACCGCGCTGGCCAATGCAACGCCCACAAGCGTGAGCGTAAACTGCGATTGGTTCAGGCGTTCGCGTCCGATGACTGCGTAAATCGCCAATGCAGCCGACGCGCCGCAAATGGCGGTCGCGCCGCCGGCAAGCCAACCAGCATAATTGCTTTGTCCACCTAGACGCGCGCCCAATAATCCTGCACCTATCACCAAGGACATGATGCCAATCAATCCTAGAAAGGCGAGCGCGCCAAGCCCCCCAATCTGCATGACTGTCACTTGCGTGCCGAGCAACACAATGCCCCAACGCAAACAAGATGTGCCGCAGAAATCGAGACCGGGATGGACCTTTTGTTCGGCGGACACAAAATTCAGGGCAAGACCAAGCAGCAGCCCTGCCAATATCACGGGCATTGCGTAATGTTCCGAGAACCATGTCGCTGCCGCTGCGGCGATACCGACAACGGCAAATCCCGGAAACAGCGCGCGCACTAGCACGCGTTTGCGGAGTGCAGGACTTTCGTCGGCAAGATATGTTTCGCCGTAGAGGTCAGCGATGTAAGTCGCGTTTATGTCTTGCGGTGTCATATAGCCTTCTATAGGCAGATATGCGAGGAGTTCCAGTATAAAGCGGGACGCGGGAGAGGATATAATGGACGAGAGCAAGATCACCAGTTCGGGCGACGCTGCGCGGTTCATCCGTTACGGCCTTATCGCGCTTTTGTTCTTTGGTACGGCGCTCAATTATCTCGACCGGCAAGTCCTCGCGCTGCTTAAGCCAACGCTTCAAGTGGAGTTTGGCTGGACAGATCGTGAATTTGGACATTTTGGGTCGGCGTTCCAGATTGCTACGGCTGTCGCTCTGCTTGGTGTGGGTTGGTTTATTGACCGCTTCGGCGTTCGCTGGGGCTATGGCTTGGCCGTTGCAATTTGGAGTTTGGCCGGAATGGGGCATGCCTTCGCAAGCTCGGTCGGCCAATTCGTTGCTGCCCGCGTTACCCTGGCGATCGCGGAATCGGTCAATACCCCGGCCGCCATGAAATCCGCAGCGACATATTTGCCAATCCGGGAACGTTCGGTCGGCATTGGTGTCATTAACAGCGCATCCAACATCGGCGCCATTTTGGCGCCGCTGACGGTGCCGTGGATTGCCGTCACTTATGGTTGGCGTGAGGCGTTCATCATCACAGGTGCGCTCGGGTTCGTCTGGTTGGTTTTCTGGTGGTTGGGGACAAGCAAGCTTCAACCCTTGGGCAGCAATGTGCAGACCGATTCAAGCCCGACGGAAAAAGGCCCGCCGTGGAGCGCATTGCTTAAAGAACGGCGGACGTGGGCAGTGGCAGGCGCAAAGCTGCTGACCGACCTTGTCTGGTGGTTCATTCTGTTCTGGGCACCGGATTTCTTTGCGCGGCAATTTGGGCTGGGGCAGGCTGAGATCGGTGCGCCAACCGCAATCGTCTATGCATTGGCCGCTGTTGGCGCGCTCACCAGCGGGATATTGTTCCCAATTTTGTTGGGTAGGGGAATGACGGCGAACAGCGCGCGAAAGAGCTCGATGTTTTTCTATGCCTTGCTTATCCTGCCCATCCCGCTGGCCATGCAGGCGCCAAATGAATGGATTGCCGCGCTTATCATTGGCCTCGCCTTGTTCGCGCATCAGGGTTTTTCAACGAATATCTTCGGCATGACGGCGGACATCATCCCTGCGCGGCAGGTTGGCAGCGTCATCGCGATTGGCGCCCTTGTCGGGAATCTCAGCGGTGCAGCCATGCTGGAATTTGCGGGCTGGTCGCTGGACGCCGGCTTTGGTTACGCACCAATGTTTGCCATCTGCGCCAGCGCCTATTTGCTGGCGTTGTTATGGATTCACATCATGCAGCCAAAGCTGGTTGTGGTGAACGACGCCGTCTGATTATGCAGGTTTTGCTAAGCCTTCAGCTTCGACCAAAGCCTGCAATTCGCCAGCATCATACATTTCCATCATGATGTCCGAGCCACCAAGAAATTCGCCTTTCACGTAAAGCTGCGGGATCGTCGGCCAATCGCTGTAATCCTTGATGCCCGCGCGGATTTCCATGTCTTGCAACACATCGACGCTTTCATAGGCAACATTCAGATGGTCTAATATGGCAATCGCCTTGCTTGAAAAGCCGCATTGCGGGAACAAGGGGCTGCCCTTCATAAACAATACGACATTATTGCCTTTGACGATCTCTTCAATCCGTTCGTGAACACTCATTGGTAATACTCCAAATTTTTAAGGAATGGCCGTCGTTAACTGCAAAGCGTGTAATACACCGCCCATGCGTCCGCCCAGCGCGTCATACACCGCCTTATGCTGTTTGACACGGGGAAGCCCGCGAAAACTCGCGCTCACAACGCGCGCAGCATAATGGTTGCCGTCGCCTGCAAGATCCGTGATTTCAACCACCGCATCCGGCAAAGCGGCTTTGATCATGCCTTCAATCTCTGCGGCTTGCATTGCCACTATGCGGGCTCGATAAACTGGCGGCGCGCTTCTACCATGTTTTCCTCAAGCGCCGCACGGATCATCGCATCATCGGCTTCAACGCCAGCGGACGTCAAATCACCAAGCAACTTGCGCACAACATCTTCGTCGCCAGCTTCTTCAAAGTCGGCCTGAACCACCGAGGTTGCATAGGCCGTCGTTTCTTCGGGCGTAAGGCCCATTTTCTCTGCCGCCCACTGGCCGACCAGCTTGTTCCGGCGGGCAGTTATTTTAAATTGAAGCTCCGCGTCATGCGCGAACTTGTTTTCAAATGCGCCCTCGCGTTTGTCAAAAGTTGTCATCGTGCCGTTCCTATTTGCAGTGTACCAAAGATAATGCCTGTTCGTCTTGTCAACAAGGCTGTGATGTCAAATGTGCACCACTAGCTTACCAACAGCTGACCGGTCGCCAAGACGCGCTATTGCTGTTCCGGCGTCAGCAAGATCGAATGTTTCTGAAATCCGTGGCTTGATTTTGCCCGCAGCGTAGAGATTAAACAACTCGGCAACGTTGGCATGGTTCCGTTGCGGCGTACGCGCGGCAAAGGCGCCCCAGAATACGCCACAGACGTCGCAGCTTTTCAGCAAGGTGAGATTAAGTGGTAACTTGGCTATACCTGCAGGAAACCCAACGACGAGAAATTTGCCTTCCCAGGCAATCGAGCGCACGGCAGGTTCGCTGTAATCGCCACCAACGGTGTCATAGATGATGTTAAATCCATCTCGCCCGGCGGCTGTTTTAAACATTTCGGCGACCGCTTTGGATTGACCTTTGTCGAAAGGCTGATGGGGGTACACGACAACCTCGTCAGCGCCAGCCTCACGTGCGATAGCCGCTTTGGCCTCGCTCGACACGCCAGCGACAACGCGCCCTCCATAGGCCTTGGCCAACTCAATCGCAGATATGCCGATGCCGCCTGCTCCGCCGAGCACAAGGACATTATCCCCCGATTTCATGTGGCCACGATCCTTCAATGCATGGATCGATGTGCCATAGGTCATGAGCAAAGCCGCGCCGTCGTCAAAAGTCATGGCATCGGGCACTTTGAAGCAGTTGAACGCCGCCACCGCGACCTTTTCGGTTAACCCGCCATTGCCGCACAGCCCGATCACACGGTCTCCGACCGCAAATCCGCTGACGCCATCGCCAATCGCTTCGACGATACCAGCGATTTCGCCGCCGGGCGCAAAAGGCCGCTCGGGCTTGAACTGATAGAGGTCAACAATCATCAACGTATCAGGGAAGTTGATCGAACATGCCTTGACTGCAACGACCACCTGGCCTGGTCCAGCCACGGGTTCGGGCAGATCACCCATGACAAGTGTTTCAGGGCCACCGCTCGCGGTAGATAACAAAGCACGCATTTCTCTCTCCTAAATTTGGCTGGGTACGAGCCAGGGCTGGCGCACCGATAACTCTGTTTCGTAAGCGGAAATGGCATCGGTGCTTTCCAACGTCAGCCCGATTTCGTCTACCCCGTTCATCAGGCAATGCTTGCGGAAAGGATCAATTTCAAATGCAAAGCGATCCTGAAACGGCGTGGTGACAGTCTGGGTTTCCAAATCGATATGGATATCGTCGGTCTGGGCGACTTCCATTAGGCGGTCGATTGCCGGTTGCGGTAGCACGATGGCCAGCAAGCCGTTCTTAAAGGCATTGCCAGAAAATATATCGGAAAAACTTGGCGCAATGACCGCCGAAATGCCCAGATCAGCAAGCGCCCAAGCGGCATGTTCGCGGCTTGATCCACATCCGAAATTGTCACCTGCAATCAATATGGGTGCCCCTGCAAAAGCGGGGTCGTCAAAAACATTTCCCGGAACCGCGCGTAATGTCTCGAATGCGCCTTTGCCAAGACCGGAACGGCTTATGGTCTTGAGCCATACCGCCGGGATGATGATGTCCGTATCGACATTCTTTAGTCCAAGCGGATAAGCCCTGCCATTGACGCTGCTGATGGCTTTCACGACCTTAATCCGTATCTATCTTGGGCTGATGCAGATTCATTGGCTGCGCTTCGGGTTCCGGCGAAAGGGGCTCGAGCTTGCCCTTTTTCTGAGTCAGACTGCGCCGCCCGGCGTAAAGCAGAGCCGCCACAAGCGCGGCAGAGCCAACTGCTGCGCCCACTTTGGCGGTAGCTGACCATTTTTCGTTGTGGTCGGGTTTTTTGTCGGTCATATCTCTCATCCTTGATAGACTAAGCCTTAGCTTTGGCGTCTGTGCCAAGTAAAGAAAATAGCTTATCATGTGCAGGCGCAACTTTCCCGGTAAATTTATGCGCAATCGTTAATCGATGAATGTCCGGATATCCGTGAGTTTCCCTGTAACCGCCGCGGCGGCAGCCATCGCCGGGCTGACCAGATGTGTCCGCGCGCCGGGTCCCTGCCGGCCCACGAAATTGCGGTTGCTGGTGGACGCGCATCGCTCGCCCGCGGGCACTTTGTCGGGATTCATGCCAAGGCATGCCGAACAGCCGGGTTCGCGCCATTCGAGTCCAGCATCGATGAATATGCGGTCTAATCCCTCGGCCTCGGCCTGATGTTTCACAAGGCCGCTTCCCGGGACGACAATTGCCCATTTGACGTTCGATGCCTTTTTGCGACCTTTCAACACTGCGGCGGCGGCCCGCAAATCTTCAATCCGGCTGTTGGTACAGCTGCCGATAAAGATGTTCTGCACTTCAATGTCGGTCAATATCGTGCCGGGGGTAAGCCCCATATATGCCAGCGATTTTCTAACCGCCTCTTGCTTTGACGGGTCGGTAAAAGATGAAGGGTCAGGAACGGTGCCTGTTATCGGCAGGACGTCTTCAGGGCTGGTGCCCCAAGTGACGCTTGGCGCGATATCGGCGGCGTTGATGGTTACGACCTTATCATAAGTGGCTCCGGGATCCGTTGCGAGCGACCGCCAATAGGCCACCGCTTGCTCCCAATCCGCGCCCTTCGGCGCCATGGGACGCCCTTTGAGATAAGCAAAGGTGGTGTCGTCAGGCGCCACGAGACCCGCGCGTGCGCCATGTTCAATCGCCATGTTGGAAATGGTCAGCCGACCTTCGATACTAAGCGCGCGAATGACTGAGCCTGTATATTCGATAACATGCCCGGTGCCGCCTGCAGCGCCCAGTACACCTGTTATGTGCAGGACGACATCCTTGGCTGACACGCCGGGGCCGAGCGTTCCCTCGACACGGACTTCCATGGATTTTGACCGAGTCAATTGAAGCGTTTGCGTCGCAAGAACATGCTCGACTTCCGAGGTTCCAATACCAAAGGCTAAAGCGCCCAGCCCGCCATGGCAGGCCGTATGGCTGTCACCGCAGACAATTGTTGTTCCGGGTAACGAGAAGCCTTGCTCGGGGCCAACGACATGAACGATGCCCTGATTAATGTCGGTAGCTTCGATATAGGCGATACCAAATTCAGGCGCGTTACGTTCGAGCGCCTCCAACTGCTGGGCGCTTTCCGGATCTGCAATCGGGATTGGTTGGCCGCTGCGATCCAAACGGGCTGTCGTTGGCAGATTATGATCGGGCACGGCGAGCGTCAAATCCGGTCGCCGTACCTGTCTTCCTGCTGCGCGCAGGCTTTCAAATGCCTGAGGGCTTGTGACTTCATGCACAAGATGGCGATCGATAAAAATAAGGCAGGTGCCGTCGTCGCGTTGTTCGACGACATGGGCGTTCCAGATTTTTTTGTATAGAGTTTGAGGCTGCAACGACATAATATATCGCCGGTGCCTTGGTTTGACTCGAAATGCAAGTGGGGGCAGTTTCAGCTTGTACTGCTGAAAAGATTTCCACTAGGCAGGGCGTCTGTCTTGAGCGGGCGTGGAACCCAGACCCTACTATATCCTTTTACCCATATTGGCTGCATCTATCTTTATCGTAATACGTAACTTCGTTTCTGAAATGCCCATACCGGCCCGAACCTCTTCTTCGTCCAATGACGCAACAATCGGTCTGACGTTTGCCGGACTGATGTTTGGCGTGTGGATCAGTGTTCATATCTGGGCGATGTTCTTTTTTACGATCCGCCTGGCCAATTGGCCCTTGGTGGCAGGGGCAATCGCCTTGCAATGCTGGCTTTCGGTGGGGATGTTCATTGTCGCGCATGATGCGATGCATGGCTCGCTCGCCCCTGGTAGGGGTCGGACCAATGCAGCAATCGGCAAAATCACTTTGTTTCTGTATGCTGGTTTTGGCTGGCGACGGATGCGCGATGCGCATTTTGCGCATCACCGCCATGTCGGCAGCGCCGATGACCCAGATTTCAATGCCGAAGACAGCCGCTCATTTTGGCCCTGGTATACATTGTTTCTAAAGCGCTACTTCGGGTTGCAGTCAGTTGCATTCATTTCGACGATCGTAATCGGCTATTTCTTTGTCCTGAACGTCCCGTTGCAGAATATCACTTTGCTTTACGCCGTCCCGGCGATCGCTTCGTCGCTTCAACTTTTCTATTTTGGCACTTACCTGCCGCACCGTCATGACGATTCGGGATTTTACGATAAGCACAATGCACGCACTAATGATTTCGGCGTCATCGCGTCGCTTTTCAGTTGCTTCCATTTCGGCTATCATCATGAACATCATCTTGCGCCAGGTACCCCGTGGTGGGCATTGCCCCAGGCGCACAGGGAGTATCGGCGTAATTTAAAACGGGACGTTACCAAGTGAGTTTTTTTGAAAAAATTGCGATTGTTGTGTCGGTTGTCGGTGTGATGGAATTTGTAGCTTGGGCAAGCCACAAATATATCATGCATGGCTGGGGCTGGGACTGGCACCGCGATCATCATGAGCCCCATCATAATGTGCTGGAAAAAAATGATTTGTTTGCAATTGTCGGCGCGACGGCTGCGATCACTATGTTTACAGTCGGCTATTATTACTCGCTTCCTCTGTGGTGGGCTGCAGTGGGTGTCACGGTATATGGCATAATTTATACCTTCATCCACGACGGTCTGGTGCATCAGCGATTTTTCCGCTGGGTACCCAAACGCGGTTATGCCAAACGCTTGGTACAGGCACATAAATTGCATCACGCGACGGTTGGTAAAGAGGGCGGCGTTAGCTTTGGCTTTGTATTTGCGCGCGACCCTGTCAAGTTAAAGGCCGATCTGAAAAGGCAGCGCGAGGCCGGGACCGCCATCGTGCGCGACGCTGCAATCTAGTCTTCAGGTTTGCGCCAAATCCAGCTTAGCGACACAAGGGCAACGCCAAGCGGCACCAGCGCCCAAGGCAAGGCCATGACTGCAAGACTGATGGCGATGCTCACCCCAAAGGCAATGGTCGCTGACCATTTCGCTCGTCTGCTGACCACACCCTTATGGCGCCATGCCACCAGATGATGCCCGAAGCGCGGGTGGTTCATCAGCCGCGCCTCAAGCGCAGGGTTGCTGCGCGCAAAACAAAATGCGGCCAATATCATGAATGGCACCGTCGGCAACAGAGGAAGGAAAATGCCCAAAGTGCCTAAAGCGACCGCCAATAGCCCACCGCACAAATACAGTTGCCGTTTGATCAATATTGGTGGACCGCTTTGGTCACATAATAGCTCTCAAGGCCCTCGGGGCCGCCTTCACTGCCAAATCCGGATTCCTTGACGCCGCCAAATGGCGCGTCAGGCATTGAAATCACAAAGCTGTTGAGGCCAACCATGCCCGTCTCAAGCGCATCTGCAACGAGATTTGCCTGTCGCGCATTTTCGGTGAACGCGTATGCAGCAAGACCGAATGGCAAGCGGTTTGCCTGTTCAACGGCTTCGTCAAATGTCTTGAAGGGCCGCATCAAAGCGACTGGGCCAAAGGGTTCATCGTCCATGACCTTTGCCGACAAAGGCACGTCTGCAAGCACCGTTGGTGCGAAGAAAAAGCCCTGATTGCTGCGCGATCCGCCAGTCAGCAATTTCGCGCCTTTTGATGTCGCATCTTCCACCAAATCCGCGATGGCCGATGGCCGCCGTCCATTGGCCAAAGGTCCCATCACAGTGCTGGCGTCCAACCCGTTGCCGACTTGGATCTTATTCGTATGCTCGGCAAAGCCAGCAACGAAGCGGTCATAGACGCCTTCCTGCACGTAGAAGCGCGTTGGCGAAATGCACACCTGGCCAGCATTACGGAACTTGGTCGTCGCTGACAAAGTGATCGCTTTTTCAAGGTCGCAATCGTCGAAAATGAGGACTGGCGCGTGCCCGCCCAATTCCATCGTGGTCCGCTTCACGCCATCGGCTGCAAGCTTGAGCAAATGTTTGCCCACAGGCACCGATCCAGTGAAGCTGACCTTGCGGATGATCGGGGACGCAATCAGGTGGCGGCTGACCATGTCAGGTACGCCGTATACGAGTTGCGCGACATTGCCCGGGACACCGCCGTCGATGACGCAATGCATGATCGCGCTGGTGCTTGCAGGCGTTTCTTCGGGTGGCTTAGCGATGATCGAGCATCCTGCCGCGAGCGCTGCTGCCATTTTCTTGCACATCAGGTTGACGGGAAAATTCCAGGGCGAAAATGCGGCAACAGGTCCGACCGGCTGCTTCAGCACCAGTGCCCGCTGTCCCGTTGGCCGGACAAGTACGCGGCCATAACTGCGTTTGGCTTCTTCGCAGAAATAGTCGAATTGCGCAGCGCAAGACAGCACTTCGGTGCGCGCTTCGGCGAGTGGCTTGCCCTGCTCAGTGGTCAGCAAAACAGCAATGCTCTCGGCGCGTTCGCGAATGAGGTCAGCGACCTTGTGCAAGATGGCGGCGCGGGCATTAACGTCTACTGCGCGCCAATAGGCAAACCCCTTTGCCGTCGCGACCAACGCCTCGTCTAGGTCCGCTGCCGTTGCCATTGGCAATTGGCCCAGCGTCTCACCCGTCGCTGGATTGATGACATTATGACATTCGCGGCCTTCGCCTGTGCGCCAGCGGCCATCAATATAAAGGCCCAAGTCAGTGGAGTAGCTCATCGGTTTTCCTGCAAAGTTCGGATGTTTTGCATGTAGGCGTCAGGTTGCTGCTTTGGAACCCCTTGCAAGCCCCAACAGCCAGAAAACAGGAAGGCCAAAGAGCAATAAGGCAAGGCCCCAAATCAAAGCTTCGCTGCCTGCGCCATATATTGTCCAGCATGAATACAGCGCCGCGAGGAAGAAAATCACCTTAAATCCGGCGCCCGCTTTTAATTGGCCTGTGGAGATGAGCCTGAAGGCCGCAGCGGCACAGCCGAAATACATCACGAGCACAATAGCGGTGGTAAGCAATATCAGGAATTCAAACATTGAGGCCATCGATCGGCTGCTGTTCATTAAAATGACGATAGTCAAAAGGGTCGTCGTGAACAGATGCGCATTACGCGGTGTGCCATTGACACCGGCCTTGGCCATAAATGCGGGGAACAGTCCATCCCGGGCAAGCGCCGCGGGCAATTCCGCCTGACACATGATCCAACCGTTCAGCGCGCCAAGTGCGCTGATCGCCCCGACCGCCGCGATGGCGGTACCTGCGTTGGCACCAGCGTAAATATTCACAAAGTCGGCAAAGGGCGCCGCAGACGCACTCGTAATCGCAACGGGCAGCATCAGCACAACGGCAGAGCAGACGAGGATATATATGCCGCCTGCACCAGCGGTGCCCAATAACGTGGCGCGACCAAGTGTCTTGTCGGGATCCTGTACCTTGTCCGCCGGAACGGTTGCCAATTCAAGGCCAAGCATTGCCCACAACGTCAATATGGTGGCCGTAGAAATGCTCGCGGTGGAGATATCCGCCGCATCAAAATCCCGGACAAGCGCCGTACCTTGGGTTGCAAGAACATAAGCCGCAAGTCCGATCACCGCCACGAGGGGTAAGAGCTTTGCGATTGTCCAAACGACCTGAACCTGGCCAGCCAGCTTCGTACCACGGATATTGATCAGCGTGAACGCCCAGACGATGGAAATGGTGATGGCCGCCGATATTCCATGGGTGCCAACCACGGGGAACAGTTGGCTCAGATAACTCACTGCGGCCGTAGCGATGGCCGCATTGCCGACCCACATCGAAATCCAATAGGCCCAGGCGATGGCAAAGCCCGCGCCATCGCCAAAGGCAGCGCGGGTATAGGCATATGGTCCGCCAGCTTTGGGCAACGCTTTGCTCAGCGCGCCAAAGACGCAAGCCACGCACAATGCGCCCGAAATGGTAATCAGCCAGCCGACTACAGAGTTCCAGCCCAACGGTGCAAGGCTTGCAGGCAGCAGGAATACC
>JBBQPQ010000031.1:0-27429 GCA_038217195.1 Sphingomonadales bacterium | reverse complement strand
CTTCGCTTTTATGATTTCGGTCGGCTATTATCTCAACCTGTTCGGGGCATTCGCTGTCAGCCAGACGCCCTACGACGGAGCTGTCAATGCCAAGCTGCTGACGTCGGCGGTCTATATTCTCATCTTGGCGGTCGGCTGGTTCCATGGCTTCAAGGCTCTAGAAAGGATGGAATATGCCGCTGTGACACTCAAGTTGGCGATCATCGTCGGCTTGCTGCTTGGGCTGACGTGGTATTTCTATCAAAGGGCTAGCACGGGTGCGCTATTTTTTCAAGAGGCCGAGCTATATGGATGGCCAGCCCTAACCCTCGCATTCGGACTAATTATCACGGTGCAGGGTTTCGAAACCTCGCGTTATCTTGGCCATGATTACGACCCGCAAACTCGGATCCGATCCATGAAGCTGGCGCAGATTGTCTGCGCGGTGATCTATATGGTTTATATCAGCCTGTTCGCCTTTGCCTTTGACCGCAGCGAGTTTAGTCTGACGGAAACCGCGATCATCGACATGATGGGTATGATCACACCGTTGCTGACCGCCTTGCTTGTGCTAGCAGCACTGGCTGCCCAGTTCAGCGCAGCGATTGCCGACACCAGCGGCTCAGGCGGACTGGTGGAAGAGCTGACTCAGGGCCGGATGACCGCGCGTTATGGGTATGCGTTGCTGGTCTTCATCGGGCTGGTGATCACGTGGGAGGCTGATGTCTTCCACATAATTGCCTATGCCAGTCGCGCATTTGCACTGTATTACACTTTGCAATCCGCGATAGCTGCAAGGCGGGCTTTCATTATCCCTGGCACACCATGGCACAAGAAGCTCGGCTTCAGCTTGCTCGTTGCGCTTGGCAGCATGATCGTGCTGTTCGGAAATGATGTAGAATCATCCGACGCTGGATGATCGATTCGGGAAGTGGATCTGCTGTTTTTCAAGGCGTATGAGGGAGCAACAGTAAAAGTCAGCTAGGTTGTCGTGTCTTGACGGTCAGCATTGGCGGATTTGTTGGGGTTAGCGGTCGCGAGCTTGACCGGCCTCAATGATACGGTGTGGCGGCTTTCGGCCGGAGTGGAATCGTAAGCCGGATAGTTGCTTCCTTCCATCTGACTTAACCGATGTCGCCCGCGCGCATCCTGCCGTCACTCGGGCGCCGGCATCTTGGAAATCGGGGGGCGGAAATTGATGGCCGTTCCCGCCATCGCGTCAGTCACCACGAATGCGATGGGGAGCCCCGGCTCAATCTCTTCTACCACTTCTGCGCGGAACCCCTTTGTGCGAAGGAATGCGGCTGCTTCCCTTGCACTTCTCAGCGGATCGTCCGAGACGAGCCCCACCGCGGACGTCACCCCGCCGATCCTACCGGTTATCTCTGGCGGCGAAAAGTTAATGATGGTCCCGTCCCCCATGATAGAGCGAAGCACACCGCCCGAATCCGCCTTAAACCGCTCTTCAACGCCATGCCGAGCAAGTAGTTCGACCATGGCGGCCTTACCCTTAGGAGAAGCTGCGGAGAAAATCCGCGAACCAGGATCGGGCCAGGGCAGAGGGTTCTTCCCGGACGAGAGGGCTATAGCCCACGTGGCAAGCAGCGCGACTGCGATCAGGTTCAAAGCAACTGCCCATTTCGGAACATGCATAACGGATATACTCCCCCAACCGGTGTGCTCTATCGCTTAGCCATTACCCACCAATAGACTCTTCTCTCTGCAATTACGAGTGTCCGCAATGTTGTCGTGTCCGGTAAGTCTGCTTTTGGTGCCACTGTCGCAAAATTGGCCGTTGGTTCATCTTGTGCCCAATGTAAAACCAAAGTCGGCGCATACGCTGCAGAACTGACGTCGTAGAATGATGCCGTAACTTCAGCGAAACAACGATGCCTGCTTCCCCACATCATCCCCAAGGCCATCGACGGTAATTTCGAAGCAACCCAAGCGATCGGCCAGGTGCTTCGCCAGCGTGTAAGTGGCACGTCTTCGGCGTTGTCCGTCGGTGTCCTGAAGCGCGGCGAGGGTGTCCACAGGGGCGCAACTTAGGGCAACTTCCAAATGAATGGCGAGGGCGTCTGGATCGATTCGTGTCATGAATCCAAGTTAGAACAAACAAGGAACAAAAGGCAAGAAGGTGTACTCGATAAATTAATGGCTAATTACTCGTTCATAGCAATATCAAGTGTAGCTGTAATGTTTACAATCTGCCAAGTTCGATGGCTAAGCTGATTTTTCTAACGGGGGTAAGCCGGTCATGATAAGAGAATTAAGGGTTAAAAGCGCTAAAGTGCAGCCGTTCCTTATCAATGCCGCAATGTTTGCCTTGTGCCTGGCCAGCCAACCTTTGTCAGCGCAAGTAACGGGTTCGAGGGTGGGCCCAAGGCCCGCCAATATCCCGGACAACGGTATGAGCAAGGACGATATTGCGAGTTTGACCATGCGCTCTTACGCGCGCTGCGTACTCGGTGTGCAGCGCACACGCATAATGGAATATCTGAATACGCTTCCAGGCTCGCCTAACGCATTTAAGCTAGCTAACAACTTATCGAGAGACGAATGTTTGGCATCCGATCAGCTGCGCTTTAACGAAAAGCTATTTCGCTGGACGTTGTATGACGAGCTTTTCAACTCGAATTTCCGTAACTTTGATGTTTTAAAGATCGCATCAGTCCCAAACACGGATTTTGTCGCGTTAGCCGCTAACTTCGGCGCGATTGATATGGAAACACTTGCTGTCTGGCAACTGGGCGAATGTACGGTACGTGCTGCTCCGGCCGAAGCCTTTGTGCTCGTCAAATCTGCGATAGCATCAAAAGCAGAAACTGCTGCAATTAATGCCATTGTCCCGCATGTAGGTAGCTGCCTTGAACAAGGCAGCAAACTCAAATTTTCAAAACCCGTGCTTCGGGGTATTATGGCTGAGACACTATATAAACTTGCTAAAAAATCGGAGGATAAATCAACAGCAGAAGGTGGAAACTAATGATTGGATTTAACGGAGCGCATATGCACCTGCTGGGGCCATCTAGTTTGTCTGAAATGTCGTTGGCCAAATGCGCATAGCGTGCGGTGCTTGCAACGTTCACATGTACAAGCAGCTTGCCGATCACGTAGAGATCGTGCCGTGATAGTTCGCTTTTATCGCATATTCTTGGATAGCTACCATGCCTTCAACCTATGGACCAACCGCAGCTAACGAGGACTTGAAACAATTTTCCGTATTTCTGGTGTGTTGCGGGAAACGGACCGGCAGGTTTTCAACAGTATGATATGGATAACGGACTGTTTATACAGAATATAGTGAAGTAACCATGGTCTTGGCACGAAATATAATATCTAGGCTACAAAAATGTTGTGACAAAAGTCGGATATCAAGGGCGCACGTAACACGCACAGTTTTAGTTTTCAAAAGTGGAACTTAATTTGAGAATATGAGTTATGAGCACTTTAAAATGCAATGCTATTCAAAAATTTCACGTTAAAGCATCCTCATTCAAAAAATGGAGGTCTTAAAATGGTTCTGATTGATGAGTATTGTGCCGTTGCGTGGCGCATGCAGACGCTCATTGATGAGCTGGACAGATTACAACTGACTACAGTCGCCGTTCACGTTGATCTTGCATTGAACCGATTAAAAAATATTATTGCCGTTCAAAAAGGGTTAGCACCAGACTTGAATGACAATAGCTAACGCCAACAAAGCCAACGTTAAGTTGGCCAACCGGGCGGCACGAAACCTGCCATTCGTTCAGCTTCCATTTTCATTGTATGACGTGCAATGATGTCGGGCAGGGAATGCTCGCGCAAATAGCTGAAAATCGAGAGGGTTATTTAACGTCACTTTTTGCGCTCTATATATCGTACCCGCATATCTTCTACTGGAACTTCATTTCATCCCCAGCATTTTGACCAGCTGGAGACGCGTGCGCTGCGTTAAACCAATATTGGTTGTGCCCCATTCCCCTAATGCTTGGGGCTGCAATTCGATTACATCGGCATCTTTCAGTATCTTGATATAACGATCCAGTGATGCGGGCCGGATATCGATTTTCTCTGCCAAGGTGGCAAGATCAATATCTTCTTCCAAATTCTCTGCGGTCGCAAGACACAAGATGATTGCCAGCCCATCGCTGCGAATAATATCTGGCCCAACGATCGCTTCTAGACGACCAAGTATATCGCGAAACTCATTCAATCTGTGCATTTTGCCCCCACAATATTTAGATAAGCCCGCTTGCGCGCATGCTTATCCACCCTTCAGCGGCGACGACTATATGGTCGTGCACCTCCAATTGGACACCACGGCAAGCGGCTATCAGTTGTTTTGTGTTTTCGATATCGGCGCGGCTGGGACCCGGGTCGCCTGAGGGATGGTTATGAGCAATGATCAGCCCCGTAGCGCCAACATCTAAAGCAATTTTTATAATTTCCCGGGGATAAATGGGTGCTTCGTTGATCGTCCCCACTGACACCACGCGGTCTGCAACTAGCTTGTTGGTGCTACCCAAAAATAGAACCCTGACCTGTTCATATACAAGATGTGCCATAACACCGGTCAAGTAGTCGATAACCGCTTTACTATTAGCCAGAATTGGCTTTGCTTTCAGTCGATGATCCAGAATGGCTTTGTGCGCGTCAAAAATAGCCAGCAGCAGCGAACCTACTTCGCCTTCAATTTTTTTGTGCTCGGCAGCCTGCAATACCAGAAACAGGTTGTCATACTGGGCAATCAAATCCGCCGCGATTGATGTAGGTTTGCCTAGACCTGAGGTTGAGAGAAGTCGCTCCAAGACCTGTCGGTCCCAAATGTTTTCATCCGCTGGGTATGCCTTAGCGTTCCTGCTATCAGAATGATCAGCATGGGATAAATCCAGAGTGAAATTATCAACAAATGCACTCGCGGCAGCAACTCCGGAATCAGCAATTCCGGCAAATGCGAAATCACCTGAACCAATTGAAAACTGCTTATCCATATTGTCCAATATCTTTCCGAATGCAGCGCTGTCGCTGTTAACGCGATAAATACGACAATGTCGGCGCTCCAAATTCCTATGTTTATGACGCCGAAGGGCGAATGATAAGGAAACCGGAACAGCGCGGACCACGCCACGCCGACCAATATAATCATAGATACAAGTCGCTCAGGCGTGCCGCCCTTCCACAATGCGTAGAAACAGGCGGCACAAAGGATCGCAGCAAAATGGGCTGGTTGCATAACTTTGACCTTATTGTGAAAAGCCAAAGTTAGTACATTTAAGCTGCCTTGACGACGCTAAGATGACGTTCATCGCTGTTATCCTTGCCTGTCACATCAGGGCATCCGGAAACGTCGCCCAAACTTACCGTCCGCATACCAAGACTATTGCGATCAGCGGCAAGGTGCTCATGAGCCTCGACAACTTCTCTATATGCGTTAGTCGCCGACACGGCTGCTGCTGCCAAACGTTCCGAGGCTGCAACACCCGAATTGAGCGGTACTCGACCGGCAAACTGTTGCCGTGCGCGCGGTATTTCAGTTAGCAATTCGCCAATCAGTTGAAGCGAGTGATTGAATGACTTTTCGGCATCAGCAATTTTTTGCGCGATTGGACGAGCGGCTTCGATGCGTTCATGTAACATATTAGTCTCCTTGCCCCAACACCGGGAAAGCTTTTTCAGATTAGGAGACTAACGGGAGCCTAGAAACGTGTTTAACGCCAAGGCCATAACGCTCATGAGAGCAATGACCGTCGACAGCTTAACTGTCAGATCGAATATAGCATAAAAACGCTGCTTTTTTGAAAGGCTATTCCGCAAGTCCCCCGGTTGACGAAGTGGAAGGCCTGACATTGGAAGAAAAAATTCAGGTTGTAACTGGAATGCTGCATGAGCCTCCCTAACCCTGTTATCCACTGTCAAACTTTGCACTTCGGCCTGTTCATCAGGCAACGAGGAGGATGGCACGTCAAAGCTTGATAGCTCAACCGCAGAAAATATGTCCCCATATAAAATGGGGTCGGTATCCTCGGTTTTTATCAAAATACGCGCAGCTTCGCGGCTACTGGTTACGCCCAATTTCGTGCGCGCGCTGCGGAGTCTTTCGGTGATAGTATTGGAAGTGACGCCCAGTTCACGGGCGCAGGTTTTGACATCAAAGCCTCTCAGCAGAAGGCGCAAAGCCTGCTTTTCGCGCTCTGTCAGTTTTTTTAGCCTAGCGTCCAATAGCTGCCCCCGTGCCTATTATGCAACTAACCGAAGAACTAATAAATTAATATCCCTAATCGCAGCGCAAGTTTGTATCGGTGTACCACTAATGCGGTCGCATTGCCGTGTTGTTCTCGCTATTGGGACAGTCTTGACTGAGTTGACTGGTGCGCAGATGAGACGGTCGGGCAACGTCGTTGCGCGCACCGTGGTGATGAATAAACAAACCGCCTGCTCACAGGCGAGATCAAACCGCTTCCGCGGAATTATCCTCAACCTGAACCGTAACAGCGCGCCGACTTATCGTCATTAATCAAGGCTTGGTGGGTTTCATTGAGGAGCTAAGCTTCAATGAAATTCAAACCGCTTGAACGTCGCTACTAACAATTGGGCCGGAAGCGACGAAAGACTGCTGTTCCGGCAGTTCCGTTCGAAACTGATGTCGCTTTTAGAGCATCGTATTCTCGACAGGCAATGTCGTAAATGTTGTCGTCTCCTGTCAGGCAGCTTACGTAGCGAAAGGGCATAAAGCCGACGTTCACGCACACACACAACGGTTAACGCCTTACTCTGACGCTAATGCAGCGCAGAAGTTGTTAGTCCACCATTTGACATCATACTGCATTATGCCGTCAAACATCGGTTTCCAGCGCGCCTTTCTTTCCTCGAGTGTCATAGCGAGCGCGCGGTTGATTGCATCGGCAATATCATCAGGACTGTAAGGGTTAATAATCAGTGCTTCCTGCAACTGTTCAGCTGCACCAGCAAACCGCGATAATATGAGCACACCTGGATCCGCTGGATCCTGCGCTGCCACATATTCCTTTGCTACTAGGTTCATCCCATCACGTAGAGGCGTGACCAGACCTACGCGAGCGGCCCTATAAATGCCTGCCAATACCGACCTGGGGTAACCTTGGTTTACATAACGCAGTGGTACCCAATCAATATCGGCAAATGCGCCGTTGATCCGTCCCGACATTGCGTCAAGTTTTTCGCGAATGTCCCGGTAGCTTTGAACCGAAGCGCGTGATGGTGGCGCTATCTGGAGCAAATAAACGTTGGAATGCGCATCGGTGTGAGTCTCGAGATATCGTTGATATCCATTAAATCGCTCTTCCAAGCCTTTTGAATAGTCCAGCCGATCGACGCCTACGATTAAGCTGCGGCCATTTGAACTTTCGATCACGCGGTCAAAAGTCGACTCAGCTTCAGGACCAAAGGCGTTGACGGCAAATTCATCGGCATCAATACCGATTGGACAGGCAATTGCCCGGATAGTGCGGCCACCGACGGTAATCGCCCCGTCCTCTCCAATCGATCCATCCATCTCGCGGACGACATAATCGTGGAAAGTTTCAAGCCACTCCTGCGTCTGGAACCCGACCAGATCATAAGCAAACAAAGCTTCGACCAGACGCCGATGTTGAGGAAGCGCAGTCAACAATCGGGTCGGTGGCCACGGTATGTGGAGGAAGAACCCTAATCGATTGGTTAGTCCATGCTGACGCAAGAACCATCCAAGCGGAATCATATGATAATCATGTACCCAGACAAGATCGGCGGGGTCGATATGCGGCGCAATGACATTACTAAAAACTCGGTTTACCCGTTCGTAACCGCCTTCAAAATCGCGTTCGAATTCAGTCAAACCAAGCCGGTAGTGAAACAAAGGCCAAAGCGTGCGATTTGCGTAGCCGTCATAATATTCTTCGACATCCTGCTCATTCAAATCAACGGTGGCAGATGTTACCCCGTCATAAGTCGCGAAGCGCAGTTCGGTTGTTTCGCCGACTTCACCTGACCAGCCGAACCACACGCCGCCAGTGCTGCGAAGCGCGGAAGTCAACGCAACTGCAAGTCCGCCTTGTGCCCCCGATTCCTCGGTGGGTGCCTGAACACGGTTTGAAATTACAATCAACCTGCTCAACGAATGGCGCTCCACGGCTTACTGAGCAAAACGGCGCAATTTATCATTCCAACTAGCGAATACGTCTGTGGGTAGTTCCCCCAGAGTTCGCCGGATGTAGGGTCAATATCTTCGGACAACAGACCCGCCGCCGTGCGTCGCGAGAGCATTTCTTCGAACAGCAAACGCGCATCTTTGTCTCGACCTGTAAAGTGGAGAGCTTCAATCAGCCAAAATGTGCACACATTGAATGCGGTGTGCGGCAACCCAAAGTCGTCTTCAGACGCATAACGTAGCATATGCGAGCCTCTGCGTAATCCGGCCTCGACGGCATTCAACGTACCATGAAACCTTGGGTCATCTGGCGAGAGAAAGCGCAGTTCAAGTAACTGGATGAGGCTGGCGTCGAGATCATCCCCTGCAAAGGTTGCCGATAGCCGCTCGGTATCTGGCCGCCATGCCGCCTGCTCGATAACCGCCCGCATTTTGTCAGCACGATCCTGCCAGAAATCGCAGCGCGACGGTATGTTCAATGCCTTTGCCGCATTTGCCAACCGGTCGCAGGCAGCCCAGCACATGGCGGCAGAATAAGTATGGACGTGGCTTTTAGTTCGTAATTCCCAAAGCCCGGCATCAGGCTTGTCAAAGCTTTGCCAGGCCCGTTCGCCAATAGGCTCCAGCGCTTCGAAATCTTCAATGCCGGCAATCCTCAGCAGGCGCTGGTCGAAAAAGGCTTGAACATTGGAGAGAACAATCTGGCCGTAAGCGTCGTGCTGCACCTGTTCATAAGCCTGATTACCAACACGTACCGGCCCCATACCGCGATATCCGCTCAATGCAGGCGCTTCCCATTCTGTCAGAGTTGCTTCGCCGCCCACACCGTAGAGCGGTTGGATAAGACCGCTGGCTGCATTATCCACTATATTGCGCAAATATTCGAGATAGCCTTCAAGAACGTCGAGCGCGCCAAGCCGGTTAAGGGCCTGAACCGTGTAATAGGCATCGCGAATCCAGCAATAGCGGTAATCCCAGTTGCGGCCCGAATTGGCATGTTCGGGTATCGACGTCGTCATCGCAGCGACAATCGCGCCGGTTTCTTCATGCTGACAAAGCTTCAATGTTATCGCTGAACGGATTACCGCTTGCTGCCACTCGTATGGCGTTGCCAGTCCGCGTACCCAATGCCGCCATTCTTCAACTGTACGGTCGAGCATCGCCTCAGTTGCGGCTGCGATGTCCTCACTGAAGCTCTCATCCGGCCCCAGGAAAAAATGGAGAGGACGCTCAACGCGAAATAGCCTTTCGTCTTCGATCCAGCCGACAGGAGCAGTTGTGGACAACCGCACGGCTCCATCGCCCAACAAATAGCGAATATGGTTAGATCCGCGTGTTGTCGATGCTTTGGCGCTGCCCCAATCGGTCGATGGCCGCAAACGAACGCGGATCCGAGGACTACCGGCAACGGGGCGAACGAGGCGAACAAAAGCAACCGGCCTGTACATGCGCCCATGACGCTTGAAGCGTGGGCAAAAGTCGATGATTTCGACTGCGTTGCCGTTAGCATCGACATGACGGGTCACAAGTATTGGCGTATTTCGCAAATAAGATTGCGTGGTCTCCACCGTACCCTCAAGGTCTATTTCCCAAAAACCAAACGCACCTTCACCCGCACGCGGCTCATCGTCTAGCAAAGACGAAAATGCTGGGTCGCCGTCGATCCTGGGAATGCATCCCCATACATAACGACCAGCACGGTCGATCAGGGCAGAGACCTGACAATTGCCTATCGGCCAGAGTTCAAGTGAGGCTGTCATATCGATCCAAGCCATTCGTGGACTGCCGATACGTTTTCGAGCCGATATCGGGCAGCGGTTTCTCGCGCGCAACCCACCAGAATGCCGAAACCACCATTAGCCGCGCAAGCCTTGAAACCCGGCTCGTCGGTCAAATCGTCGCCGATAAAGATCGGTGGATATCCAGCAAATGGCGCAACGGACAATAACGATTCGATGGCAGTGCCCTTATCATGGCCGAACGTTCGCAGTTCCACCATCATTTTGCCGTGCTGCAATTCCAGCCCACTTCGCTTCGCAAATTCCGTCGCCATTTTAGTCGCAGTTCCTTCCATCAATGGATCAAGCCGGTAGTGGATTGCTACGCCAAAGGATTTTACTTCAATCGCCATATTGAGATTATCGGCAAAGACCTGTTTAAACAAAACCTCGGCTTCATCGAGCGCGTCAGGACGGGTTGGCGAAGTAACCACCTGACCCGCTAATCGTATTTCAGCGCCATGACTGCCTACTAACGCTAAACCGTCGGCAGCAGTTCCAAAGAATCCCTCCAACTGCGAAATCGAACGGCCACTGACAATGGCCAATCGATCATTAAGGTGCTTCTGCAATTTTTCCAGAAGAGCGCTCAGATGCTGATGGACAACAACGTCTTCGGGCCGTTCGACAATGTCGACCAAAGTTCCGTCAAAATCGAGGAACATACCGCAGTTCTGCAAAGGCACGCTCGACGGCGCCAAGTTTATACTGGTTCTAGAAAGCATCGAACGACGATAGCTTGAGGCTGTTCCCAATGCACCCTTTATCGGGCTTGTAGGTTATAAGGCAGACATACTGGCCGCAGTGAAATGAGAAAAGCTTCCGAAAAAGCTGCTCTTGGCGTTGCTTTTCTATGGGCTAAGGGGACAATTTAGGAGAAGTTGATGATCCGCAGATTTTCGAGCGAAGATGGTCGGTTACAAAAAATCCAGTCTTCGAAACTGACCGAGCAGAACCTTGTCTGGATCGATCTGGTGAACCCGAGTGCCGACGAAGGCAACCAGATCGAAGACGCGCTCGGGATCGGAATTCCCACACGCGACGAAATGGAGGAGATTGAAATATCCTCGCGGCTTTACCACGAAGATGGCGCTGCGTTCATGACTGCGATCCTACCTGCCAATGCCGACGGAGATGACCCCGAAATGCAACCGGTGTCTTTCATTTTGAGTGAACGTCAGCTGATTACAGTGCGCTATCACGAGCCTCGTTCTTTCGAGACTTTCTTGCGCCGTGCTGAAAAAACACCAATGGGCTGCGATACAGGGGAGGGCGTTCTTGTCGCTTTACTCGAGGCTGTCGTGGACCGTCTGGCAGATATCCTCGAACGCGCTGGAGGTGATATCGATCAGATTTCACGGCACGTTTTTCAACGCCGGAACAGCGGGCGACCCGAGGCTAGAGACTTTCAGGGCACGCTGGAGACAATCGGCCGTAAGGGCGACCTAACATCGAATATCCGGAACAGTCTTTTGACACTGGACCGGCTGGTGAGCTTTATGGGACAGCGCACATTTGGCTTTGAAAATCCAGATGGTCACCGTGAACGGGTAAAGACACTTTCCCGCGATGTACGGTCGATTGCGGATCATGCGAGCTTTCTGTCTCAGAAAATTACGTTTTTGCTCGATGCGACACTCGGGATGATCAGCATCGAACAAAACGCAATCATCAAAATATTTTCTGTTGCAGCGGTAGTCTTTCTGCCGCCGACATTGATAGCCTCCATATACGGCATGAACTTCGAGAATATGCCTGAGCTTGACTGGCCGCTAGGCTATCCGGTCGCAATTGGCTTGATGATACTGTCTGCAATTATGCCATATCTGTTTTTCAAACGTCGCGGTTGGCTTTAACGGTCATGCGGCAAATCGGTTCAAGGATGTATTAAAATGCCATCTATAAATGAGTTGTGGCAGAGTGTGGCATTCCCTGAACTCGTGCTAGTAGCCGCAGTCATCATAGTTGCGGTCTTGCTTGGCATTGCAACTGCTTCGCTTATTCGGCGCTATTTCAAAATGCGCATTGAACAGTCTGAACCCGGTGGTTTTATCGCGCGTGCGCCAAAACTTGCGCGTGGTGCCGTCGCTGCCATCGTTCTTGTCGCATTCACTCAGGTTCGCGGAACCGATCAAAGTGCCTCCTTGATGCACGCCACCGCGCTGGGTCTTGCTGTCTCCGGATTTATTTATCAGATGGCGCGCGCTCTTGATGCGAGTGCGAGAGTCTCTGTCGTCATAAGCCTACTGATATTGCTGATGGTCGGTGCCGGAAGCCTTGGCGGTCTGAGTCCACTCAGCAGCGGACTGGAAAACGCAAGGCTCACCGCTGGCACCACCACGATTTCGCTGCTCGATGTGATCAGAGCAATTGCTATTGTATTATTGTTACTGACAGTCGCACGTGCGATTATCGGGGTTACATCGCGGTGGATTGGCACGATTAGCGGGTTTGACCCATCACAACGTGTATTATTCCAAAAGGTCGCCCAGATAGCGGTTGTTACAGTCGCCATATTTTTGGGGATTGATATTCTCGGCATCGATCTCACCGCACTTGCAGTGTTTTCCGGGGCCTTCGGGCTTGCAATTGGGTTTGGACTGCAGAAAACTTTCGGCAATCTGATCTCGGGGCTAATCCTGCTTATGGATCGCTCGATCAAACCCGGCGACATCATTGCGGTGGGCGACACCTTTGGTTGGGTCAACAAGATCGGCGTCCGCGCTGTTTCGGTGTTGACCCGCGACGGCAAAGAGCACTTAATTCCAAACGAACGCCTGATGACCGAAGAGGTCGAAAACTGGTCATATTCTAGCCGTGAGGTCCGAGTTCATGTTGGCTTTTCAGTCAGTTACGAGAGTGATTTGCGACTGGTACAAAAGCTTGCTGTCGAAGCGGCGCTAGAAGCCCCGCGCGTTCTCGCCAAACCGGATGCCGTTTGCTGGATAAAGTCCTTTGGTGACAGCGGGGTCGAATTCGATCTTAGAATATGGATCGATGACCCCGAAGCTGGGGTTGGCAATATTGTCAGCGAGGTGTTCCTTCGTATCTGGGACGCGTTCAAGGCCAACGGGATATCGATGCCTTACCCGCAGCGCGATATCCACGTCCGGAGTTTGCCAACTGGTGTGGATCCGCCGAAGGTTGAACCTCGGTCCTGAATGAAAACGGAGGGACCCAAGTCTTCAACTTTATTCCCGCTAAAGCGGAACTTTTGTTGAATTCATTCGTTTTATTGACATCCCACACGCATATCTTTGGACGGCTGCTTCAGCCCTTTTGTCCGAAGTTCCGCTCGGAACGAGCCATTGCGAATTCATCGGAAGGAAACATCATGAACGAAGCTGAACTGGACGAACCAAGGATTATCTCCATGGAGCATTATTTGGTGCCAGCAAAACGCGTCAACGGCGCTGATGTATATAACCAAGCCCACACCAAAATAGGAAAAATCGAAGATATTGCTATCGACAAGCGCACCGGCAAGGTTGCGTACGCGATACTGAGCTTTGGAGGATTTTTGGGATTGGGTGAAAAGTACCAGCCCCTGCCATGGTCTGTTTTGACTTACAGCGAGGAAGATGTTGGCTATATCGTTCCTATCACTGAGGAGTTTCTGGCGCTCGCACCTAAGCTGGATGTTTCGGAACTAAGCGGCTGGGATGACACTGCAGACCGCGAAGCCTTTTACGATTACTATGGGGTATATGGCGCAAGGCCTTACTGGTGATCACAGTCATACAACATGAACACGTGCAGCGTATGCAGATGATAAGGTATTGAGCGAAAACGCTTCATCTCTGGTTGGCCGAACCGTTTGGCTGCTTCACCAATTTCGTAAAAAGATTTGGGTTCGCGCGTCGCTATTCAGCGTGGCGGCGGTTCTTGTCGCAATTCTGTCGGCGGTCGTAGGGCCGTATATTCCCTACGATCCGGGACTTACCCTTGCGTCAGGATCCGTAGATCATATCCTCAACATATTGGCATCGAGCATGCTGGCGGTGACAACGTTTTCACTGTCGATAATGGTGTCGGCTTATTCTTCTGCGACAACGCACGTTACGCCCCGGTCAACAAAGCTGCTTATAGCCGATCCGATAGCCCAGAATACGTTGGCAACCTTTGTTGGGAGCTTCCTGTTCAGCATTGTAGGGATTATCGGACTTGCTGCGGGTCTGTACAATGACCGGGGCCGGATTATTTTGTTCGGCGCGACGCTTATTGTCATATCTCTGATTACCGCAACCTTGCTGCGATGGATTGAACAGCTCGGAAAATTTGGTCGCGTTGGCGACACAATTTTACGCGTCGAGCGCGCCACCCTTCCGGCTTTCACGAATGCCGGGATGACGCCTCGCCTTGGCGCAATGCCGCCTGTTTCGTTGCCCGATCAGGTTACACCCGTATTGTCTATCAAATCAGGGATGATCGAGCATATCGACGTATCAAAGATGAACAAACTGGCAGAGGATATCGGCACAAGAGTTTACCTCGACGCGATGCCTGGCGCGTTAGTGCACCCCACACGAACATTGTTTTATATCAATGGCGCGGTTAATGATGACATAGCCGATGACCTTCGGGAATGCATATCGGTTGGTAACGACAGAGAATATGAGCAAGATCCGCGCTTTGGACTTATTGTTCTTTCCGAAATAGCTTCCCGCGCATTGTCACCGGCAGTTAATGATCCTGGTACAGCAATCGAAGTGCTTGGGTCAGGACTTCGGGTTCTGCTGGAGTTTGCTGATGCGCATCATCAGGCGGAAGAGCCAAAGTTCTGCTCTGTCCACGCGCCAGAAATTGACGTCAATGAGCTGTTTACAAGCTTCTTCAATCCCATTGCTCGCGACGGCGCTGGCGTTGTGGAAGTTCAGATGAGACTGATCAAGGTACTGGAAGCGCTGGCGCTACGGTCGCCTAAATTGTTTGGTAGCGCGGCGATGGTAAGTGCAGGTCAGGCTGTTGAACATTCTGCCGCGAAGATATCAGTTACTCATGAAAAGGCGGAAATTGTGCGGCGTGCGGAACGGATGTCGGCCCGGATATTATCAGCCTGACCTTGCGAGACAAACTCTGCCCCTGTTTTCAAGCGCGGAGCGTTAGTCTTGCTCTGTCAGGAGATCAAATTGGGTTAAAGGGATTCAAGCCTCAATCTTTCGTGCGCCAACGCAGCTTGCGCGACCAATGTTTGGAGGAGAACACGCTGGTCTGCTCTGACCGGGTCTCTACCATCTTCGCGCGCAATAGCGAGTACGGCGAGCATACCCAGTGAGGTAGCTAGTGGCTGAAACTGCCAATTGGATGCCGCTACGGTGACAGTGCCCGCTCCTGCCTGGCCCCCGTTAGACCAAGCGCATTCCAAAGCCGCCAGATCAACAGGTCCAAGTTGGACGTCCGGGGGAACCGCACCTGAAAGAACAAACTTACCGTCAACTTCGCGATAGACGGCAGCGCGGACCTTAAGCAGAGCATGGACGTGTTCGCATATCGTATGTGCTGTTGTCTGCCAGTCAGCATCGCGCGTGAGTTTCTGCGCGAGGGTTGCAAGACTTGCATTTTCACGTGCACTGCGATCGCTTAATTCAAGTCGTCCACGCATTTTTGTCGTGACGCTGCTGATGTAGACCGCGACAGAAACCAGCACACCGGTCATTACAAGATTCTGCGGTGCAATTGCGTCAAAGCTCAATGCAGGCAATAATAGAAAATAATTGTAACAGACGACGGACAGCGCAACGGCTAACAATGCTGGGCGAAGGCCCACCCGCGCTGAGACTAAGATGACAGGGCACAGAAACAACAGATCCAGTGACCGCGGGCTTATTATTAGATGCAGTAACTCTGCAGCAAATAGGGTTACAGCGACCGTTAATGCTGAAAACGCGTAATGACGAAAGAGCGCAGTTGGCGGTGTTAAGTCCTTCACATGATCCGCGCGTGCAATGGCTTGGCACGGAATGACATGAAGAATTAGACCGGTTGTCCTTGCCGTAAGAGCATCGAGCAATGTACGCTTATATCTTGCATACCAGGCACGCTCTCCATTTGCTCCAATCACTAGATGTTCTGAGGGGGTCTGATCGAGGTGTGAGGTTATCCCATCGAGCACGGTTGCAGCGGGAATTTTTGCAATCGTTGCACCCAGACTTGCCGCAAGACTTAGCGTTTCAGCAACAGCAAAATCTTCAAGATTATGCATAGTCTCTGGCGTTTCGATATATATAACTTCCCAACTGGCAGACAGTTTCGACGCGAGACCGGCGGCGGCCAAAACCAAGTCGTTGGAGCCAGGTGATCCACTGACCGCAACAAGTATATGTTCTGGAGCTCCACTATTATCTGCTCTTTTGGGGAAGTCGATGCCGTCGGCCATACGTCTAGACTAAACATAATATAAAGCCGGCGCTAGTACTTCCAGCGCGCTTGGTGAGCCGCCGAACACTTTACCTCCGCAGCTTTCCAGCTTAGGAAGGGCTAATATGCCAGACCGGACAACAAATCAGTGAATGACAACGGGCTTCAGTCTATGAGTCCCTTTGGCAGCCCACGTTGGAACCATTTACCTTTCTATAGCTGGTGGCGCAAATCGATCGTTGGCAGCGTCGATCATGAAAAAGTCATAGCACGAATTTTGGAGGAGAGCGGCTGGTCGCCGCGCTACATTTTCATGACCATGATGTCGGCGGGCATCGCCGTGCTTGGGCTGCTGCTATCTTCACCCGCGGTCGTGATCGGCGCGATGTTGATTTCTCCGTTGATGAGTCCAATCCTTGGCCTTGGATTCTCACTTGCGCTCTTCGACTTCGCCGAGATGCGTCGATCGCTTGCTGCCTTAGCCATAGGGACACTGGCAGCCGTCGCGTTTACCGTCATTATCGTGGTTGCTTCGCCGCTTAAGGAGACCACCGCAGAAATACTCTCTCGGACTCGTCCCAGCCTTTTCGACCTTTTGGTTGCGCTCTTTGCTGCCTTGGCTGGGACATTTGCCATTATTCGTGGCCGCGGTGAAGCCATCGTTGGCGTCGCTATTGCCACCGCGCTCATGCCGCCTCTAGCGGTAGTGGGCTATGGTATGGCGACTTGGAACATGCCCGTACTGGCTGGATCGATTGCGCTCTTTGTCACCAACTTTGTCACAATAGCGCTGGCAGCTATGGTTCTGGCGCGATTCTATGGCTTTGGGCACTCATTGTCACAACGCCAGACTTGGGCACAGACTGCACTCCTGTTTTCGGTGTTTCTCGCAATGGCGGTTCCGCTTGCGATCTCTCTAAAGCAAATAGCCCAGGAAGCAGTGATCACCAATCAAGTTAGAAGCACGCTCTCGCAGCGGTTCGGCACCAATGCGCGTGTCACTCAGTTAGAAATCGCGTTTGATAGTTCTCCTTTAATCGTTCGTTCGGTTATCATTTCGCCAGCCACCTCAGCCAAAAGCAGCGCAGACCTTCGTGCGCAGCTGCAGGCGACCCTAGGGCGACCCGTCAGGCTTGAACTTGACCAAGTTCTAATGACGCCAGGTTCTGGCGCAATCGAGGCGCAACGCGCCGAACTTCGCCAAGCGACCGCTGTTTCCCGTGCCACGGATCAATCAATTTTGCGGATCGTGTCGATGGCCGCCGGGGTCGATCATGAACGGATCACGCTCGACCATGACCAACGCCGGGTAATAGCAACTGCAGCAGTACTTCCGGGTGCCAGCCTGACAACATACCGCGCGCTAGAGCAGCGTGCCGCTGCTGCTGCGGAAGGATGGAGCGTCGTGCTGGTGCCTCCGCTCGAGCCTTTGCCGCTTATACCATTTGTCGATGGCTCCGGTACGCTCGACGAAACAGGACGAAATGCAGTGGTTCTATCAGCTTGGGCCGCGAAACGATGGAATGTACAGGCGCTCGCCGTGCCAGGATTGCAGCAAGAAGATGATGCAACGCCTACGTTGAGTGAGCAACGTGGTTTGGCCATTGCCGTTCTTCTACGCCAACAGGGTGTAGAGTCAGTTCCCGCAGCTGCCGCCGGACGCGAATTCCGGCTCGTCGCCGCCGTCGCGGAGCAGCAGCCGTGAATACCGCGGTTGCGATCACGCCGCTTGATGCAGCAGCCATTCTTATTGTTCTCGCGGCCGCGCTCGGTTACTTGAACCACCGGTTCCTCGGCCTGCCGCAGTCCGTCGGGTTAACTCTGATGGGAGCGGTCGCGTCGCTCATCGTGGTTGGTATTGACCGGCTACTTCCTGCCAGCGCTGTTGGCGAGGAGGTCGTCGGTTTTATTACCGGCATCGACTTCCAGGCGACGCTTATGGACGGGATGTTGTCGTTCCTGCTGTTCGCCGGCGCACTGCATGTGGATTGGAGCGATATGCGGCGCGGCCGCTGGCCGATCTTGGTGCTGAGTACGATCGGCGTGCTGATTTCGACGTTGATCGTAGGTGCAGGCTTTTATGCTCTGACCCATGCCTTCGGGCTCGATTTGCCGCTGGTATGGTGCCTCGTGTTCGGCGCACTGATCAGCCCTACCGACCCGGTAGCGGTAATGAGTGTCCTCAAACGGGCGAAGGTAGGACCGACACTTCAGGCAACGGTCGCGGGGGAAAGTTTGTTCAACGATGGCGTGGGTGTGGTCGTCTTCTCGATCATTTTGGCCACCGCGATCAGTGGAGACGCATTCTCGGTGACGCGCGGGCTAGAACTGTTTGTCATCGAGGCGGGGGGCGGTGTGGCGCTTGGGCTTGTCACTGGTTGGGTTGCATTCCGTGCGATGCATTCAATCGACGAATATAATGTCGAGGTAATGATCAGCCTCGCTGTGGTAATGGGCGGCTATGCGCTGGCGCGACAGCTTCACATCAGCGGACCGGTTGCAATGGCGGTTGCCGGGCTACTAATCGGCAATGCCGGTGTTGCGCACGCGATGAGCGACACGACGCGGGATTATTTGATCAAGTTCTGGTCGCTGATCGACGAAATTCTCAACGCTATACTATTCCTATTGATTGGCCTGGTTGTTGTCACAATTCCATTCGACATCCGCTTGATCTTTGTCGGACTGGCGGCGATCCCGTTGGTACTTGCCGCGCGCGCAATTGCAGTGATCCTGCCGCTCGCAGCGATGCGGCCGTTTCTCAACCTCGGCCAATTGGCACCGCCAATTCTTATCTGGGGCGGGCTTCGCGGCGGCATCTCAGTGGCTTTGGCGCTAGGGCTACCCGATGGGCTTTCGCGCTCGGTAGAGCTCACCGCAACCTATATTGTGGTAATGTTCGCAGTGATTGCACAAGGTGGAACGATTGCGCGGCTGATCGAATGGTGGCGGGTACGATTCAAGGTCAATACAGACCATAGCGATAGACCAAAAGTCCCGACAGAGTGACAATCATGATTGCCACAAGGGGGAGCCCGGTCTTGGTGTAGTCGCCGAACTTATAGTCGCCGGCTGACATTATCAGCATGTTAGTCTGGTAAGCAACCGGCGTAGCGTAGCAAAGGTTGCATCCAAATAAGACTGCTAGCACCAGAGGCTCGACCGGGATGCCAAGCTTTTGGGCAAGGCTGAACGCAATGGGCGTGCCGACTGCGGCCGCCGTCGTGTTAGAGGCAAAATTGGTGAGCACCGTCACAAACAGCATTACCGCCGCGAGTACCCCTGCGGCTGGAAGATATTGTAACCCGATTGCGATCAGCCCGCTTAACCATTCGGCGGCCCCGCTGTCGAGAATTATCCGGCCAATGGCGATGCTGGCCGCTACCAGCACAATGACTTTAGCCGATAATGCCCGCCCGATCCGATCGAAGCGGACGCATCCGGTGACGAACATTGCGATCGCACCGGCAAGCGCGGAAATGGCGATCGGCACTAAGCCGATGCTCGCCGGAACTACCGCACCCGCCATGATGGCAAGTGCAAGCGGCGCCTTGGCGGTACGCGGCAACTCCTTGGCACCCTCGAGCATGAGGAGATTTTCCGATCTTGCAAACTGTTGCAGATCGGGCATCGCCCCTGTGGCAAGAATTATGTCGCCTTCACCAAAGACTGTATCGCGCTCCTCATCGGCATTGGCTGGCCGATTATCGTGCCACATACGCCGCGCGTCATGAACGCCGAGTATTGCAATATTGTAGAGTTCTGCGACGTTAGCGGTGGTCACACCTTTGCCGATCAAGCCTGAATCCTTCGGGATCGACAACTCGGTGACGGTTAGATCCTCCCAAGTCTTGCCGTAACCGCTTTTTAGCCGTTCCATCAGCCAGGCGGGCGCTGCGGTCGCGCCCAGTACCCGCATCGCCTCTTCCAAAGCTTCGTGCGTCGCGCTTATCTGCAATCTGCTATCCGAAACAGGTCCCCGAATTTCAACACCCAGGGGCAACACAGTAATTAGTCGGTCCATGTCCATATCGCGCGCCACGGATGTCCCGCTAAGCCGCAACGTCGCTGAGAAGCGTCTCGGCTCATGTCCGGCGGCAACCGAATTATCGGGAAGCAGGCGCGGCATGACTAACCAGATGAACGGCAGCGCGACCAATGCCGCCATCAGCACAATCGGCGTGAAATGGAACACGCCTATCGGCGGCAAGCCCATGTCATTCGCGATCGACACAACCAGAAGATTGGTCGACGTACCTATCGTTGTCGCCATTCCGCCGATCAGCACTGCGCTGTTCACAGGGATTAGCGTCTTGGAGGCTGGCATCCCTCCACTTGCGGCAATGGCGGCCATGACAGGCAGGAGCAGAACAAGCACGGGTGTGTCATTGACTAGCATACTCATGCCCATGGCGAGCAAAAGCGTGACGAGCAGGCCGACCTGGTGATTAAATCGCCAGACTTTTGTCAGAAGCCGCGAAGCAGGCTCAAGCGCGCCAGTAGTAACCAAGCCGCGGCCGAGTATCATGAGTGCGCATATCGTGATCAGCGCGTAATGGCCAAAGCCTTCAAAGGCGAGCTTGAGGCCGTCTGTTGGTACCTGTCCTGGCAGCGGGAAGGAATAGAGGCCGAGCGCGATAGCGCTGATGGTCAGCAGTGAAATGATCTCTATGCGCGCACGTCCTGACACGAATCCGTAGAACATCGCCACGGTAAGCAGTATCGCGCTGATAGCATGGGGCGACGGGGCGGTCATAAGCGCGTCACAAGCGGATAACCTTTGGCGCACGTACTGTAAGGGAGACAATTTTTATAGTGGAGTCGTCCAGCTCAATTGCATCGGCTGCCTTTTTCCAAAAGGTAACCGGTTGGTCTGGTTTCAGCCGTCGAAAACGAAATCCCGGGCTGCGCGGTCTAAGTGGCCGACTGACCCCCACATCTGTTGCCGACCGCTGTTTCATAGCGAAGCGGCCGTCTGCTGTTAAAAGCTCGCCTTTACATTCCACTGCGCCCTGATGCGTTGACGATCGCAACAGCCCCTGCAGGTGTTGCTGCACCGAGGGCAGGGCGTCATTTGAAAGCATTTGAATGACACTAGCCAGAGGCGGTTTAAATTGCACCCCATTTAGTCATCGGTTTTTCGAATTTTCGAGATCTTAGAACGATAGTAGTCGGGAACAGCCGAAACCCGGTGCACCGAGCACATTCACCCAATTCGAACTACCTTTCAGGACAGAGACGTCACTCCCCACATACGGCTATGCAAGTGGCAAAAGAAACATGATAGCCAGCGACCATCTCCAGAACGCCAGCGCGACAGGAGGCAAGATATCCCGCGCTGCGCGCCCGGCGATCGAATTACCTGCCCAAAAAAGGGCGATGAAGGTCAGCACTTAGGTATTGTCTTGACCAAAACCAGCCAACCACTCGTGATCCGAATGAAGGCATGAGGGTTAAGGCCAGTCCGGTAACATCAACGCGCTATTTCCCGCTATCATTTGCCGACAACCAGCATCAGTGCCGTAATGGCGCACTGTTCATCGCTAACCGACCCGCCTGATCCTGCAACGCCGATGCCGCCGATGACTTCGCTGTTATAAACCACGGGCAAACCGCCACCCAGCAGCAGCAGGTCCGGCACGGTTGCCAGGTATCGAGATCCGGGGTCGCTGGAAGCGCGCTCGGCCAGTTTGGATGTGCTTGTCTTCGTAGACAACGCAGTGAAAGCCTTTCTCTCCGCTGCGCGTGTATTGTGCGGTCCAACATGATCACCCCGCTGGAGAGCACTCAGATGGCCGCTGCGATCGACAACAGCAACAACAGCTTCTTTGTCCATGGATCGGCATGACTGGAGCGCGGCTGCAGCAAGGGTGTTTGCCATCTCGAGAGAAACGGACTTATGCTCAACAGGCACAAGTGATGTCGTGAGAGCAGCAAGGCCGAGGTAAGAAAGTAAAATACTGCTCATCATTAGTTGCCGCGATAGGTCGAATAGCCATAAGGGCTGACAACTACAGGGACATGGTAGTGGCCCGCTGCATCTGCGACGCTGAACGTAACAGTTATTTCAGGAAAGAATGGCCGTGCCGTTGCATCGGGATAGGCCGTCATGTCGAACTGCAGCCGGTAAATCCCGGGAACAAACTGTTTATCAATACCAAAGCTTCGCACGCGACCGTTTGCGTCGGTGCGTGCTTCACCTGCAATCACCCAGCCTCCTGAGGCATCCTTGCGCGATAAAGTGACGGGGACATCTGCGCCGCCAACGCCCTTGGCTAGGTCAAGAACATGGGTCGATATTTCTGCTGCAGCTGCTGGCGCAGTCAAAAGTCCAAGCACAAGAGGTGCAAGCAGTTTGGTCATCTTCATGGATCAATTCCTGGTATAAGGTCGTCGGGAAATTGCGAACGTGTTTTCGTCTATCGAACTGACAAAGCATGTGCAAATGAGATGATTGAATATTTATCATTCATTTCTATAATAGTATGATGCTCGACACCAAACTTCTCCAAGCGTTCGTAACGGTGTCTGACGCTGGCAGTTTCACTGCAGCGGCCGATAGTCTCAACTCGACGCAATCGACAGTGAGCCAGCAAATCGGTCGACTGGAGGACGCGGTAGGCCAGACGCTGTTCGATCGGGCGGCACGACCTGTGAAGTTAACCCCTTCAGGCGAACGGTTGGTAGGCCATGCAAGGCGAATTCTTGAGTTACAAACCGAAGCACAAGCATTGCTGGCAGATCCATCTGGTAGCAGGACAATTCGGGTTGGTTTGCCCGACGACATGGTAACTTCTAAAATGAGCCGGGTGTTCGCTGAATTTACCGCGCTTCACCCTGAAATACGCCTTGATGTAACCACCGGGCTAAGCCGAGACCTCTCGCGCCGTTTCCGTCATGGCGAATTTGATATCGCGTTAGTTAAAGAACCAGAAGCACAAGCAGATGCCAAGGCTAGCTTTGCTGAACCGCTTGCATGGTTCGAGGCTGCCAATCGCACATCTCCCTGGCACCGTCCAATACCGTTGGTGTCTTTCCCGCCGGGAGGGCTTTATCGTGACGATATGATCGAGACGATAGAACGCGAGGGGCTTCGCTGGTATTTAGCATTCAGCGGCAACAGCCTCTCCAGCGTGCTCCTCGCGGTCGAGGCCGGCCTTGGGTTGTCAGTTTTACCCGTCAGCGCGGTGGGCAAACATCAACTAGCCAAATGTTCGTTGTTTGGCGAAGTGCGGCCTATGGCACTTTCTGTTTATGCGTGGGAGCAGGATACAACGACTACCGAACTCTTGAATGCCATTACACCCGTTTTATCGGCAGAGCGCAGCTGACGGCATGCTCCGGCAATACCCGGCATCAGGCATAGCCGATCGTGACGGTAGATGAGATATTCAACGCCAGCGCTTAAAATGCCGTTGCTCAAAGCCAGCTGGAAATCTGATTGAGTGGTTTTTTGAGCATCGCGTGAGTTGGTATTGTCGCTTCGGGCAGCGGATGACCCACGACAACGATCATTACCGGTTTTTCATTTGTAGGGCGATCACAAATTGCGTTAAGAAAGCTCATTGGATTAGGTGTGTGGGTAAGTGTTGCCAGGCGTGCCGCGTGCAGGCCAGCAAGTAAGAATCCGGTCGCTATTCCCACGCTTTCATGCACATAATAATTTTGCCGATTTTCACCTGGAAACAGCCCACCTTTACGCTGACCGAAGATTACGATGAGCGCAGGCGCATCTTCCAGATACTGTTTGTTTTCATCGGTACCCAATGGAGCCAGAGCCTCAATCCATTCCTTTCCGGCCTTGCCAGAATAGAAGATTTTCTCTTCATCTTCTGCCGCACTCCGAATTTTTTTCTTGAGGGCAGGCGATGTCACTACGGCAAAATGCCACGGTTGATGGTTGGCGCCAGAAGGCGCCGTTCCAGCAGCATGAATCGCAGCTTTGATAACGCTACGCGGGACTGGCTTAGTTCCAAAATAGCGACATGATCTTCGCGTTTTTATTTCTTCATAAAACGCCTGCGCCGCAGCTATGCGTTCATCATCGCTCTTTTCGGGATAAGAAATCCAAGGTATCGAGTCATGGGGTGTCATGGTGCTAATTTCCGTTGAGAGATGGCCCTAGATTTTTATCACAAAGTTACGCTGCTCGGCCACATTTCCCGCGAAGCACGGACAGGGTCAAGCGGGTATATTTTTCGTTAGCATTCTTCTGGCGGCAGCGCCTCCGAAGAGCCGGATCCTCGCGTTGGATTGATCATTGAAGCGCTTGTCGGGTTACGCATCAACCGAAACCCATTCTCAAAAACCACAGGGTTGCATAACGGCCATTTCATGTCATCTGCCAGACCTCAGACAATGGCGGGTTTTGTAACATTAATTGCTTACATTGACGGCGGCGTTGTTAGCGAACCCTTTAACAGCTGCCAATGTCGGCGATGTTGTCGTGTCCGGTAAGTCAACTTTCACAGCATATATTCGGATTGCCGTCCTTTGTTCACCACATCAACCAATGGCAGCTGACGAGGACTGGAACTTGTTGGATAGCTGACCAGAAAGTTATGGTTTGCTGCCATTCCCTGCGCCACGCGACGCGTTTAGGGGAGTCCAATAGCAGCCAATTATAGATTTTACTGTGTGAGGTGCGGTTGTCGCGGCATGAGAAAAGGCTTATGCCCTCGAACAGGGTGGTAGGAGAGTGCAGTGGCGATCGAGAAGCTGGAGGTCACGGCTGCGATAAAGGCGACACCACGTCACCGCGAGTTCCTCGGGCATCCGGTCGGCCTTTCCGTTATCGCTTTCACAGAAGCGTTCGAACGATTCTCCTATTACGGCATGCAGACGCTGCTCGTGCTTTACATGGTGAAGGCACTGCTGCTCCCCGGACGTGTCGAAAATATCGCCGGTTTCGGTTTATTTACCGACGCGTTGAGCTGGATCTACGGGACGCCTCCGACGACGCAGGCACTGGCGTCGCACATCTTCGGCACTTATACCGCTCTGGTCTATTTCACGCCGATATTCGGCGGGCTCATCGCCGACTACTGGCTCGGTAAAACGAGGACGGTTACGCTTGGCGCGCTCCTGATGGCGGCGGGGCATTTCCTAATGGCGTTCGATACTTCGTTCTTGCTCGCCCTGTTGCTGCTCGTGCTAGGTGTCGGATGCCTGAAGGGCAATCTCGCCAGCCAGGTCAGCGCGCTCTATCAGCCCGGCGACGGCCGTGCGACCGACGCCTACCAGCTCTACTATATCGGAATCAGCGCTGGCGCATTCTTCGCTCCGCTCGTTTGCGGATATCTGGGCGAAGAGGTCGATTGGCATTGGGGCTTCGGTGCAGCCGGTGTCGGCATGGTGATCGGTCTGGTGATTTACCTGTCTGGGCGGCGCCATCTGCCACCGGAGCCGCGCGCCATTCGCGCCACCTCTGACGAACCGCAGCCTGCAATGACTAAGCGGGATTGGCAGGTTCTTATCCTTCTCGGCCTGATGATTCCGGTGCTGGCGGTGAGCGCGCTTGGCAACCAGCAGATGTTCAACGCCTATCTGGTTTGGGCCGATCGATCCTACGAGTTCATGCTGTTCGGCTACCGTATGCCGACATCGTTCCTGGTTTCGTTCGATGCAGCGACAGGTGTACTCACCCTGGCCAGCGCCGTGGCGTTCTGGCGCTGGTATGCGGGCAGATGGCGTGAACCGGACGACATAACCAAGCTCATCATAGGTTGCCTGATTTCATCCTGCGCTTTCGTCTTGGTGACGATCGTCGCCAGCGATCACGCTGCAACCGGAGCGCGGCCCAGTCTCTGGGTCGCCCTTTTGGTAAACCTGCTCAACAATTTTGGTTTCGCTAATGTATTTCCCGTCAGTCTCGCCCTGTATTCACGCGCAGCGCCGTCGGCAATCGCTGGGACAGTGATTGGAATCTACTATCTCTTCCTCTTCCTTGCCAACCTGCTGGTAGGGCTCGTCGGCGGGTGGCTCGACATTATGCCGGCGGGACAGTTCTGGAGTATCCATGTCGCTGCCATCCTGAGCGCGGCGGCTATCTTCCTATGCGTCAAGCTTGCGGTCGGCCATCTGCTTCTGCCGCAACCAGCAACGTTATAGGGCCGCCAATCGCGCAGCCTTGAGCACCATTTCGCTGCCTGGATTGGCTCGAAAATAAATCAAATCGGACCGCAAGCTTTCGGCCTGAACTAGAAGCTGGACGAAGGGCAGGTTTAACGGACACCAAAAACCTTATAACCGACCGAAAAGTTGTCGTGTCCTGAAAGTCCGCCTTTGTTGCATAATGTCCATAAGCTGCCATCCGTTCACCCTATGAACAAAAGGCAGCAAACAATGGCGGGAAGTTGCTGTCTGTACGTCTGGAAAGTTGTGAATTCTGTTGAAAAAGTCGCTTGCACCAATGGTGTTGGTCTGATTCATTCGCTTAGCAGGTAGCGGAGGTTCGAGGCCATGATGGGTGAGCAGACGGGGGCACAGGAGGCATTATTCTACGGCTTCAGCCTTGAAGGGCATGTTCCATCCGATCACATGTTGCGTTCCATCGACCGCTTCGTTGATCTCGGCGATATCCGTGAGCGATTGAAGCCTTTCTACAGCGACATGGGTCGACCCTCGATCGATCCCGAGCTTATGCTGCGGATGCTGATCGTTGGTTACGTCATGGGCATCCGGTCGGAACGGCGACTGTGCGACGAAGTACACTTGAACCTGGCCTATCGCTGGTTCTGCCGCCTCGGCCTCGACGCGGCAGTGCCTGATCACTCAACCTTCTCGAAGAACCGGCACGGGCGGTTCCGCGACAGCGACGTTCTTCGCCAGCTGTTCGAGGCAACCGTAGCAGCTTGCATGGCGCAAGGTCTTGTCGGCGGAGAAGCATTTGCGGTCGACGCGAGCATGGTCCGGGCCGACGCCAACCGCAAGAACGGCCACGACAATGGCGATCGGACGCCAATCGCCAACACACCTGCGGTGCGCGAATATCTGGCAACGCTCGATGATGCTGCCTTCGGTGCTGCAACGCCGACGGTACCCAAGGTCATCTCACCGGTCGATCCGGCAGCGCGCTGGACGTCGGCACATGGCGACCGTCCGCACTTTGCCTATTGTACCAACTATCTGATCGACCTCGACCATGCAGTGATCGTCGGCGTCGAG
>JBBQPQ010000030.1:0-27721 GCA_038217195.1 Sphingomonadales bacterium | reverse complement strand
GACGAGATGCCAGCAATGTCGCGTAAAAATTCGATAATTCAGAACGTGGACGGTCGCTCCAAAGATTTGCCTAGATTTTACCTCCTTAGGCTTACGCTGCAATGGAAGCAGAAGGAGTGACGAAAAGCGTTAAGAACACTTTTGCTATTTGACAACGGAACCGGAGGCAGGACGCAGCTTGCTCTCTTCGTGCCACGACGGGGCACTTGACTTGTTAGCCACGCGGTCAACTAACGCATAGAAGAACCGGTTGAAGGCCGCCGCTGCCTGCCAGTCGATCATCTGGACCAAATCGTCCTGTGGCCGATGATAGCCCGTGCGGTACCATTGACGGTAGATTTCCTCGCTTTGGCTCCCCGGATCATAGCCAAATACGAAGTTAATCGCCGGAATACCCGCCTCGAGGAATGACCAGTGGTCGCTTCGGCGCAGCAAGTTGCGTTCTGGTTCCGGGTCGTCCTGCACGCGGATATTTTGCGACGTTGCGATAGCAGTGGCATCCAAGCCCAAGGTAGTGTCAGTTCGGGCGTGCACGGTCATCAGATCAAGCGGAAAGATGGGACGCAACTGGTCAAGATTGATATTGGCTGCAATCTGCTTAAGCGGCACTGTCGGGTGCTCTATGAACCATTCCGATCCGTGCAGACCCTTTTCCTCACCAGTCCAAAACGCCACGATAACCGGTCGGGCATAGCTTTTGCGATTCCGCGTTTCCATCAGATGCACGATCAGCGCGACATAGGCAGCATTGTCCAAAGTCCCATTGTATAGGGCATCACCATTAACCCCTCGCCCAAAACCATAACCATCAAGATGCGCACCGAGTACGATCGCTTGATCGGCCAGCGCGGGATTTGTGCCTGGCAGCAATCCAATCACATTGGGTGAAGAATATTGGGCCGTGCGGATGTTAAAGCCCATCTGTGCAGTTCCGCTGTCAAAGTCAGGCAAAGGCTGCCCTGCCGATCCGTCCGCCACCAATTGCGCGGCATCGCGGCCGAGTAACTTGCCTAGCGCATCCGCATTAATGCCAAGTCTTACGAATGGATCGGGTGCGGGCACACTACCTTTGCGATAAACAGATCGGGCATAGGCAAATGGCCAGCGCGGGGGTTCGATGCTGAACCCCGGATCAACAATGGTCGCTATGCCAACGCCGCCTGCCGCACGCACAGCTGCCTCGCGTTCGGCTCCACTTGGGAGTCCCTTGCGGCGAGTGCCATGGCAGATCACCAGCTTTCCGACGACATCGCCTAGCGCATCGGCAGCGCAATATCCGCGATAAGCGACTGGCGATGCCAGCATGGCGGGTAAAGCAGAATTGGGGGAGACGGTAAATTCATCAAGAAAGGCAAGCTCGCCGCCACTGCCCAGCAATGTTGCGCTTGGCACACTTACTTCCTCAAAGTTGATGCGCTGGAACCATGTGCCATCGTCCCCCAACGGTTTGAGGCCCGCCGCTGCCAGACGATTGGCGACCAGCCGCCCTGCCCGCTCATATCCGTCCGAACCAGTGTCGCGACCTTCCATGTCATCGGCCGACAGAACGCTGGTAAGCGACCACCAAGCGCGGGAGTCCGCGTCGATGGGGCCATCATCAGATGCTCCCATTAACATGAAACTCATCGCCATTCCGGCAATTACAGAAGTATATCGCGACATTCGTACCGCCTGTTTTTAGCTGGGCTGGCAGGTCAAGGACGCTTCATCCTGCCAACGAGACCTTCAGATTGACAGCAAATTCAGCGGTGGCAAGGGACTCCTGACTTCAGGGCAATTGTTTCTCACATCGTATGATCGATCGCGATCGGTTTCGTGAGATTGGTTCGGCAAAATTTTTGTGTTTATATGTGTGCGATATACGCATCCCGTCAGGCAACAACCTTGACGACCCAGTCTCCAGGTCATTAATTCAATCATACGGTTCATGGGCATAGCCGGATGGCTACCGAAATGAATGAGGCGCTTTAGCCGCACATTTTAGCACGCCAATGTATGCAATGTTCTGGAACCGGGGTTGACCTGATTGATTCACCATCCGTGCCTCAGTCGGAAAGTTCGTGGCCGTTAGGTTATCGAAAGCAGACTTGCAGGATGCTCCGCTGCAAGTCGCAAATCCCTCACCTGCTCTTCCAATGCCTAAAATGCTAATATGCGGTGCTTGATTCCGATTGTGTTCCTTGGCCGTGATCCTCGAGTAACCGCGAAATGATCGGACGCAGCGCAAGGGAAGATATTGCGCCGCCTGCCGCAACTGCCGCATGCAACTCCCAAAATAACGTGGGACCTAACGGCTCGTAAAACCGCCCCAACCACCCGACGATAATGTTCGAGATGCCAAAGGCCATCAGATTTACACTCATCATTGTTGTGACCGCTGATTGGGGCGAAAATCGGGAGACAAAATTGTTTGCTGGCGGGTCGGTCCAGCCAAAACTGATATCCATAACAATAAAGAACAGGATTACGAAGATTGCAGGCACAAGGCCGCTGAAGGCTGATCCAAGGGCCAAAATGCAGTAAGCAGCCGCAACCAACGCACCTGCAATGGCGAACTTTACCATCGTGTCTGGTTCACGTCCTCTAGCGGCAAGCCAACGCCAAATCGGGATCGTAAGCACGACCCCGACGATCGTCATAAGACCATCCAGGGTCAAGAACCACGTGACAGGGAACTGCCGACCCAGAATCTGCCGGTTCACTTGCGTGTCGGCCCAGACGATTACCAGATTATAAGCCTGCTGTACTGCGCTATAGATTACTAATGTTGGGGCCATCATTAGCAGGATCGCCATAATTGCCCTCCAGTCAGCCGGGTTAAGTGGTAAAGTTTCTTTACCCTTGCGCAAACGGTCCGCAGGTAAGTAGCGCAAACCGCTCACATAGATGACCACGCCAACGATCATGCCGATGCCCGCGACGCCGAACCCATAATGCCAACCGTAAAGTTCGCCCAATGTGCCACATACAAGAGGAGCAAAGAATGCACCTACATTCAGTGCAATAAGATAGATACCAAATGCCCTTGACCTGCGAGGGTCTCCCGCGTTGTACAAGTCGCCTACCTGCGCATACATGTTCCCACGAATACATCCTGCGCCAATAAGCAGGAAAAATAGCGCCAACAAAAATGCTGCTTCAAAGGCCATTAGAACATGTCCGATTGCCATCAACATTAGCCCGAGAACAGTTGTTATTCGTTGGCCTAAAATGCGGTCACCAAGCCATGCCCCTAATAACGGCGTGAGATTGACAAGGCCGAGATACAGACCGAAAATTTGAGCACCGAGCGCCAATGTTGTGAGCTGCCCGAACACGGTCTCAAGGCCTGAGCGAAAAGCGACAAAACCCCAAACTTGGTCGACATGCCCTGGTAATAGCAGATAGCGAATGAGATAAAGCGACAACAGCGCTTGCATTCCGTAGAATGAAAAACGTTCCCAGACCTGGGTAAATGCGAGATAGGCCAAGCCGCGGGGGTGGCCGAAAAAGTCAGCGTCGTGTGTCGCTTGCTGCATTTGTAGCCCCCCAGCTGAAACGCAAAGATACAGGTAATTTAATCGTGCGCAATCCAAGTTACCCCTTCCGAAACGGAGACCCGGGGATATCCCTGAATGCAAAGCTGACGGTAGAGCAAATGTTTCAGAAGGGGTTGCACGCATCCACGAAAGCCGTGGGAAGTAACCAAAATGTAAGAGTGAGGATCACAAACGTTGGTCCGCACTCGCATGCGGAGTTTTGACAGCGGTTAAATCGGCTTCGTTTTCGCTAATTTTTTCTGACCGTTTCGGGTCTGTCTTGCATTCTGCTCACGGTACCTAAATGCCGCCTTTGTCGATGCGTGCGACGCATGTTCGCGGAACCATAATGAAACAACGAAGGTTTAGAGGAGAGGTTGAGACGCGCATGTTGTGCGCAATTTGAAAGGAACTGACATGACCATGAATAAAATTCCCTTGCTCGCAACTTTAACCGGGCTTGCCGTGCTGGCGGGCTGCGCGACGTTGGAAGAAACAGTCGCTGAGGAAACGGCGAGCACCTATTACGCCACCCTTACCGGCGCGCAGGAAGTTGGCGGGGGCGATCCGGACGGCGCGGGCAAGGCAGAAATCACGATCTCCGACAATTTCGGCCAAGTCTGCTGGGACCTCAACGATGTAAGAGGCATTGGTCCAATCACGGCAGCCCATATCCATGTTGGCGCGACTGGAACTAACGGCCCGCCGGTCTTTACCCTGCGGCCCGCCAACGAGGGAGGTTACAAGGGCTGCGCCAATGGCGCGGAATGGACCCAAGACCGTATCCAGGGCAATCCACAGGCGTTCTACGTCAACGTCCACACGGCGCAATATCCTAACGGGGCGATCCGCGGCCAGTTGCGCCGCTAGGGCGCAAACTAAACCACCCGGCGCCTGCAAAAGTCGGCGCGGCTAAGCTCAATACCAATCGATCGCAAAGCTTGTAAACGTGACCGGGCCCGGGTGTTTATCCTTCGGGATGGATGCTCGGGGTCAGTTACCTTCCATTTTTGCTCGGGTCACTAACCAAACGCGCCGACCCAATCGATCATATCTCTAGGCCCACTGCAGGCCAGCAGCAGCGCCATACATGAAGCCTTCAGAAACAGTTGGCTGTGTTTCTAGTGAGGGATGGAGCCGAACTATGTGCTCATAAACGGCTGGATGTAATGGCCGGGCGAACTGGCATCCATACATCCACTCGGTCTGCCACATAATTTTTGCCTGCAGTGTTTCAAACCCCGGCATCGCCATAGAAATTACCTGATTGTCCGACAAATAAGTCAAGCATTCCATTCGAAAACCGGTCGTCGAAATATCAACGATTTTAATACGGCATTTGACCCCGCCGCTGGCCCTAATGGTACCAACTATTGCAACGTCGCCCCGACAACATTTTCGGTCTGCAACGCCCCTGCCGGAGTTTGATGAATAATTGTCAGAGAGACTCATGCGCCATTCCAGAATTTAAATTACGTTTCCTGGTCCGGTTTGTGTGGATTACATCCTGATGGTTAATTAATCACTGCCGAACATAGACCTGCTCGCCAAAAATTCCGCGATATTTTACCTAAGGTCGGCGTGGCCAGAAGGGTATGGATTGGCCGTAACGCGCATAACAACCAGCTGGAGGTAACTTGCATAAAATTGATCTCGACCGTTTTCTGTCAGCTCAGCGCGATGTCCATGACGCCGCACTGCAAGAAATTCTCGCCGGGAAGAAACGAACGCACTGGATGTGGTTTGTGTTTCCGCAGATCACCGGACTGGGATCATCTGCAATGTCCAAAACCTACGCCATAGGTAGCATCGCAGAAGCCGAGGCTTATCTTGCTCACCCGGTCTTGGGCGAGCGCCTGCGAGATATCACCGATGCCATGAACATCGCTGGTCATAACGAACCGGCAGCAATACTGGGGCCTATTGATGCGATCAAGTTTCAATCCAGTATGACTCTGTTTAAATGCGTCTCTGCTAACCAAAAGTGCGTCCGAACAGCTATCGACAAATTCTTTGGTGGGCGTTCCGATGAAGCTACAGTTCGGCAGATCGCCATATGGCAAAAAGACGTCGATAGACGAGGAACTGAAATTTGGTAATTGGAGAGGCCAGTCTGTCAATTGGATGCTGACGTGGGACAATATTATTATGACCCGGTGCGATATCCGACCTACCTAGACCAACTCGGCATTCAATTTGTGGTCCTGGACAAACCGACTGGGAATGGCGACGGCAAATAGCGGCCAATCACGCCCAGGCGAATGTCTGCAAGAAGCTTGCTTTCTGTGACCGGCGCTAGCAAAGCTACTGTTGAAAACCAAAAATAAGGATGTCGCATATGCAGTTGACCGCAGGCTTGACAATGATTGCCTCCTTAGCGTCGATTCTGACGCCAGCGAAAAGCGACGAAGCGGTGCAACGGATCGCAAAAAGTGCGAACTACATCGCCATGGTCAAACAACTTGATAGCGAACATGAGCGCATCGTAGACGACATTATCAAGCTTGTTGAAATCCCGGCTCCGCCGTTCAAGGAGGCAGATCGTGCAAAGGCGTATCGGGATATGCTGCTGGCTGCGGGCCTTCAAGATGTCGAGATTGACGCTGAAGGAAATGCGACGGGTCTTTATCGCGGATCGCGGCCTGCAGGCGGCCCATTGATTGTCCTTGCTGCCCATCTGGATACTGTATTTCCCGAAGGAACGCCGCTGAAGGTGCGCCGTGAAGGAAGCAAACTTTATGCTCCAGGGATTGGGGATGATACCCGAAGCCTTGCCGTCATTGTCGCTTATGCACGTGCCATGAAAAACAAGAGTGTCCGTCCGCAAACGGACATATTGTTTGTGGGCAACGTTGGTGAAGAAGGCCCCGGCGACCTTCGCGGCGTGCGGTATCTTCTGACAAAAGGTAAATACAAAGACCGGGCGAAGGCGTTTTTGTCTATGGATGGAACTGACCCGGAACGTGTCGTCAACGGTGGCGTCGGTTCAAGGCGGTATCGTATCACATATAAAGGGCCTGGCGGCCACAGTTACAGTGCGTTCGGTTTGGTAAATCCTATGGTCGCCATGGGCCAGACTGTAACCGAATTATATAAAATTACGGTACCCGGTTCTCCTAAGACAACTTACGCTGCTTCAGTCGCGGGCGGCGGAACGTCGGTTAACTCTATTCCAAATGAAGTGTTCATGGAATTTGATTTCCGCTCTGAAAGTCCTTTGGAGCTGACAAAAGTTGAACAACGGTTTCTGTCTATCGTGCAGGAAAGCACGAATGCCGAGAATGCTGCCCGTTCGACAAGTGAAGGTAAGATCGCTGCCGAAACCAAGCTTATCGGCGATCGTCCAGCCGGAAATACCGACGAACGCGCGGCCATCACGCAAATTGCAACTGCTGCTATCCGTGCAAATGGATTGAAACCAAAACTGGTGTCTTCGTCTACTGATTCCAATCTCCCTATGAGCATAGGTGTTCCAGCTTTGACGATAGGTTCGGGCGGTAGTGGCGGCCGAGCACATTCACTTGACGAATGGATTGACGTGGAAAAAATTCAAAGCGTCAAAGGCATGTCGACTGGATTGCTGATGCTGTTGGCAATGGCTGACAGTCGGTAAGCTGGGTACCTTTTCATTACAGATCTGAACCATTACCGTTGCCATCCATCTGCGGAGATAACATGAAAATAATTTTGAACGCCTGCGTTGTAACCGCAATCTCGATATCACTGTTGTCAGCTAGCCCTGCGCGTGCGCAAGAGCTTACGACGGCGGCAGTTCCTGAAACGGAGGACGCCCGTCTAACTGCATTTCTCGACGGTGAATTCAGCGAGTATCTGAAGCAGCAGCCGCAAGTTGCCACACGCCTGGGCATCCAGGAAGGCGGCGATCGCTGGAATGACATCAGCGACAAGGCGGCAGAAGCACAGGTCAAGTGGCGCAAATCAAGTGTCGCTCGAATGAAGGCGAAGTTTGACCGGAGTGCCTTGTCGCCAGAGGCGCGTGTGAATTTCGATATTTGGGCGCTTGAAGCCGATCGCGCTGTCCTCACGCAGGCCAACCGGATCTACCGTCCACCATTTTATTCGCGGTTATATTCAGCGCATAGCCAATTGGTTGATTTCTTGATCAACACGCACGGCGTTGCAGATGTCATCGACCTGAAGAACTATATCGCCCGACTGCGCGGAATACCGGCCGTGCTCGATGTTGCAATCGACCGAAGCAAAGCCAGCGAACGCGCTGGCATTCGTGCTCCGAAGTTTCAGATCGAGACTGTGATCGCGGGCAGCGAAAAGCTGACCAGCGGCGCTCCTTTTAATGAAGGTCCCGATGCTGCATTGTGGGCGGACGTGAAGGCAAAGACTGAAGCACTCTTCACGGCAGGAAAAATACAGCGCAATGAAGCCGACGCCCTGCTCGCCGAAGCACGTGCTGCCATATTGGCGCTGGAACCTGCTTATGGTCGCGTAATAGCATGGGCAAAGGCCAGCTTGCCGAATGCTCCGAGCGGCCGCGTCGGTGCGATTTCGCTCCCAGGTGGTGCGGCGTATTATGCGAACGAACTAAAACTGAATACGACTACGGATTATAGCGCAGACCAGATCCACACAATCGGACTTCAAGAGGTGGCGCGGATCGAAGCTGAGCAGGATGCGTTGGCGCAAAAGGCGGGATTCAAGGACCGAAGCGCCTTTTATGCCGAACGCGCCAAGTTTTTTCCGCCCAAGCCCTATGACGATGCTTCGCGTGCCGAATATCTCGCCACTGCAAATGCGTTTGTTGCGAAGACCAGAAAATTGCTTCCAGCATATTTTGGCATGTTGCCCGCATACCGGATCGAAGTGGTTCGAGAACCCGCTTTTAGCGAAGTTGCCGGCGGTGCAGCGCACGCATCGGCGCCAAGCCCAGATGGCGTTCGTCCTGCTCGCACTTATGTTCACCTTGTTGGAAATACGGGAGACCCTGCGGCGCTTTATACGCTGATGTGTCACGAAGCCGTTCCAGGCCATAATACCCAAGGCGACATTCAGGTCCGGCAAAGCGGCGGGCCAAAGTTCCGTTCCGTAACCGGATATGTGGCTTTTGGCGAAGGCTGGGGACTTTACGCTGAAGCGTTATGCAAGGAAATGGATGCTTTTCCTGACATCGCAGCTGATTTTATGCGGTTGGATGCCGAATTGTTCCGTGCGGCCCGTCTCGTGACCGATACCGGGATTCATGCGCTTGGCTGGACTGAAGATGAAGCCGTAAAATATATGAATACGACGGGCCGGCAACCAATGGAAAGGTCGCGGTCCGAGGTTCGCCGGTATATCACGCTGCCCGGGCAGGCAACCGGTTACAAAATCGGCATGATCAAAATTATGGCAGAGCGCAAAAGAGCAGAGGCTGCGCTCGGTAACAAATTCGACATTAGGGGTTTCCATGATCTCCTTATCGCATCTGGTTCGCAGCCGTTATCAATCCTTGAACGCCGGGTGGACGAGTGGATTGCAGCACGGGCCAAATAAGTTAGGTCATGGCCGTCAGGGAAAGGTGGCGGGTTAGGACAGGTTGGCGACCGAAAGCAGCCCGTCCGATCCAGGCCCACTTGCAGCCCTGCCATTGTGCACGCTCTAATTCTTTCTTAGAACCAATGGGCTTGCCTATTAGGACACAACGCCAAGACAAAATCGCAGTGAGGCGATAGGCTAAAGCAAAGCTAGGCTATTTCGATAACACTCCTGAATTACTCAAGAGCGAGCAAGGCGAATGTCGCGAGCCAGTGTTCGCCCATATAATCGCCGGTAACGTGAGGCAGGCTGGCGTCCAGATGTTGAATGGCGGCTTGCTCGGCGATTGCAGACACATCGTGCTCCGGGCCAAGCACCGCAGCAATGGCCCGCCAACACCAAGCCCGGCTTAAGTTGAGGCCGTCAAGATGCGCGATCTTGCCATCACTTCGGTCTGAAACAACAGCAGGGGCAAACAGGCTTGCCGGTCGGCCAATTGCAGCATCGGGGAGAAAGCAGTCAAACCAGCTGTTAAACTCTGCGTTCGGTAAAATCCGGCTCATCATGAGGGCTTCGGTCAATGCCGAGGACAGGAATTCGTCACCGCCAGGTTCCCATGCCTGACAATCCCGGTCCTGCGAGAACCACCCTTTTGCTTTGGCTGTGATCAAAGCAAATAAATCGTCGTCACGATTGGCGGCCCAATCCCCAGCCAGCACCAGCGCAAAAGATATGTTGAAATGCGTGCCTACACGCAAAGGGTAAGTGAGCTTTGGCAGAAAATCACGAAAGCGGTTGGCAAAGTCCAACGCCAACGGTTCCAGCGCGCTTGCCCAGGGGCCTTCATGTTGCTCAAGTTCCGCGTGTAATGCGAGTAACCAGGCCCAACCATAAGGGCGTTCAAAACCTGCTGACATGGGACGCTCGAGAAAGGCGCGCTCTACAGCAACTTTTGCGGGTACCAGCATTTCATCCGCAAGTGCATAGATCGCGGCAGCTTCCCTTAGGTCCGGATAAAGTCGCGCCAGTCGCATGACCTGCCACCAGCCATGCACGCAGCTATGCCAATCGAAACTGCCATGGAAAATCGGATGGAATTCGGCAGGGATACGCGCATCTTCTGGCCCGTTCAGCACGAGGTCCATTTTATATGGATAGGGTTTGCACAAATGGCCAAGCGTGGAGCGCGCAAATTGTGAAGCGATGGCAGGGGTTAATCTGGTCATCGAAATGCCAGAAAATAGATCAGTGCGATATTGACTATGAGCAATGGCACCGCAGTCGCCACTTGTGCTTTGACGACGGCATTTTCGTCCTTCAACTCCAGCAAAGCCGCCGGGACCAAATTAAAGTTTGCCGCCATTGGTGTCATTAAAGTTCCGCAAAAACCGGCAAGCATCCCAATTGCGCAAATGATCGCGGGGTCGCCATGGTATTGCTTGATAAGCAGTGGCATCCCAATTGCCGCGATCATCACTGGAAAGGCGGCAAAGGCATTGCCCATAATCATCGTGAACAATGCCATGCCAAGGCCAAACGCAATAACCGCGCCAAACAAGCTCCCTTCTGGAATAGCTTGCTGAACAACACCCCCGACAACGTCGCCGACGCCGGCTAACGCAAATACAGCGCCAAGGCTTGCCAGCATTTGTGGGAGGATCGCCGCCCAACCGACCGAATCCATCAAACGCCGCCCTTGTGATAGAGGCAACGACGGTGCTGCACGCAGCCACACATAACCTACGCCAAGTGCTAACAGAACTCCCAAAGCCAGCGAGATCAACGTGACTTGTTTTACATCGAACACTGCCGGGAATTCCTTGAAAAGCAGAGTTCCGGCGAGGGCTGTAGCAGGAATAATCAACGCGACAGCGAACAAGCCGTTGCCGTAACGAGCGGCGCGTTTCTGTTTGGTTGCGTCAGGAATTTCGTTGCCTTTGGTTTTACCGAGTCCACCAAATCCAACGATCGCGACCAAGGCAAGCACGAGCATGCCGTTGCCGAAATCACCGAGCCAATCGCCAGCCCACATGCTCGCTGACATCAGGCCCCAGAATGCAGCATTGCCAAAACGACGCGGATTGCTTTGGTCAGCGAGGTTGAAGAGCGCAAATGCCGCAAAGGCTGCGCCCGCCAGAATATATACCCAAGTCAAAGTGATCATGTCGCCTCTCCACCACTGGCGGTCACAGTGGATTTGCCGGAAAGGCGGCGATCTAATCGCCAGAGCCGGAACCCATGGATCAGGAACGCTGCAATAGCGGTCGGAATTGCCCAGATAGAAAGCTCAAACGGTTCCAGTATAATGCCATATTGTTCGAGCAATCCTTTCATCAGAAGGATGGAGCCTATTGCGAGAAATATATCCTCGCCAAAAAACAGGCCAACATTGTCGGTCGCTGCGGAAAAAGCCTTAATTTCCTCGCGCTCATTGTCGGTCAGCGACCCAGCCTGCTTTTCGGCAGCAGCTTCTGCCATAGGAGCAACAAGCGGACGCACGGTTTGTGGATGGCCGGCAATTGACGTAAGCCCCATAGAAGCGGTTGCTTGACGCATCAAAAGATAACCGGCTAGCAATCGCCCGACGGTTGCTCCTTTGAGGCTCGAGATCAACCCGCGCGCGCGTTCCTGCAGGCCAAAAGCCTCAAGCATCCCAATGACGGGCAACACGATCCAGACAATAGAAACATAACGCGCGTCATTGAACGCCTTACCAAAGGCGGAGATGATGGCGTGGGCATCAAAGCCCGCGGCGATACCGGTGACCGCAGCCGAGGCAATGATCACCAGCAACGGATTGAACCGCAGCATGAAGCCAATTACGATGACTGCAATTCCCAGCAAAACCCACATCAGCTGCTAACCCCTGTTCCTCAAGCTATGCCATATCCCCCACCGCCGGGTGTTTCGATCACAAACACGTCGCCGGGTTCCATTTCCACAGTAGCCGTCCCGCCCAATATTTCGACGCGTCCGTCCGCACGTTCGACGCGGTTGATGCCGAGCATTCCATCCCCGCCGCCAGCCAACCCAAAAGGAGGCACTTTGCGCCTATTAGATAATATTCCGGCCGTCATCGGTTCAAGAAAGCGCAGACGCCGCACCGCACCATCGCCACCTGTGTGCAGGCCTTCACCGCCCGAACCTGTCCGCAAGGAAAATTCTTCGAGTAATACCGGAAAACGGGTCTCCAATATTTCAGGATCGGTAAGGCGGCTATTAGTCATGTGAGTCTGCACCACTGACGCGCCATCGAATTCCGGCCCAGCACCAGATCCTCCGGCGATGGTTTCATAATATTGGTGCCGGTCATTGCCGAATGTGAAGTTATTCATTGTGCCCTGTGCACCCGACATGACGCCAAGTGCGCCAAACAGCGCATCAGTGATTACCTGACTGGTTTCAACGTTACCGGCAACGACCGCCGCCGGATAACGCGGATTTACCAGCGTGCCTTCGGGCGCAATGATGGTAACAGGCCTTAAACATCCTTCATTCATCGGAATATTCTCGTCGATCAAAGTACGCACGACATAAAGCACAGCGGCACGTACTACCGAAACGGGCGCGTTAAAATTGCCAGATAGTTGCGCTGCAGTTCCGGTGAAATCTACTGTCGCCGTGCGTGCTTCGCGATCGACCGTAATGCTAACTTCCACTACCGCATCATTATCCATCGCATAACGAAAGCGCCCCTCGCGCAAGTTCAAGATCAACCTGCGCACGGCTTCCTCGGCATAATCCTGAACATGGTTCATATAAGCCACCACGACAGGTCTGCTATACTCTTTGCTGATGCGGACCAATTCCGATGCACCCTTTGTGCAAGCAGCAATTTGCGCCTTCAGATCTGCAATATTCTGGTCGACATTGCGCGACGGCCATTTGCCCGAACTAAGCAAATTGCGGACTTCCACATTAAGGAAACGGCCATTTTCGACAATCAGCATATTGTCGATGAGTACGCCTTCCTCTTCCACTGATCGGCTATTTGGCGGCATCGACCCTGGTGTAATACCGCCAATATCTGCATGATGTCCGCGCGCTGCCACAAAATAGGTCGGCAACGGATCACTTTGGTTCACGAACACTGGCATTACGACCGTAATGTCAGGCAAATGCGTGCCGCCATCATAAGGTGCATTGAGCGCATAGACGTCGCCAGAACAAATACCGCGCCCATCAATGCCTTCCCCGCGACGCTTCAATATCGTCCTGACGCTCTCACCCATCGAACCCAGGTGCACCGGCATATGGGGAGCATTGGCAACCAGATTGCCGCTAGCATCAAAAAGTGCGCACGAAAAATCAAGCCTCTCGCGAATATTTACCGATGACGCGCTATGCTGGAGCGCTGCGCCCATCTCCTCCGCGATCGCCATGAACAGTCCGCCCATAATCTCGAGACGAACCGGATCAACTTCTATACCTGTGACCACGCCTGTTGCCCTTGGTGTGCTTCGGGTCAACATCAGATTACCAATATCATCCACTTCAACTTTCCAGCCCGGTTCGACGACTGTGGTCGAAACGGAATCAATTATGATCGCTGGACCTTCGGCCGAAAATCCTGCTGCTAGCTCACTCCGATCGTAAAGTGGTGTATCTCGGCGCGCGCCTGCCATGAAGCACGAGGAGTTGCTGAGCGGTGAGCCTGAAAGAGCCGGCAAGGGGGAATGGAGATTGGCGTTGAATTGACTGCGATATACAGCTTCCACCCTTATCATTTCTATAATCAAGGGCGTGTCACTGACAAAACCGAACTGGCGAATGTGAAGCTTTTCAAATGCGGCACGCATATCGGCCATATCGCCATAAGCTACCTCAATAGTGCTATCGGTCCCGGAATAGCGGATAAGGACAGCCTCCTCAGTTGAGATATCACCGTCAACGCCCTGCCCGCGCAAATCTGCTTCCGCTTCGGCGGCGAGCTGCTGAACCACAGTATCCAGAGCCTCTGAATCCATCGCACCACCGTATGTCCGTTCGCGTACCGCACGTCGGTCGGCAAGGCCTATGCCATATGCCGACAATACTCCTGCCAACGGGTTAATCATTACCTGGTCCATGCCCAGTGCGTCGGCGACAAGACAGGCGTGCTGCCCCCCCGCGCCACCAAAACAGGCAAGCGTATAGCGTGTCACATCGTGGCCGCGTTCTACCGAGATTTTCTTGATCGCGTTTGCCATATTGGCAACAGCGATAGCGATAAAGCCTTCAGCAATTTCTTCGGTGCTAAGTTGCCGTCCAGTAGCGGAGGCAAGCTCGGCAACTAGCGCCTCCAACTTGTCGCGAACTATGTCTGTGTCGAGTGGCTGTTTGCCATCGGACCCAAAAAGGTGGGGGAAATGACTGGCAACGATTTTGCCAAGCAGGACGTTACAGTCCGTGACGGTCAATGGCCCTCCGCGGCGATAACAGGCGGGGCCAGGTATAGCTCCCGCCGAATGCGGCCCGACCTGAAAGCGAGCGCCGTCAAAACTGCAGATTGATCCCCCGCCTGCGGCAACCGTATGGATGCTCATCATTGGTGCCCTGATGCGGACTCCGGCAACAATTGTTTCACTTTCGCGCTCGTAATGGCCGGCATAGTGCGAAACATCTGTGGACGTACCGCCCATATCGAAGCCGATGATATTTTCTATGCCGGCTTGCGCCGCGGTATTGGCCATACCGACAATGCCGCCAGCGGGACCGGACAGCACGGCATCTTTGCCACGGAAACTGTTGCTGCTGGTAAGCCCGCCATTAGACTGCATGAACAGTACAGAGATGTTGCCGCCAGCATCAGCTTCCAACTGTTGAACATATTGCTTCAGCACAGGTGACAAATAGGCATCAACTAGAGTCGTATCTCCGCGTCCAACCAACTTGATCAGCGGTGCAACAACATGGCTCACAGAGATTTGCGGAAACCCGATCTCTGCAGCGATTGATGCCAGCTTTTGCTCATGCGCCGAATAGCGAAAACCATGCATCAAAACGATTGCAACAGAACGAAGGCCCTCATCATAGGCCGCCTGCAAACCTGTTCGTGCGTTATCTTCATCCAATGGCTTCAACACAATGCCATTGGCGGCCATCCGTTCGTTAATCTCGACAACTTTGCTATGCAATGGCTCGGGCAGTTCTATCTGGCGAACAAACAGCTTGGGCCGTTCCTGATAACCGATACGCAGAGCATCTCCATACCCTCGGGTAATAGCAAGACAAGTTGGTTCGCCCTTATGCTCCAGCAAAGCATTCGTCGCGACGGTTGTGCCAATACGCAGTTCGAGCGGCGGTAGCCGCCCAGATGGGATGCCGGTGACCTGCCGGATTGCTGCAATCGCAGCATCCTTATATTGCTCTGGATTTTCGGACAATAATTTGACGGTTTTAATTGTGCCGTTAGGCGAACGCGCAATCACGTCAGTAAATGTGCCGCCCCTATCAACCCAGAATTGCCAACTGTTTGCATTCATAATCGGCAACTAACGATTGGTATAAGATGGCGCCAATTAAAAGTTTTGCGGCGATCATTTTGTCATATCCACTAGGATTCAATGCACTACTACTGGCGCAATAAACAGCCATTCGTGCAGTTCCGGCCGCAACGGCGGCTTTACGCCCAGTTGCGGACTTTCAAGATTACGTTGGCTTGACCTATAAACTGACCTACCAGTCACCCCGCCGCTAATTTCGGCCAATCTGATGCCGAGTGAAGCACTTGCATTGCAGCGCCGGCTGAAGCAAGCCGCGCGCGTGCTGCTGCCCCCAAAATGGGGTGACCCAAGCTTGCATACTGTCGCGCCGACATCCCCATAAATCTCGTGAAATCGCGCGTAAAATGTGCCTGATCAAAATATTGGCTGTCGAGTGTGTCGATCCAGCGCATCGATGGGTCAAGCATGAATTGAGATAGTGAACGAAGAAACCGTTGACGCCGCAAAAGTAATTTTGGAGTAAACCCAAACGCGCGTCGTGACAGTCGTTCTGTCGACTGCGGCGATATACCGACGAGTTCAGAAAATTGCAGTACTGTAGATACGTTCCTATCGACCAAAGCTTGTTGAGCAACGTCAATAAGCCGATGATCTTCTTGATCAGTACCGTCGCCTGTTAGCGCTAAAAAATGCGAGTCTATTGTCGCAACTTCTTGGTCAAGCGTAAGGTCATCCCGGGAAAGCACGCTTCCTAAGCCCCTCAAATGGGCGAACGCCTCGTCCGCTGCACCGTCGACGAAACGGTCGGCATATAAATCTGCCGAAGCCCCAACGAAGCGAGCCCAGCCCGAAGGCAGTAGTCCGACCCCCCAAGCCCGCATGTTTCCTACTACAAATTGGCAAGCACGGCTGGTGGGACCGGTTACGCTGAACGCATGCGTTTCGGACAATTGCTCAACACCAATCGAAGCAAGTGGCAATACACCCTGAATAAAGCGCAAATTGGCCCATTCCGGATGGAGATAGTCGGTTACGCGCTCGCCTGTATTTGCAGTAACTTCGGTTAGATAGTAGGTAGTGATGTATGATGTTAAAGCTTCGTGAGGCTGAAAGAAGCGTACTTTTACATCAGCCATGATCATGCCTTATCAACGGTTAGCGGAGATGAGCGAGTGCGTTACGAAACCGATGACGGCAATACAGAGATTTAAAGGTAATCATGCGAATAACGACAAGCTGCAGGAGTATTCAATAGCATCGCATATTTTTAATCGTGAAACTCCGCTTCTGATTAAAGTTCTCTTAAGGACCATCTCGCTGGGCCGGGTCAATAAGTTATTACGCTTTCCAAAACCCTTACGACAATGGCTACTGAAGCCGGTGCTAAGGAATAGATTCAACGGCAGCTTTGGCGCGCGAAAATCTTAAATCCTTACGGGCAGCTCCTGGCCCAATTGCTGCATTTAATCCTTTTAACCCAGATGGGTGATCGGACGGAAGCTTTAAGAGAGCCAGTTGGTTCGAACCAATGTCCGCAAAGTAAGCGTTTGCGGTCGCAAATTGTTTTGGCGGCAAGAGCAGTCTTAACTTCCGCAAAATCCGATTGATTGCCGGCGACGTTCAGTAAATTTTTCGTTCAGTGTTCGCCGATCCTCCCATCAAGCAGTTGGCTGAGCATAGCTATCAAGGACCGAGCCTCATCAATTTTCGTTGCGTCTAAGTCTGCTGCCAGCGTGTTGGCCCAGGGAACCTGACGAGCCGTTGCAGACAGAAAGGCCTCATGCCCCAGATTGGTCAGACAAATCAGTAAAGCACGCTTATGGTGCGGATTGGCTGTAGTGCGTAACAATCCACCGGCTATCAAATCATTTACAATTCGTTGTACGCCTTGCCGTGCCAGACCCATGATCCTGCCAACATTTGCGACTGTCTCTGGCTGTTTGGCGCGCGCAATCGTGCTTAGCACTTGCCACCGCGCAGCCGTCAACCCGACCGGCACGGTCAGCCGCTCGCCCGCCGCCATCAGAGCCCCGTGAAACCGGAAACTTTCCAAGAAAAAAAGTGTTAGACTGTCTGCCTCAGGCGAATGTCGAGGATACATCTCAAAGACCTCCATTGACAATATGTTGTCATAATGCGTAGCTATGGGCGTTATAACGGATTTTCAGTCGTCGCAAATGGATTTGGGGGGAGAATGTTCATGGATAACTTCAATATCGGCGATGCAGCAGTAGTGCTGATCGATCACCAGACCGGAACCAATACTTGGGCGGCATCCACGCCGCTTGAACTGCTCCGACGTAACGTTATCATCCTCGCCAAGTTCGCCGTCGGAACCGGAATGCCGCTGGTGCTGACATCGAGCCAAGAAACCAACATCGATGTCCAAGGGCCTTTGATGCCCGAGCTTGCTGATATTGCTCCAGATGCTTTTGCTGCGCGCATCAAGCGAGTGGGTGTGGTCAATGCTTGGGAAGACGCGGCCTTTGCCGATGCCTGCCGCGCCACGGGCAAGAGAAACTTCATTATGGCAGGTGTAACTACCGACATTTGCATGGTCGGTCCCGCTGTCAGCGCCGCGAACGAAGGTTTTAACGTGAAGGTCGTATGCGATGCCTGCGGATCGAGCAACCAGATTGCCGAGGATATGTCGTACCGGCGAATGGAATATGCCGGGGTTTATCTGACCAGCACCAACGCAATGGTAGCCGAGTTAGTCAAAAACTGGGCCTCGCCCGCGGGCGCGGTGGCGTTTCCGTTGCTGACCTAATCGGCAAAATGGGGAGGAGTTGGAAAAATGACGAAGCCTAAAGTCCTATCGGTTGGCCTTGAACCGAGTCTTATCAACTTTACTGACCCGGCCTATGCTGCTTTTCCGGGAATGACGGCGGAGAAGGTCATGGCCGGACTCAATCGTGACGTCGAAACGCTCAATGGCCTTGGTTATAGTGCGTCGCTGTGTCTTGTCGATTTCGGCGAAACGGCGGAGGCCGTGTTGAAGGCCAACCTTTCCAAAGCTGCCTATGATTGCATCGTCATCGGTGCTGGCGTTCGCTTGATCGCGCAAAACACGGACCTGTTCGAAAAGCTGGTGAACGTCATCCATAAAAACGCGCCTGACGCAAAGCTCTGTTTTAACACGCGGCCAGATGACACTGCGGACGCTGTCCAGCGCTGGGTTTAGGACTAACATCAAAGATTGGATGTAAGATATGCGGTTATTTGCAATGCCAGGTACATGTGCTCTTGCGGCTAATATCGTCGCCGTTTGGGTCGAGGCACCAGTTGAAGTCGTGAACCTTGCGCCGGGCGAAAACCAGAAACCGGACTATCTGGCGATTAATCCCAAAGGTATGGTCCCTGCGCTCGAAATCGAACCCGGTGTTGTATTGGCAGAGGCTGCGGCAATCATGCGCTATCTGGCATCGGTCGGGTCGAACCAGTCGTTCAATCCTGCTGATCCGTTGCGCTGGGCGCGGGTGGATGAGGCAATGTCTTACATGACGTCAGAAGTGCACGCCGCTTATGGTGGGCATTTTGCCCCATTCCGGTTTGCGGAAAGCGATGCGGCCCAAGCCGAAGTGCGCACCGCGACATATGCCAAACTTGCAGTCCATTACGCGCGGCTAGAGGCTAACTTGATCGCCAATGACAGCGACCATTATCTAGGAGCGCGGTCGACCGCAGATGCCTATCTTTACGTGCTGACCCGTTGGATCGATTCAACCCCGGTTAGCCTTGAAGATTATCCTAAACTTCGGGCTTTCAGAACGATGATGGAAAGTGACCCGGGAGTTAAAAGAGCGCTTACGCGGCAAGGCATGGCTAACTGACTATCCGAGAGATGGCTGCTCGGATTACAATTGTCGTTTTTATGTCTTGGGGGCCATGTTTGCGCTTTCCGTATCGGGCAGCTCGGATACCGCGTTTTGCGGCAGGGTCTCTTAATTCTTGATAGGCGAAGTGTTCGACATCGGCCAATGTGCGCAACTGGGACCACCTGAACGAATTACGAGTTTTGGGAACATAATGTTGTTGCGCCTACGTATGAAATGTTAGCGAAACCCGCCACTAAACATAACCCTAGATAGCCTGCCTTTTCGTTTGGAATGCCTGATCGCATGAGAGACTAATAGATTTTTCAAATCGATGTAACTTCAACGGAAGGAATGTGCATGGAGTTAAAGTTAACTGTTTCATGTGTTCAGTGCGGTGGTTGGGAGACCGCACCACAAGAAATTCAGGCGGGAATAAATAGGCCGAATAGATGAGTTGTTTCTGCAGATCATCGTACTGCGATCTTCTGCAATTGACCCCCTAAGAAGAGTCGAAGAAGCAAAGCATATCTTGCTAACGCGGCGTTTCGACACAAGCGGTTAACCTTTTTTAAAAAGATTGCATGGCAATTCTTCCAACCGCAGCAAAAGGACTGGCATGTACCGATTACTCTACATAAGCACTGCTCGCCCTGCGATTGATGCAGCCGCGCTTCAAACAATTATGAAGTCGGCGCTGAAAGCTAACCGAGCAAAGGGCCTAACGGGCCTTCTAGTGTTTGATGGCCATCGGTTCTTGCAATATCTCGAAGGTGACGAGAATGAAGTTCGCGGCCTTTACGCTAAGATCAAAGCGGATCCTCGCCATTTTGCGGTTGTTACTCTACGTGAATCGCAGGGCGAACACAGGCAGTTCGCCGATTGGGAAATGGCATTAGTTGCCGGCATCAGCGCCGCTGAATTTGACCAACAGGTCGAGCGCATTGCGCGTCTAGTAGAAAATTGTGACATATTGACCGCTGCTGAGTTGAAGGGCTTTGTAGCGAAACTTGCCGCGTGAAGCACAACTTTTGACATCGAGACTATCTGGTACATAACGGCGACGTTCCCTTGTTCGACCGCTTTGGAATTACCATGTTACTGCAGGTGTGCCATAACCGTAAGGTGCCAATCCGCGCTCACCGAGGAGCCCGTCAGATATTCCAGCTTATGCAGAATATCCGGCAAAAACAGAAATGGCATTTAGCCGCCACCCTGCCCCGAAAAATCGAAGTCACGTTTGACGCGCTTTGCTCAAATGAGCAGTTAAACCGGAAATAGCTTTGTCAACGCAAATGCGCGAATGAAGACTTCTGCTTCATTCGCGCATCACGATTTGCTCGAAGGGATGTCAAACTCCCATTAATTCCTTTTTACGCATGGCGAGTTGCTCACCAAGTGCCTTCAAATCCATTTTTGCGTCTCGGCATTCGGGAAATAGCTCAGTTTCTTCCTCTTCAACGTGGTGCTTGATGTATTCACCAAGCACTTTTACCTTTGCATCAAACAACGGCTCTCCGACTTTCATCGCTTCAATTTCGGCAATAAGGGCCTTGCAAGATGCGTGCTCGACTTCGGCTTCGTCAAGCAGGTCATCACCATCTTCATCCAGTGCTTCGTAGGCAGCTGGATAAAATATCTCTTCTTCAATTTGCGCATGTACCGTCAGAGCTAAACAAATTTTAGTCGCCAACTCCTGCTTTTTAGCGTCGTCATCCGTTTTTTCGTATGCTTTGAAAAACGCGTCGACTTCTTTATGGTCAGCTTTTAACAGCGCTATTGCGTCCCTTGGCTTCTTTGCCGATGCTGAAGACAGGCGCGTTGAACGCGAGCCAGTCTTTGGACGCGCTCGGGTAGTTTTCTTTTTGGGTGCGGTGTCGGTCTTTGCTGAGGGTGATTTTTGTGATGCAGTCGCCATGATATTCTCCTGTCCAACCAACCGATTTAAGAGGCACGGTTTGGTCACCGAAGAAACCATATTTCGAATATTAAGTTCCCGATCAATTGCCTTCCAAGACAAGTTCAAAATTGAATCGCACCGATCAACTCACGATGTGGAAAAGCATTCCCTGCCCTACCCCTAATTTAAATTAAGGTGGCTGGGCATCGTTCGTTGAATTCACTGCGCAAGTTCAATTAGCCTACAGAAATCGGTGAGACCGCGGTATCGAAGGCTACCCGTAAATATTTATGCGGCACGAGGCTCAGCAGACTGTCGGGCAAAGAAAATTTCAACCGTAACACCCTGATTTGTTTCGGAATTTACCTTGATCACGGCGCTTGCATTGGCTTGCAGGGACTGTGCGATCGCGTGACCCAACTTACCGGACTGCGGCCATGTTTCCCCTTCTGGAAGGCCGATCCCATCATCCGAGATGACAACCCGGCATCCTGTATCATCTACCAAGCTCAACAGCTTTATGGTACCGCCATCTCGCCCTTCAAACGCGTATTTCAATGCATTGGTCATAATCTCGTTCACAACCAAGCCGGTCGGCATGGCGACGTCGAGGGACACCAGCCAGGTGTCGACTTTCAGCTCTAACCGGACACCTTCGACTGCGTGTGCCTCCATTACAGATGATGCAATTTTGCTAAGATAAACGCCAAGATCAATACCGTCATCGGTCGCATCAGCATTGAGCAAATCATAAAGCTGCCCGAGCGCATTAATGCGGCCCGCAAGCCTTTGAAATCTGTCGCCAGTTTCACCTTCAGGCAGGTTGCGCGCTTCCATCCTGATAAGAGCTGTAATCATTTGCAGGTTATTCTTCACGCGATGCTGTAGTTCGCGAAGTTGCACGTCCTTATCGCGCAGCAATTGCGTGTCTTGTTCGCCCGCGCCGCGAATTTGTTGGCCCGTCAAAGCCAGAGCAACTAACCGGAATAGCGGAACGCCTGCATCGCTTTCGATCACATTAGACCAAGCATCAACTTCTGTTTCCTCGTCACCGCCGTCTATCCGGAACCGTCCTAGATACTCGTCGTCATTCAGAACTGCAGAGCCCAGCTTTGTGTCATCGTCGTGCGCTACCGCAATACCCGGAAGAACCTTCCAGGCCTTCCCTTGTACTTCGGCTGCCGACCTTCCAGTGAGCCGTTCGAATTCCAAATTGCAGTAAGTTATGGTTTCGGAAGGAGTTAACTCCGACACCGCTATTGCGACCGGCACATGATCAAGAAACTGCTTAAAACGCTCGCTTTCAAGTACGTCAGCTAATCCTGGCGCGGCGAGAAGTTCTTCCACGTCGCGAGTGGCATTTTCTTTTTGCATAGATTTTCCCCATCCAGCTGTATTTGTGCCTCCAGCGTGCCACTCTGATCGTCGCCGGCCGCGCCTGCTTTAATCGAACGATAGAGTCCATCAACTTATTTTAAGGCAATCGATTGCCGGCAAAGTTTGTAAGTAGTCGTTTATCTGGCTATCTGAATTTTCGGGTCAAGCGGCCGCCGAGCTAATTATGTAAACGCCCGCCTCCTGCAACTCCCATGTCATTGCGACCCCTTGATGTTGTCGAAAAGAGCGGTTGTAGGCAGTGGGGGAAAAGCGACATTCACCGACATGAAGACAGCTTAGTCCGAGACCCGGATAAACCCTTTTTTTGGGGCCTCATTGCGTTAAGTAGCCATTTGTGCAGCTCGGGCCGAAATGGTAGCATTGCAACCAAATTCAGACGTTCTTTTCGTCGATTGGCTTAGCCATAAGCAGACAATGCATCAGCGAAGTTGATATGGCTGATTTGTTGGGCGGTGCCAAAAGTCCGCATTAGGTGATTTCATCGGGCGACACAGTTTATCCCGGCCCACATGTCGGTTATGATAGCGTTGTCAGCGCGTCCTCCAAGAACGCCGTGCAAGTCGCCCGTGCTAAACTCTGTTCCCAATGTTGTCTGACTTACAGTAACTCTATAGGCATCTTCCAACTCGGCGCGTGTTGCGCCGGGTCCTATTCCGGCCGCAGTAGCGATGGAACGGTTAGCCCGGCTGTCCAGACCCCATCCAACAAAGCGGCCCTTCTGGAAAACCAGGCTCAGCCCGTCAGGCCAACTTGCGAATTGAACTTGCCCTGCTCCGCAATCTTCGTTTGTACCTTCGACAGCTGGACCACGGGCCGTCTCCAAGGAAGCTAGCACCTCGCCTTGCGTCCGTCCAAACGGGATCGGACGGGCGCTGCCGTTAGGTTGAAGAAACCAGCGCAAACCCTCACCATCCACGTTTAAGCGAGGCTGGGCCGGTGGCAAAGCTACGCCATCACCTGATACTGCGCCTTTTGCTGGTGTGGCTCTCGAAGTAGCAGTGTCTAGCTCAGTTTGTTCACTCTGCTTGGGTTGAAGTTCTGTATCCCCATCACAGCCTCCGATCGCCAACAATGTCCCGCCAAGTAGTGTCCGAATAAAACGCGGCGAAAATGTAAATCCTGACATTAAACGTTCCACTGTTGAAATGTAGTGTGCGGAAGTAACCAAACGGAGTCTTCATAGTTCCCGCATGAGACCGGTCGGAAGCTAAAAATTTGTGCATTTGCACAAGGGCGGCCGCCATTTATTTTAGCATCGATGTAGTCGTTGCCGTTATCCTTGTGGGGAAGGACAGATATTAGTCCACGACTGCGCTTGGGCACCGCGAGGATCCATCCATAATCAATATGAAATTGAGAAAGCAAAGCGGAGTTGCAGTTTGGGATACTTGATTGCAGATGGTGGACGAGTTGATTATCCGATTGTTATGCTGTGCCCAATTCCGACCAAACTCACCCGCCGATTTTCACTGACGACGCCCATGGCGCTTGCACCAATGGCACTTGCATCAGGCGGCGAACTCGCGGCTGAATGGGCCCGCGCAGGCGCGCTTGGTCTGGTTGGCGGTGGCTATGGGGATTTGACGTGGACAAGGCGCGAGTACGAATTAGCTGTTGCTCGGCTCGGAACAGACCCGGACGGGCAAGCGCGAATCGGCTGCGGCTTCATAAGCTGGAAATTGGATCAGGATTGCAGTGCCTTTGACTGGCTTCTCGATCAACCGGCGCCGCCGGCTGCGGTTATGTTGTCATTCGGAAATCCGACAAAATGGGCGCTTAAGCTCGCCGCGAGGGGAATCCCTGTCATATGCCAGATACAACAGGTTAGTCAGCTTTCCGAAGCGATTGATTGTGGTGCGACCGCCATTGTTGCCCAAGGCTCCGAAGCTGGCGGCCATGGCATGAACAGCCGGGATGGACGCGGCACCTTCACTCTCGTTCCAGAAATCGCTGACCGACTTGTTGAAAAGGCACCAAACACAATTTGGTGCAGGCGGCGTCAGCGACGGTCGGGGTCTCGCAGCGCTGTTGATGCTTGGTGCTGATGGCGCCATTGTTGGATCGCGTGCGTGGGCAACAGGTGAAAGTTTAGCAAACGAAGGTGCGCAACATGCAGCAGTCGCGGCCACCGGCGATGAAACCGGTCGAAGCGGAATATTCGACATTTTGCGCCAGAAGGATTGGCCACAGCCTTTTGACTTCCGCGCGTTGCGGAATGCGCTTCATCGGGAGTGGGAAGGACGAGAAAATGAACTTCGCAGATCCCCCCATGGAGCGATCAAGTCATATCGCGAAGCAGTCGACCGGGGTGACTTTTCCAAGGCGCATGTCACCGTTGGTGAAGGAGTTGGCATGATCAATGATCTGCCTAGTAGCGCGGAGTTGATTGCGCGGATGACGACGGAAGCGGTTGATTGCCTAACCCGATTTTGAACTGCCTCCTGTATGTTGTCGAAGCAGAACGGCCGTTTTCAAACGAACGAAGCCAATAGCGCCGTTGATACGGTTTTGGTAACAAGAGCTTACCGTCCAAATGCAGTCGTTCTCGGTGAGGCGTAACCCAGGCATAAGCAGGCTTTGAATGGGAAAGGTTGTTCTAGCGAAATTTTGGGAAGGTCCTGACAGTACAGTTGGGCTTGCGATATTTCGCTAAATCGCCGTTGGTAAAAGCCTATTTATATTTCGTCGCTGTAATTATCAATACTAACCAAAAGGCCCGCTATCTTTACGCAGCGGGCCTCTTTTTATCAGCGGATCCAAACATCAGAAGCTAGCTGAGGCTCCAACCCGGAAATATCGTCCCAATATTCCACGGAAATAGGTTATCGTGCCGCCACCAATTGGGGAAGGTGATGGTGGACGTGTATCGAACAAATTGTCGACAACAAACCTGAACTGGAACCTATCGTTCACGTTGAACGCCAATGAAGTGTTTACAAAGACTACATCGCCTACGCTGTTGGGGGTACAGAAATTAGGCGCTTCGTTGACGTCATACTTTGCCTTGCCAAAATATGACGCAGAAACGAGCGCACTAAACACCTTGTTGGAGAGGTTAAACTTCGCCAGCGCCTTGTGCTGGGAGAGACCAATGTTTCCCGCTGTATTCGTTGCCGCACCTTCGCCAGCGCGCGTCGAGAGGGTATCCAGATATTGATAGTCTGCCCCAAAACTGATTTGGCTGTCCGGACCTAAAAATGGCGTGTCAAAAGTGTAGCTTACATTTGCAAGTATACCTTTGTACCGCAGCTCGGCCTGGTTGGCGTAACCAGTTTGGATGAACGACAATTGGTCCTGACTATCCCGCTGAACCTGATTACAGAAGCGGTTGGTGGCAAAATCGGTGGCATCGTATTTTGAAAACGTGACATACTGCGCAAGCAATTACCTATTATGCGCGGCAAACGATTGTTATTTGTTCTTTGCTTACCAACCAAATAAATAGCTCCCAGTAATTTAATGGAGGGACAGTTGGTTTGGACGCATGCATTCCCCATTCGACTGCTAACCGAGCGCTATATTTTGCTGAGTCGAGATCAGGGCGGGCATGTCTCTACCGAGACAAAGTGATAGTAATGCAAAGACCCCGGGAGAACGTTAGGCGACCGTCTGTCAGCTTGCTTGATCCCTGAGCAGCTCGTGCTTCCCGATGTTGGATGAGTTTCGCAAAACGCTTCGATCCGCAAATGGCAGCTTGGAGCTTCAAAATGGCCTATAAAGGGCGCAGTCCTTTCATGACCAATAGCTCCTTCAATTGTCCGTTTCGGCCGATTGGAATTCCAACAGAGGATAGGCAGACAACTATAAAATTCCGTTCATACAGACAATATGTTCACGGCGTAACTAGCTGCCGTTTTTTCATCTGCTGAACACAAAGCAGCTTACCGATAATGTCCAACAAAGGCGGACCGACAGGATACGACAACACAGCGGACACAAACTTATCACATGCATATTAACAGCATGTCTGCGAACGAACTCAAATTCGTGATGCTGGTGAATATGTCCAGGGTGGATTACTCAGCGCGCGGCAATCTCGGCAGTTGCTTCCAACGTGACGCCAAAAAAGAAAGAGGGCGTTGCAACTTTAAGTCCATAGGTCCAACGTCGCATCGAGTCGTGATTTAGTGGAGGAATAATCATGCTTGACGCGATCGCTTTGATAATGGCTGCCGCTCTCGCAGCGGAGCCTGCCAGTTCCCCAGTTCAGTTATCTGCAGTTGAAAAGGCCGCAGCATTCCGCGCAGCGGGCTTTAAACTGGCTGGGAAGCAGTGGCGCTCCTGTGATGCCCCGGCAGGCAGTGCCTACACACCTGGCACTATTGAACAGGCGCGAGATCTTAACGGCGACGGACGGCCTGAGGCGATCATTACTGAAGGAAGCACATTTTGTTATGGCGGTGACGAGGTAGGATTCGTAATTGTCAGTAAACAGGCCAATTCCACTTGGAAGCTGATCACTGGTAGCGAGGGTATCGCGACAGTTCTTAGAACAAAAGGTGTCGGCGGTTGGCCCGATTTAGAAATAGGTGGGCAAGGATTTTGTTTTCCTGTGCAGCGGTGGAACGGCAACGCTTATATGGTCATTCGCTACCAATACCAGGGGAAGGCCTGCAGGCCTCCACGCTAAGATACTCTCTACATCGCGGATGCCGACGCCTTGATGGAAAGGGCATTGAACGCGGGCGCTCACAAGATAATGGACGCTGAGAATATGCCTTACGGCGATAGGCAGGACGATGTCCGCGATCCGTCGGGGAATATTTGGTTGGTTTCGCAACAATTGAGCGTTGGTCCGTAATTTCTAACGTCCGCTTATCTCGTTCCAAGGTATTAAAGCTGCCAGACCGCAAACCACAACATTCCGGTCACTCAGGTAACATATTCAGCCCTTCGTTAGCTGCCGTTGGTTCATCATCTGAATGAAAGGCAGCTTTCCTGAAATAAGCGATAAAACCGGACTGTCGGCAAACGACAACTTAGCAGACGGTCTTTTTAACTCTTTGCCGACATCAAAGATGGATGCTATACGAAAGAGTGACTGTCGACCGCATAGGATGAACCGAATGTCTTCTCGCTTCTCGCGTACGCCTAGTAGCGCTCGGCATAAGCGGCTGTTCGAGTTGGTGCTTGTTCTTGCCGCCATATTTGAGAGCTTTCACCTGCTCACACTAT
>JBBQPQ010000029.1:0-27878 GCA_038217195.1 Sphingomonadales bacterium | reverse complement strand
CGGACGGCATCTGATGCCATTGAAGACTTGCGCGCGATCCCGTGGGTGTTTTCCTGGGCGCAGGCCCGCGTGATGCTGCCCGGCTGGTACGGAACGGGACAAGCAATTGCGGATTTCGCCGACAAGGGCCTGTTGCGCGCGATGGCGAGCGAATGGTCCTATTTTCAGACAATCCTTGGCAATATGGAAATGGTACTGGCCAAATCAGACATGGGCATTGCGGCTTATTATGCAGAACTCGTTGAGGACCGGGCGCTGGCCAATGACCTGTTCGGACGAATCAAGGGCGGCTGGAACGCGGCGCGCGATGGCCTGCTTGGCGCCACAGGGCAAAGCTTTTTGCTTGAGGCGAACCCGGCGCTCCATAACTCGATACGGTTGCGGCTGCCCTATATCGAGCCGCTCAACCTTTTGCAGATCGAACTGATGAAACGCCACCGCGCGGGCGAAGCAGACGAGCGGATTGGCGAGGGTATTCAGCTCACCATCAATGCCATCGCCACCGCCTTACGGAACAGCGGGTAGTCTTGTCCCCGGGGGCATACATCGACAAAAACCACTGCCCATTCGACAAGGCACGCATTCGTCCCTTCCCCTTGGGCGTCGGGCTGATATGAACAACGCATAAGAATTTCAGGAGAGTTCGTATGCGCATCATCAAAACTGCTGTTTCAGTCATCGCCATCGCTTTGGTCTCTATGGGTGCGCCTGCACTGGCACAGTCGGCGGGGACCCCGCAACTTGCATCCGTCGACGCCGATCAGAACGCGGGTATTACTGCCTTTTTCGAAGAATATGATGCCCAGCAATTGGCGCAATCGCCGCTTGGCAAATCCTATCGCGGTATCAAGGATAGCGATTATGGCCGCTGGGATGACTTTACAACGGCGGGCGAAGTCCGCGCCGCCAATGCCGAGCGGTCTGCGCTGAAGGAAATGCGCGCGCGTTTTGATCCTGCCAGGCTTTCGCCCGAGAACCGCTTGTCGTATCGCCTTTTCGAAAAGCGGGCCGAGCGCAATGACGCAGCGTTCAAGTATAATGATTATGGCTATGTCTTTGACCAGATGAATGGCGCGCAGAGCCAGCTGCCCGCATTCCTAATCAACATTCATCGTGTCGACAGCAAATCAGACGCGCGTGCCTATGTCAGCCGTCTGTACGGCCTTGGCCCAGGCATGCTTCAGGCAATAGACCAGTCCAGAGACCGCGCGGCACAAGGCATCATGCCGCCCAAATGGGTCTATCCATATGTCATCAACGACGCCCGCAATGTGATCACCGGCGCTCCATTCGGCAACGGCCCCGACGCGCCATTGTTCGCAGATTTCAAGCAAAAGGTCGGCAAGCTAAATATAAGCCAAATAGAAAAGGACCTGTTGATCGCTGACGCAGCGCAAGCGCTTACCGGCTCGGTAAAGCCTGCATATGAAGCGCTGATTGCCGAGATGACCGCGCAGGAAAAAGTGGCCGGGACGGACGACGGTGTGTGGCGCTTCAAGGACGGTGCCGGCTATTACGCCGAACGGCTTGCCAACTACACCACCACCAACATGACGCCAGAACAGATCCATCAACTGGGCCTGGCGCAGGTCGCGCGCATCCATAAGGAAATGGGCGCGGTCCAGAAGAAGATGGGGGTCAAAGGCGACCTTCAGGCTTTCTTCAAATATATGCGCACTGAGCCAAAATTCTACGCACCTGAAACCGCCGAGGGCCGGGCGCTTTATTTGGCAGAAACACAGAAGGCAAAGGATGCTATTGTCCCCTTGTTGCCCAAATATTTTGGCACATTACCGCAGGCACCTTTGGTGGTGAAGCCAGTGGAAGCGTTCCGCGAGCAATCAGCCGGAAAGGCTTTTTACCAACGTCCAGCGCCGGACGGATCGCGGCCCGGTACATATTACGCCAATCTTTACAAGATGGCCGATATGCCGCTGACTGAGGTCGAGGCACTGTTTTACCATGAAGGCATTCCTGGCCACCATTTGCAACTGGCCATCCAGACCGAATTGAAGGACGTTCCCGCCTTCCGCAAGTTCGGCGGCGTTACTGCTTATTCCGAAGGCTGGGGGCTCTATTCCGAGAAGCTGGCCAAGGATATGGGCATGTATACCGACCCGGCGCGCGATTTCGGGCGGCTGCAACTGGAACTGCACCGCGCCATCCGGCTGGTCGTCGACAGCGGCCTGCATTACAAACGGTGGACCCGCGAACAGGCCATCAAATATGTCGAGGACAACAGCGCCGATGCGCCGGGCGGCATTGTGAAGGCGATTGAACGTTACATCATCTACCCCGGCCAGGCGACAGCGTATATGGTCGGTCGCCTGAAAATCAGCGCGCTGCGCGACAAGGGGCAAACGGCACTTGGAGCCAAATTTGACATCCGCGGATTCCACGATACGGTGCTGAAATCAGGGCCAGTGCCACTGGATGTGCTTGAAGAGCAAGTCGACGCCTGGATTGCATCTCATAAGTAAATGTTGTCAGGAGGAAGTGGCGCGGCGACGGCGCCCTTTTTCAGTTTGTTTAGCGACCAGGCACTAAACTTTGGTAACTATATGCTAACCATAGCTAGGTAAGCCGGCGGTAATGGAAACTGCTCACTGTCCGGACGATACGCTGATCTGCAGCCGCGATTATGAAGCCCTGCCATTAGTCACACTTGGCGTAATTTTAAGCGCTTTGTTGATAGCGAACGGCTTATTGTTTCGCACTTATGCCATCGTTATGGAATCTCCGTCTTGGGAAGCAGCGCGGCAATATGGGATGCCTTATATTTTGGCCGAAATTAGTGTAATTTTATATGCTCTACGACAGCGCTTAGATATTAAATATTTATGGTTAAAATTTCCTATCGGCCTGCGATATTGCGTTCTCATATTCGTATTAACTTTCTGGATAGGCGGCGCATTTTACTCGGAATATACGCAGCGGGCCGTAACACAAAATCTTATATTCCTAGTCCATCCCCTTTTTGCATGTGCTGTTTATCACCTAGTTACCCGCGTGGACGCGTCAGCCCGCCGCGCATTTGTACTGGCTCTCTCCAGCGGCTTAGTCATTTTCTGTGGGATGATCGCATTCGCATTCCTCGAACACGCTCCGCAGTCAACCTTGCCAGACCATCTGATAGAATGGCAGTATGCGATCCCCGGCTTTGTGTCTGTCCGGCTTTTTGGGGCAATTTGCGCTGCGATTTTTTGCTTTATGTTTGCGCAGCTTCTATTGGACGAAGAAGAGGGACATAAACGCCGATTGCCTTATATCTGGCTGACTTTGTGCGGTGCGATGACCATTTGGTCGGGAACCCGAAACGGGGTAGTAGGTATAGCCGTTACAGCAGTGATTTTGATGACCATCTTCAGGCTCCGGCCAATTGGGTTTAAATCTGTTATCCTGCTTTTTTTGTCCGCTGGCATTGCTACTGTGCTCGCGATCAGCCTCATTCCTTTCAATGACCCTGCATTCATGCTTTTGGCCGCCCATGACAGTGCGACGACTGAAAGTATCTCAGGTGGCCGGGCATCTTATTGGGCAGCAATTTGGAACGCCTATCAATCCGTGCCTGTCTTCGGTGCCGGGCCATATGCGTCTTATTGGATTGTGCCGGACGGCGCGGCCAAACATGTCCAGCCGCACAATATCATGTTGCAGTTTCTGATCACATGGGGTCTGCCTGCAACAGCCGCTGCCTTCGCCATGCTGACCTGTGCAACTTGGCACGCGCATCGCGTCGGTCTGAATCATCGAAACGCATTACCGTTTTTGGCTATGCTCGACAGTCTTTTGTTGATGTCGTTTTTTGACGGAACTTTCCATTTCGCACAGCCGCTCATGCTTATGATGATCTCGTTTGGTGTCATTTTTGGCGCGGCCAAACTGCCGGACAGACGGGCAGCGGCGCTGGAGAATTAAGTGCAGAATAGGTGATTCTATTCAGGCAACTCCTCTTCAACCGCTTTGACGCCGAAATCAAAATGGATACGTACCCACACGCCCAATTGCGGTTTGTCGTTGATGCGCGGGGGTTTCACCAGAAACTGCCATGCAGCAAGGCGCAAGGCCTTTGCCAGGCCAGTACCGCGGGGGCTTTCGCCAATGATCTGGCAATTTTCAACGCGGTTATGCTCCGCCATTCGGCAGGCAATATCCGCCGACGCGCCGGGCGGTATGCGCTTTATGCCGGCCAGATAAGGCGACAATTCGCTGTCATAAGGTTCGCGCAACCACGCTACCGGGTATAATTGCGTGCCGCCGGGGCCAAGGCCCGGACCCATCATGCCCTTGTTACCTTGCCCGGAACCTTTTCCCTCGCCTGATCCGCTGCTGCCATTGGCAGGCAGTTTTGACAGGTCCATCGCGTCAAATTCCGACTTGCTGACCTTGATAAAGTCGGGGTTGGCGGGCGGCACTTTGATTGGGTTGACCGGCGGCAACAAGGGCGGCGGGATAAGTGGAGCGACTTCGCTCTTTTTCACTTTGGTGGTTGGGGTTTTCGTGTCGCTTTTGTCCGCTGACGATGCCGATTCGGCTTCTGCCTGCAAGGAAAAGGTGCTGAGGCCCCGCGTGCCAGATGGCCCGCCCGCCTGCATGCTCAGACTGAGTATCCCAATGATGATAATAAATTCAAGTAGCAAGGCAATGAAGAGGCCAAGGCCGCGCCGCCTGATATCGTCACGGCTCCAATCTGTCGGTTCTGAATAGGCCATGCGCTGCGTTGGACCTTTACGACATCAGCCGAGGCTTGCAATGTAGGATTTCGGGTGACATCCTTCAGCTCAGGCCGTCATGCCAAGGGGCATCGCGGCGGACACATGCGGACATGGCCTTGGCCGGAGGCATCGTGACCAGCCCCACTGCAATATCGTTTAAGCGAGAACTTAGTGTGACCTTTCGCGCAAGTTATAGCGAGCGAAAGTGCACTTTCAATCCGTCCTTTGGCTTGGGTATTGGCCAGGCCTGCCAATCGGGCGCGTAGCCGTCGGCAATCTCGACCCGGACCGAGGTCAGCAAATGGTGCATGAACAGCTTTGTCTGCATATAGGCAAAGTGCAGTCCAAGACACATATGCGCGCCCCCGCCAAAAGGCACCCACGCATATTTATGCCGCGCCTTTACCTTCTCGGGCGTAAAGCGCATGGGATCGAATTCATGCGGATTGGGCCAATATTCTTCCATCATATGCACATAAGCCGGGCTTATGCTGACAGATGTGCCCTTGGGGATATGATAGCCCATGAATTCAAAGTCCCTCAGTGCCCGGCGCGGAATGGACGGCACGGGCGGAATCATCCTGAGCGATTCCTTGAATGCATATTCGGTCAGTTCGAACTTATCGAGATCGGCAAAGGCGATGTCCGACCCGGCGGGCGCGATCGCAAGGCACTCCTCGCGCAATTTTTCCTGCCATTCGGGATGCTTGGCCAAAAGCCAGATCATCGATGTCACCGACGAAGTGATCGTGTCGTGTGCCGCCATCATGAGGAAGTTCATATGGTCGATCAGCTCGCCATCCGACATATAGGCGCCATCTTCGCGCTTTGACCGGCAGAACTGGCTGAACATGTCCTGCCGGTTTTCGTTACGGCGACGTTCGGCGATTTGCGGTCCGAAATAATCTATGAGATATTTGCGGCCGGCAACGCCCTTGCCCATAGGCGTGAAGGGCAGCGGAGCGCGGATCGGCGCGACCGATGCCTGCACCATATCGACAAAGGCCTTGTTGATCTTGTCTGCTTCCGGCCCAAGCGGAATACCCAGAAAGCTGCTTGCAGCGACATCAAGTGTCAGTTGCTTGATCGCCGGGTAAAACAGCATATCGCCGCGCCAGTTCTTCAACTGCTCGGCAAATATTCGATTCATGTCCTGCGTGTAGGCGCGCATCGGTTCGGGTTTGAAGGCAATGCCAAGCGCGCGGCGGTCCATGCGGTGATGGTCGAAATCCATCAGCATCAATCCGCGCGGGAACAGAAGATTCAGGACCGGGCCCCATCCTTGCTCCGAAGAGAACAGCTTCTCACGGTCAAACAGCAGAAGCTCATTTGCATCTGCACCGACAAGCGAAACCGTCGGGTTGCCAAAGGCGTTGGTGCGGAAAACCTTGCCATAGGTGTTGACCATATGCGCACCATAAGCCGGCGGATCGCGCAGCACGCGGAATGTTGTGCCAATGATGGGCGGCCCGTTTTCGCCAGGAATATGCGAAAGATCGCCAATCTTCTTGCGCGGCACCCAATGTGGGTTGGCAGCTTCGCTGTGGGCAAGGGCCATCTTGTTGTCCTTTAATCATTGGGTTAAGCACTACTGCCACCAATGTTAGTAGCCTGCAAGAGGGGCAATAGAGGCAGTGCGTTACTTAGTAAGGGCAAGCAACTTAGTCATGACGAATTCGGCTTCCACCGGATAATGCTGTGTAGATTACTAACGATGCCAGGCGCGAATTCTGCTAGTAGCATTTTCGGATTGTGCCGTTTGATGGTAACGCGAAGTTAGCCACAGGTCAGTCGAACAAAAGCTGGATGGGCTTGTTAAAGTTGCTGACAGTAAGATGATCAAAGCAAATTGGACATGCATTGAAGACGACACTGCGGTTGAAACTCAAAAAAGCTGGTTGAAAAAATTTGAAGGATCTTGCTTTAGTGAAAATAACGCTGCGTGATTCCAATGTTTAGGATGATTGGGCGACCTGCTAAATGGACGCCACCGCCCATAGCTGGACTGACGGCCTCGCGCCGTCAAATAATCATCCAACTGCAGATTTATGTGGTTGCGGTATGAGCTGAGGGCATTCGATGATGAAGGACTATTGCGCAACATGAAACGTATCTTCGATTTTGTGGTGAGCTGTTCGGTGCTGCCTGTTGCCATTCCCATTTGTTTAGCAGCCGCATTTGCTATCTGGCTCGAATGTAAGGCATCGCCATTTTTCTGGCAGATAAGATTGGGGCGCAATGAGACGCCCTTCCGGTTGTTGAAATTACGAACAATGGCAGTAGATACCATTCAAGCTGCATCTCATGAAGTTAACCCGCAACAGATTCTGAGTGTCGGACGAATAATCCGAGCAATTAAGATTGATGAGATACCGCAACTTTGGAACGTTTTGGTGGGAGAAATGTCGTTGGTCGGACCGCGACCTGGTTTGCCCTTGCAGCAGGAACTGACTGCCGCTCGCCGTGCTTTCAATGTTTTTGAGCTAATGCCGGGTATCACTGGCGTGTCACAAATTGCTGGTATCGACATGTCTTCGCCTTGGGATCTCGCGAAGCTGGATGCGAGCTATAATAAGTCATGGCGGGTGGGCTGCGATTTATCCATCCTATATCGAACAGTTTTGGGCAGAGGAAGCGGGGACGCCGCTGCAAAAAATGGCAAACATGGGTAAGATTCTGGTTGTTGGCGCAAATGGGGTACTTGGACAAACGCTTATCAAGTTCTTGGGCCCCGCCGTTGCTGTGGCGGGCACAAGGCGGCAAGATTGGGGCGACGACGTGTTTGATCACATTTCCCTCGCCAATGACGAGCACATAAAAGCAATAGATTGGCAGAACTTTTGTGCCGTAATCAACGTCGCTGGGCGGGTGCATGGAAACACGAGTGAACTTCTTGATGCTAATGTGACTTTCCCAACCAAATTGGCATTGGCCGCGCGTGCTGGGAACGTAGTGCGTTTTGTTCAGGTCAGTAGTTTTGCGGTTTATGGCTATGCAGAGTATATTGACGATAAAACGCCTGAGGCACCAGCCAGTGATTACGGGCACACCAAGGCCGAGGGAGATCGGCAATTGCACGCACTCGCCACCGACACCTTTTCGGTAGCGTCCCTTCGCTTGCCGTTCCTTTTCGATGCTGATCGCCCAGCGCTTTTCCGTCAGTTATTTAATGCAATTAAGATGCTACCATATTTTCCGGTTACCGCTAGCCCGACGATGCGCTCTATGATCAGTTACACGGACGCCGCCTTAACCTTGAAATCCTTAGTTGTGAAACGTGGGTCGGGGATCTACCATGCCGCTGCCCCTACCCTATTCACTTTTGCGCTATTGGGGCGACTGTTGCTCGAGGAGTCCAATTTTCGGTTTCGCACAGTCCAGCTACCTCGTGTGGTGATGAACGCTATCAAGATCGGCGCGCCAGCGATCCATCGACGGCTCTTCCTATCTAACGTATTGAATCCGGCATTTAATATTGTCAGCGATGTCGCCGACATTCATGATATAGAGGCACCTTTGCGTTCGCTTGTTCGCAAGCGTTTTGGCTGACGATCGAAGCCTAATTGCATATCGACAAAAGCTGGGCGCGGGACTACTGCGCGGACGATGGAATTTCTGGAGTATATTTTGCATGCAGCCGCTAGACCTAAATGACGCTTCTATCTTTTTGACTGGCGGCACCGGATCGTTTGGCAAGGCCTTTGTTAGGCACGTTGTCGAGAATTGGAAGCCAAAAAGACTGGTTATATTTTCACGTGATGAACTCAAACAGTTTGAGATGGCACAAGAATTTCCTGAGGAACGGTATGAATTCCTACGTTACTTTATCGGGGATGTCCGAGACGGCGAGCGTATTCGCCGTGCCATTGAAGGATGCGACACAGTCATTCATGCTGCAGCCCTAAAACAGGTACCGGCTGCTGAATATAATCCATTCGAATGCATTAAGACTAACATATTAGGTGCGCAAAATTTAATCGAAGCCTGCTTAGACAGCAATGTGAAACGAGTGGTGGCATTATCGACAGATAAGGCAGCGGCTCCAGTTAATTTATATGGTGCTACAAAGCTCTGCTCAGATAAGCTGTTCACAGCTGCTAATAACATTCGTGGTAGTCGCGATATCAGGTTGTCGGTAGTGAGATATGGCAACGTCATGGGCAGTCGCGGTTCTGTAATTCCATTCTTTCTGTCACGTCGGAACGAAGGAATTTTACCAATTACAGACCCGGCCATGACAAGGTTCAATATTTCACTTGATGAGGGCGTTAAGATGGTTATGTGGGCGCTTGAACATGCCGAAGGAGGGGAAATTTTTGTCCCAAAAATTCCTTCGTATCGCGTAGTCGATGTAGCAAAAGCAGTTGCCCCCAATGCTGATCATGACATCATCGGAATTAGGCCTGGAGAAAAAATCCACGAGGAAATGATTACTTCTAGCGATAGCCCGAATACAGTCGATATGGGCAATTATTATGCTATCCTGCCGCCCGGTTCACCAGCATTAGTCGAGCGCTACTGTAAACAATACAACGCAACCAAAGTAGCTGAAAATTTTTGCTATGACAGTGGTTCCAACGGCGACTTCTTGAGCATTGAGCAGATTCGCCAGCTCATACTAACCAACGTTGACGGTGATTTTAAGGTGGTTCCTCAATAATGGATTTTATTCCATACAGTCGACAAGATATTTGCGAAGAAGATTTGGCCGCGGTTAATGCCGTGCTGTTGTCTGATTTTCTAACTCAGGGCCCTGAGATTGGAAAATTTGAACAGACTATTGCTGACCTCCATCAGTGTTCGAACGCCGTGGCAGTTTGTAATGCAACGGCCGCACTGCATATTGCTTGCATGGCGCTCGATTTAGGCGCTGGTGAATTGCTTTGGACATCACCCAACAGTTTTGTCGCTTCGGCCAATTGCGCCCGTTATTGCGGCGCGGATGTTGATTTTGTCGATATTGACCCGCTAACTCGTAACATGTCCGTGCGCGCATTGGCAGCAAAGCTCGCAGCAGCCAAAGCAAATGGAAGATTACCCAAGATTGTGGTTCCCGTTGATTTTTCGGGGTTGCCATGCGATCTTCTGCAAATTCGCGCGCTTGCCGATGAGTACGGGTTCTATATTATTTCGGATGGTTCGCACGCCGTAGGCGCAACCTATCGCGGTAAGCCTATCGGTAAATTTGCAGATATTACAGTTTTCAGCTTTCATCCGGTGAAAATTGTGACCACGGGCGAAGGCGGTTTATGTTTGACCGACAACGATGAACTCGCTCAAAAGCTGCGACTTTATCGGAGCCACGGTATCACTCGTGATTTTGACGAAATAGGTGACTCTTTTGATGGGCCGTGGTCATATGCTCAAATTTCTTTAGGATATAATTATCGTTTAACGGACATCCAAGCCGCGCTTGGTCGTTCACAACTTGCGCGCCTTCCTATTCAGCACGCACAGCGAGAAAGGCTTGCACAACGCTACAACACAGTGTTGTCGGGTTTACCGCTAAAGCTGCCAGTATCGTTGAATGATCGAACTTCTGCGCATCATTTATATGTCGTTGAAATCGATGCTAAGAAAACTAGCATATCCCGAAGCATGGTGTTCGATGCCCTGCGATCTAACGGTATTGGTGCCAATGTACATTATATGCCGATACATCTACAGCCATATTATCAAAGACTTGGATTTAAACGCGGCGATTTTCCTGTGAGTGAAGCCTATTACGATCAAGCGATAACGATACCACTGTATCCTGCCTTGACCGACGGACAGCAAGACTATGTTGCTGAAGTTTTGAAATCAGCCCTCAACGGTTAATCAGGAGCTAAAATGGAACTTCATTATTGCGTTCGTTGTGTCATGCCACACACAAAGCCAGACCTGCGCATTGACGAAGAAGGAGTTTGCAATGCCTGTCGGAGTTTTGAGCAGCGGAAGGATGTGGATTGGAGCCAGAGAAGCAAGCAGTTGGAGGAAATAACTGCCCGTTACAAATCGGACGGATCGCATTGGGACTGTATCGTTCCCGTAAGCGGCGGTAAAGACTCCACCTATCAGGTTATCCGGATGCTTCAACTTGGACTGAATCCATTATGCATCACCGCAACAACTTGCGACCTCTCCGACGTCGGACGGCAAAACATCCAGAATATTAAAGATTTGGGTGTCGATTATGTCGAGTTTAGCCCTAATCCCGTTGTCCGCCGGAAGTTGAATCGGCTCGGGCTTACTGACGTCGGTGACATTAGCTGGCCCGAACATGCGGGAATATTTACAATTCCAGTCCGAGCAGCAGTACAGTATAACATTCCTTTAATCGTGTGGGGCGAGAATTCGCAAAACGAATATGGAGGTCCTGCAGCAGCAGCAGATAATAATGTTCTAACTCGACGTTGGCTTGAAGAGTTCGGTGGTTTGCTGGGGATGCGAGTAACAGACATGATTGGTGTTGACGGGATCGAAAAGCGCCATCTAATTCCTTACTCTTATCCCACTGATGAAGAGTTGGCACGGGTTGGTGTCACCGGAATTTTTCTTGGCCACTATTTGCCATGGGATGGATATTCTAACGCGCTTATCTCACAAGCTTTCGGGTTTAAATCCTTTGACAAAACAGTTGAGGGGTCGATCGTGAATTACGAAAACCTTGATAACTTGCAGACGGGTATTCATGATTACTTTAAATTCTTGAAGTTTGGATTTGGTCGTTCCACTGACATTGCCTGTTTACATTTAAGAAGGGGCCGAATTACGCGGCAAGACGCTATACAGATGGTCAAGCTACATGATGGCAAATTTCCATGGACTTATCTCAATGTCCCGATTGAAAACATACTTGAGCCCTTGGGCATGGGGATAGACGAATTTGTGGAAATTTGTGATCGCTTCACTAATAAAGCAATTTTTGCGACGGATGGGCAAGGCAATTTGATTAAAGACCGCCACGGAAATCTCACAAAAAATAATTATGACAATCAGTAAACGGCGGGTAGCTCATGTCGGTATTGATTGTTGATTATGGAATGGGAAATATCGCTTCTGCGCGGCGTTCTCTTGAAGAATGCGGCGGAAAGGTCATCGTTAGCGGCGATCCTGCAAGGATCGCCGACGCGGACCGAATTGTTATCCCCGGTGTAGGAGCGTTTCCTATGGCGATGGAGCGTTTGACAAGTAGCGGGTGGGCTACAGCGATCCGCGACGCAGCTTTGATTGAAAAAATGCCAGTGTTAGGGATTTGCCTCGGAATGCAGCTCCTTGCCGATGTTGGTTTAGAATTCGTGCAGACTCCGGGCTTAGGCCTGATACCAGGCCGCGTAGAGCGGATTATGCCCGTTGCACCAAGTGAGCGTGTTCCGCACGTTGGTTGGAATGAAGTCAATCCAAACGGCGAACAGCCATTCTTCGCATCAATCCCCTATGGGGCGGATTTCTATTTCGTTCACAGTTACAGATTTATTGCGTCCGATAAGGTAACCATCCTGGCAACCACGCCCTATTGCGGCGAAACAGTTGCAGTTGTTGGTTCGGCGAACGTGATCGGCACACAGTTTCACCCAGAAAAAAGCTCCCGTGTCGGGCTTCAGCTTTTACGTAACTTTCTGAACATGGGGAATGGACCTAAATGCTGAAAGTACGGGTCGTCCCCACACTGCTACTCCGGGAAGTAAACTTGGTAAAAGGGCCTGCTTTTGATAGCTGGCGTTCCGTGGGTTCCCCAATGCAGGCCGTAAAGGTATTCAACCGCCGTGATGTTGATGAACTGATTATTCTAGACATCGCGGCGACACCTGACAAACGAGGTCCGGATGTAAACATGGTAGAAACTTTATCCAAAGAATGTTTCGTGCCACTTACGGTCGGCGGGGGCGTTACCCACATCGATCAGGTGCGGGCATTGCTATTGGCCGGAGCAGACAAGTTTGCAATAAACACCGCTGCATATTCTGATCCCGAACTTGTGACTGAAGCAGCCAAACAGTTTGGTTCCCAATGCGTAGTTGCGGCGATTGACTACCGTACGCATCCATCAGGCGCGCGGGAATGTTACAGCAACTGCGGCACTGAAGGGACCGGAATTCACCCAGTCGAATGGGCTATCGAGCTGGAAAGGCGTGGCGCAGGCGAGATATTATTGACTGCTATTGAACGCGACGGGATGATGACAGGCTATGATCAAGAAACAATTATGGAAGTATCAAATGCGGTTAACATACCAATTATTGCAAGTGGCGGAGCAAGCAGTTATGTTGATATGGAGTTGGCAATCGGCGCGGGAGCGTCGGCCGTATCAGCGGCAAGCATCTACCTTTTTACCCAGATGACACCCTTGGAAGCAAAGGTACATCTGGCATCTGTCGGCATACCAGTTCGTCGACATTTGCAGGATTGATGCCAATGAAATTCGTTGCGATCATCCAAGCGCGGATGGGTTCAAGTCGGCTTCCCGGCAAAATAATGAAGATGCTCCGTGGTAAGCCGGTATTACTTCATGTTATCGAACGTGTTCGGCAAGCCGGCGTGTTTGACGAAGTGGCGGTAGCTACTACTTACCGCGATATTGACGATGAGGTTGCCAAATTTGTCGACAGCAAAGGCATAACTTTGGTCCGGGGCGATGAACTGGACGTGCTATCACGCTATGGGTTAGCGGCGCATGCAACAAATGCTGATGTTATAATGAGGATTACAGCAGATTGCCCACTTATAGATCCAGATGTGCTACGCGATATGGTCCAACGTTATAAGGTCGGCGGCGTAGATGTAATTACCAACGCACGTGTCCGCCACTTTCCTCGTGGATTAGACGCTGAACTTTTTAGCAGAAATGCGCTAGACCAAATGTTGGCGCAAGCCAAGACGTCCTCCGAGCGCGAACATGTCACGCCGTTTCTTTATGCGCATCCTGAGCATTTTAACATTGTTGATCACTTTTCAGGTGCGGATCATAGTGACCTGCGCCTTACACTAGATACCGAAGAAGATTTTGATCTGTTGGAGCGTATTTTCGAAGCGCCTGAAAATCCTGACGAACTTCGCTTAAATGATGTGTTGTCGTTACTGCAGAAAAATCCCCAGTGGCGATTAATCAATTCCCACGTCGAACAAAAGAAAGCTTAAATGAGATGGTTTCACAAGATTTCAAGACGGAACAAGAAGGATTTTGGGCTGGAGATTTTGGCGATGAATATTCCGAGCGCAATGTAGGCAAAGGCTGGATTGCCGCAAACACAGCGCTATTTGCCAAGGTTTTAGACAGGACTCGAAATGTTAAATCGGTTGTCGAGTTCGGCGCAAATATCGGGCTGAATCTGCGTGCGTTTGATCAACTTATTCCCAATGCAGAATTTGCTGCAGTAGAAATCAACAAGACGGCAGCAGAAGAATTGCGAAACTGGGGCAAAACTCATGTTATCGAGAGTTCCATTTTAGACTTTACCCCCGAAAAAGTGTGGGATTTGGCTTTGATTAAAGGTGTGTTGATTCACATTGATCCGTTGCAACTAAATGCTGTTTACGACAATCTTTATGCAGCATCAAAAAAATACATCTGCATTGTGGAATATTATAACCCGACCCCTATTGCACTACCTTATCGCGGCCATGCAGACCGTCTTTTTAAGAGAGACTTTGCGGGTGAAATCTTAGATCGCTTCGAAGATCTGCGCTTGGTGGATTACGGGTTTTGCTACCACAGGGATACAAACTACCCGCAGGACGATGTTACCTGGTTCTTGTTAGAGAAGCAGTGACACCCGCACCGACCGGAAAGCAAATATTTGTCAGGGTCGATTCTTCGACCCTGATTGGGTCGGGCCATTTACGCCGCTGTCTTACCTTGGCGCAAGAGCTACGCAATGCGAATGCCCATTTAACTTTCATTTGCAGGCAGCAAGTGGGTAGCTTTCACAGCGAAGTAAACGAAGCCGGGTTCGGTTTAATTTTGTTGGCTGAGCCGATGCGCTCCGACGGAACAGGATATGCAGGTTGGCTGGGCGTCGACGAGCCAGAAGATGCCCACGAAACTGTGACGGCAATCGGTGACAGCCGATGTGATATCATAATTGTCGATCATTATGCGATCGGCAAAGACTGGCACGATATCGTCCGAAAGGTCGCACATGAAATAGTAGTTATCGACGACTTGGCTAACCGGACGCTCGGCTGTGATGTAATTATAGACGTCGCGCCTGCTGACGCTGCACGTTATGATGCCCTAATCCAAAAAGGCGCGCGCAAATTACTTGGTCCGGATCACGCTTTAATCGCGAAACCATTTTTTCAACAGTCCAGAAAGCTGCACGCAAAAAGAGGGCCCGTTTCTAATGTCCTTATTGCCTATGGAGCCTCGGATAATAATAATGACACGCTAGGCGCAATTGATGGCGTGCGTGCTGCATTGGGTTCTTCAGCTACCATCCACGTCGTGCTCGGCGGGCACGCTCCACACCTAGAGATAATACGCAAAAGGGTGGCATCAGACCCCAGGCTTTTTCTTCATATTGATACCGATAAGATGGCGGAACTAATGGCTAACGCTGACCTTGCGATCGGAGCGGGTGGGACCATGAGTTGGGAGAGGGCGTACCTTGGTATTCCTAGTATGGTTAGCATCACGGCCGAAAACCAGAGGATTACCGCTGAGGCTCTGGCGGAAGCCGGTTGTGCAATATTGTTACCTGCCGGCCATATTTTGCGAAATTCTATTGAACATGTGACCGCGGCACTATCGTGTAATCCCGGCATTTTACAGATGATGGCGACCGCTGCGATGAATATGGTTGATGGGAAGGGCGTGAAACGTATTTCTGCCATGCTTTTGGCCCCAGGTTTAAAGGTGCGGCATGCGACAGCTTCCGACTCGCATAAGCTTTGGAGATGGCGAAACGCTTCCAATGTCCGCGCAATGTCAATTTCATCCGATCCGATTTCGTTGGACAGTCATGAGAGTTGGTTTGCCAAGCAGTTGTCTGATCCGAATTGTGTCATGTTGATAGGTTATCAGGGGGAGGTGGAAATCGGCGTCGTGCGCTTCGACATCAACGGTCCAATTGCGCGAATATCAATCCAGCTTGCTGATAACGTGTCGTCAGGTTTGGGCATTGGTTCGCAATTGCTTAAGGCGGCAGATTGTTGGCTTGATGAAAATAGGCCTGACGTTGAAGCCGTGCACGCTGAAGTGTTGGAGGAGAACAGTGCTTCGCTTGCGCTTTTCAGCTCCGCGTCATATGATCTTTATCAACATCAATTTCGCCGGAAAATTTTCAGATGAACATTCCCGATATCACTATCGGCCAGCATATCTTTGGCATGGGCCGGCCTCCTATGATAATCGCTGAAATGTCTGGCAATCATAACGGCTCGTTGCAACGCGCACTTGATCTCGTTGAGGTTGCTGCAAAAGCAGGGGCACATGCCCTAAAACTTCAAACCTATACTGCAGATACGATGACAATCGATATTGCTGAGCGTGAGTTCTTTATCACCGACCCAACCAATCTTTGGAAAGGTGAATCGCTCTATGCCTTATATCAAAAGGCTATGACGCCATGGGAATGGCATAAACCGATATTTAATAAATGCCGTGAATTGGGCATGATCGGCTTCAGTAGTCCATTTGATGCCACGGCAGTGGACTTTCTAGAAGATTTGGACGTTCCATGTTATAAAATCGCGTCCTTCGAAAATGTCGATATTCCTTTAATCCGAAAAGTTGCTGCCACTGGCAAACCGATGATTATATCAACGGGAATGGCGACAATAGCAGAAATAGATGAAGCAGTATCGGCTGCCCGTCTTGCCGGCTGCAAAGATTTGATATTGCTGAAATGTACTAGTAGCTATCCGGCGCCACCGGAAAACAGCAACTTGGCAAATATTCCGCATATGAGAGAAACGTTCAACTGCCACGTAGGATATTCCGACCATACAATGGGCATCGGCGTTGCTGTCGCGGCCAGCGCACTGGGGGCGATAGCGGTAGAAAAGCATTTTACGCTGAGCAGAGATGACGGAGGTGTAGACGCCGCGTTCTCTTCAGAACCTGACGAACTGGCGGCCATGGTGCTTGAAACGGCACGTGCATCGTGCGCTGTGGGCCAGGTTTGTTATGGTCCCACAGAAGCAGACCATAATTCGCTTCAGTTCCGGCGCACTCTGTACATCGTGAAGGATATGGAGGTAGGCGACATGCTTACCGAGCAAAACCTTCGCGCTATCCGGCCTGGGCTGGGCCTTCCGACAAAGTATCGAGATAGGCTTTTGGGGAAGAGGATAAGCAAGTCTGCAGTCAAGGGAACTGCCATGAGTTGGGATCTGTTAGGTTAATGAAGTCGTCTGGTCACTGCAGCGTATCAGCAACTATTTTTTGTGAGAATAAAAAACCCATTGGCCGTTTGCAAGTCAGATAGCTCATAATTCGCAAAAGTGCTATCGAGCGAAACCAAAGTCGCGTCGCGTTTTGCCCAGTCCGGTGATATTGCATCTACCATTTGTATCGTCAGTCCGCACCGTTCAAAAATTCGACTGTAGTCGCAATGGCGCAAACGGTTCTGATAATGATTGTTGGGATTATGTTTCTTCCATTCCGTTTCGCTGAATTGATAAAAATTGAACATTCCAATGCTGCTGTCCGAAGTTGCATAATGGTCATGATAGTCGATGATGAAGCTCATAAAGCCATCAGGCTTTAATATGCGCGAACATTCTTCCAAAATCTCGCATATGCTAGCTTCGGGAATATGCTCCAACGTTGACGTCGAATAAATCATATCGATGCTACCTGTTGGCAAATGTGTTTTTCTGGCGTCACCCGGGGCCACATATTGGATACGATATTTTGTCGCTAGCTCTGAAAAATCTGACACCGTGGGCCACGTCCCATCGAGACGTTCAGCAAGTTGACGGATCATATTGTTGATCTGGCCTAAGGTTGCGTGCCGAGTTAAGTCATAACAATAAACAACTCGTGCGCCGGAATGGCTCAATAGCAAAGGCACAAGAAGATTGCGACCTGACCCAAATTCCATGGCTATGCCATTGGTCGAACGCACGGCGAACTGTTCTACATGGAAGTTGTAGGCTTCGAATGTTTCGTCATCAAGTAACTCGAAATAGCGGCCAGTCGCATATTTTTGCAATAATTTATGTCCCTGAGATGCAAACGGAAAATGCTCAAATACACTGAAGAAACGCGATTTCATTCTCCAATCCATAAATATCCTTTCAAAGTAGAAATGCGGTCGTTACCCAGCGGCTTTACGTCAAGTGCGAATGCTTCGTCTGGAGAAGTAACGCGTGACCAATAGGAATGCCGCGGTTGATAAGCCAGAGATATAGATAATATTGCCCTCGTCGGGGACAACGGCATAGACACATATAAACAGTGTCGCCGCCGCAAAACTTGCTGCCGCAAGTTCGACAAAACGTCCCGTGGCCTGCAAAAAAATTGAATAGGGATTGAGCATAAATATGGCTGCAGTGAGCGCAATACAAAGTGCGAGCGGGAACGAAATTTCAATGGAATAAATATATTGGAACGCGATTTGGAGGATATAGCTGGCTAAGACCATTCCGGGGACCATTACCGCGATGACAGCGGGTTCAAAACGTCTGGTATTAGCCAGAAGCGCCGACCGTTCTATTTCGCCGATGGAAGTGACATACCGGTGAAAATGTACCGCTAGCAGGAACGAAGATTGTGATGCTATGATTTTTGGCATTAATAACTTTGTCAAAAACCCCAATGATGCCGTTGGCAGCAAGACCAAGGCAACAATTCGTTCAATGTTGAAATACAACATTCCTGAAAAGCTAGACATGATGGCACGGATGCCTTGCCTAAGGTTGCGCCCGATATGATCGGGTACACGCCGCAGAGTTTTACCGCTTCCAGGAAAAACACCTGCTCGGCCTGCAATTAGTAAAAGTACCGGGAATGCCAACACCTCTCCCCATAAGATAATGTTGGTTGTGCTCAGATTTCCCTTCGAAAGCAGAACTACATCAACCATGACGATAACTGCCTTCAGACTAAAGGCTGATGGATATAGGTGGATATTTGCTGAACTGCGCAGCGAGGACAAAATCGTAACATTCATTGCTGCTGCAAATAAGGTAATAACTAACTGGATAAAGCCGAATTGTCCAACCCACGTCGCGATAAGCGAAACAGACAATGAGGTAACAATGCAGATGAAAATTGAGGACAGGATATAAAGATTAATTAGATAGGTTGATCGCTGGATATGACGTCCCGAAAAAGGGCGCACATTACAAGCCATCTGAGAAAATCCCAGAGAGCCGAAATCAGCAAATATCGTTGTGAGCAGCAATATTGTCGAAACTACCCCGAAGTCGTGGTCATTCAAAACTACCGATAAAATGATCACGCGACTGGCATGTAGCACCACCGCAGCGCCAAGGATGAAGGTACTGGAAAAAAATAGTTTAGCATTAAGGCGGTTAAGTGCCGCCATTTATCGATCGCCAACCTTTACATAGTTCCGCATTTTATCGATCACCGACGCACGACTTGGCACCTTTTGGCCAGGTTGGCCTGTCCATTTGCGTTCGATCCATAAAGTGTTTCCCGCTATTTGGTCAGCGACATCCGAAAAAGAAGCTCCCTCAAATTCAGTCTGTTGAGAAGACGATACTGCCTTTAGAAACGGCACAAATGTAGGAATCAGCTTTTCGACCGCGTAGGCAAACCGTATAATGCCTTCACGTCGCTCTGACGTATCCGGTATTTGTAGGTCTTGGCCTGGGGCTGTGTATGAGGCGCATACTCCGCTAGCTCCATAAAGGCTTGGCGTTAATGAGATAACTGGCTTGCCGCGCCAGACTGCTTCGATCACTGACGTTCCCGAGTTCAGGACCACCATCTGGCACGCGTCAATCAAAGCCGACGTGTGCAGTTTCGATGACGATGGAACATACCTAATTCCGCGCCGCGCACAAAATGTTCGGTAATGATTTTCAGCCTTGCTACCATCGCATGGTCCTACGCGCTCCGACCAGATTGGATGACCTCGTATGACGAATTGAGAATAGGGTATGCCCAACTTCTCTTGCAGAGAGTCCAAAGCGTCGAAATTATTCTGCCATTCGGTAACGAAATCGGGATGGCCCCAATACTCGTAGCTACTTGATGGAAGCACGAGTATTTCCGGCGCTTGCCCGATTTCGGTTCGAAGATCAGTTGACCAGTTGGAGCTGCTTTTCTGAAAATCGCGCCATTCGTTCGATCCAGTCCTATTTACCCGACGGTCAATAACATTCTCTGCGTGCATTATTTGCTGTTGTGTTAAATCCCGTCCCGCAAGCTTTCTGCTTAGATCGTGAATGAGGTTAATCCCAAGACAATTATTAAATGGCACCAGCCATATGCCGTCGCCAAACCAGCTACGTTCATACGACGCAAAATCAACACCCATAACTATAGCAGCGTCCATCACGCCCTTTAAAATATCGATCCGCCCATTGAACATCAGGATCAAATCGACTCCGTAGGTCTCAATCCATCTAACCGTCGAGTGAAAGCCGACCCGGTATGCGGCTAGGATTCCAGCTCGATCACCGATTTCGGTAATGTCATGCGGCAATTCCGCCCTCACTAGCGCCGCAAGACTGGACAAAATGGCAATTTCTTCGTCCGGCACCGGCAGACATTTTAACGACCAGTCTAGATAAAAGTCCTTGGTATCAGATGGCTCTTGACGTCGACCCATCCTACATTTGATGCAGTGGTCGATTGATCCAAAGCCGACTGTCCCAAATTGCTTGTCGTAACATGTAACCAACGAGCCGCGACAGATTAACTCACTGGTTTGCATGCCAGCTTTGCTTGCTAGTTTAAGCAGAAAGTCGCGGTGGGCTCCATGTGGCCGCCACGGGTAAATTTGCGCAATTCCGACGTGCTTATAATCTGCATTTTGGGGTAAAAGGTCGAGCTTCATAAATTATACTTCAAGGCGCTTTTGACCTGAAACGCCGGCATAGTTGAACAATAAGCCAAATGTCGTGTGTAGCAGAGCCAGAACGATGGTTGCGAACACTGCCAACACCAAAAACGGCAGATTGAAGGGACTAATCATTGCAGACAAATACGCGGCGGCTACACAATATGTGAAAAACACTCGGCCAATCCAGAGCCGTCCGCTTAGAAGCCCGTTTTCTAATAGCCGCACAAGTGCACCCAAAATACCAAAAAACACGAAAAGTCCTCCGTATCCATAGTCATAAAAGAGGCTAGAAGCGGCGGCTATAAAATAGCCATCGTAAGGCGTTATGGGAGGTGTATATCCAAACCGCGACAGGAAAATATCCTGAATCGACACAAAAGAAACTGCTGGCCCCGAATTTGTAAACGCTACAATAGATTCGGATATCCAAACAACGTGGAAAGCGTAAAGAAAAACCGCGGATCCATAGTCTGCGATTGAGCGAAATATGCCCGACGAGGCAACCCACTCATTATTAAGGCGACAACCTCCAACGATTTCAAGCGCGGGCTGTATGAGATGATTACACAATGACGCAAGATATTCCGATGAGTTTGCCACGCCGAAGGCATCAGCTCGTAGAGCAAAAATAAGTCCAAATGTGAATGCAACCCCCACGACGGCTATGGCCATTTTGCCAATACCCAAAAAAGACGGCAGTCGGGTTTTCCCCGTAATCCCTCGCGCTAGAAAGCAAGCGCCAATGACTGCAACCATAATCATAATAGCAGTCCGACCACCGGTAATGTAGGTCAGCAAAAACATGGCGAAGGCGGCAGCGACAAATATGTGTATACGCCCTTCCCTGCGATCCTCCCATTCAAATATGTTATTTATTACCGGAATATAAATAGCCATTGAAAAGATGTTTCCAAATACACTTATTGCGCTCCCTTGAATGTCAGTTGCGCCAAATTCGGCACGCGCCGCTGCCAACCCCAAGCTAAAATAGTCGATTTCGCGAAAGAACATCCGGTCAAAAAGCATTGCAAAAGCAGATATTATTGCGAGATAACACATGAATAGATCAAACTTGATGGGAATGCGTGCATTCCGTGCAGCGACGGATTGAACTTTTGGAATTGCGAAATATCCAATGCCGAGTGCAGCCATTGAGAGTATCGTTATAAAAAAATAATTGACAGCTAAAAACTCAAAAACAAACGCAGAGTAAGCCACTGAAATAAAGCAAAAACCTAAAGTAAAATTAAATATATTCCAATAAGGCGATGTGTATCTGCGCATGTTTTCGCCCCTGAAAGCTGAGATTACAGATTGTCAGCAAAATATTTGATTGTATTTTTCATGCCCTCTGCCAGTTTTAACTTAGGTCCCCACTCTAAAATATCTTTTTTACTAAATTATTCGGCTGACGCTGTTTGGAGTCATCGGTTGGCAACGGCATATGGATAATTTTCAATTTGGGACCGCTTTTTGCAATAACTTCTTGGGCGAGCCCGAGCAATGTAAATTCATCAGGATTTCGCAATTTTACCGGACCTGTAACGCTTGCGTCCACGGCCATCAAATGAATAAAGCTCTTTATCAAATCATTCGCATACCAGAAGGACCGGGTTTGAAGCCCATCACCATGGATGGTCATGTCGTTGCCTTGCAATTTTTGCACATTAAGCCCAATAAAACCCGCCCGTCACTCGGTGCCATCCGCTGGCCTTACGTGTTATATGTACGCGCCACTTTGATTCTAAATTGTGCTGGCGATGATGAACAAAGAAAAGAGTTTCTGCGCAGCTCTCTCCCTCGTCTTAGCAGGAACTCGGTAGGATGGGATTGACATTCCCCCAGTAGCTCGCGATCTGCGAATGCCAGGACAGGTTACTATCTACTTCTGAAGTTGAAGCTTGAGAGATTTTTGCGCCCGTCCGCTTGGCAAGACCGAGCAGATGGGCAACATTAAAGCGTCGTCCGATAAAAATTTCAACTGCGAGCACTTTAAACCCGGCAGCCAGAAGGCGATCGCATAAGTGACTGCCAAGAAAGTCTGCTGCACCTGCATTCAAAACTCTTTCAGCACTGTATATTGACATTAAATTTTTTCCTTAGAATTTAATGTCAAAGCGTGCGTCGAACGGCCCGCATCCAACCGGACGTCGTGACATATAACAGCCAATGGACTGGTCGGATGAGGCTGAATAACCGTTTTCTTCCGCGTCGGTCATAATCCTGCCCAATGACATTGAGGGCTTTCTTAATCATCAAATTTTTATTTGCAGATATCGATGTAGCAACCTTGCGATAATGCACTAGGGGAAAAGAGACCCGCGCGAGCCTGCACCCCCTGCCGGATAGTCTAAGCCACATGTCGAAATCTTCTACGGCTACGTAGTTTTTGGACTCGTTAAAAGTCCCAGCCATATCTAGTGCATCACGTCTCACAATAACGGTCGACATGGCAATCCAATTTTTCAATAAGAGCCTAGGATGCCTAACTAAACGGACTTTGACATCAATTGTAGGGGCCGGAGTCTCATTGACTTGGGAACCATCTGCGAAATCGACGATGCCGCCACACAGTAAGTCAAATTTTTCATCTGCGGCAATTTGCATTTGTAGAGCTAACTTGTGAGGCATCCAAATGTCGTCTGAGTCGCAAAATGCAACCCAGTCCGAATTTCCGAGCGAAATACCTGTGTTTCTAGGACCCGCCGGGCCTCCGAAATTCTGTAATGTTCTGACATAAATGAATCGCGCATCGTTTCCGCAATATGATCGAATTATGTCAGAGGAATGGTCGGTTGAACAATCGTCGACAACATAGGCGCGAAAGTTTGAATAACTCTGGGCAGCGATTGAGTTCAAAGTTTCTAGAATATATTTTTCAGCATTATAAACAGGAATAATGACGTCCACCAGGTTGCTATTCGTATCCCTTTTGCCGGACATTTTGCTGCCTTTAGTGCTTCTTGATAATGGAACGCGGGCCAGTCGTGCTGCGTGAGCGATTGTAAAATTAATGCTTGGTTCCGAGTTGGCGCTATTCGGAGTTCTGGCCGTAGCCGTAGCCATAGCCGTAGCCGTAGCCGTAGCCGGCTTGACGATGCTGTAATTTTGTAAGTACCACCCCGAACACATGTGCGTGAACGGCATCAAGACGTCCAAGCGAGGACTTTACCCCTCTGACCGCCACACCTTCTGCCTCAACGACAAATATGCACCCCTCAACTGCGCGCGAAAGGAGTGGAGCATCTGCCAAGCCTAATATCGGCGGCGCGTCTACAACGATGTGATCAAATTGATCGGTTAATTGCCTAATCAGCATGAGCATCCGATCGCTGCTGAGAAGTTCCGAGGCGCTTGGAGGCGTTGGCCCGGCGGGCAAGAGATGAAGACCCTTTTGTTCGGCCGTAACAACCATGCTCTTCCAATCATTATCTCCGGCAAGAAAGTTGCTTAGGCCGATTTTGTTTTCGCGGCCTAAAAACTGGTGCATTGACGGTGACCGCATATCAGCATCAATTAGCAGTACCTTCTTACCTGTTCTTCCAAGAACGGTCGCTAAGGCAAAACTTGTTGTCGACTTCCCTTCTGCCGGCCTTGTGCTAGTGACCATAAAAGCGTTTGGTACGCCATGATCGGTGCTAAAGGCCAAATTGGACCTGATACTTAAGTAAGCTTCAGAGATCATGGATTTTTGATCGCTTAGCATAGCAAGTGCATTGTTTTCCTCTGCATCGGGGACACTACCAAGCAGCGGAGCCTGCAATAAGCGGTTAACTTGACCTGGGTCGCGGATGCCTTCATCGATTTGATCAAGTGCAAATGTTGCGACGGCCGCCAATCCAATACCGGCAAGCAATGCGAGTGCCATATTTAACGCCAAACTAGGTGCAGATGGTTTTTCCGAAACCTTTGCTTCATCCACGATTGCAATATTATTAGCCCCGATACCAGCGACACCAATTTCCTTGTACCGCTGCAGAAGGCCGTCGTATAGTTGCCGGTTGGTGTCAGCCTCGCGTTGATATATGTTATAATTTATACTATCGCGTTGTTGGCGGTCCATGCGCGCTTTAAGTGACTCAACTTGTTCCCGAAGGTCGCGCTCTCTCTGCACAGCTTCGCTATACTCCGCCGATCGGCTGTTTAGGACGCGACTCTCTTCGCGGGCGATACTAGCATCCAAAACACGTAACTGCTCATTAATCGCCTTGGCAGCAGGGTAACCCGGTTCAAACTGCACAAGTAGCTTTGCATATTCTGCTGCGATTTCAGCGCGCTTCTGTCTTAGTTGAGAAATTGCGATGTTTCCCAGCGCGTCGGAATTGGCACCCCCATTGCGTCCATTGGACCGGCTTTCGGCAGCGATACGGCTTGCTGTTGCGCTCGCTAAAGCCCCGTTTAATGCTTCAAGATCGCTCGAAACTAAAGTTCGCTCAACCTCGGTTTTGCCATCTGCGCTTTTGGTCGTTCCTAGCGCTACTATGCCTTTACGCGATGCGTAGTTCACAACTTCGCGCTCAGACGTCTCAACACGGGCGCGCAAATCCGCAAGCCTACCTTCAAGGAACTTCCGCGCATCAGCCGTAGATGCAAAGCGGCGATCCATGCTTTGAACAATGAACTGCTCTGTCCAAGTGTTAGAAATTTGCGCAGATAATGAAGGTGAGGCGCTCGTGTAGCTAATATCAATTAGGGCAGAACCCCGAATTGGCGAAATCGAAATATTCTTAGCCAGCAAATCTATAGCCTTTTTTTCGCGCTTCAGTCTTTCAGCGGCACTTAATTGTTGTCCGGACTTCGTTGCAAACAGCCCGTCATCGCTTGGATCCACCCCATGGGCCTCGAAAAACGCTTCATTTGCCCCCAAACGCAATTGGCGAGCTACCCGCTCGGCCAGTGAGCGCGCCTGCAACAATGAATATTGGGTCTGATAAAATTCTAGATCCCGGCCCGCCTCCGCGGACTCGAGACTCTCCACATTAGTAACGTTCTTCTGTGCGCGGCTGATTTCAATACGAGCAGTCGACGTATATTGAGGTGTCGCCAGCAGCGTAGCTATGAGACCAAGGCTGACGGCCGCAACCGTGATGCCGATGATAAGCCATTTCCAGCGGAGCACGACCTGCCAATACTGTAGCAAAATGGGGGGAGTGAGACCGTTTTCAGTTTCGGGCTCGGCTGACGCAGCTAAACGCGCATTTGTAAGCGCAGGAGGCGAAGTTTTAAGCATCATTTTCCTTGAACCGGTGCGGTCGTTATTAACAGCATTTTCACGACAGCCAGCATTTTACACATGGCGGTTGCAGGTAACCGAAGGCAAAAAACATTGCCATAGTTTTTTCGGGCTTTGCCGCGCTTTTCTAACCCTATACTTCTAATACTCCGCTGCTATATCCAAGTCCAAATTCTTAAGCCATGTAGCAGCCCTCGTGGTGGGCAAAATTATGACAAGCTAATTTGTTTGCAGGAAAAAACATTGCCTAAGTCGAAACCTTCTGCATTGCCGTCACCCCCGTTTTGGGGATTTCTGATTTCCGTTGCTGCCTTGTGTATGATGGGCGGCTCATCACGCGATGATGTACAGTCATTAGCGATTCTGAACCCATTTATGATCTTTTGTTGCGGTACAGCATTAGCTATGCTCAAGCAGGAGCACCTTGAATGCAGAAAAGGGTTGCTACTCTGCGCCTTCGGCGCTTTTTTGTTGTTGGTTCTTTATTTGGTTTCCCTGCCGATTGAGCTTGTGGCATCCTCCAAAGGTTTTGCAATCGCAACCGATGTATACGCTGCAGTAAACATCCCGGCGCCGGGACAAATCTTGGCTTTGTCCCGCGATGCTGCACTGGGGGCTTTCTATTTCCTTTTCGCTCCATTGTCAGTGCTCTTATTCGCCATGCAGCTGGATAGGGATGATCTGCGTCTCGCGCTTACACTCTTTATTTTGATTGGCACGATTTCAGGTATTGTCGGGGTATTCCAATTAGCTGGTAGCAGAAACGGCCTACTCTACTTCTACGGCATTACAAATTACGGAAGTGCGGTCGGCTTATTTGCAAACCGCAACCACGCTGCGGTTTTTTTGGGCTGTCTCTTTCCAATGCTTTCTGTATTTGCGGCCGGCTCCCGCGCGGCTGCTCCTGGCGGTAAAAATGCGATAAAACTCTTGGCAATTGCTGCGGCCATAATTTTGGTCCCGCTTATCTTAGTTACAGGGTCACGCACAGGAGTGCTCACAGCTATAGTCGGCCTTACTGGCGGCGCGCTGCTATATGTTTCACATGCTCCGCGGGATTGCGAGTCCAAGCAGGTAGTGCAGCGCATACCAATTTTGGCCGCTGTTGTGATTATTTGCCTCGTCTTTGCGACAATATATTTTTCGCGCGCCGAAGCAATCGAGCGCCTTTTTGCACAGCAAGATGGAGTGGACGATCGCACGGTTTTTTGGGCATCGAGCTTGAAACTTTTCTGGCACTATTTCCCATTCGGCTTCGGTCCGGGGTCTTTTGTCGCCGCTTTTCAGGCCGAAGAACCTAAAGCCTTACTTGATGGCTCATATTTGAATAGACTTCATAATGATTGGTTGGAAACGAGCCTTGCTTTTGGCGTGCTCGGTACCCTAGCGATGCTTGGAGCAGTCGTATTTTATATCAAGCGCAGCCTCGTCCTGTGGGTTCGACTGGATGGCGCGCGGTCGTCCGTTGCCCTCGGACGTATGGCCAGTATTATTATTGCGATTTTGGCGATTGCGAGCTTGTCGGATTATCCTCTACGCACGCCTGCTATGATGGGCCTGTTCACTTTGGCTTGTCTATGGTTTGTCGATACTAAGCATCAACTCCCAGACAATATCAAACGCCGAACAAGCAGCGCCAGCAATTGTTCTGTGAGTTAAAGCACTCTGTAAACTTCGAATTATATTGCGCGACTGAGCTTGCATAGCATAGGATCACAGTCGTAAATACGGATTGGAAGGGCAGGTGGAGAGACCGATCACTCCGAGGGTCACATCATGCCTACCTCAGCATCACTGCCCGCCAAAAGTTGGTGACCCCTACGGGAATCGAACCCGTGTTTCAGCCGTGAAAGGGCCGCGTCCTAACCGCTAGACGAAGGGGCCAATCGCTTGGCGAGCCGCGCCTTTACGGATTCGTTATGCGCTCGTCAAGGCCAAGTTGGCGCAAATTCAGTCAGCGAACGC
>JBBQPQ010000028.1:0-29841 GCA_038217195.1 Sphingomonadales bacterium | reverse complement strand
TGTGCAAGAATATTATTGGACGCTCTACATCTTCGCGGCCTTCCTCATCGGGACCGGCGTGAAAATGTTGTTTTCCGGTGACCAGGAAATGGACGTCGCCAAGAACCCTGTGGTCAAATATATCTCTACGCATATGCGGGTTACCAAGGAACTTCATGACGAGAAGTTCTTCGTGAAGGTGCCTGACGAGAAGACCGGCAAGATGGTGCGTGCGGCCACGCCCTTGTTCTTGGCACTAGTGGTCATCAACCTTGCTGACCTAGTGTTTGCAGTAGACTCGGTGCCAGCGATCTTTGCGATCACGACCGACACGTTCATTGTCTACACGTCAAACATCATGGCAATTTTGGGCTTGCGTGCTCTGTACTTTGCGCTGGCGGCGATGGTCCATCGCTTCCATTATCTGAAATACGCGTTGGCGTTGGTCTTGGTTTTCATAGGATCGAAGATATTCGTGTCGGATTTCTTGATAGATGGCGACAAATTTCCGCCAGTGCTCAGCCTAGGTGTCACTTTCGCACTTATCCTGGGCGGTATTGGCTTCTCGCTCTGGAAGACACGGAACGAAATTCCCGCGCCAAATTAGCTTTCAACTCGGCTAACGCCGGTCTCTGGTCGGGGCATCGAAATTGGGCGGTTTGCTGGCAATCCAGTCAACAAACCGCCTGATTTCATCATGCGCGAGCAGCGCTTCGGGCGATGCAAAGCGCTTTTCCAAATCGCTGTTCGTGAAATTGGCGTGGATGGTGCGGTGGCAGATGGGGTGCACAGGTTGGCGCTCCTTTCCACCCCGGCTTTTTGGCACCGGATGATGCCACTCGGTAACGTCCCCCATCGGGCGGGAACATAGCCAGCATTGGACCTCCGGAGCGGCCACTGCCTCTTCAGCCTCGTAATGATCGCGTATTTTTCTGGCCATAGCCGGTGTCCTATCACGCGCCATTAAAACCAACTGGCACGCGTCCAATCAGCCCTTTTTTGGGCGAAGCAAATCAAGCGCCGCAGCAGTCATAGCCTCAATACCAAGCCGGACCGACGGTTCCGGATCAATTTTGAACAAGGGCGAATGATGGCCTGCGACAGGCGTACCGCCATTTTTCGCTGCAGCCACCCATTCGGGCTTTGTCCCGCCAACCGCGAAATAATAGCCTGGAATTCCATATTGCTGATCCACGAAGAAAGCGAAATCCTCGGCCCCCATATTGGTCTGACGGAATGGCACAACCACGTCCTTGCCCAACGCATCGCCAATCGCATTGTTTAGCCGCCGTGCAAGTGCAGCGTCATTGACGGTGACGGGCGTACTTTCACTCACGGTTACGATGGGCAATTTGTCTGCTGGCAAGCCATTGGCCGCGCCGATCCCTTTTGCCATGCGCTCGATGGACGCGACTAACTGGTCACGGACCGCCTGACTGTTGGCGCGCACCGTCACCTGAAGATCGGCAAATTCGGAAATGATGTTGTGCTTGGTACCTGCATGAAAAGCGCCAACTGTAATAACGCCCGGGTCCAACGGTCCCTTTTCACGGCTGATGATCGACTGCAAGCCAACGACGATTTGTGAGGCGATATAGACTGGGTCACGGCCCAGTTGCGGTGCCGCACCATGTGTGGCGATACCGGGAACGCGGATGTCGACGCTATCGGCGGACGAATATTGAATGGCTTCCGATGCCGCAATTTTGCCGGTTTCAAGTTCAGCTGCAACATGGAAGGCCAGAGCATAATCCGGCTTTGGAAAGCGGGTATATAGGCCGTCCTTGATCATGGCCTTTGCGCCGCCAACGCGTTCTTCGGCTGGCTGGACTATGAACAAGATCGTTCCCTTCCAGCGATCCTTCATCCGCGCCATTTGCCGTGCCGTCCCCACCATCGATGTAATGTGCACATCATGGCCGCAAGCATGCATGACCGGCATTTCGAGGCCGTCAACTCCAACCTGTTTCACGGTGGACGCATTGACCAGACCCGTGCGTTCTTGCACGGGCAAGCCGTCCATATCCGCGCGGATGAGGACAACGGGCCCATCGCCATTTTTTAACATGCCAACGACGCCGGTTCCTCCGACCTTTTCGGTTACCACCATGCCCGGTACGGCGCGCAACTCTTCGGCCATGCGTGCGGCGGTTTTATATTCACGGAACGACAATTCGGGATTGCGGTGGAAATGATCCCAAAGGGTCGCAAGCGATGAGTCATAATCGGCCTTCACGGACGCTGCGTAATCGGGCTGTGCCGCGACCGGCGTCGCGACCATCGCGCCCGCCAAGAATGTTCCGAAAATTACCTTATTCATCATGCTGTTTCCCCCTTTGTCTTATCATTCCTGTCGTCTGGTCTTTACGCCTTTATGGGCACCGGTCAAAACAATGTCCGACCGGCGAAAATTCATCGACCATCGTCACATAGCGATAAAATCCTCGGCCCTCCGCAGGGTTTATCCAAAAGCCCGCGCGCAGCGAATATGCCTCGCCCACATGACCGAACCATCGCTTTCCCTGTGCATCGACAAGCCAGTGCACACCAAGGCCGTAAGCCGTGAAATATCCCTTGTCATCATCGCCATTGCTGCCGTCAAATGTCCAGACCGGGCCAGTCATCTCGACAAAGCTTTTGGGTGACAATAGAGGCGCGCCATTGCGCAGCATCACTTGCCCAATTTTCGCCAGGTCACGCGCCGAGATACGCAAGCCACCTTGTGGGCTGAACGCTGATCCGTTGCGGCCAAGGCGATAGAATTTGTCGACATCGCAGCTGCCGTCGCTTGCGGGATATACCGCGCAAGGGTCGGGTCCTTTCATCGCGGCATCGCGCGCGAGATCGCCATTGGGCCGGAGCAAGGTAACAGCTTGTGCGCGGCGTCCATCGCTGCAGCCTGCCCCCCAATTATAGCAAGCATCAAGCCCAAGCGGCGTTAGCACCAAACGCGCCATCAGCCGATCAAAACGTTCGCCTGTGGCGCCTTCCATCACCGCTGCGATCAGCGGCGAATTGATATTGGCATAAGAAAAATACGTGCCTGGTGGATGCACCTCGTCCCATGCCATGGGGTTGCCAAGCACCTTGGCCAAGTCACCGTCGAGCGGCACTATATAGTCAATCTTGTCGCGCAACCCGCTCTGATGCGAAAGCAGGTTGCGCAAGGAAACCGGCGCGTCAGGGAATGCAGGGTTGCGCACTTGCCAGCCGAGATACGCACTGATGTCGCGGTCAAGATCAAGCTTGCCCTGCTCCACCAGCCGCATGACCGCGATCGCCACAACCATTTTGGATATCGAGGCGACGCGTGCGGGGTCATCTAATGTGACTGCCCGCGCCGCAACGCCAGCATCGCCTTGGACCGTGGAAGGGCCAATCCTGTTGGCCGTGAAATCCACCTTCACAACTGCAGGACGTGTCGTGGACGGCGCAACGGGCGCTTTGCCCGGCCGCGTGGATGCAGCGCATCCGGGAAGCAGCATTGCCGCGACTGTCATCGCGGCAACACAAAGACCGCGCGCCCAGATCATGGGGCCGGACATGCCCCTACATATTTGCCCGTCGCCTTGCCCCGCATTGCGACCTTACCAACCATCGGCAAGCGCACATCGACCTTGCTGTCATAATTGAATTCGGTTTCGCCCATGACGCCAGCAAGCTCCATATCGACGCTACCCATGCCATCCATTCCGCAAGACAGTTTCATTTTTACATTCTGTCCCGACACATCGAACGCCTTGTACACGCATTTTTCCGCACCATCGCCGCCGAAGAAATCGGCGCCGGGTTTTTGGGCTTCGGCCGCCGTAAGGCAGCTTTTGCTGGATGCGCTTTTGGCCACTTCATCCATGATCTGCTTTTTCTGGGACTTGCCAAGAGTCGGCACATTGATGTCGTCAAAGACAAACTTCGTTTCCCAAAGCCCCGCCTTCATCGGGATGAAGGCGTCATAATCCATTTCCGCGGCACGCTCTTCGCTGTCGATGATGCCATTACCATCCTTGTCCGCGCTGCTGTCCGCGCATCCCGCGAGTGCAAGTACGGCCATCGCCGGCCCTGCCGTCCACTTGGTCAGTGTTTTCAAACAGGCGGGCTTCATACCGGGCAATCTCCAATACGTTTGCCCTCGATTTTGCCAGTCATCTTGATCGCACCCATTGGCGTGCCTTCTGTATTCTGCTCGATATTCAGCGTATATGTGTCTGCCGCAAATTTGCCGTCCATTTTGCTCTTCATAACAATTGGGCCGTTTGGTTTGCAGGTCATGGTCATCTTCACACCGCCACTAGAACGGTCAAGCTCGTCAAAATTGCAATTTGCTTCAGGCGGTGCACCAAAAAATTCCATGCCGGGCTTGTCGACCTGTTCCTTTGTCAAGCAACTGCGCTGAGTCATGCCCTTGCCCAATTGCGCCTTCATCTTTTCCTGCATGTTTGCGGGTGCTCCAGGCGCCTCGACCTTGCTGAAGCCGATTTTCACTTCCCACAGGCCGGGCTTCATTTCCATCGCGCCGCCTTTTGACATTTCGGTTGCGGCTTCGGCATTGGTGATTTTGCCATCACCATCGGCATCCGCACCCTTTTCGGAACAGGCGGACATTGCCAGCGCGGCAACGCCTATGAGAACGAATTTACGCATCGAATAACCTCTCGCTTTGTGTGTCTGCGTCGTCTTGTGTCGCTGCCCTTCAAAAAAGGCAACAGCAATGACCGCAAACGTGGCTAAAGTCACACTGAGGTCACACCAAAACGGGCCCATAACAACTGGCATAGCAGGCGCTTTGGTCCCCAACCATTTTCGATACGCATTTGCCCCCGCACAGCAGTTGCAATATTGTTGATCTGTCCATCGGCCGCGTCCGAAAACTCAGGTTCTGGCACCCACTAAATCAAAATGCAGCCGTGTAGGAAAGTAAATTCACAAGCCCATGCTGCTTTCCACCGCACGCCCCTTGCCCTGATCGAGTCAAAAGCACATATAGCGAACATGTATCGACCACATCTTTGCATTACCGTCTTCCCCAGCGCGGAAGGTCAAAGCGCTTGACCCAAGGGCTCGTCATTCGCCGTGGACTTGAAGAACCCGATACAGTTGGCACCTTCACCCCGCACCGTCCTGAACGGCCACCCAAATTGGAGGGTGGCAAGCCATTCCGGGTCGTTTCGGATTATTCGCCAGCAGGCGACCAGCCTACGGCTATCCGGGAGTTGGTAGACACGGCACTAACGGGCGAAAAAAATCAGGTACTGCTTGGCGTAACGGGGTCGGGAAAGACCTTCACCGTCGCCAAAGTCATTGAGTCTCTGCAACGGCCCGCGCTGATCCTTGCACCGAACAAGATCCTTGCAGCGCAGTTGTATGGTGAATTTAAAAGCTTTTTTCCCGATAACGCCGTCGAATATTTCGTGTCATATTACGACTATTACCAGCCCGAGGCATATGTCCCGCGCAGCGATACCTACATCGAAAAGGAATCGAGCGTAAACGAGGCGATCGACCGGATGCGGCATTCGGCGACTCGGTCATTGCTTGAGCGCGACGACGTCATCATCGTCGCATCGGTGTCGTGCATCTACGGCATCGGATCGGTCGAAACCTATTCGGCGATGATCTTCGACCTGAAAAAAGGCGAAAGCGTTGACCAGCGCGAGTTGATCCGCAAGCTTGTCGCTCTTCAATATAAGCGCAACGACACCGCCTTTGCCCGCGGCAATTTCCGGGTGCGTGGCGACAATCTCGAGATCTTTCCATCGCATTATGAAGACACCGCCTGGCGAGTCAGCTTCTTTGGCGATGAAATTGAGGAGATCGCCGAATTCGACCCGCTCACGGGGACCAGTGGCGCGAAACTGAACAATGTGCGCGTGTATGCGAACAGCCATTATGTAACGCCCGGCCCGACAATGAAGCAGGCGAGCGAAGCCATACGCTTCGAATTGACCGAGCGGTTGAAGGAACTGGTATCCGAAGGCAAGTTGCTGGAGGCGCAGCGGCTTGAGGAGCGCACCAATTTCGATCTCGAGATGATCGCAGCAACCGGCTCTTGCGCTGGCATTGAAAATTACTCACGCTTTCTCACCGGTCGCTTGCCAGGTGAGCCGCCACCAACCCTGTTTGAATATCTGCCCGACAATGCATTGCTGTTCGTCGATGAAAGCCACCAAACGGTGCCACAAATCGGCGCGATGGCCAAAGGCGACCACCGGCGCAAACTGACCCTTGCCGAATATGGTTTCCGCTTGCCCTCGTGCATCGACAACCGGCCACTGCGTTTCAACGAATGGGACATCATGCGTCCGCAAACCGTGTGCGTTTCGGCGACGCCCGGCGGATGGGAGATGGAACAATCGGGCGGGGTATTCGCCGAACAGGTCATTCGCCCGACGGGGCTGATCGATCCGCCGGTCGAGATTAAGCCCGTCGAGGATCAGGTGCAGGATTGCATCAATGAATGCCGCAAAACGGCAGAGGCAGGGTTCCGGACCCTGGTGACCACATTAACCAAGCGCATGGCGGAGGACCTGACCGAGTTCATGCACGAAGCGGGGCTTCGTGTGCGCTACATGCACAGTGACGTCGAGACGCTGGAACGTATCGAGCTGATCCGGGATTTGCGACGCGGGGTCTATGACGTGCTGGTCGGTATTAACCTGCTGCGCGAGGGCCTCGACATTCCCGAATGCGGGCTCGTCGCCATATTGGATGCCGACAAGGAAGGCTTCCTGCGCAGCGAAACGTCGCTCATTCAAACCATTGGCCGCGCGGCACGAAACGTCGAAGGTCGCGTCATCCTATATGCCGACCGCATGACAGGCAGCATGGAGCGCGCGATCCGCGAAACCGACCGCCGCCGTGAAAAGCAGCACGCATTTAATATCGAACACGGCATCACTCCTGCGACCATCAAGCGCGATATCCATGACATTGTGGCCGACACCTCCAGCCGCGATTCGGTCCTCATCGAGATTGACGCCGATGGGGCGAACAACCTCGTCGGGCATAATTTGCGCGCCTATATCGAGGATCTGGAAAAGAAGATGCGTGCGGCTGCCGCAGACCTTGAATTTGAAGAGGCTGGCCGCCTGCGCGACGAAATCCGGTCGCTGGAGGCAACCGAGCTTGGCCTGCCGCACCAGCAACATGTCGCCGCGCCAAAGGGCCGCGCAACCGAAGGTCAACCCGGCACACGCAAGATGCGTTACGGCAAGACCCAGCGGAAATTTGGACGATAGCGACGGTTAGATAGGCGTGTTCAATTCAGCAGGCGAATAAACGCCGATAGTCCAGCGAGACCAAGGACTCCAGCGACAAAACTGCGCCACAGGTGCGCTGGCACTTTGCCAAAACATTTGGCACCAAGCCAGTTGCCCAAAAGCACCGATGGAAAGAGCAGCAGCGAAAGCCAAAGCAGCCGTGCATGTGTCAGGCCAAGCACATAAGATGCGAGTACTCCGGTTATCGCGGTGACGAAGAACACAAGCAGCATCGATGCGCGCGCTTCTTCGGGCGGTATTGGCTGGCGCAAATAATAGGGCACAACGGGTGGCCCGGGCATGGCAGCAAATCCATTCAATATGCCAGACGCGATGCCCGTGAAAGCCGTCTCCTTTGGACCTGGCCGTAGCGCGCCGCGCTGAGGCAGTAGCACCAGCACAAAGGCGCCAATGGCGGTCACCGCAATCATCAAACGTGCGACATCGGGCGTGGTGTGCTTGAGCAGCAATATGCCAAAAGGCGTTGCCAAAACGGCAAATCCGGCAATCCAGAACGCACTGTGCTTATGAGCATCCGCCAATATGATTTTCAGTCCGACCGGGCCGATCAGCACCTGAAGCAATAGCCCAATAAACACCGCTTCGGTGGGTTTCACGATCAGTCCGAACAACGGCACAAGGATGATCGCCATACCGAAACCCGTCAGCCCGCGAATAAAGGCAGCGCCAAATGTCACCGCTGCCAGAAGCAGCACCTGCGTAATGAGGAGACCAGTAAGGTCCTGAATATTCAGTGCCCCATCGCTGCATGCTCGGCGGCAGTCATAGGCTTTTCCGCAGCCACAGCACCCTTTTTGTCCAGCCATGTCTGCATTTCGGTCATTTCTGCTTCCTGCGCCGCAATCACCCTTTCTGCAAGAGCGCGCACCTCGGGGTCTTTGCCATGCTTCAGCGCGACCTTCGCCATTTCCACCGCCCCGGCATGATGCGGGATCATACCCTGCATGAATGCGACATCCGCGTCCTCTGCAATATTGCCCATGCCGGCATGCATCTTGTCATTCGCTGCAGCATAAGCCTTTTGCGCAGCATTATAATTGGCAGTGGCGTCAACGGCGGCAACATCGGACTTTTCGGCGGGGCCAGCCGCATCATCCGCGGCAGGTTTCTGGCACCCCGCCAAAAGCAATACAGCAGCGAGCATTACAGGGATCGTTTTCATCGCATTCTCCTTGTGTGGCATGGATCAGACTGAGCGGATATCCGGCGGCGTCGCTTCATGCGAGAGCATCGCAATCGCGTCATCCAAGGTCATGATACGCTGGCCATCGGAGCCGAGGCTGCGGATAGCGACCTTGCCTTCCTCTGCCTCACGCATACCAACCACGAGCAAATGCGGCACCTTGGCAACACTATGTTCGCGCACCTTATAGTTGATTTTTTCGTTGCGCGTGTCGGAATCCACGCGAATGCCCGCGGCCTTCAATTTTGCCGTCACATCCTGCGCATAGCCGTCCGCCTCCGACGTGATGGTCGCCACTACAGCCTGCACGGGCGCAAGCCACACAGGGAAGCGGCCGGCATAATGTTCGATCAGGATGCCGATGAAGCGTTCATAGCTGCCGAAAATCGCACGGTGCAACATGACTGGGCGATGGCGCGCGCCATCTTCGCCCACATAGCTTGCGTCGAGCCGCTCTGGCAAAACGCGGTCGGACTGTAGTGTACCGACCTGCCACGTCCGGCCAATTGCATCCGTCAAGTGCCACTCAAGCTTCGGTGCGTAGAATGCGCCTTCGCCGGGTAGCTCTTCCCAGCCATATTCTACAGTCGCCATGCCTGCACGCTCGACCGCCTCGCGCAGCTCCTGTTCGGCCTTGTCCCAATCAGCTTCGCTGCCGAAGCGCTTTTCGGGGCGGAGCGCCAGCTTGACGGCGTAGGTAAAGCCGAAATGCTTGTAGATGCGGTCGGCCAGATCGCAAAAGGCCCGGGCTTCCTCGACAATTTGGTCCTCGCGGCAAAAGATATGTGCGTCATCCTGCGTGAACTGCCGGACGCGCATCAGTCCATGGAGCGCGCCATGTGGTTCATTGCGGTGACAGCAGCCATGCTCATAGAAGCGAAGCGGCAGGTCGCGGTATGACTTTATGCCCTGCTTGAACACCAGCACATGCGCAGGGCAATTCATCGGCTTCAATGCCATCCAGTCGGCATCAGGTGCGACGGCCGGCGCGCCGCCTTCACCATCTGGAACGACGTCGGGCACTGCAAACATATTTTCGGCATATTTGCCCCAATGCCCCGATGCCTCCCATTGCCGCACATCCATAAGTTGCGGTGTCTTGATTTCCCGATAGCCCGCATTGTCGATGGCCCGGCGCATATACGCCTCGAGCTGCCGCCAGATCGTGAAGCCATGCGGATGCCAGAATACGCTACCCTGCGCCTCTTGCTGCAAATGGAACAGGTCCATGTCCTGCCCCAGGCGTCGATGGTCGCGCTTGGCAGCTTCTTCCAGCCGAACGAGATGCGCATCGAGTTGTTTTTTGTTCAGCCAGCCCGTGCCGTAAATGCGGCTGAGCTGCTGGTTATTCTGGTCACCACGCCAATAAGCGCCCGCGACACGTGTGAGTTTGAACGCGGCCGGATCAAGCTTGCCAGTGGACGCCAAATGCGGGCCGCGGCACATGTCCATCCAGTCATCACCGGACCAGTAAACCGACAATTCTTCGCCCTCTGGCAATTCGGCTGCCCATTCGGCCTTGAAACTTTCGCCGGCATTTTGCCATGTTGCGATCAAGGCATCGCGCGCCATTACTTCGCGGCGCAGCGGCTTGTCCGCGCGAATGATGTCGCGCATCCTCTCCTCAATTGCGGGCAAGTCATCCAACGTGAACGGGCCACGCGATGCTGGCGCCATCACGTCATAATAAAAACCATCGTCAGTCGACGGGCCAAATGTAATTTGCGTTCCTGGAAAAAGATCTTGCACCGCTTCGGCCAGAATATGCGCAAAGTCGTGGCGCGCCAATTCAAGTGCATCGGCTTCATCGCGGCTGGTGACCAGCGCCAATTGCGCATCCGCGTCGAGCGGACGCATGATATCACGCAGCTCGCCGTCGACCCGCGCCGCGATGGCAGCTTTGGCAAGACCTGGACCGATAGCAGCAGCAATGTCCGCAGGGGTGGTGCCACGCGCGACTTCACGGGCAGAGCCATCGGGAAGGGTGACACGGATCATCTCGGACATGGAATATCTTGCTTTCAACGTAGGTTGGAAGCGCCCCTTTGCCAGCACCACCGCGAAGTCGCAAGTGGGCAGGAAGGCACGATTAAAAGGTAGTCTGGGCTAATAGTGATTTAAATGGAAAGGTCACTTGACATATATATCTACCCAAAGTAAAGATCACTTGTCTTATTTAAAAGGTACCTTGTCATGAAGTATTGGAATAACCTCGCTCCATATATGCGGCGTTACAATATCCGGATCATGCTGTTTGTCTCGTCTTACATCATCATTTTGGTAAGCAGCCTTGGATTTGCCCGTGGCGGGGTTCAGCATTCACAGGCAACGCTTATCGGTTTGGCATTGATCAGTGCTTTCCCTGTAATCGGTATGTTTTGGGCAATATTCCGACTGCTGATCGAAACCGATGATGAATATCAGCGGCTCTTGTTCGCGAAGCAGACATTGCTCGCCACCGCCATCACATTGGTCATTGTGACAATCTGGCAGTTTCTGCAGGTGTATGATGTCGTAGCCACTGGCCCTCAATGGATGGGGGTTATCTGGTTTGCCATGCTTGGCATTGCTGCACCCATCGTGCGCTGGAAGGCATGAAAAACCGTCTAAAGGTGCTGCGCGCCGAACGCGACTGGAACCAGCAAGATCTGGCCGACGCACTTGGCGTGTCGCGACAGTCTGTCAACGCCATTGAAACAGGCAAATATGATCCATCGCTGCCTTTGGCCTTTCGAATAGCGGACCTTTTTTCGCTTCAAATCGAAGAGATATTCCTGCGCGATTAGTACGCTTTTCTCAACCAAGGAGCCAAATGATGCGCCGCATTGTTTTCCCGATTTTTCTTACCCTGTCTCTTGCCCTCACCGGGACAAATGCCTTGGCAACGCCCACAGCTGTGCAACCAGTTACACAGGCGCCCGAAAATGATTTGATTGAAAGAAATCGCTTCACGGTTGAAGTGGATGGCGAAGGGCGGGATATCATCCTGATCCCTGGCCTCGCCTCGCCGCGCGACGTGTGGGATGGCACGCGAAAGGCGTTTAAAGAAAATTACCGACTTCATCTTGTCCAAATTCGGGGATTTGGTGATGCCGCTGGCATGAATGCTGAAGGTCCGTTGCTTGAGCCATTTGTTGCTGAACTCATACAATATATCCGCACCGACATTATGGACAAAGGTCGCCCTGCTCCGGTCATCATTGGCCATTCTCTAGGCGGACTATCAGCACTGATGATCGGCGTAGACCACGCCGACTCCGTATCGAAATTGATCATCATCGATGCACTGCCATTTATCGGGCCGATCTTTCGTATTGATACAGTTGACGCAATTCGGCCGCAGGCTCAAGCAATCGCAGCAGCGACCAGAGCGCAAACCCCGCAGGCCGATAATGCCGAAGACACCGATCCGGGCGCATTCAGTCAGGCAGGATTTCTGTCGAAATCCGTCGCCGGGCGAACACATGTTGCGCGCTGGACCCGAAAGTCGGACTCTCGCGTGGTTGCGCAAGCGCTGTATAATGACATGTTGACCGACATCCGGCCGGGACTTGCCAAAATCAGAGTACCCGTAAGCGTGATTTATGCAGAGGATGCTTCAGTGATGGGCGCTGGCACTGCCGATGCCTTATATGCCGCCCAATTCAGCAATTCCCCCAAAACAAAAATGGTAAAAATCAGCGACAGCCGCCATTTTATCATGCTTGACCAGCCAGAGAATTTCTACGCCGCTGTGTTACGGGAATTGAAGTCCGACTAATCCGCAGTCTTGTCCGCGCGATAAGGCGTAAATTCGCCGAGGCTGCACACGCCGCCGGGTATACCGCTCGTGCGGTCAACCAAGCGAATGATGTCGCCGCGGCATTTTTGTCCGCCAAACTGCTCAGTGACGATAATATCATCGTCGCGGGCAAGGCCCCGGCAAGACGAACGCAAGGTATTTTTATACACCAGGCGGCTCGATATGCGATATAACAAGATGTTGTCGCTGACACGGATAACATTGCCCGTATTGAAATCACTCAAGCAATTCACAGGCTTGCCAGCAACTTTGCCGTCCAATTGTTTCATCAACACAGCGCTTTGTTTCTCGGTCAGCGGCGAAGGCGTGCTGTCCACGTCGCCACATGCGGCTACGAGCGTCAATGGAAGAGCAAGGGCGGCCAGTTTAAGTATCTGCATCGATTTTCTCCGTCGTAACGACGCTATAACATAACGGCGCGATGATGAACCGCAGATTATCAAATCAATGTTGCGCCATGCCGTTTTTCGCCGGGCGTTACGCTAACCGCTATATGTGCGAGATCCCCGTGCGGAGGATTGTCCATGACTGCCAGTGCGCGCGTGCCATTTTCCATTTCCAGCAGCAAGGTGGCTGGCCCAAACCCGTTTTTTCCAGCCGGGCGCACAAAGCTCAGCACCGTTGCTGCACCTTGCGGCGCTTCATCGAGCGCAACCGGCGTTGGCGCATAGCTTTTCGCGACCTCCCCCGACCAGGCGGTTTGAGGCTGCGCCGCGGTGTATATCCCGACGGCCTGTTTCGACATCACGCCGCCATTGGCGGTCACCAAGGCAGGTTTTGATCCGTCCTGCCGCAAGGCATCCACCATGGCCGCGATATTGTACATGGCATAGCCATTGCCTGGCCCGCCAAAGAAAGTGAGGCCACCGGTCAGCGTATAATCGGCCAGTGCCCGGCCAGCATCTTGCATGCTGTCGACGGCCGCAAACACCGCGCAGGGAAAGCAGCTGTAGATATCAACCGGACCAAGATCCGTCGGCGACAGACCCGCCTGATCCAGCGCAGCGGGAATGGCGAAGTCCAGCGCGGCGGAGCGGTGAATGACGGTGCGCTCGGATAACGGGGGCTCAGCAGCTTCGGCTGCACCCGCAAGCCAAACCCATTTGTCTGCCGATATACCCAGTTCTCGCGCCTTGCCAGCGCTGGTCAAGATGACCGCAGCGCCCAGATCCACAGCGTCTTGCGCCACATGCCAGCGGCGGTAAATATCGGTCAGCGGGTAATTGGCGTTGCCGTCACCAAGCATATCTTCAGGCGAACGATAGCCAGGAAACTGCGCATGGTTGCGTGTCTCTGATTTCGCCGAAAAAGCAGACCACAAAGCGGCCATTTCTGCTGCATAGGCATCGCCGTCCAACCCCTTGGCCACACGCCGCGCATTTTCGATCAGGCTATAGGCAAGCGGCATCGAGATGATTCCGTGGCGGATTTCGCTTCGGCTCAATATCGGGAAACTCGACAGCCGGTTGTCGAATGGCGTTTGGGAAGGCAGGCTCCAGTCCAATGTCACCCCGGCCTTGCGTGCCCGCTTGGCAGTGCCCGTTGCTTCTGCGGCAACCAGCACCGCCATTCCGATATCACCGCGCCTTATGTCGCCTGCCAGTTCGTTCATCATCGCCTGCGGGCTCTGGCCACCGACATCGGCATAGATCAACCGATGCGCACTGATCCCGCCGGCAGCGCCAAACGCCTCCGGTGCATTGTCGGGGGAGCCGGTGCCAAGACTAACACCGCTATCTTCAAACGTCCGGATGGCAGCAATTGTGTCGATCGCAGCAGCCACCGATGTGGCTTGCCCGGTGTCCAAGAGTGCAACTTTGATTGCAGCCCCGGCCAAATCCCGCGGGGCTGGCCATTCGCCGGGCACGGTCTTTCGACTCGCTTCGCCAATGCCGATTATGACTGGCGCGGTTGCGTCAAAATTGCGCATCATTCACTCCCATTTATATCTTAACTGCACGCTTAAATATGCTAGCAGTCGATGCAAGGATAAAGGAGAGCGAACGATGGCAGCGTGGCCGAAACTGACTTGGGATAAGAGACCAGCCGGCCCATTGAAGGGCATCAAGGTCGTGGACATGGCGACGGTCGTTCTTGGGCCTTATGCGACGGTGCAACTCGCGGACTTGGGCGCGGAGGTCATCAAGATCGAGAACAGTGAGGGCAATACGCCGGGCGATTTGATGCGCCATGGCGGCGATTCGCCCACCAAGCAGCATGGTCCCATCTTCACCGCGCTCAACCGCAACAAGAAAGCCATAAACCTGAATATCAAAAAACCTGAAGACAAAGCCATATTGGAGGCACTGCTTGAGGAGGCTGATGTCTTCATCCACAATGTCCGCATGGCTGGCGTCGAACGGCTCGGCTTCGGCTATGAAGCGGTCAGGGCGATCAACCCCGACATCATTTACGTCCATTGCGCTGGCTTTGGCGCTGGCGGGGCTTATGGAGAGCGGCAGGCCTATGATGATCTCATTCAGGCGGCATCCGGATTTGCGGCCCTCAGCGAGCAGCGCGATGGCGGACGCCCCACTTATTCACCAAGCCTCGTCGCGGACAAGGTCAGCGGCCTTTTTGCGGCGAATGCGACCATGGCCGCATTGCTTGGCCGGGCGGGCGGACAGGGCGGGCAATTTGTCCAGGTGCCGATGTTCGAATGCTTTACCTGGTTTAACATGGTGGAAAATCTGTGGGGCGAAACCTTCGTCCCCGGTAATGGACGGATGGGCTATACGCGGTCGGTAAACCCGCGGCGGCGACCTTATCCGACGAAAGACAGTTTCATCGCCATCGTGCCCTATAATGACCGGCAGTGGGCGAAGTTTTTTGAGTTGGGCGGCAGGCCCAATGTCTTCGATGATCTGCGCTTTTCCACCTATCAGGAGCGGACCAAGCATACAGGCGAGCTATACGCGTTGATTGAGGAAGTCAGCGCCATGCGCACCACTGCCGAATGGCTTGACCTGTTGGCCGAGCATGACATTCCGGCGATGAAATATAACCGCATGGCGGACGTGCTCACCGATCCGCATCTGGCCGATGTCGGTTTCTTTGAAGAGCTGGAATCGCCCGATATCGGCACATACCGGTCGATGAAGCATCCAGTGAATTATGCCGGAACGCCGGTGTCGAACTATGCGCATCCGCCGATGTTGGACGCCGACGGGGACGAAATCAGGGCGGCATTGGGGATGTAAAATTTGCTAAGACCCTTACGCGTCTAAACCAACAACCCGCGCATGATGAGGTCAATCGTATGCTCGCGATAGGCATCGCGCATATTCTCGTCAAAATCGTCCTGATTATAGCAATGCCGCAGCACCAGACGTGATGAATAGAACCGGTCAGCCGCACCTGTGACGGTGAAGTAGAAAAATTGCGGGTCTATCTTGCGGAACTTGCCGGCCTTCACTCCCTCGGTGATGAGCAGCTGATACACGTGGGATATGGGCTTGAGATAAAGATCGGCGATCCGCGCGGCTTCGGCGGGCGCGCTGTCACGCACCGTCCGCATCAACAGGCGGTTGAGATAGGGAAAGGCGTGATAGGTGTCGATGACAGCACCGATGTGGATCCGCAACTTGTCCGAAGGTGGCATGTCTTTGGCCACCAACGCACCTAGGCTTTGCACGATATTCCCCATATCGCGGTCAAGCAACGCAAGCATCAGGCCATTTTTGTTGCCAAAATAATATTTGACCAACGCACTGTTGAGGCCAGCGCGCAGCGACAATTCGGACAGCGACAAGTCAATCGTGTCGCCCTCCCGCATTATCTGACTTGCGGCCTCGATCAGTTGATCGCGTGCATTGATGCTATCGGCTAAATCGCTTGCAAGCTTTGGTCCTGTTGTGGCCATAGATGCCCTGCTCCCCTTAACGTCGCTTCACTTATAAACAGGTTCGTCCCACCAAGGGAAGAAGTCAGGGAGGTCATTGGAAACTTTGTCGGGATAGACGGGGCTTCGCTTTTCCAGAAAGCTTGAAATCCCCTCCTCGGCGTCTCCCGACCGCGCACGGCGGTAAATGGCGCGGCTGTCGATTTGGTGCGCGGCCATTGGGTGGTCCGCAGCCGACAAGCGCCACAACATTGCCCGCGTAAGGGCAATGGATACGGGCGCTGTGTTGTCCGCGATCTCGCGCGCCAGCGCCTGCGCTGCTGCTAACAAATCGGTTGGTGCATGGACCGAGCGGACAAGGCAGCCCTTTAACGCTTCCGCAGCGTCAAACACGCGGCCTGTCATGCACCATTCCAAAGCCTGCTGCATGCCGACAAGCCGTGGCAAGAACCAGCTTGAGGCAGCCTCTGGCACAATACCTCGGCGGGCAAAGACAAAACCGAAGCGCGCCGTATCGCTGGCCAGACGGAAGTCCATCGGCAACTGCATCGTCGCGCCAATGCCGACCGCAGCGCCATTGATGGCACCAATGACAGGTTTCTTGCACTGGAATATACGCAACGTGAGACGCCCTCCCGAATCACGGACGCGTTCATCCGACAGCGTTTCCACCTCGGATCTGCTGGCAAAGACATCACCACCTGAATCGGGGGTCAGGTCCGCGCCAGCACAAAAGGCCCGCTCACCCGATCCCGTCACGATGGCCGCGCGAACGGCGTCGTCGGCATCGACGAGGTCAAACGCCGCACACATTTCGCGCATCATGACGTTTGTGAATGCATTCATCTTTTCCGGACGGTTCATCGTGATCGTGGCGATGCCATCAGTGACATCATACAGGATTTGGGTGAATTCGGTCATACGATCAACGCGGCGCCATCCGAATGGCGCCATCGACGCGCACGTCTTCGCCATTGAAGTAACCGCACTCGATCATCGTCATAGCAACCTGCGCGAACTCGTGCGGATGCCCAAGGCGTTTGGGGAAAGGCACCGATGCAGCAAGCGCGTCCTTCACTGCGGGCGGCGCGCCATTCATCAATGGTGTGTTGAAGATACCGGGCAGGATGGTGTTGACGCGAATGCCTTCGCTCATCAGGTCGCGGGCAATCGGCAGGGTCATACCAACAACACCGCCCTTTGACGCCGAGTAGGCCGCCTGGCCCATCTGGCCATCTTCGGCCGCCACCGACGCCGTGTTGACCATAGCGCCGCGTTCACCATCTTCCATCGGCTCAAGCGTCAGCATACCCGCTGCCGACTTGGCGATGCAGCGAAATGTGCCTACCAGATTGATCTGGATGATGCGGTCAAAGGCGTCGAGCGGGAAATGCTTGATCGACCCGTCTTCCTTGGAACGGCTTGCTGTTTTCGCTGCATTGCCCGTCCCGGCGCAGTTTACCAAAATGCGTTCCTGCCCATGGGCCGCGCGTGCCTTGGCAAAGCCGGCATCGACGCTTTCATCGCTGGTGACGTTGACGTTGCAGAACACACCGCCAATTTCAGCGGCAAATGCCTCGCCCTTGTCGGCCTGCAAATCGAAGATCGCAACCTTCACGCCCTTTGCTGCAAGCGCCCGCGCGGTTGCCTCACCAAGTCCGGATGCGCCGCCGGTGACGACGGCTGCGACTGTTGAATCCAATTTCATATAATTACCCTTTTCAAATTCCGTCACCCTGAACTCGTTCCAGGGTCCACTGTGCCGCCGCAAGCCATTATCTTGGACTGCGAAATGGATGCTGAAACAAGTTCAGCATGACGGTGGTTAAAGTCAAACCCGCTCGATAATCGTGACGTTGGCCTGACCGCCGCCTTCGCACATCGTCTGAAGACCGTAGCGGCCTCCGTGTGCCTCAAGCGCGTTCAACAACGTCGCCATCAACTTGGTACCCGAAGCACCCAGCGGGTGGCCAAGCGCAATAGCACCGCCATGGACGTTGATCTTGGACCTGTCACCGCCCGTATGCTTCAGCCATGCCAATGGCACAGGCGCGAAGGCTTCATTTACTTCATACAGGTCGATGTCGGACATTTTCATGCCTGAACGTTGAAATGCCCGGTCGGTTGCGAACAGGGGCTCTTCCAGCATGATAACGGGGTCGCCTGCGGTCACCGTGAGGTTCACGATGCGCGCGCGTGGGGTGAGGCCATGTTCCTTCAGCGCCTTTTCCGAAACGATCAAAACCGCCGAAGCGCCGTCGCAAATCTGGCTGGCATTGGCGGCCGTGATCGATCCGCCTTCCTGAAGCAGTTTGACGCCCGACAGGCTTTCGAAGGTCGCATCATAGCGGATGCCTTCATCGCTGTTGTGGACGATCTTGCCCTCTGGCGTGTCGACTTCCATGCCGACGATTTCATTGGCAAAGGCACCTTTTTGCGTCGCGGCGATTGCCTTTTGGTGCGATTCAAGTGCGAACTGATCAAGATCTTCGCGGGTGAATCCATATTTCTTTACCAGCATTTCTGCGCCCATGAACTGGCTGAACATGATGCCGGGATAGGCCTCTTCCAGCCGGGGGCTCTTATAGGTGCCCATGCCTTCTTTCTTGAACAGCATCGACGTCGAACCCATTGGCACGCGCGTCATGCTTTCGATACCGGCGGCGAGCACGATGTCCTGTGTCCCCGACATCACGCCTTGCGCGGCGAACATCATAGATTGCTGGGATGATCCGCATTGGCGGTCAATGCTGACCGATGGAATGGAATTGGGAAGGCGTGACGCCAGCACGATATTGCGCCCCACGTCTCCTGCCTGTTCGCCGCCCTGCATTACGCAGCCCATGATGACATCTTCAATCGCAGCCGGATCGAAGTCATTCCGGTCGGCAATCGCATCGAGCACGGCAGCGCCCAGATCGACAGGGTGCACGCCCGCAAGCTTGCCGCCGCGACGGCCCCCAGCGGTTCGAACCGCATCCACAATATAGGCGTCTGCCATATTCTCTCTCCTGTTGTTCTGAATTTAATCGCACGATTAAACTTTGAAGGGAGAGAGTCAAGGGCGAGATTATCAGTCGAAAGCGAGAGTGCCGTTCGACCGATAACGAGCCGTCACCTTGGAGCCGAAGGCATGCAGAGCACAACTCGTTTCAGCGCCCATCATGCGGCAACAATCGTCGGCTCAGTGGATGCTGAAACCTGTTAAGCATGTCAATGAGTGGAGCCTCGGTTGTGGCAGGCACCTCCCCATCGCAAGTCGATGGGGAGGAATGAGCTCAAGCCGCCTCGCGGGCGATCGTGATAACCTGCGGATAAGTGAACTCTAAAAGACCTTCTTCACCCAATTCGGCACCAAAGCCCGATTGCTTATGTCCGGCAAATGGTGCGTTGGGGGCGAGGTGCATCGATTCGTTGATCCACACCGTTCCGGTTTCCAACTGCTCGGCGACTTCAACCGCAGCTTCAGGATTGCTGGTCCAGATCGAACCCGCAAGGCCGTAATCCGACGCATTGGCGCGGCTGATGACTTCGTTGATGGTCGAAAATTTCATCAATGGCATGACCGGGCCAAATTGTTCCTCGGCCACAATCCGCGCATCTTCCGGCGGGTTGTCGAGGACAGTCACCGGCACGAAGTAGCCCGGAATCGATGGGTCGTGGTCGCCGCCCGCCAGGAATTTGTAGCCCTTGTCCTTGGCGTCCTGAATCAGTTCAAGCACGCGCTTATATTGCGGCTTGTTCTGGATGGGACCAATGGCCGTGCCTTGTTCGGCGCCATCGCCGACTTTCACCGCTTTGGCATAAGCCGCAATCGCGCCAGACAGTTCGTCATAGATATCTTCGTGAATGTAGATTCGCTTTGCCGCGATACAGACCTGGCCCGCATTGTAGAAACTTGCCCAGAAAAGCTTCTCGGCTACCTTGGCGACATCGGCATCGGGCAAAACAATCGCAGCATCGTTACCGCCAAGCTCAAGTGTTATGCGCTTCAGATCCTTCGACGCGGACTCCATGACGCGTTTGCCGGTGGCGGTTGAACCCGTGAACGTGATCTTGTCGATATCCGGGTGCGCGGTCAGCAACGGACCAAGCGCGTCGCCGCCGGTGATGATGTTCAGAACGCCAGGCGGGAAGACGCCAGCAACGAGTTCGGCCAGACGCAACGTCGCGAGCGGCGTAAAGGGCGAGGGCTTCAGCACCATCGTGCAACCCGACAACAAGGCCGGCACAATTTTCTGGATCGCCATGAGCACAGGGAAATTCCATGGCACAATGCCGCCAACCACGCCGACAGGTACGCGGCGCGTGCGGCTCAGGCGCTTGTCGCTGTCTTCTGTAATCTTCTCTTCAAGGTTGAGCATCGGCAACGCTCTGGTCATCCCGACGCAGCCAGCAATTTCACTACCCGCCTGCATATGCGGTTTGCCTTGTTCGGATGTCAAAAGGCGCATCAGTTCGTCACTGTTCGCCTTGATGACGTCGGCCATTTTCGCAAACAACGCGCGGCGTTCTTCCACGCTGGTCTTCTTCCATGTCTGAAATGCGGCGCGGGCGGCGGCCACGGCTTTGTCGAGATCGGCTTGACCGCAATCGGGCACTTGACCGATAACCTGTTCGGTCGCGGGGTTCACGACATCAATCCATTTGCCGTTATCAACCAGTTCGCCGTTGATCAGATTTTTATATTGGGTGGTCATTGTCTATCTCCTGATGAGTCTTCGGCCTTATAGCCTTAATGTGATGGCTTGTCCTGCTTTGCCCAATATTCATCGCGCAGCAGGCGTTTGTATAATTTACCGGTATCATGGCGGGGAAGCTCTTCGCGAAAATCGATTCGCCGCGGGATTTTGATACCCGACAGCTTTTCGCGCGCAAAAGCGGTGAGTTCATCGCGCAATTCATCACCGGCGTCGGCCATGTCGAGTGGCTGCACAACGGCAATGACCTCTTCCCCCATTTCGTCGTGCGGGCCTCCAATGACGGCAACATCACGGACACGCGGGTGCGTAACCAAATGGTTTTCAATCTCCTGGGGGTAGATGTTCACGCCGCCCGAAATGATCATGAAGCTCTTGCGGTCCGTGAGGTACAGATATCCCTCTTCATCCAGCCGGCCGACATCGCCGAGCGTCGTCCAGCCATGCTTGTTGGTCGCGCCTTTGGTCTTGTCGGGGTCATTGTGGTAGCTGAAGGACGCTGCGCTTTCGAAATATACCGTGCCTTCTTCGCCTACGGGCACATCATCACCATTGTCGTCGCAAATGTGCATCACGGCGTTCAATGCGCGCCCGACCGAACCTTTATGCGTCAACCATTCTTCGCTGGAGATGAACGTAATGCCCTGCCCCTCGGTACCGGCATAATATTCCCGCAAGACGGGACCCCACCACGCAATCATCGCCTCCTTGATGGGAATGGGGCATGGGGCAGCGGCGTGAACCGCCGATTCAAGGCTAGACACGTCATATTTGGTGCGCACGTCTTCGGGCAGCTTCAGCATGCGCGCAAAGTGCGTTGGCACCCACTGACTTGCAGTTATCTTATATTTCTCGATCGCGGCAAGTGCTGCTTCAGGGTCAAATTTCTCCATGACGACAACCGTGCCGCCAAGCCGGTGGACGGCCGCACACCAGCGCAAAGGCGCTGCGTGGTAGAGCGGCGCGGGCGACAGATAGACACTGTCGCCAGAGAACTTAAACGCCATGGAAGCAAGCCCGGCCAGCACATTGGGTGCCGCAATGTCGGCGTCCTGCGGCAATGGAAATCGGATGCCCTTTGGCTGGCCAGTCGTACCCGAGCTGTACAGCATGTCCGTGCCGGCGCGCTCATCGGCAACAGCCGAGGTTGGCATGTCCGCAACTGCTACTGCGCAGTTTTCCCACCCGGCATGCGCGCCGCCAAGGATGAAGCGCTTTACCGGACTTTCGATCTGATCCAGCACCGCGCCGAGATACCCGCTCGCAAACAGCACCTTTGCCCCGCTATCATTCAGTATATAATCGATTTCCGACGCGGTCAGGCGGCAGCTTATCGCCACATATATCAGCCCCGCCCGCTGCGCGCCCCAGACGAGGTCAAAAAATTCAGCTCGGTTTTCGAGGCAAAATGCGACGGTGTCGCCATGTTGGAGGCCAAGCGAACGAAACAGATGCGCGCACTGGTTCGAACGCGCGTCCAGTTGGCCATAAGTGATGGTTTCGCCCGAACCCGCCATGATGACGGCTGGCTTGTCAGGATTGGCGGCAGCATGAACAACGGGATGGCCCATATTATTCACCCAACCAGTTCGGTTTGCGTTTCTCGGCGAAAGCCAGTGCACCTTCGCGTGAATCCTTCGAAGTAAAAACGGGCGCACAGATTTCATTCTGCTTTTTCCACATTTCCGTCGAGTTCCAATCCGGACGCTCGTTTATGACTCGCTTGGTGGCAATCAACGCAAGTGGACCGTTCGCGGCAACCTTGGCCGCAAGCTCAAGCGCGGCATCGATTGCAGCGCCTTCGGTTACGCGGTTCACAAAACCTATTTCGTACGCCCGCTGCGCCGAGATAAAGTCGCCGGTCAATGCCAGCTCCATCGCCATCCGCTTCCCGATAATTGATGGCAAAGTCAGTAACCCGCCTGCCGCCGCGACAAGGCTACGTTTGACTTCAGGTATGCCAAATTGCGCTTTGTCATTGGCCACCAATAGGTCGCAGGCAATCGCAATTTCCATACCGCCAGCGAGCGCATAGCCCTCAACTGCGCCGATCAGTGGTTTTGAAGGCGGCGATTCAATAAAACCGGCAAAGCCCTTGCCCTTGATGCTGGGTAACTCGCCACGCAAAAACGCCTTGAGGTCCATACCTGAACAAAATGTGCCGCCAGCGCCCGTGATGATGCCAGCGTTCAGGCTCTTGTCGTTATCCAGTTGCTCCATAGCTGCGGCAACACCTTGCGCGACAGCTTGGTTCACCGCATTTTTGGCCTCGGGCCGATTGATCGTGATGATCAGCACGCCGTCTTGTGCCTGTGTTAGGACTTCGGACATTAGATTCCTCTCGCTTCAACATCCATTGCGTTCAAGACGTATGGGCTTCTGCCCTTTTTTACCGCCCCTTGGGCAAGCCAAGCACATGTTCGCCGATGATATTCTTCTGGATCTGGCTGGTGCCACCGCCAATGGTCGCGGAAAAGCTGTTCAGATAGGACCGGTGCCAATAACCATCGTCGACAGCGTTCTCATCGCCGACGTAATAGCCAGCACGCGTGCCTTGAAACTGCAGCGAAAACTCGGTCAACTCACGCACCAGTTCGGTCCGCGCCAGCTTGTTCATAAGGGCAAGGCCCATCGGGCGATCGCTTGTCAACGGGGACATGCGGCGACGCTGATTGTTGAGGTTCAGCGCCTGAATTTCAATCATATATTCGACCAATTTATCGCGCATCACTGGGTCATCAAGTACTGGCTTGCCGCCACGCTTCGCCGAGCGCGCCATGTCGACTACGCCCATGACATCCATTTCCTTGACGAAATAGCCGCCGACCGGATTTACCTTGGCCCCGCGCTCATATTCCAGCGTCTTCATCGCAACCATCCAGCCTTGGCCCTCTTCGCCGACAAGGCCCGAGGCCGGAATCCGCGCGTCTGTAAAAAAGCATTGGGTGAAGCCATATTCTCCTGTGAGCTTTTTCAATCGCCGCGTTTCGACACCGGGAATTTTCATTGGAGCCAGAAAGAAGCTCAGCCCTGCATATTTGCTTGGCCCATCATTCGACGTGCGCGCCAACAGGATCATGTAATCGGCGCGGTCACCCAACGAGGTCCAGATCTTGGAGCCGTTGATGACATATTCGTCGCCATCCCGGACCGCCTTTGTTTGCGCGCTGCCAAGGTCCGAGCCATGCTCGGGTTCGGAAAAGCCCTGACACCAGATTTCTTCAGCCGACAGCATTGGCTTGATAAAGCGGCGCTTGTCCTCTTCGCGGCCAATGTCGAGCAGCAGCGGCCCGGTCCATCCATTGGCAATCGCGTTGAGCATGATTGGCGCGTCATGGCTTTTCATGATCCGCGTGGCGATCCGCTGATATTCGGGATGCATGCCATAGCCGCCATATTCGGTTGGCCACGACATGCCGAAAAAGCCCGCCTCGTAAACCTTGCGCTGCCAATTGCGCAGGAAATCAAACTGCTGGTCCGTCGATACTTCCATGAAGGTCAGCGGCAACATGAAGCCGGGATCGCGCACAGTGTTTTCAGCGAACCAAGCATCACACTGCTTTTCAAAGGCGGCAAGTTCCTGCGGGCTTGGCGTGCTCATATATGATTCCTCTCTCGCCATTTAATTGCGCGATTAAAGACGCGAATGCAAGACTGAATTCCTCACGCATTGGCGAGGATCAGGCTTTCTTGAACGGCGCCATTTCGCCCAGAAACGCAATCTCGCGCTCCATGGCGTATGTTTCGCGTTCGAGAAAATCGGCGACTGCAGCCCGAAAGCCTGCATTGGAGATATAATGCGCGGAATAAGTGGGCACTGCCTCATATCCGCGCGCCAGCTTGTGCTCGCCCTGCGCGCCTGCCTCAACGCGCGCGAGCCCATGCGCGATGGCGTAATCAATCGCCTGATAATAGCACAGTTCGAAATGCAAGAACGGGATATCGCGCGTGCACCCCCAATAACGACCGTACAAGCAATCGGGCCCAACAAAGTTAAGGGCGCCTGCAACCGGGCGATCCTGATCATAAGCCAGGAATAAGACAATATCCGCGCGCATGCTGTTGCCGATAATGTCGAAAAAGGCGCGCTTCAGATAAGGCGTTCCCCACTTTCGCGCGCCGGTGTCCTGATAAAATATCCAGAACGCGTCCCAATGTGCTGACGTAATATCGTCGCCGGAAATCTGTTCAATCCGAACGGCAGCTTGTGCGCCTGCCCGTTCCTTGCGGATCGCCTTGCGCTTGCGCGACGACAACGCATCAAGAAAACTATCAAAGTCGGCATAATCGCGGTTCTGCCAATGGAATTGGGTTCCTACACGCGTCAGCCATCCAGCAGCGCGAAACTGCTCCAGTTCTTCTGCCTCGACAAAGGTCGCGTGCGCAGATGAAAGACCGTTCTGGTCGACCACGGCCTCTGCGGCACGTAAAATGGGGAGCGCCATTCCCGGGTCGCGGAACAACAACCGCGGCCCAGGCACTGGCGAAAATGGCGCGGCAATCTGCAGCTTCGGATAATATTGCCCGCCAGCGCGCTCAAATGCATCAGCCCAGTGATGATCAAATACATATTCCCCCTGGCTGTGGGTTTTGAGATAGGCAGGGAGCGCGGCAGTGGGCACGCCGTCTGCATCACGGATAAGGATTGGCGACGGCGACCACCCAGTTCCAGGCCCCACGCTGCCAGATTGTTCAAGCGCCGACAGAAACGCGTGGCTTACAAAGGGGTTGCCGCGCGGATTGAGCGCATCCCATTGGTCAGCGGATATATCGCTGACTTTACTCAGTAATTCGGCGTTGACGCCGTCCACGATTAAGCCGCGCGTATCTGTACAACGCAGTCAATTTCTACCGTCGCATTGCGGGGTAGAACGGGGACGGATACCGCGGCGCGCGCGTGTTTACCAGCGTCACCAAACACTGCTTCCATCAAATCCGAAGCACCATTGGCGGCTTCGGGTTGGTCAGTGAAGTCGGGTTCTGAGGCGATGAAGACGCCGAGTTTGACGATCCGCTCGACCCGGTCTAGGTCGCCGCCGAGCGCCGCCTTCATTTGTGCGATGAGCATGATCGCGCACGCTTTAGCTGCCACCTTGCCATCTTCCAGCGAACGGGTGTCGCCGACTCTGCCGGTCAAAACCTGCCCGTCTACGAAAGGCAACTGCCCCGAAATGAAAAGCATGCCATTGGCTTCTACGGCTGGCACGTAGGACGCGACAGGCGCCGCGGGTGCCGGAAGGGTGATACCCAGTTCGGCCAATTTTGCTTCGATCATCATGCTACCTTTTCCAATGCGGGCGCCGGCATGTTTGCTACCAGCCTCTCCCTAATCCAAATTTCAGCGTCGGCCCAACGATCTAGCCTAGCGTGCGCGGACTTTGAGGGCTTCACTCGTTCCCATAACAATGGCTCGCCGACAAAATGCAGCCGCCAGACATCAGGATGCTGATCGCCCACAGACTCATGCTGATGCCCCAGATCGTCAACAAACACTGCTACGCTTGGGCGATATTCTGCAAGGATGCGGCCAAGTGCCTCGCCCTTGCCGCCTTGGTTACAGTAAACAGGCGCATCGATACCTACGGCACGCAATTGTTCTGTGCGTGGACCCGCGCGGTGATCAAGCAAGTTGGTCAGAATAACCACATCCGCATGTTCGCGCAGGCGGTTCAGGCTTTCTACCGCGCCATCAATCGCCTGCTGGCGGTGCATTTCGCTGTCGAAAAACCCGTTGAGCAAATCCCAAACCTGGCCCCGCTCGACGATTGTACCGTCATGCTTATGGCGCAACGCCTCGCCCCAGTCGCCATGGACGAGGTCGAAATGGATATGGTGCGTTTCATCCAGCCAGTCGCGGAAGGGGACTATCATGTGCAGCAGCACCTCGTCGCAATCGGAGATAAGCAGGGGACGGGGGCCTGTGCTGTTCATCCCTCCAGCTCCTTTCGCGCTTGCACAAGCACAGCGGGCGACACGCCAATAACTGCCGCGCAGGCGACGAGGTCAGGTTCATGTGCCTCAAGGAACGATAATATCGCTGCCTGCGTGCTGCGTTCCATGACGCTTTTGCGCAAACCTTCCGGCGTAAGCCCCGTGAGCGCCAATAGGCGTTCGGCCCGCACCTCTTCCATCAACGCCCAAGCCAATGCCTGGAACGCCATACCCGATGCGTCTAACTTGCCATTTGTTTCATGCATGGCTTTCGCTTAAGCCAAGCCACAGTCGAACGCAAAGCGGGAAAAACACCCATGGGTAAAAAGGTGATGATCGTTGAGGACAATGAACTCAACCTCAAGCTCTTCACGGATCTTTTGCGTGCGCATCAGTTTGTCGTCGAGGGCGTGCGTGACGGACGACTCGCGCTGGAACAGGCCCAGGTATTTCAACCCGACCTTATCATCATGGATATTCAGTTGCCGCATGTCAGCGGCATCGACCTGATTGAGGCCATGCAGAAGGACGCCGATTTGTCTCCTATCCCCGTGCTCGCCGTCACCGCTTATGCGGGCAAAGGCGACGAAGAGCGGATCATGACCGCAGGCGCGAAAGGCTATTTGTCCAAGCCAGTATCAGTAATGAAGTTTCTGGAGGCTGTCCGGAGAATTGTGGATTGAGCATTCGGGGGTATACTCCTTACCAACCTCAGCTTACGCCAGTCCGCTGGTCTGACGAAATTTGGACTGTTGACGGGCCGGAGGTCGGGCACAGGTTTGCAGGCGTTACAATAGCTTGCTTGTATCCGGTTAACTGTGGTCCATCTGCCCGAATCAAAAAGGGCGCCCAAAGCGCCCTGTTCGATGTGCCATCCAAACAGCACTTGGCTTACTTGATTTTGGCTTCCTTGAACTCGACATGCTTGCGCACAACGGGATCATATTTGCGGAACGTCATCTTTTCCGTGATGTTGCGCGGATTTTTCTTGGTCACATAGAAGAAGCCCGTGTCAGCGGTGCTGAGCAGCTTAATCTTGATCGTGGCTGGCTTCGCCATGGCCCATTCCTTTTGTTCAAATAATTTCGCAGAAAAACTGCGCAGTCAAACGTCCGCGCTGTTCACAGACGCGGGCCAATGCGGATTCGCGGGCATAAAGTCAAGCCTTAAGCAGTATTCCAGTCCTCAAAGCCGGGAATAGCAGCGAAAAGTCTGTTGAATTGGTTTCGACTCCAAAAATTCAGACCAGCTTTATGGACTTCACGCCCGGATCTTTTACCAATCATTAACCATGTTGCCGCATCATTGTCACAGATATGGGGCAATGGGGCACTGCCATGGAATTAGACCACGATCGTCAAATGCTGATTCGCGCTGAACTCAGCGATTTGCTAGACGCGCTTCGGCTGACGACTTTCGACAGCCGCCCTCTGCAATTCCTCATCCGGTTGGAAGCGATACGCCAGACCGCCATTGCGCATAATTTCGTTGCCGTCGCTGAAATTGCCAGCTTGTTTGAAGCATCGTTGCAGCGCGTGATTGAATTTGGCGGTGCAGACTCCGTGATCGCTAGCTTCACCGGAATATTGGAAGATGCCATTGGCTGCTCACAGCTCAGCCCATCGGTTACCCAGGCGCTGCTTGCTTCAGTTGCGGTGCGCCTTCCACGTTGACTTTTGTCTTTGCCGTGCAGCTTTCATCGTAGCTGATCGGTTGGAAACGCGTCACTTCATTCCTATATGTCCGATATGCCCCAACAAAACGGAGAATAAAAATGGGAACTGGTGACAACAGCAAAAAGGCCTTGGCCGATGCACTTAACGGCCTTCTTGCCGATTATTTCGCACTGTACCTAAAGACCAAGAATTTTCACTGGCATGTAACCGGCCCACATTTCCGGGAATATCATTTGCTGTTTGACGAGCAAGCGACCGAGTTAATTGCAACCACTGACCTTGTCGCCGAACGCGTACGCAAATTGGGGCAGGATACACTGACCTCCATCGGTTCGATCGCGGAAAAGCAGCGGATCAATGATCATGATTCGACCTCCACCGACGCGCCAAAGATGTTGAAGGAACTGCATAAAGACAATGAGACTCTCATCTCGGCGTTGAAGGACGCAAAAGAGCTTGCCGACAAGGCAGGCGACAATGCGACCGACGGCCTGCTTGATGACTGGACGGATCAAGCCGAGCAGCGCGCGTGGTTCCTTGCCGCGACAATCGGTAAGGCATAAGCGACATAAAAAAGGCGGGCGAAGCGTGATGCTTCACCCGCCTTTTTAAACATAAATGGCTGCTTATTCGGAAAGCGTGCTGAGATTCGTTGCCGAATATTTGCCGCGGCGGTCGATTTCGATATCGAACGCCAAACGGTCGCCTTGAGTCACTTGGCCCATGCCCGAACGCTCAAGCGCAGAAATGTGCACGAACACATCTTCGCCACCGTCGTCGCGCTGAACGAAACCAAAACCCTTCATGTCATTGAAGAATTTCACCGTTCCATTGGCACGCTCGCCAGTCGATTCGCGTTGCGGACCACGGGGCGCCGAATCACGGTCACCGCCACGGAAACCTGCACGATCATCGCCGCGCGGAGCACGGTCGCGATCAAATGCAGGACGATCGGGACGCGGTGCGCGTTCTGTTACGGCCATTGGCTCACCATCGATCACCAGATCGGTTGCAGACACCTTGCCGCCACGTTCCACAAGTTGGAACTCAAGTGGCTGACCTTCGGCCAGACCGGAGAGACCAGCTTGTTCAACGGCACTGATATGCACGAAGACATCGTCGGGCCGACCGTCTACCTGAATGAAGCCAAAACCTTTTTGGCCATTGAAAAATTTGACAATTCCTTTGCCGGAACCGATGACCTGCGCGGGCATTGGCGGGCCGCCGGGGCCGCGACGTGGTTCGCCAAAGCCACCTCCACCGCCACCGCTGCTGCCGCTATTGCCGCCGCCGCCATATCCGCCGCCTGAGCGGCCGCCGCCAAAGTCACTTTGATAGGGGGACGGTGCGCGATAACCGTCATAGCTTTCATCACCGAAACCATCTCTTTTGTCCCGGCCCTTGCCAGCACGCTTGCGATCAAAACCCATAACTTCTTACTTGCCTTCTCAT
>JBBQPQ010000027.1:0-30273 GCA_038217195.1 Sphingomonadales bacterium | reverse complement strand
CACGTTGGCGGGTGATCCGCCGCCAATGGCGTCTAGTAAAGCCCAGCCAAAGCCGACCATGCTCGCCAGCATGATGAACAGCATGAGATAGCCATTGAAACTGGCCGCAGCAATTTCCCTGCTGGCATTTAGAGTGTTGTTTGATTCGTCTGTCATCACAATTTCCCCTGAAATAGATGATATCATATTTATATCAATTTTGAGAAGAGTCAACAAAAAGGGGCTGCGCAAATGTTCGTCTGCACAGCCCCGTTATTTGCTATCGCGTGGGCGGCTTATTCGCCCGTCGGAAATCCCCTCTTTTTCATGATATACTTCACGTCCGGATCACGGCCGCGGAACGCGCGATACGCTTCGATCCTATCGGTTTCATTGCCCGTTGAAAGAATCATCGAACGGAAACGCTTCGCGGTTTCCTTGTCCCAGACGTCGCCTTTTTCAGTGAAGGCGGCCCAAGTGTCGGCATCCATCGTTTCGGACCAGAGATAGCTGTAATATCCGGCCGAATAGCCGTCGTCAGCAAACAGATGGTTGAACTGCGGCAAGCGGTGCCGCATCACCATCTCTTTGGGCATACCGATTTCCGCCAGCGTATCACGTTCAAACGCAGCTGGGTCAGCGACGGGAATGCTGCGGTTATGCAATTTCATATCCAGAATCGCACTCGACAGATATTCGACTGTAGAAAATCCCTGGTTGAAGGTTTCGCTCGCCCGGATCTTCTCGAGCAGTGCCGCCGGAATCGGTTCGCCGGTTTTATAATGTTTGGCATAGGTATTCAGTATATAAGGCGTCAGCAGCCAATTTTCGTTCACCTGGCTTGGATATTCGACAAAGTCGCGTGGCGTTCCACCAAGCCCGGGCCATGTAATATCGTAATTGAGATAATGGATCGCATGGCCAAATTCATGGAACAAGGTGGACGCGTCATCGATGCTGATCAACGTGGGCACGCCATCGGCACCCGGCACGAAGTTGTTGTTGTTTGACGCAAGCACGATATTGTTTTTACCGCCCAATGTGTGCTGGCTGCGGTAGGTGGTCATCCAGGCACCCGACCGTTTGCCGGGTCGTGCAAAGTTGTCGAGATAGAACAACCCGATGACCTTGCCATCGCGTTTGACTTCAAAGGTCCGCACCTTCGGCTCGAAAACCGGAACGGTGCCGGTGTTTTCGGTAAAGGTCATACCATAAAGCTTGCCCGCGGCATCAAACATGGCTGCGACCATATTATCCAGCTGGAAATAGGGCTTGATGGCCTCTTGATCGAGGTCATATTTCGCCTTGCGTACTTTCTCGGCATAAAAACGATAGTCCCATGGCTCGATCGTGATCTTGTCGGCATTGGCGATCGTCTGCATATCCGCCACCTCTTCTTTCACCCGTGCGACGGCGGCTGGCCAGAATTTCATCATCAGGTCCATGGCCTTGTTAGGATCTTTGGCCATCGTGTCGGCCATCCGGTAATGCGCATGCGTCGGGAAACCGAGAATTTCAGCCCGCTGCTGCCGCAGTATCAGAATTTCGGCGATGGTCGCATTGGTGTCGTTGGCATTTCCATTGTCACCGCGTTTGGTGAAAGCGCGCCAGACCTTTTCACGCAAATCGCGCCGTGTGGAATTCTCCAGAAACGGTTGAACCGCAGACCGGGTGTTGATCACCGCCCAACCGCTTTGCCCCTTTGATTTTGCTGCAGCCTGTAATGCCGCGACATAGCTTTCGGGCAAATCAGCAAGATCCGCCTCTTGCGTCAGCAAGATATAGGTTTCCTCGTCGGCGAGCACCTTTTCGGAAAAAGCCGAAAATTTCTTGGAAAGGTCGGTCTCGATACTGATGACCTGCGCTTTCTTGGCAGCATCTAGTAGGGCGCCATTGCGGACCAAAGATTCATATGTCCGTTCCAAAAGACGCGCCTGCTTGGCATCAAGGCCAAGACTGGCCCGCTGATCGTAAAGAAATTTAACCCTTTGGAAAAAACGCGCATCAAGCGACAGTTCGGAGAAAAATGCGCTGACCTTCGGTTCCCACTCGGCCTGTATCTTGCGCACCTCGGGGTTGGACAGGTTGGACGAATGCACCCCCCAAATAGAAAATAAACGGCTGATTTTTTCGCCCGAAAGCTCGCTCGCCGTAATCGTATTTTCGAAGGTTACTGGCTCAGGCTTTGCGAGCATCGCTTCAAATTCGGCTTTCGAGTCATTCATCGCGGCCTGAAAGGCAGATGGAAACTGGCTTATCTTGATTTGGTCCCACGGCGGTACACCCTCATAAGGGCCGGTCCATTCTTGAAGCATAGCCGGTTCGCTTACGATCTGACCGGATCTCATTTCCTTTGCATCTACAACTGCAGTCATCGCTACTCCTGACAAAAAAAGCGCTGCCGCGCGCGTTATAATTCTACCTGTTCCCACTAGATATGCTCCTCTGAATTCTTCGGCGCCTTTGCGCTTCGTGATCACGGGACTAGCGCATCGGACAGGCTAAGCAAACAATCAGTCGACCAAAATTGTTACCTCCATTCCGGAGTGAAACATCGCCTATGGACTCGAAATATTTTTAATGCTTCCAAAAAAATACTAATTAATCATAGATTTGAGATACCGCCAATGGAACAATCGCCTTCCCCGCCCCGCGCACTCCGAAATAGCCGCCCTGCCATGATTGGGGGCGCATCAGTAGAGCGCGAGGCTAAGCTTGTCCGACTCGTGATGCTGATGGGCGGTACGCCTGTCACGATGGAGGAAATGCGGGGCGCGGATTTTTTGCTGGTCGACCTTTGCTCAGAAACGGAGAGAATCGCTGGTAGCCTAATGCGCATCACCCATTATCTCGAAAAGCATCGCAGCACTGCATTGGTATGGACCAAAATGGAGGCGCTCGATGATGTTTATGCGGCGCCTCCTTAAGGCCAGAGCCATTTTTGGCGGGGGTGTTCGAACGGGGCAGCATGGATCGACTGCATGACAGACACTGCGAAGTAGAATTTGGATCGCTGCACCGAATCAGCGATGAACTGGCGGAATCTGCCCGGACGTTGGCGCGCATGGCTGAAGCAGACCAGCAAAATGCCGTATCGGACAAGCCGGTATCCTTTCGCCCAGCGCTGCAGGGCAGCTTTTTGGGCTTTCCCCCCCAAGCATCCCAATGGCCAGCGATTATGCAACGGTGAACCTGCGTGATATCATCATACAGAGCCGTATACGCGACCGTTTTTTCCAGCCCGATCTATTTGCCGACGCGGCGTGGGACATATTGCGCGGCTTGAAGGCTGCAGCGCAGGAAGGGCAGCAGGTTTCCGTTTCCAGCGTGTGCACTGCCTCAGTGCCACCGGCAACCGCGCCGCGATGGATTACCGCGATGACAGAGAATGGTATGCTCTTGCGGCGCCAGGACCCATCCGATGCCCGACGCGTTTTTATCGAGCTTTCCACCGAGACATCGGCAAAACTAGACGATTATTTTGTGGCTTGCGCCGCCCGATCTGCTCCGATCATCTGATAGGGCTTGCCAAATGCGTAACGCTTTGGCAAAGGCCGCCTTCCCGAAGGGGGCGCTTAGCTCAGTTGGTAGAGCATCTCGTTTACACCGAGAGGGTCAGCGGTTCGAGCCCGTTAGCGCCCACCATATTTTTGATAATGATTTACAATTTATCAAAAGTCGGCTTGAAGGTCACTTCGTTCATCGTACAGCAAGCTCTTGGAAGGCACGCTAACCGTATGCGGGGAAGTTTCGTCACGTTGAGCGTCGGTTTTGTTGTGTTTGGCGCATTTGCCATGCCTGACGCAGCTTTTGCGCGCGAAGTCGATCAGGCTGAGACAGCGACGTGCGCTGACCCTAAACACCGCCACATATTGGTCCGGCCATTGACCGAATCATTGCCGATCCGACGTTCCGAAAAGCAACGGGTGCGCCGAGTCCTGATGTAAACTGGTGTCAGTCTGCTTCGCGCAGCAATTCTGCCATTTTGGCATCATTCCACTCGACCCCGCCAGCAATTCGCCAAACTTCTTGCCCACTCTTGTCATATAAGATGGTTGTGGGAAGCGCGATGGCGTTGCCAAAGGCAGCGAGAACAGCATTGTCTGCGTCGGTATAGGGCTCAAGGTTCTTGATGCCCGTCTCGTTGAAAAAGGCAAGGACTGGCGCGCGCCCTTCAAGGTCTTGCGACACCACAATCACGTTCATCCGCGCCTTTTCCGTTTTCGCCAGCGCGTCCAATGTTGGCATTTCTGCTTTGCAGGGTGCACACCATGTTGCCCAGACGTTAAGCAACAGCGGCTTGCCTGCAAAATCTGCCAATGTTACATCCTGACCGTCGGCGCCCGCAAACGGCGCAATTGGAGCCTTTTGCCCGGCATATTTGTAGCTTAGGGTTGCCCGCGTGCCATTGGTGCCTTCAAGACTTATTTCCGATTTATTGCCAGCACCGGCCATTGCCGTCGATGCGGGTTGCGCTTGCCCCTCGGACTGGCTTTCTTTATCGCATCCAGCGAGCACCAGAAGGATTAGGGTCATCAATAAGCGCATGTCGAATTCCAATAGCATGTGGGGCGGCCGGTTCGGCGACGGCCCTGGCGATATCATGCGTGAGATAAATGCCTCAATCCCATTCGACAAGCGTCTTTGGCAGGAAGATATTGCAGGTAGCAAAGCCCACGCCGATATGTTGGCAGCAACGGGTATAATTACGGCAAGCGACAATGTCGCGATTCAGGATGGACTGGACACGGTCCATGCCGAATATGCCGCACATGGCGTGCCTGAAAATCTCGCGCTCGAAGACATTCATATGGCGACCGAAACGCGGTTGCGCGCTCTGATTGGGGACCCCGCCGCACGTCTGCACACGGCGCGTTCCCGCAATGATCAGGTCGCGACAGATTTTCGTCTTTGGGTGCGAAACGCCACAGTCCAAATCGATGCCGAGTTGAAAGCCTTCCAATCCGCACTGGTGGAGCGAGCCGAAGAACATACCGACAGCATCATGCCAGGGTTTACCCATTTGCAGGTGGCACAGCCCGTAACGCTTGGGCACCATTTGATGGCTTATTACGAAATGGCGAAACGTGACCGCAGCCGCTTTGTCGATTGCCGGGCACGGCTGAACCAGTCGCCCTTGGGCGCTGCTGCACTGGCGGGGACATCATTTCCGGTCGATCGTGCCGCCACGGCCGCTGCACTTGGATTTGACGGCCCAATGGCCAACAGCCTGGATGCCGTCTCTGACCGCGACTTCGCGCTCGAATTCCTGACGGCAGCGGCGCAGACCGCGCTGCATCTTTCCAGGCTGGCAGAAGAAATGATTTTATGGGCATCGCAGCCTTTTGGTTTTATTACATTGCCCGATGCATGGTCAACAGGCAGCTCGATCATGCCGCAAAAGCGCAATCCGGATGCGGCGGAACTGGTGCGGGGCCATAGCGGGAGAATCATTGGCTGCATGAGCAGCCTTATGATCACCATGAAAGGCCTCCCATTGGCCTATTCAAAGGACATGCAGGACGATAAACCTCCGGTGTTCGAAGCTTATGATTTGCTCGCTTTGTCGCTTGCGGCAATGACCGGCATGGTTGCCAATGTGACATTCAATCCAGCCCGCATGCGCGAAGTGGCGGCGACCGGCTTTTCGACCGCAACCGATTTGGCTGATTGGCTGGTACGTGCATTTGCGATGCCATTCCGTGAAGCGCATCATGTTACCGGAACGATTGTTAAAATGTGCGAGGCGCGAGGCATTCTCCTGTCTGACATAACATCGGATGATTTGGCTACCGTTAGCCCTGCACTTGCCGGCTGCGTGTTGCCCGATCTATCGATTGACGGGTCGGTCGCCAGCAGGACAAGCTCTGGCGGCACCGCACCCGCGCGGACAACAGAAGCGATCGCGACCGCGAGAAGGGAATTAGAGGCATGAAACTGCCACGAATCATGTTTTTGATGGGGATCACCTTAAGCGCAACTGCTTGTGGCAAATTTGGTGACCTTGAGCCGCGCTCTGGCAATGCCATGCCGCCAAAGGCCTATGGACAGACTTTAGAGCAAACGGCAAAAGTGTTGACCACGCCATCGGTACAAGCGCGCCCAGGCCGCACCGACGAGTTGTTGAAACGATCCGAACGGCGCGAAGATGACCCGTTCGATGTCCCGCCTGGCGAAGAGCCTAAACCTTTCGATCCGGAAGCAACGGCAAAAGCCGCCAAGAACAATCCAAAATAAGCAAACTCAGCCATGAACCATTTTGATCTCATCAATGGCGTACTGCACGCCGAAGACGTCGCATTGCCTGATATTGCGGAAGCAGTTGGTACGCCTGTCTATGTTTATTCCCGCGCAACACTTGAACGTCATGCGCAGGTCTTTCGGGATGCATTGTCCGATCTTGACAACCCCCATTTGGCATTTGCCGTAAAATCAAACCCCAATCTGGCGGTGTTAAAGGTGCTCGCGCGGCAAGGCTATGGCGCAGACGTTGTATCGGGCGGTGAAATGGACCGCGCTTTGGCCGCAGGCATGGCTGCCAAAGATATCGTCTTTTCCGGCGTGGGCAAAACTGCGGAAGAAATTGTGCGAGCGTTAAAGGCAGGCATTGGCCAGTTCAACATTGAGTCAGAAGAAGAAGGCCGCGAACTGTCGATGCTTGCCGGAACGCTCGACATGACAGCTTTTGCTGTACTTCGAATCAATCCCGACGTGGACGCAGGCACGCATGGCAAGATTTCGACCGGTAAGGCGGACAATAAATTTGGCGTAAGCATTCACCGAGCGCCCGAAATCTATGCGCGGCTCAGTGCATTACCTAATCTCCATATGCGCGGCGTTGCGCTGCATATCGGCAGCCAGTTGACGAGCCTGGAGCCACTGGAGACGGCGTTTAACAAGGTCGGCGTTTTATTACAAAAGCTGCGCGACCAAGGCTATATCGTCACGCATGTCGATTTGGGCGGGGGTCTGGGCGTGCGCTACCGTGCGGGCGACAATCCGCCGGAGCCGGCCGAATATGGAGCAATGGTTGCGCGCGTCACAAAGGGGTGGAACGTCAGGCTGATGTTTGAACCCGGCCGAGTCATTGCCGGCAACGCAGGCATTCTTCTCACGCGAGTCATCCGCGTGAAGCCAGGTGCAGGCAACGCGCCGTTCGTCATCGTCGACGCCGCCATGAATGACCTCGCACGTCCCGCATTATATGATGCATGGCATGATTTTGAAGCGGTCACACCTCATGGCGACAAGATAGTGGCCAACATCGTCGGGCCGGTGTGCGAGACAGGTGACACATTTGCGATGGGACGCGAAATTGACCCGGTCGAAGCCAATGATCTCGCCATTTTCCGCACAGCGGGCGCGTATGGCGCGACAATGGCAAGTACCTATAATAGCCGCGGGCTTGTCCCCGAGGTCTTGGTCGATGGCAACAAATTCGCTGTTGTGGCGGAACGGATATCGCCTGAAACGATTCTGGCTGCGGAGCATGTGCCCGATTGGTTGAAATAGGATATTCATATTGGATCAGCTGCCTATTTTCGTGAACCTGATAGGCCGGAAAGTCATTCTGGTTGGCGACGGTGAAATGGCGGATGCCAAAAGGCGGCTAATCGAGCGTGCTGGAGGTATCTGCGTCGATGCGGGCAACAAGGAGGCGCGCATTGCTTTTGTTGCCCTTGCCGAGGACAACGAAGCACGCGCATCTGCCGATGACCTCAAGGCCAGGGGCCTGCTAGTAAATGTCGTTGACCGGCCCGACATCTGTGATTTTACAACGCCTGCTATCGTCGACCGGACCCCCGTTCTGATTGCAGTGGGCACAGGCGGTGCTTCGGCAGGCATGGCAAAGGCCATTCGCCATCGAATCGAAACGCTGCTGCCCGAAACGTTGGGATCACTGGCCCGAGCGGTTGCAGCGGCCCGCGACAAGATCCGCGCGCGCTGGCCAGACGGTGCCACCCGCCGCCGGGCGCTGGATCAAGGCTTTGCCGCAGGGGGGATGCTGGACCCGTTTGGGAGCCATGTTCCGCAAGCCGTGCAGTACTGGCTAGACGCGGCTCAGGAGCCAAAGGGTGACCGGATGATCGAGATTGGCTTGCTCTCGGCAAATCCAGATGACCTCACTTTGCTCACCGCGCGGTTGCTTGGTGAAGCCGATCATGTTTTCCACGACGTGCACGTGCCCGATGCAATCCTTAATCGTGCGCGGGCCGACGCCGTGCGTCATGCCGGTGCGCCTCCATTGCCTGCACCTGATGGCTTGTCATTGTTCCTGCGGTTGCCGTCTGCCAACGGATAGGGCATGACGGAAGTCTGAACAGTCGCAAGGTCACCCGTTTGTCCGTTTTCCCGTCCGAGATTTGTTTTTACGGCTGCGGCAACATGGGCAGCGCAATGGTGCTTGGTTGGCTCGCCAGCGGCGTTACACCCGGCTATTTCTCTGTTGTCGACCCCAATGCTGGTGGGCTCCCGCCCGGCGTATCGCTTTACCGGTCATCGCAAGAGGTCGGGCGGAAGTTCGATATCATATTACTTGGTATCAAGCCACAGCTTTTGCCCGCATTGGCACCTGACATCGCGCAATTGCTCGCGCCGGGGGCAATAGTGATCTCGATACTCGCAGGGACAACGACGGCGACGCTGTCCGCTGCGTTTCCTGCCTCAATTGTGGTCCGGCTGATGCCCAATCTGGCAGCCGCCATCGGCAAATCACCGCTGGCGCTTCATGCGCCGCAAGCAGATATCCACGCGCACAATATGCTTGAAACGTTGCTCGCGCCGTTGGGATCGGTCCTATGGATTGAGGAAGAAGGCCATATGGATGCCGTCACCGCGCTTGCGGGATCCGGGCCAGCCTTTGTCTACCGCTTCATTGACGCTCTGGCCAAGGGCGGCGAAGCGGCAGGACTGCCTCGTGATATTGCCGCACATATGGCCATTGCCATGACTGAGGGCGCTGCGATACTCGCTGCGACGTCGGGGCAGACACCAGAGGATCTGGCGGCACGCGTCACCAGCCCGGGTGGTACCACCGCAGCGGGCTTGGGAGTGCTTGATGCTGGTGGCGCATTGGACATATTGGTTGGGGAAACACTGCGTGCCGCGCGTGACCGCGGGACTGAGTTAGCAAGGGGAGACAAAAAGTGAAATTGAAGTTTGCACTCGCTTTAACGTGCGCATTGGTTCAGCCAATTTCCGCGCGGGCCACGACGCCACCAACCACACAGCAGGCCAATACAAATCTTGCCAAAGCGGGTCCAATCGAAAATTTGGACCTTTCCCAACTCGCCGAAGCTATCGCGCGTGGCGAAATGAACAGCGAGGCGATAACCGCAGCCTATCTTGCGCGGATCGCGGCAGTCGATGACAGTGGCCCTACGCTCAACGCCGTGATAGCAACATTCCCCGATGCACTTGATCAGGCGCGTGCCATGGACGCCGAACTGCGTGCAGGCAAATATCGCGGGCCAATGCACGGTCTTCCCGTCTTGGTGAAGGACAATGTCGAGGTTGCAGGCCCGATCGCGACGACCGCTGGCTCCCTCGCGCTTGCAGGCAATATCACGAACCGTGACGCGCCGCTGATTGCCCGACTGCGCGCCGCAGGCGCCATCATCTTGGGCAAGACGAACCTAAGCGAGTGGGCCAATATCCGGTCGGATAACTCGACAAGTGGATGGAGTGCAATCGGCGGCCTTACCAAAAACCCGCATGCGCTGGACAGAAACAGCTGCGGTTCATCCAGCGGAAGCGGCGCGGCAGCAGCCGCAGGGCTTGCGGCCGCGACCATTGGTACCGAAACCGACGGCTCCATCACCTGCCCTGCGGGTGTGAACGGCGTTGTCGGGTTTAAGCCAACCGTTGGTCTGGTCTCGCGCCGCTATATCGTGCCTATCAGCCATAGCCAGGATACCGCAGGGCCAATCACGCGTTCGGTTTCCGATGCAGCTATCATGTTGACGGCGATGGCAGGCAGCGACCCGCAAGATCCGGCGACGGCCGATGCCGATAAGTGGCGCGGCAATTATGCGGCTGGTCTGTCGATAGATGCGCTGAAAGGCATGCGGATCGGTGTAATTCGCGCGCCAGACTCTGACGCGGCTTTATTCGACGCCGCTGTTGCCAAACTGCAAGAAGGTGGCGCTGAAATCATCGTGCTGGATGCCAGCAAGATTGACCGGCAGAAAATTGGCCAGGCCGAATTCAAGGTCTTGCTGGCCGAACTCAAGGCCGACCTTGCATCCTATCTGCAAGGCTTGCCCGATGGCCTCGTTCCGCACAAGACGCTTGCCGATATCATCGCGTTCAACAAAGCCCATGCCGACAAAGAATTACAGTATTTTGGCCAAGACACCTTTGAGGCTGCAGACAAGGAAAAGGGTCTTGATGACTCCGCTTATCTGGAGGCGATCGCGACATCGCGCGGGCTTGCCACCAATGCGCTCAATCAGCTGTTTGCAAATAACAAGGTGGACATACTCATTGCGCAAACCAATGGCCCGGCTTGGGTATCGACGCTGGGAAAAGGCGACGCATTTTCGGGGCCAAGTGCCAGCCAGTTGCCAGCAGTGGCAGGTTTCCCCCATTTAACCGTGCCAATGGGCCTTTCGTCTGGTCTCCCTGTGGGGCTAAGCTTCATCGGGCCAAAATGGCATGATTACAATGTGCTAAAAGCAGGCTTTGTGTATGAGCAGCTATCGAAAGCGCGGATTACACCTCAGTATCGTTCAACATTGGACAGCAAATAATGGCGTTCGGCAAACCTGATTTGGGCAGCATCATACCGAAGGGCGCAAGCTTCGACCCTGCGTTGGTCAACAAACTGATGGGGAAATTCGGCCACGGCGGTTTCCTAAATATGGAATATGTCGGCCATGGCGATGACTGGGTTGAACTTGCGATTGACTGGCGTGAGGACCTAGTCGCTGACCCCGAAACGGGCATTTTGGCCTCTGCTGTCATCATCAGTCTGATGGATAATGCCACCAGCATGTCGATCTGGACGAAGCTTGGGGAGTTCCGGCCGCAGGTGACGATGGACTTGCGTATCGATTATTTGCGGCCCTCCCCGTCGGGGGAGCGCGTCTATGGCCGCGGCATTTGCTATCATCTGAGCAACAGCATCGGCTTTGTGCGCGGATTTGCCCATAATGGGAACCCGGATGAGCCATTGGCGCATGCGAGTGGAACGTTTATCCGTATCGGAGACCGCGTATCATGAGCGAAATGTATGCCACCCTTCCGCCTTATGCCCGCGCGCTCGACATGGAAATCTTAGACGAACGCGATGGCGCGCCGGTTATCGGTATGCCCTTTGCTGACCGTGTTCAAGGGCGGCCAGGGTTCCTGCATGGTGGCGCCATTTCGGGTTTGCTCGAGATTGCCGCGATTGCTGCTATTCACCGAGCGTTGCAAGCTAAAGGCAGCGATTCCGCGATCAAACAAGTCAACGTCACCGTCGATTTCATGCGCGGCGGGGTCAATCACATGACCTATGCCGTCGGCGAAGTGACAAGGCTTGGTCGTACCATGGCCAATGTGGAAGCACGTGCGTGGCAAGATGACCGCGATAAGCCCATTGCCATGGGTTACATGCATTATCTGATCAAAACGGAGCGCCCCGTCTAGGACCTACGCCTCACCGTGCGTCTCGATAAGAGCACTGGCGATGGCTTCCTCAGGCGTCTTGTCTCCCCAAATGATGAACTGGAATACAGGGTAAAAGCGCTCACACTCATCAATGGCAACATCAATGATCGTCTGCGCCTGATCAACGCCCAGTAGGCCATTCGAAGCCATCAAGCTGCCATGGCGGAATAAAAGTATCCCATTGGCTGACCACATGTCGAAATGGCCAAGCCACAATTGCTCATTTATCAAGCCCAAAGCGGTGTATACACTTGCACGCTTATCGCTTGGCACAGTGATGTCGGGCAAAATGATCAGCTGGAGCGCATTGTCTTCCTCGCGCCAAATCGCGCGCAGTTGGTAGCTTGCCCAGCTGCCTTTATATTCCGCAGTAATCTCTTCTTCGCCATCGATCTCAAACGACCAGCCCCGCGCCTCGAACAACGCGGCAAGCATATCCATCGGCGCAGATTCATCGCGCTCGAAGTGCTCGTATTGTTCGTCTGCGTCGTGCATTATCATTGCGCCTGTATTGTTCAGCTGAGTCTGCCTGTTGACTGACTCGCACGCAAGGGGCTTGCGGCAGCGCGCAACACAAGCCTGTGGGCCGACTGTGGAAAAGTTTAGGCGGGCCCGTCTGTCGGCTTGATTGCAGGCTTGGCTTTCGCGGGCGCTGCGCGACCTTTTGTGTTTAGCGCGGCTTCCAAGGCGGCCACCCGCTTGCCAAGTGCGTCGGCTTCGGCGCGTGCATTGGCAGCTAAAGTCTTTACCGCATCAAATTCTTCGCGCGAGACAAGATCCAGCCCGCCAGCCCATTCACGCGCGCGTTCGCGCATGCTCGCCTCAGCCTCGCGGCCCATACCGGCAACGGTCCCTGCAACGCCATTCAATACTTTAGCCAAATCGTCAAAAATGCGCTTTTCGCTCTGCATGTCATTCACTCCATTGCGGCGGGGGGTTAGCCGCTGTTACCTATCTGGGAAGTCGCAGCCGGAACGTAAAGGCTTTCGACGTCAGGATTCAAACGGTCGATCTGAAAATTCAAGATTGAGGCAAAACTGATCCAGATCAGATAGGGCACCATCAGCCATGCAGCGGTCTTGCGGACCTGCGCAAATGCGATGGTTGTCGCTATCGCCATGACCAACATCACAATGATAATGTAAAAGGCCAAGGTCACCTTATGCTGCCCGAAAAAAATCGGCGACCACGTCAAATTGATGAGGAACTGAATCACAAACAAGACAATGGCGCGCGTGCGGTGGCGCGCGCCGCGGGCATGCAGCACCATTGCAAGCGCAATTCCCATCAGAAAATACAGCGACGGCCACACGACACCGAACACCCAACCCGGCGGTTGCGCTGCTGGCTTGATCAAGGTTTGGTACCAGATATTTTCTTGCGTCGAGCCGGAAAGGGTACCGGAAAAGAAACCGAGAAACATGACGACTGGAACTACGAACAGCGCCGAACGCAAAAAGGACATCCGATGCTGGGACGGTGATGCAATCTGGTTCATGAATTGGCTCCGGACCTGGTCGGCACGATTCGGAAGAAACGTTGCCTGAAAAAACATTAGCATCGACACTGAATAGAACAAGGCCGCCTACCCGGATGGGCAAACGGCCTCATGTTCGATTTCCGGCACCAACATGTGCCGAAAAGCCAGTTCTTACTTACGTGTGCCCGACAAGCCCATCGAACCGAAAGCGCCTGCTTTGACTTCGCCCGTCATGGCATCGCCCGAGACGGTCGCTGTGGCATCGAGATGCATGGGCATTGGGACAGTGATGTCCATGCCCCAGCTCAGCGTGTCGCCATCGACTGTGCCATTGGAAATGTCCATCGAACCCAGTCCACCCGACATCTGGCCCGAAAAGCTGCCACCGTCGCTGTTGACGGTTAAAACGGCTTTCTGGTCACCCATGGGGCTTTTGATTGTTACGTCCCAATCACCATCAATTGCTGCCATATCCTACTCCTTATTTCGCTGTGTTGTTTGCACTGGTGTTAGCAATATCCGTTACCATTTCAACTGGCAATCCAAGTGCTTCCAACTGCGGCTTCACCTTTGCTGCATCGCCAACCACAACCCAAGTAAACTTGTCGGGATTGACCAGCGCGCGCACTGAGCTGTCGAGCTTTTCCTCAGTCATACCGCGATATTCGGTCGCCACCGTAGCGTAAAAATCGTCAGGCCGCTTAAACAAGACATTGCGTTGCATTGCAGCCAGGACGTCGCCTGAAGTTTCGAAACTGCCCGGAAGCTCGCGGATATTACCGCCGACGATCCGATCACGCTCTTCCTTGGTGATGCCCTTGTCGGTTAAAAACGCCTTATAGTTGCTTATCAAGGCAGCAATTGATTCACCGGTCTTGTCCGCCTGCACGGGGGCAGAGATGAGATATGGAACATCACCTTCTACGCGGTTTATGCTGCCGCGTACGCCATAGGACCAACCCTTGGTTTCACGCAGATCCATGTTGATGCGTGACAGAAATCCTGCCCCTAACGCTTCATTGGCGGTGATCGCGGTCTCGAGATCAGCAGTGCCCTTAGTTGCGAGCACTTGCCCGCCCAGAATCAGCGATTGTGGCGAACCCGGACGGTTAATCAAGATGATGCGCGGATTGGCAGCAGCAGGTGCCGCTGACATGTCCTTAGTACCAGCAGGGCCGGTCGCCGACCAACTGCCGAAACTGCTTTCAAGTGCACTCTTGATTTCTGCGAGCGGCTTGTCGCTGACAACGAAGAACGTCGCCTTTTCTGGACGAAACCACTTGTGGTGGAAATCGACTATTTCGCTGCGCGACACTTTGCTTACGGTTGCAACATCGCCGGTTCCAGTGAAAGAAATGCCATAAGGATGATCCTTACCGAACAAGATCGGCGGCAGCGTTCGGAAGGCGATGCCTTGCGGGTTGGTGAGTTCGGACTGGATACGCGCCAGTTGCTGGCCGCGCAGCCGCTCCACTTCCGCAGGTACGAAATCGGGCCGAAGCACGATGTCAGAAAACAGTTTCAGTGACGGGGCCAGATTGGCCGACAACGATGTCACATTGACGTTTGTCCGGTCCATGCTTGCGCTGCTGCCGATGCTTGCCCCCAGCCGCTCTTGAGCTTCGGCGATTTGCGTGGAAGTCATCCCCGCCGCGCCTTCGTCGAGCAATGCGAGCATCAGCGACTGGGTCCCCGACCTCTCACGCGGATCGGCAGTGTTGCCCGCATTGAAGCTAAGTGAAACCTGAGTCAACGGCACTGCATTACGCTGTGCGTAAACGATCTCGATGCCGTTCGACAGCCTGGTGCGTTCCACCTTTGGAAAGGCGAGATCGGATATTATGCCCAGCTCTGGCGCTGGCGAACGCTTGACCGTCGTAATCGGCGCAGCGACTTTCGGCGCCGCAGGTGCTTTGGCTTCTTCATAAGCTGTACGCTCGCCAGGTTCGACAGTAAGCGCATAGACAGGACGGTTCAGCCAGCGGCCCATCGCCGATGTCACGCGCGCTGGTGTTACCGTGGCAAGTTCATCGAGCTGCTTCTTATAGAAATTGCTGTCGCCCCGGTAAAGTGCGCCCTCGGCCAAAGCCACTGCTTTGCCCCCAAAACCGCCAACCTGTTCCAGCCCGGCAAGACGGCTCGAAACCGTACGCATTTGTACGCGCTGCACCTCGTCGGCCGTCGGGCCGGTTTTGACAAAGTCAGCGATGATTTCGTCGAGCCGCTTGGCAACGGTGGCAGGATCAACGCCAGGCTTCACGTCCGCAGTAATCTCGATGCCGCCCAGTTGGGCAAAACCCTGATATCCAGCAGATACGTTGACCGCGAGCTTTTCCTGACGCACCAGAATGTTGTCCAGGCGCGAACTGGCAAGGCCGCCAAGCACGGATGCGCCAACCTCGAGCGGCACTGAGTCAGCGCTGTCGATGCCAGGAACAGTCCAATTGCGGTAAATACGCGTGGTCGCGACCTTGTCTTTCATAACCTCAGATTTAGGTGCGGCCAGTGTCGGCACTTCGACCTTCAGCGGCTTTTGCTTTGGACCAGCCTTGATTGCGCCGAAATTTTTCTCGACCAGCTTTTTTGCGGTCGGCACGTCGATATCGCCTGCCAGCACCAGAACCGCATTGTTCGGGCCATAATGCTGACGGAACCAGGCGCGGACATCTTCCATGCTGGCGCTATCGAGATCGGCCATCGAGCCGATTGTCGAATGGCCGTATGGATGATTTTCAGGGACCATGCCCTTGATCTGAGCATATTCGACCAAGCCATAAGGCTGCGTGTCGCCCTGCCGCTTCTCGTTCTGGACAACGCCGATCTGGTTGGTCAGGTTTTCCTGCGTTACAGCGCCGAGCAGAAAGCCCATCCGGTCAGATTCAAGATACAACATACGGTCGAGTGCGCTTGTAGGCACGGTCTGGAAATAATTGGTGCGGTCAAACCAAGTAGTGCCGTTGTAGTCGGTCGCACCCATATTCTGCAGTGGCTGGAAGAAATCGCCGGGTGAATTTTCCGACCCGTTGAACATCAAATGCTCGAACAGATGGGCAAAGCCTGTTTTGCCTTTGGGTTCATGTTTCGAACCAATGTCATACCAGATCGACACTGCGACTACCGGGGCCTTGCGGTCGGTATGGACAATTACGCGCAATCCATTTTTCAGCGTAAATTGCTGATGCGGTATGTTGATTTCCTTTACCAAAGCCGACGCCGGAACTGGCGCAGGGTCAGCTGCGAGCGCTGGCGACACAAGCATCGTTGCGCCGAGTAGCGCGAGGGTCAATTTACGGATCATAGTCTGCTCCCAAAGCTAAAAATCAATGCCGCCACCGGTAGCGGCCGACACGGTAAACACAATCTGGTGAAATGATATTTTCGACGAACGGCGTTCAGGGCCGATAACGGCGTTTTGCATGCTTTACGGCATCGGCCCATTCGAAATAAACGGGCTTATATTTGCCTGCTACAAACAGCTTCATCTGGTCGGTATAATGTGGCGATTCGGGACGGGTGGTAGCAGCGCCATAAGGTTGGATGGATTCCGACATGACATTCCCAGCCTTGTCCCACCGCATCAGCATGATGAAACTGTCGCCATGCCGGACGCGCATCTTGCCATCGGCCTGGTCGGGATCCCACATCGTCGTCGCGCGCAATGTGTCGGTTCCGCCAAGCATAGGCAAATCAACCTCCCCGCGCCGCAGCCGCTGGATGTCCGCAAGCGGCGGATCGATTCGTCCAAAGCGTTTTTTGAACTCCGTCACCGCCTCCTGAAGCGTGCTGCGCGCATCAGGCATTTTGTCCCCTCGCCAGTTCGGCCGGGCGCCGAACCGGATGATACGTTCGGCCAAAGCATCAGCACTGCCTTTGCCATCACTTGACCAGTCCCAGCTGGCCAAGAGCTTTTGCGCCTGGGCAAGCTCGGGCGCGTCCGATAGGTCAAGCGCAGCAAAGGACGCCATCCATGGGCCGGCCCAGCTTTGCTTGCTGTAATTCATGTCCATTTTGATCGCGACTAACTCTTGTGGCGTGATCGATGTATCGGCGGCCAGAAGCTCGGTGGCGCGCAGTCCGCGGTTGGTCATCCCCAATTCTATACCCAGATAAGGCGAGTAATCCGCTGGATTCATTTCTGAACCCGGTCCAGCAGCCAGAAATGGTGTGTTGTTGGCGTTCTGAACAAAGCCTGATGCTGGATCGACGATTTTGGGATAACGGTCAAAGCCAACAGGGCCTGACCACATAACCGCAGAGGTGTCGCCGGGAAGCAATTTGGTATAGTCATAACCAGCCTTGCGGTCCGGAAAAAGCGCATTGTAGATATACGCCACGCGGCCCGTTTTGTCGGCATAGATAAAGTTGGTGGCCGGAATGCCACCGATTGACATGGACTTAGTCCATTCATCCCAATTCGTTGCCTTGGTGTTGCGATAATATTGTTCGACAGCTTTGACGCTGTCGATGCTCGCGTATCGGATGGCAAAGAAGCCCTTTTCATTTTTGATGACTGGTCCGTGGATCGAGCGATAGACTGTTTGCGGCACGGGAAGATTGAATGGCCCTATTTTGACCGGTAGCCAAACGCGTTTGGCCGAAAGCGGCAGCCATTTCCCGTCATATCGATATTTGTCGCCCGCCGCATTCATTACCAGCTTGTAAACATCGGTAAGGTCAGGACGGTTAACGGTGTTGGTCCAGCCCAGATTGCGGTTGTGGCCAAGCAACACGAAAGGCGATCCCGGAAACAAGGCTCCGGCCATATCCAGCCCCTCGCCCGAATGCGTCACGGCCTCATACCAGGCGACCTGTCCCTCATAAGGCTGATGCGAGTTGGAAACGAGCCAGGTCTTGCCGTCGGACATGCGCTTGGGCGCGATGGCAAAGGCATTTGACCCGTTCATTTCGGGATCGCGTCCGATTGGCGTCATCGGCGCTGCGTTGTCCTTCGGCAGCGGCTTGCCTTCTGTCAGCGCAGCGATCGTGCCGTCCAGTCCATAGAAGAATGGCGCGCGCAATACGAAACCTGTGACAATGTCCTTTCCAGTGACTGGAAACAGCTTGGATAGACGGACTTCTTGCGGATGCTTCTCCACATAATGGTTCAAGCCGGCGGCATAAGCTTCGCAAACTGCGCGCACTTCAGGCGACAATTCCATATAGTGTTTTTCGGCGGTTTCCCGCGCGCCCAAGAGATGCAGCACATAATCGACTTTTGCGCCTTCCGACCCCGCAATGGCGCCATAACGGCCGCGGGTCATCGCGACGACGTCTTCAATCGTGGAAAAATCATCCTCGGCGTGCGCGTACGCTAGACCATAAGCGGTATCGGCGTCGGTTTTGCCGTTGATATGCGGCACGCCATAGCTATCGCGCGCGATTTCAACATCATATGTGCGGACCGGAGCGTCATATTGCGTTGCGGCCAACGGCTCCCAGAACGCCCCCGCGCCAGTTACTGCACCGACAAGCGCCAATGACGCCCACATATATTTCCGCATATATTCTCCCCTTGCACCCCGGACCTTATCTGAATGGTCCTTGCAATGACGCGACGGGCATACCCAAGTCTTTGGGAAAGGGAAGTCTTTCTATGCCGCGCACAGATACGCGCAGGCAGAATGCGCTCGTTTCGTCGCATTTTGGCGGCGAAGCTTAATTAAGGGATTCCTTCTGATTAATGCCCCGTTTAATAACTGAGGCATATTGATGGTGGGTACACACTGCAGTTGGACGCAAGTTCAACAAGGGGGGGAACATGGTAACACGATGGGATTCATCAAAAGCACGCGCATGGTATGCAGCCTTGCCATGGCTGAGCGGATGCAATTTTGCGCCATCCTACGCCATCAACCAACTTGAGATGTGGCAAGCCGAAACCTTTGACCTAAATGCGATTGATCGCGAACTCACCCTCGCTGCTTCTGTTGGCATGACCGCCATCCGTGTCTATTTGCATGACCTGTTGTGGATTCAGGATGCCGAAGGCTTCATGGCGCGGATCGAGGCATTTTTGCAGCATGCCGATGCGCATAAAATCCGTACCATGTTTGTTTTGTTCGATTCCTGCTGGGATCCGGACCCTGCGCTTGGTCCGCAACGTGCACCGCTTCCTGGCGTGCATAACAGCGGCTGGGTACAGGCACCGGGAATGAAAGCCTTAAACGACGCGGCACAGCATCCGCGGCTTGAGGCTTATGTCCGCGGCGTGGTTGGCCGTTTTGCCACCGATCCGCGCATATTGGCCTGGGACATCTGGAACGAACCCGACAATGGCCCCGACGTTGCGTTGTGCGATGCCAATGAATGGCGCATCAAGGGCGAATTGGTCCGGCCACTGATGGTCGACGCTTTTGGGTGGGCGCGTGCGTCCGGGCCTACGCAACCGCTGACCAGTGCAATCTGGATTGGGGATTGGTCTGATCACGACAAGTTGACGCCGCTTCAACAGGCGCAAATCGACAATTCCGATGTCATTACTTTCCACAACTATGGCGGTGGAAAGGATTTTGCCCGCCGCGTCATATGGCTTGAGGCTTATGGCCGTCCCATCATGTGCAGTGAATATATGGCGCGCCCGGCAGGAAGCACTTTTCAGGCGATATTGCCTATTGCCCAAAAGCACCGCATCGGCATGTTTTGCTGGGGCCTCGTACGCGGCAAAACACAGACTCATTTGCCATGGGCCAACTGGATAAGCCCAATTAAGGACTTTCCGGCCGAAGCGTGGTTCCATGATATTTTCGACGAAGACGGCAACCCGCATGATTTGGCCGAGGTCGAATTTCTGCGGATGATGCATAGCATGGAGCATTATGCTGCAACCGGCGAGGTAGGCATGCGTCCGAAACCAAAGCGCGCCAAGGCTGCAACGCGGCGTTTGGCCGCCGTCGTTTAAGCGCACTCTGCCTTTGTTCGGCCAATCGAGTCTGCACGCACTTGTGTTGCGAAAATGCCGCACTACATTCTGATTAGAAGTTGAGTCTTCGGTCCTGAAGGCCTCACCGGCATTTGGAATATAGCGCATGAACCTCGAAAAATTTACCGACCGGGCCAAGGGCTTTCTGCAAAGCGCCCAGACCGTCGCTATCCGCATGAGCCATCAGCGCATTGGACCTGAGCATTTGCTTAAGGCCTTGCTTGAAGACGAACAAGGCATGGCATCGGGCCTAATCAAAGCCGCGGGCGGCGACGCGGCGACGGCGCTTCGTGAAACCGACGCTGCGCTTGCAAAAGTGCCGGCAGTCTCGGGTGGCGGCGCGCAACAGACGCCTGGCCTCGACAATGACGCGGTTCGCATTCTTGATGCCGCGGAACAGATCGCACAAAAGGCAGGTGACAGCTATGTCACTGTTGAGCGCTTGCTGCTTGCCCTTGCGTTGGCGAAAACCACAACCGCTGGCAAGGCATTGGCTGCAGCAGGGGTCACAGCCGAAGGCCTGAATACCGCCATCAATGACCTCCGGGGTGGCCGCACGGCCGACACCGCGGGCGCTGAGGACCGCTATGACGCCCTCAAGAAGTTCGCGCGAGACCTGACCGAAGCTGCCCGTGCCGGCAAGCTTGACCCGGTCATTGGCCGCGACGAAGAAATTCGCCGCACAATCCAGATCCTCGCACGCCGCACGAAGAACAATCCGGTCCTGATAGGTGAACCTGGTGTTGGCAAGACCGCGATTGCTGAGGGCCTTGCCCTGCGCATCGCCAATGGTGATGTCCCCGACAGCCTGAAGCACCGGAAGCTGCTGTCGCTCGATATGGGCGCGCTGATAGCTGGCGCGAAATATCGGGGCGAGTTTGAAGAGCGGCTGAAGGGGGTGCTTGACGAGGTCAAGCAGGCCGAGGGCGATATCATCCTATTCATTGACGAAATGCATACTTTGGTAGGCGCCGGCAAAGGCGAAGGCGCGATGGATGCTGCCAATCTGATCAAGCCAGCCTTATCGCGCGGAGAACTGCATTGCATTGGTGCGACGACGCTCGATGAATATCAAAAGCATGTTGAAAAAGATCCCGCGCTCCAGCGGCGTTTTCAACCGATATTTGTTGGCGAACCGACGGTTGAGGACACAATTTCGATTCTGCGTGGCTTGAAGGAGAAATACGAACTCCATCACGGTGTGCGTATAACCGACAGTGCCTTAGTAAGCGCCGCCACTTTGTCACATCGCTATATCTCGGACCGGTTCCTGCCCGACAAGGCCATCGACCTGATGGACGAAGCGGCGTCGCGGTTGCGAATGGAAGTCGAGACGAAACCGGAGGCGATCGAAACGCTCGATCGGCGCATCATCCAGCTGAAGATCGAACGTGAGGCCCTTGGCAAGGAGAGCGATACCGCGTCCAAAGACCGTTTAACCAATCTGGAAAGCGAGCTGGCCAATCTGGAGCAGCAATCGCTTGAGCTCACGCAGCGCTGGCAGGCGGAAAAGGACAAGATTTCGGCTGAAGCCAAGATCAAGGAACAACTTGATGGCGCGCGCATCGAACTTGAACAGGCGCAGCGTTCAGGCGACCTCGCAAAAGCGGGTGAGCTGCAATATGGCACAATCCCAGGCTTGGAAAAGCAATTGGCTGAGGCCGAGGCCGCCGCTGGCAACGCCATGCTGCGCGAGGAAGTAACCGCTCAAGACATTGCTGGCGTGGTCAGCCGCTGGACCGGCATTCCTGTCGACAAGATGCTCGAGGGCGAACGCGACAAGCTGCTTAACATGGAACAGCTTATTGGTGCGCGGGTAATCGGTCAGAAGGACGCGGTCGAGGCCGTATCCAAGGCCGTGCGTCGTTCGCGCGCCGGGCTTCAAGACCCTAACCGGCCGCTTGGCTCCTTTCTGTTTCTTGGCCCAACGGGTGTCGGCAAGACCGAGCTGACCAAAGCGCTCGCATCATTCCTGTTCGATGATGACAATGCGATGGTCCGGATCGACATGTCCGAATTCATGGAAAAGCACAGCGTTTCTCGGCTGGTCGGCGCGCCTCCGGGCTATGTCGGATATGAAGAAGGCGGCGTTCTGACCGAAGCTGTCCGCCGCAGGCCTTATCAGGTTGTGTTGTTTGACGAGGTGGAAAAGGCCCATTCCGACGTATTCAACATCCTGCTTCAGGTTCTGGACGATGGCCGCCTGACCGATGGTCAGGGTCGCACAGTAGATTTTTCCAACACGCTGATCATCCTGACATCAAATTTGGGCAGCCAATATCTTGCTGGGCTTGAAGAAGGTCAGGACGTGAAAGACGTTGAACCCCAAGTCATGGAGATCGTGCGAGGACATTTCCGTCCAGAGTTCCTGAACCGGTTGGACGAGGTCATCCTGTTCCACCGCTTGGGCGCCGAGCATATGGCACCGATCGTCGACATTCAGGTTCAGCGCGTGCAAAAGTTACTTAAGGATCGCAAGGTCACGCTCACTTTATCCGATGAAGCCAAGGCGTGGCTTGGGCGAGTTGGATATGACCCTGTCTATGGCGCACGTCCGTTGAAGCGTGCCATCCAGCGTTATTTGCAGGATCCGCTTGCCGACATGCTGTTGCGTGGCGGGATTCCCGACGGCACGACGGTAAAGGTCGACGAAGGTGATGGGGCATTGAAGCTGACAGTTTAAACCAAGCGCCGTCCGCCATTTTGGACGACGCCCGCATGCCTTTCGCTTGATAAAGTCGCTTTATTGCGGCGCGCCGTCAGGCGGCTCGAAACCTCTGCATTCCCCGCCGGAACAGAGATTTTCACCGGCAATTGCGCGTGCTGCGTCATTGCCGGCTTGCGCAGCCTTGCGCCACTCGGCAATCGTTCGGCATATCTTGACCTTGCGGACAAGCGAGCCGGAGGCCGTGTATTTTCGGCATTTAATTTGCCGATCGGGATCCGCAGACAAAACTTTATCATTTGTCGTTTGTGGAACAACCGAAGTGGTGACGGCAACCGCCGGGGCTGCTGCCCCAAGCAGAAAGGCAATTAAAATCGACGTTCCTGCAAACATCACAATGCCCCTCATTCAGAGACTGAACGATTTAGTTTCCATTTCCGCAAGAACCACCGGCACATACAGCACCACTTTCAATAATCGCACGGGCGGTTCGGTTACCGTTTGACTGAATCTCTTTCCATTCAGCAATCGTCTTGCAAACCTTGCCCTTTTTAACGAGCGAGCCGGTGACTTCGACCTTGCGGCACTTTATGGCCTGATCGGGATCAGCAGCGGAGGTCTTGACGGGCTGAGCGGTCTCATTGCCTGCAAGAACAGGTGCGGCGGATAATGAAGTGGTCAAGGCAATGGCAAGCACAAATACACGCATTTTATATTCCTTTGGGGAGTGAACGATAAAAATTATCATGCCTTGAATGGCATCGCAATATTTCAAAATCGTTATTTATCTGCCAACCAATATTACCGCGCTGGGTTAAGCCCGGTGCTGTCTGCGGCCAAGTAATACTGCGTGATGAGTTCCTGCTCGGCAAGCGTCAAATGCGGGTTCCAAACATCAAAAATTAAAACCGCACGAAGCGCGTCGCTGTCATTCCAAGCCTCATGTTCGATGGTATCATCAAAAGCAAACGCCTCGCCTTCGCGCCACGTTCGGGTTTCGCCCCCTACCCTAAAGCCACATCCATCCGGCACGATCAGTGGCAAATGCACGATGGCACGGGTGTTGGTTACGCCGGTATGTGGCGGTATTCTAGTTCGAGGCTTAAGCAGCGAGAAAAACGCGCTTGGTGACCGGCCCGGAATATGCGCGGACGGCAATACGGCCAACGCCGCGGCTGTTTTGGGGCAGCGTTCAAGTACATGAATGTTCGGGTTACCATATTCCCACAGAAAACACGCCCCCCAATCCAGCGAATGGTCAAGACCTGTCCATACATTTTCAGGAAGACCCTTTTCCATCCGAACATAAGGTCGCAACGCCTCCCCCGGATCTGCAAGCAGCGCTTCCAGTTCGGTGCGGATATCCGCAGTTGCGGACTCAATTTGCGGCATCCAGTCAAAATGCCGGCGGTCGAAAAACTCATCAGCAGGCAGGAATGGGTAGCATAATCCGTCGCAGTGATTGGTGTAAATCCGCCGGCGTCCCATGGCGATATCGACAAAAGCGGTACTGCGCCTTTTTTCAGTTTCATCCATCCCGACCTGAATGGCTGCAACGCCACTGTCTACCGCTCGCGCGATGCGGGACATGGCCTGGTCGACAAAAGATTGCCCGGCTTGCAAAGCAGTGCCGATTTCGGGAGGCAGATCCATCGCCTGCGCGGCCATTTGCAGGACCGCCTGCCATGCAGCCACGGCATCGGCTTCCTCTTCCCTGCGCTGGTGCAATTCGGCCTTGCGCAACCATGCCATGAAATCGCGGCGGTCAGCATCAATAGCAGCGTTTAACGCCGACAACTCGCCCTTGTCATTGCCCTGCGCCCGGCGTGCCGAGGCTACGTTGCGCCACAAGGCGGCCGCTCCGGGGTCATGGCGCGTCGCCTCCAGAAAAAGCCGTTCGGCCTCTGCAAAGCTTTGCACACGCAGTGCCAGCATCCCTTGACTATTTAATCGGGCGGCTTCCGCCGGCGGTGCATTTTGGTCCATAATAGCTAAGCTTGCCATTTAGCGGGACAAACGGCAAGGTCTGCCGCAATATGGCAGAACAGCGTCCCGAAAATATATTGGCCTATGGTGAATGGCTTACGCACCGTTACGACGAAGACGCAGACTGTTTTCAACTGCGCCAACTTGATCGGGCACAGCATGATTTAGCAACCTTCATCACTGATGAGTATCTCGGCATAGAAGCAAATCCCGTTGTCTTCGGTCGCCAAGACGCCATGACGCAAGTCAGGAAAACAAACGACCTGCATTTCATTCTGCATTCGGCCTTTTGTGCTTCCACTATGCTGGCGCGCGGTTTCAACCTGCCAGGCGTCTCGATGGGTTTGAAAGAGCCAGTATTACTGAACGACATTGTCGGTTGGCGTCGAAGGGGCGCTGCGCCAGCCGCGGTCGCTGAGCGGCTCGACCATAGCCTTCATATGCTTGCGCGCCCCTTTAAGGGCGATGAGGCCGTGGTCGTGAAGCCCTCGAACGTCTTTAACGCGCTCGCCCCGCTTGCGTTGACAATGCGGCCCACGAGCAAAGCGATATTGCTGTACGCGCCCTTGCCGGTGTTTCTGGTTTCCGTTGCGCGCAAGGGCCTTTGGTGCCGCTTATGGTGCCGGGAATTGCTTGAGGGCCTGATCACCGACGGCATCGTGAACTTGGGATTTGAACCGCGCGATTATTTCCGGCAATCCGATTTGCAAATCGCGGCGGTAGGCTGGCTCGCCCAGCAGCAACTGTTTGCGGGCATGATTGATAGATTTGGGCCAGACCGCATTGCTACGCTCGACAGTGAAACACTGACTTTGAAACCCGAGCCGACGCTTGCGGCGGCACTGCGTCATTTCGCAATGGATGTCAGTCCAGCCCAGATCGCCGGACACCCTGCGTTTGTGACACATAGCAAATTTGGGGGCGACTTTGATGCGCGGAACCGTGCCACAGAACATCAGGCCGCGGCAGAAGCATATGGTGATGAAATCGAAAAGGTTCTGGTCTGGGCACAGGCCGTGGCCGAAGCTGCAGGCATACCGCTAATCTTGCCTGCTGCGTTGCAATAATTAGCTGTAGCCGAATTTGTCGACCCAAGGCTGCAAGAGATCCATGATTGGTTCCATATACGCCGCATAGGGCCGCCATTGCTGCGTGCCGTCATACAGGCCGCGATGGACCTGACCGACGCTGGCAGTCGTCACACCGCGCCGTTTTGCGGTTGCGTCAAAATTGCGGACAGCCTCGGTCCACTCCAGCCCCGCAAAGGCGCACATCTCCGCGCTTTCGGCATCGAAATCCTGCACGATCTTGTGATATTGGACAATATGATATCGCAGCGGCAGCCGTTCGAGCGCCAGTTCGGTCAAGCGCATGAGCGCATCATAATGGCGCGCTGCGCGTTGTAGGCTGGTATATTCAAGCGTACCGCTGCTCATCCCGAAATTGGTGCGGAAACAACTCCACACAACATCGCGGGGATCACGGCGCATCACGAGGATACGCGCATCGGGAAACAACCGAGCGATAAACGGAAGCCGGGTACCTTTCAGCGGATCCATATCGACAAAACAGGGCGGGTTTACAGGGACACCCGAAGCGATGACCCTGTCCCAATATGCCCGACGATGCACGTCAAGACCATCTGCGTCCAAAGTCGCGAACCGACCTATGCCCTCGATAATCTCGTCGTGGCTGCCTGCGATGAACGACTGATCCGTCATCGCCATGGTCGAACGCTCCTCAAGCGCCGATACCCCGGGCAGCGACGCGAGCATGTTTTCGACCAACGTGGTTCCCGAACGCGGATATCCTATCAGGAATATGTGACGTGCCGCAGCATGAGTTGGCTGTATCGCTGCCGTGGTTTGCCAATAAGCCTCGGGCTGGGCGGAAAGCCCGTCACATATTGCCTCGACAAAGCTGGTGTTGTCCAATTGGTCTGACGGGGGTTGAGCATGAATGGCTGTAAAATCGGCATTGGCGGCCTGATAATTTTCGTAAGCAGCCTCATATTCAGCTTGCTTGTCCAGTGCGTTGGCAAGTGTCGAATAGGCTAGACTCCGCTCAATCGTGGGCAAATTGAGGCGCGCAATCACGGGCTCAAGCAACTGGCGCGCATTGTCGGGGTTTCCTTCGGCTAATTCCGTGCTGGCCAGCGCATTGACGGCCACAGCATTATTGGGGTCAAGCTTAAGGGCAGACCCTGCGTGCAGACGGGCGGCATCGCCTTGTCCTTCGCGGGCCGCGAGCGCCGCAAGTCCGGCACGCGGCGCAGGATGGTCCGGGGCCAATAGGACGGCTTGTTCAAAGCTTGTGCGCGCCGCCGCATTTGACCCACCTGAGGCCATTATTGCTCCCCGCTCAATCCACGCATCAGGATAATCGGGATAGTTCCGGATTGCCTCGTCACATGCCAGAACAGCATCACGGTGCCGGTTTTGATTGCGATAATGGATGGCAAGGCTGGTCAGCGTTGCCGGGTTTCCGGGATCAAGCGCCAACGCCTGTTGGAAATAGTCGTCGGCCGCTGCAAAGGCGCCATTCGAAGAATGCGCGAGCGCAACTATGGCGTGATCATAAGCATCGCCGGTTCCGCTAATGAGAGCGGCTTGTGACTGCGCTGCGGCAGCATCTAGTTCGGGATTACGCACGCCGCGACTAGCGACAAAATGCACCCGAATGTCAAGTATACGGTGGGCAACAAAAAGGGGCGGACATTGCTGCCCGCCCCCTTGAAAACATATCTAGCTTAGCTGATTAGAAGGTCAGCTTCGCTGCAACACCGAAGCGGCGTCCAAGCGCGTCGTATGTAGACGGATAGGTGTTACCGCTGTTGAACGTTGTTGAACCGATCGTGTTACCTACAACCTTTGGCTGGTTGTTCAGAAGGTTCTGTACAATGAAAGTGAAAGAGAAATTTTCACTCGCGTTCCAACGTGCTGTCAGGTCGAAATAATGCTCAGCCGGTATCGTGCGGAACTGGGGTTGCACCGTCGCGGCTGGACCACCATCGTCGATGATCTGCTGTGGCTCAAACTGAACGCCGTCAATCCAGCGCCACAAGAACGACAGGTCAACGTCACCAACACCAAATGTTGCACGGGTAGATGTCGAGAATTCAGGCTGGATCGAACCTGTGAATGAACAGTTGATCGAGTAATAACCAACGCATTCGCGATCAATTGCGACAGGTGACGTCGGATCGGAGTTATACACCGAAGAACGTGTCCAGTTACCGACGAAGGCAAGCGACAGGTCGGCAAAACCGATATTGCCCTTCCAGTTGGCAAGCAAATCAACGCCATCAGTCGACAACCGACCAAGGTTGTTGGTTATGCCAAACAAACCGCCAGTAATCGCCGGGTCACCGTCGAGGCCGCCAGTGATTGGGTTACGGCGAGTACTTAGGCAATTAGGGTCAGTTGCGCTGGCTGCCGTGATTGTATTGAAGCACAGAGCAATAATATCGCCAGGAAGTGGCGCACCAATAACGTCCTTGATCTTTATGTTGTAGTAATCAATCGACATCGAGAAACCGGGGAAGAAGTCTGGCTGGAACACTGCGCCCACGGTGTACGTATCGGCAGTTTCTGGCTTGAGGTTCAAACTACCTGCTGTGGTAATATTTGCCTGAGCCGCCGTCGGGTTAGTGATCGATCCGATGGTTCCGGCTGGAGCACCCTGTCCGATACAGATTGCCCGCAAGTTCGCGTTAGTCGTGGGAGCAGAACCAGCGCATGGATCAACCCCGAGGTTAGTCAAACCGACCGACTGCGGAGTGAACAATTCACCGATATTCGGCGCCCGAACAGCGCGGCTATAGTTGCCGCGAATCTTGAGCGATTCTACTGGCTCCCAACTGCCACCAACTTTCCAGGTGGTGGTCTTGTTTTGCTGGGCCGCACCTCGAACGTTATACGAAGAATAGCGAGCGCCAGCTTCGAATGTCAGGCTATGGAAGAACGGCTTATCTTCAACCAATGGCGCGATGATTTCGCCAAAGGCTTCGTATACATCATAAGCACCGTCGATATTGGGAGCGGCACCACCGGCGCCACCGAGTTCGCCTGGGGTTTGCGCAAGCAAATCGGACGACTGCGTCGCTCCATATTTGCGATACTCGCCACCGATAGCAAACCCGACTTGTTCCGACGCGAATGGCGAACCAAATCCGGCATCACCCGAAATCGTACCGCGAACCTGAGCCAATGTTGTGCGAACGATTGTCGACGAATTGGCGGTCAGGAATGACGCCATTGCAGGAGTGATCGATCCGGCTGGACCGAATAGGTTGATCGGAACGCAACCATTGGTCGCAGTCTGGCAGGTCGTGGTGTTATTGGCCAATGAAGCCTGACGGAAACGTGACTGCAATGTGTAATTCTTAATGGTCTGAAGATTTTCAGACTCACCATAAGCACCGCTCAAATCCCAATCGATTGCGTCAGTGATTCCACCGCGAGCACCAATACGATAATCGAAGATTGTCGTCTGATAGTTGGAGATACGCGGACCTACTTCAGTCGTACGACGATTCAGCGTAATGCCAGGGTTGTCCGACGCATTGATTACGCCATCTCCGTTGCTGTCGATCGTTGCAACACCAAATACCTGATAACCAGCAGAACCTGGTCCTGTTGCAGCGGCACCGGCAGCACATTGCGCAGGTGTGAAGCGAGGTGTGTAAAGTCCCGACGCTGGAGTGGATGTATTAAACGCGCAGAGCTGACTGCGTAATACCGCAGGCAGATAAGGGTTATTTAGGTTGATTGGAACCGTACCACCAAACGAACCCGATGGTGCGATAATCGTGTCGACGGTGTTCTTCGAGAACATACCGCGTGTGTAAACTTCGACCGCATCCGATACTTCATAATTGCCTTGGGCAAAGATGTTGAAGCGTTTGAACGGTGTCTGGAACACGTTGAAAGGGTTGAAGTTGAAGGTCTGGAATGTGCCAACGGCCTGACCAGCGTCGTTTACTTGGCGAACGCCGCCATTTGGGGTCAACGGATTAACACTTGGCAATCCAGTAAGTGGGTCGATTGGACGTGTGCCCGAGAAACGTGACGGGATCGAAGTACCAGAACCTGCTGCACCACCAGTGTAGCTGCTGATCTGTACGTTCGAGAAATCGCGTGCACCCTGATAAACTGGGTCAGCTTGCTGATAACCGATCGACAATACCGCGTTACCACGACCGTCGTCGAAGTTGGCACCGATGGTGGCATCAAGACGAACTGTGTGACCATCGCCCTTTTCAGTGAGTTGGGTAGCAGCGGAAACTTCAAGACCGGCGAAATCCTTGCGGGTGATGAAGTTGACGACACCCGTGATAGCATCTGCACCATAAGTGGTCACAGCCGCACCAGTCAGCGCGTCAGCACGCTCAATCAGAGCAAGCGGAATGTTGTTCAAGTCGACGCGACCTGCAAGGCCGGATGGAGCAATACGGCTACCATCGAGCAGAACGATGTTACGGGTTGAACCAAGTCCACGAAGGTCGACATAGGATGCGCCGCCGTTACCGTTGTTCACGGCCGAACCGATGCTTGGAACGACGCCAGGCAGTTCGCGCAGAACTTCTTCAGC
>JBBQPQ010000026.1:0-30713 GCA_038217195.1 Sphingomonadales bacterium | reverse complement strand
AGCGCGTCGATGGTGTCATTGATGGCCTGCTCTGGGCCAGCGTGCGTGACCATTGCAATCAATGCCGACCCATCGTCACTTGCCTCCGTCTGGATCAGGCTTTCAATCGAAAGTCCTGCATCGCGCATCGCCGCCGTAATTTCGGCCAATACGCCGACCCGGTCAGCAACGAGCATGCGTAAATAGGTTTTGCTGATCCTGTGTGCTGACGCCGCACGCGGCAGCATCTCCAGCTCGGCGGACGGCATTGAAAAGGCAGGCCCTGTTTCCTTGCGCGCAATATCGACCAGATCGGCAACGACGGCTGACGCGGTCGGCCTGTCACCGGCGCCAGCCCCTTGGAACAGCAACCGGCCCGAGAAATTGCCTTCAGCCACTACGGCGTTGGTGGCTCCAGTAACATGCGCCAGTGGATGGCTTGTGGGGACAAGGCAGGGTTCGACACGCTGGAAAATATTTGCCGAGCCATTGTCGTCGTCGATTTCGGCAAGTCCGATCAAGCGAATGCGGTACCCAAGCGTCTTAGCCTGGGCGATGTCGGCTGCTAGAATTTTGCGCACACCCCGCGCCTCTACCCCGCCAAAATCGATGACTGAGCCGAAGCTTAAAGATGCCAGGATCGAAAGCTTATGCGCGGCATCAACACCATCAATATCAAAGGACGGATCAGCCTCGGCAAAGCCCTTTACCTGCGCATCCGCAAGCACTTCTGCAAAATCCAGACCTTCGCGCTCCATCGTCGACAATATAAAATTGCAGGTTCCGTTGAGAATGCCATAAACCCGGTCGATCCGGTTGGCTGATGCACCATCGCGCAGGCCTTGAATGACCGGAATTCCGCCTGCAACGGCAGCTTCGAATTTCAGTGCAGCCTGTTTGCTTTCGGCCAAGGCCGCCAGTTCTGCTCCATGATGCGCGACCATCGCCTTGTTGGCGGTAACCAGCGCGCGGCCGTTGGACAAGGCGCGCCGCGCCAACGTCAATGCCGGACCGTCCGAACCCCCAACAAGCTCAACCACCACGTCGATATCGGCGTCCGTCGCGAGTTCACCCATATCATCGACCCAGCGATAAGGCGACAGGTCAACGCCGCGGTCTTTGGTCCGGTCGCGTGCGGTCACGGCAACTATCTTGATTTCGCGGCCAGCGCGCCGCGCGATCAACGCGCTGTTTTCTTCGACAAGGCGGATGACGCCGCAGCCCACAGTGCCAAGACCAGCGAGGCCCACTTTCAACGGGGCGTTTCGAACAGGGGTGACCATGGCTAAAATGACTTTCTGCCTAAAGGATGCGAATTGCCGCTGCGCTTAAGACGAAAATGGCAAAATTGCCAGCCCAAGCTTGCCGCATTGGAGACATGGCTAGATGGGATTAACATCATGTTTCAGCCAACTATGCTTATTTTTGCTGAATAGCGGGGCGGCACGTTGGACCCGATGGCGGCAGAAGCCGGGGTCAGCCACAAGTGCCGCATGCTATCTTAGAAACTCTGCTGAAACAGCGCAAACTTTAGGGGACAAGCCTGACGTCTGCGCGCCAGGTTGGTATCCAGTCGTTTGATCCCCTGCATTCGCCCATGAAGCTTGCCGATGTCAGGCGGAACATTTGTCCGTCCCAGACATAGCTTTCCGAAGAGCCGCAATCCCCAAGCCCACGGCCTTTGGCAAAGCTGCTGATGGTTTGGGTCGCTGCATCCCAACCGGCATTTACAAGAATTGGGAACTTGCTTTCATCTGTGAAACCTGTGGCACCAAAATCAAATTTGGCAGGTTCGAACGCCCACTTGCCTTTGGCGTTCCGACGGCCGGTGTAAATGCCGGACGAAAAATTATAGGCGCCTGCGCCGCAGTTCAGCAACACCAATGCCCGTGGTCCGCTGGAGTCGGTGCCCAAACTATACGCAGTATCCTGCGTTGATTCGAAGCGTTCTGCGGCACAGGGGCTGCTTTCTGATAACGCCACCAATGCCGCCGTATCCGGAAGGACATTGTCGGGAGCAATCTTGCGTGCGGTGATCACAGGCAACAATGGCTTTTTGCCTGCTTTCGGCTTGCCGGAGGTGACAACAATTGCATATTTTGGCCCAACTGTGCCCTGTTTCGCGTCGATGTAGCGAAATGCTGCTGACGCGCCTGACAATGATGCCTCTCCAATTTGGGCATCACTTTGGGTCTGAAGTCGAATTTGACTACCCCGCGCCATGGCGCGCAAAAGTTTCACCGCATTTGCACCCGACAACTTGATCGGTTGGTCCTCACTGTCAACCAGTGCATCCATGACCCGCTTCTCATCGACCCGGAGCTGGTACCTTCCCGATTTCAACGTGGATGAAGGCAGGTCAATTGTAAGGGCGGCGGAAGCGCCTGCTGGACGCGTAACAACGATAGACAAATCACCAGTGTCATTTTGGCTATCCATTAATGCAACGGCTTGGCAATCGAGACCATTGTCACATCCAACGGTCCAGTCCTTGAACGTTTTAACGTCGCCTGGCATCACAGATGCAGCAGCGGGGAACGCCGCTAAAGTTGTCGCAGCCAAAGCAGCAAACCAAATACACGTCCTTTGCATATGCTCGACGCTAGCGCTTTTGTGTGGCCTTCGCTAGGGCCAAAACATTGTCGATATTTGGAGCAACGATATGCGTGCTGTTGGGGTCATTGGAGCTGGTCAAATGGGCGCAGGTATTGCGCAAGTGAGCGCTGGCGCTGGGTATCACGTCTATCTCTCGGACCTTGATCTCGCCAAGGCCGAGGAAGGCAAGGCCAGCATATCCAAGGCGCTTGGCCGGCTGGTGGCGAAAGAAAAAATGGGCCAAGATGCAGCCGACAACATATTGTCGCGCATACAACCGGTGAGCAACTACGAGCCGATGGCCGATGCCGGTCTGATTATCGAGGCTGCAACCGAGCGCGAAGAAATCAAACGCAAGATTTTCGAAGCGGCAGGTAAAGTTCTTGGGCATCAGGCAGTTTTGGCATCGAATACGTCGTCGATTCCGATCACGCGTCTGGCGCAATCATCACCAGACCCGAAACGGTTCATTGGCGTGCATTTCTTTAATCCCGTTCCAATCATGGGGCTGATTGAAATCATTCGCGGACTGGCGACTACCGATGCCACGGTCAACGTCGTGCGCCAATATGGCGAGGCACTTGGAAAGCAGCTTGTTTTTGCCAATGACGCACCGGGGTTCATCGTCAACCGTGTGCTCATGCCGATGATCAACGAAGCGTGTTTTGCGTTGGGTGAAGGCGTAGCCAGCATCCGGGATATCGACACTGCCTGCCAATTGGGGCTTAACCACCCGATGGGGCCACTAACCCTTGCGGACTTTATCGGACTCGATACCTGTCTTGAAATTATCAACGTGTTGTTTGCATCTACGGGTGACCCGAAATTTCGGCCAGCCCCGCTGCTCCAGAAATATGTTGAAGCTGGATGGTATGGCCGAAAGGTAAAGCGCGGATTTTACGATTATTCCGGCGACGTGCCGCAGCCCACCCGATGAGGTTCAAATGGCTGCGTGTGCCATAACAAAGGCCTGATCTATGTCCGCAATGAGATCGTCCGTATCTTCCAGACCGATTTGAAGCCTGATCAGTGTGCCGGGCTCGTCCCAGTTCACAACTGAGCGGTATTTTTCGGGCTGTACGGGCAACGCAAGGCTCTCAAATCCGCCCCAGCTGTAACCAATACCGAAAAGCTCCAGCGCATCGACAAAGGCTCCGGCAGTTGCGGCGGTACCAGCATATATGAAGGAAAACAGGCCGGAAGATCCGGTAAAATCCCGTTTCCAAATGTCGTGCCCGGCACTTTCGGGCAAAGCCGGATGATATACTGCTGTGACGTCGCTGTGCGATTGCAGCCATTGTGCAATGCGCAGCGCAGATGCCTCATGCGCCTTTAATCGCACCGACAAGGTGCGCAGCCCGCGGCTGGCCAGATAGGCGTCGTCAGGCGAGACGACCTGTCCGAGCTGCTGCGCAGTTCGCCGCAACTGCGTCCAGAATTTTTCATGGGTGGTAACGCTACCCATCATCACATCGCTATGGCCCACAATATATTTGGTGGCTGATAAGATGGCCAAGTCGACGCCCTTTTCGAGCGCGGTATGAAAATAAGATGTCGCCCATGTGTTATCGAGCAGCGTCACTACATTGCGCTTTTTCGCCGCAGCGCAGATCGCAGGGATATCCTGCACTTCGAAGGTCAGGCTACCGGGTGATTCAAGCAATATAGCTTTTGTCCGATCACAGAACAGCGCGTCATAATCAGTGGTGACAGGATCAAAATAGCGTGTCTCGACCCCAAAACGCCTTAAAAAACCATCGGCCAGCGCGCGGCTGGGATCATAGGCATTGTCGGTCATCAGCAAGACGTCGCCTGCCTTCAACACCGACAACAAGGCACAAGCAATCGCAGCGACGCCCGATGGGAATAACAATGTGCCGTGCGCGCCCGGTTCCATTTCGGTGAGCGCTTCGGCTAATGACCATTGCGTTGGCGAGCCGCGCCTGCCGTAGAAAAAGCGGCCATCTTCGTTGCTGGATTTGCCTGCTTCGAGCGCCGCAACATTTTCATAAAGATGCGTACTTGCCCGCCACACGGGAACGTTAACGACCGGGCCGGTCAATGCGCCCCGTCGTCCGGCGGTGACTGTCTGGGTTGCTGGCTTTTGAGGCTTTTTAGAACTCAAGCCGCACCCTGCGCCTTGGGTGTGTCCTTGTCCAACCCCCATTCGGACCAGCTGCCGTCGTAAAGCGCAACGTCGGTCTTGCCTGTCATGCGCGCACCGAACAACACGACGGCTGCCGTCATGCCTGAGCCACAGGTGGTGATCATTGGCTTACTGAGGTCAACGCCTGCATCTGCAAATGCCTGTCCAAGAGAATCGCCGCGCTTCCATGTTCCATCAGCATTGAAAAGCTGGCCAAAAGGAAGATTGCGGCTACCCGGGATATGACCAGACGCCATCTCGGGCCGTGGCTCCGCTTCTTCGCCCGTGAAGCGTCCAGCGCCACGTGCATCGACGACGGTAGCGTCCTTGCTGTGCAGATTAGCCAATAGATCGGCCTTGCTGCGCACAGCCTTGTCGTCTTTCCAGACAGTGAAATGGCGGTGGCGCAATGCAGGCTTGCCGGTTTCAAGCGGGCGGCCCTCTGCCTTCCATTTGGCAATGCCGCCATCCAATATCGCGACATCATGCGCACCGAACAAAGTCAGCATCCACCATGCACGGGTGGATGATTTGAACGGGCTGTCATCATATACAACGATCCGGCTGCCGTCGCCCAGACCAAGCGATTGCATCCGGCTCGCAAATTTTTCAGGCGGTGGCAAAGTGTTGGGAAGGCTGCTGTTGGCATCGGCTAATTCTTCAAGGTCCATGAACACCGCTGATGGAATATGGCCACCTTCATACTCGGCTTGTGCATTGCGGCCTGCGTCGGGCATGAAATACGTTGCATCGACCACACGCAAGTCGGACGCGCCGATTTCCTTAGCCAACCATTCGGTGCTTACTAACAATTCCATGTTTTTCGTCCTTGCCCGCTTTTGTGATTCTTGTGCGGCGCAAGATAAGCAGCTTTTCGAAACTATCCAAGTGTTTCGAGGAATTGCTTTGCTTGTGACCTTAGAGCAATTTTATCGCGGTCGCTCATCCGTTCCCAATTTTTATATGGCATGGCCATACGCGGGTTTTTGCGTAGCCTATCGGCGTTGTGCGCAATGAACTCCCAATATAATGCGTTGAACGGGCATGCCTTGGGACCAGTGCGCTGCTTGACATCAAACTTGCAATTTGCACAATAATCGGACATCCGATTGATATACGCACCGCTCGCGGCATAGGGTTTTGACGCCAGCATGCCCCCATCCGCGAACTGGCTCATACCCAGGCTGTTTGGCAATTCGACCCACTCATACGCATCGGCATAGACCGCCAGATACCATTCATGCACCGCGACGGGGTCTATCCCTGCCAGCAGCGCGAAATTGCCAGTTATCATCAACCGCTGGATATGGTGGGCGTAGGAATGCTCGATCGTCTGCCCGATTGTTTGCGACAGACAATGCATGTCGGTGTCACCCGTCCAGTAAAATGCAGGCAAAGGACGTCTGGCGTCCAACGCGTTGCTGTGCACATAATCGGGCCCAGCGTGCCAATATATCCCGCGCACATATTCTCGCCAGCCAATGACCTGACGTATAAATCCTTCGGCGGCATTTATGGGTACCGTGCCTGCGTGAAATTCAGCTTCAACAGCGCGGCACAATTCCAGCGGGTCAAGCAGGCCAGAATTGATATAGGGCGACAGTATCGAGTGCCACATAAACGGTGCACCCGTCAGCATGGCATCCTGATAGTCACCAAAAGAGGGCAGCGCATGTTGCAGGAAATGCTGTTGCTGTTTCAACGCGTCTGCGCGCGTGACGGCAAATCCGAAACCCTGCGTCTTGCCCATATTTCCGGGAAATCGGTGCTCCACCATTTGGATCACGTCCGACGTGATATCATCAGGTTGGAAATGGAGCGGTTGCGGCATAGCAAGGTTACGATTGGCCGGCTTGCGGTTTTCGGCGTCGAAATTCCACTGACCGCCTTCAGGCGCGTCGCCATTCATCAATAACCCTGATTTTCGACGCATATCGCGATAGAAATATTCCATACGCAACTGTTTGCGGTCTTTGGCCCAATTTTCGAATTCGGAATGAGTGCACAAAAAGCGGTCGTCCGGCAGTATCGCGACGGGAATGTCGAAGCGATCGGGCCAGCTGTCGAGCATCGATTTAACGCGCCATTCGCCTGCTTCGGTCACACGCATGGCAGTTACGTTGTGGCGTTCGATCGCGCGTGCCACTTCGCCGGTAAAGCTGCCGCTGTTATCGGCATCGGTCAGTTTCACATAATCGACGGTCCATCCTGCGCTACGCAAATCCGCCGCAAAATGGCGCATCGCTGACAGGATATAAGCCATTTTGGCCTTATGATGCGGCACATATTCGGTTTCTTCGTCAACCTCCGTCATCAGGACGACCGAGGCATTCTTGTCCTGCGCTGCTAGGGCTGAAATGCCTTGGCTCAGTTGATCGCCAAGGACAGGGATAAGTATGGTCATGAGGGCGGCACTAACCAGCAAGATTGCACGGCACGATACAGGATTTCAGGCAACAAGCGCCCGTTGCCCCAGCCTGTCAAATTTGCGCGGGCCTTGGTCAAGCCGGAGCGGTCCCATTCTGGGTTGCGGCGGATTTGCCTCGCGCCCGATCATGCACACAAGTCGTGCCACCTCTTGAGTCGTTCCCGTGTTGGCAAGGCGAGCCAACCTAGCGACGATTATGGGTGCCAACAGGGTCTTATCCTGCAGCGAAAATGTCTCCATGGCGTTTAACGCGACGGCCAGCTTAAGCGGTGCACTAATGTGTTCACCTGGCCTCATCGCCGCGACGGGCACAAACGGGGCAAATTTCCCGGGATCTGCAAAAAAACTATCGATGGCCTGTTTTTGGTCATGGCTGGCGGAAATCAATATTGTGTGGAGCACTAGATCCTCTGCCGTCCCGGAATCGGTGTTTGATATTTGGAGCTGGCCCTCGATAGTCAGGCTGCTGAAACTGACTACCGCATGGGTTGGCACGAAATTCATTATCACAGCGCCGCGCGTCGATAACGGCATCGCGGGTGGCAGCGATCGTGGGGTGGGCTTTTGCGGGGGCAAAGCTGTGACCGGTCCGGTTGGCATGGAGCGTTGGACTTGTTGCACCACAGGGGTAGACCTTGCACGCTGACGTTTGCGCCAAATGAACCAGCCTGCAAATATCATGGCGAGCAATAAAGCCATTCCTGCCGCGATGTCAGTTAGGCCTATTCCTCCCAATACCGAATATCCTTCGACACCTTTTTGGCGTTGAGCCGCAATCGCGGCGGGGGGCGCTGGGTTGTCTAGCGGTTCAGAGATCAGCGGCGGCTGTACAGCTGCCTGGGGTGATTCAGCGCCGCGGGGCGCTTGCCCGTCATTTCCTGGTGGCTGCGAAATTGGAGCGCGCTCGCGGGCTACAGCTGCAGGTGAAGATGTTTTTGCCTGCGGAGTAGGCGGGCGCTGCACGTCTGGCGCATCTTGCTGCGGCGCTGGCGATGGCGAAGGTTTTTCGGGCTCTGTCGCGGGTACAGGCGGCGGCGTGTCCAAGCGGAAATCGCGCAATTCGGGCGGTGTCGTTCCAATATCTTGCGCATACGCGGCTGGAACAGCGCTAAGGGATACGATTGCTGCAGCCAAAAGCGACCAAGCGCCAGCACGTTTTAAGATCGTTGGGATCGACATATTCGTCTCAGCCCAAAGCGACATTGCGTGAACCTGAAATGAATATTTTGCGCATGCGGTATGACCCGTTTGCTTCCCGTGGTGAAACGGCTAAACGCGCGGGCATGACTGACGAACTTAAGCCAATCTTTCTCGGCGCCCAAAGTGCGCTTCCGCAAACGCCTGAAGAGGCGCAGCTGGATTATGTCCCCAATCCGCGACAAGGCACGCTCTATCTGGCGCGATTTGCCGTGCCCGAATTCACGTCCTTATGCCCCGTTACCGCCCAGCCCGATTTTGCCCATCTCGTGATCGACTATGCGCCAAATGCCACCATCGTCGAATCGAAATCGCTCAAGCTTTTTCTGGGATCTTTCCGGAACCACGCAGCTTTTCACGAAGATTGCACCGTCGGCATCGGGCAGCGGCTTTTTTCCGAGATGAAGCCGCATTGGTTGCGGATTGGCGGTTATTGGTATCCACGTGGCGGCATACCGATTGACGTGTTCTGGCAATCAGGTGCGCCGCCCGAAGGATTGTGGATCCCCGAACAGGGCGTCGCGCCCTATCGCGGGCGCGGCTAGATCATTTAAACAATCCGCCCAATATTCCGCGGACAAGAGATTTGCCAAATGACCCGGCAACCTGTCGGCCAATCGATGTTGCCGCCGAACGCGCGGCAGATTGCAGCATCTTGTCCGCCATGCTTGGCTTTGCGGCGTCGCGCGCGGCAACGGCCTGTTGGCGCGCAGCCTCCTTTGCAGCAACGGCCTGCGCGCGCGCAGCCTCCTTGGCAGCGGCGGCAGCTTCCTTGTCGGTTAGCGCTTGTGCCTTCGCTTCTTCCGCCGCTGCTGCGGCTTGCGCGCCTTTCGCTGCCAGGATTTCCTCGGCGGATTCGCGATCGATGCGCAGGTCATATTTGTCGCCAATTGCATCGGTTGCAATCATCACGCCACGTTCTTGCGGGGTGAGCGGCCCGACCCGGCTCGAGGGTGCCTTGATCAGCGTCCGCTGAACTATGGAAGGTGACCCATCAGGCTGAAGCAGCGATACCAGTGCCTCGCCGATTTTGAGTTCCGTGATGACCTGTGCGACATCAAGTGCCGGGTTTGGTCGAAAGGTGTCCGCCGCCGATTTGACTGCTTGCTGGTCGCGCGGAGTAAAAGCGTTTAGCTTGTGCTGGATGCGATTGTTCAGCTGCGCTGCGACGGTGTCGGGAATGTCGATCGGGTTCTGTGTTATGAAGTAAACGCCTACGCCCTTTGAACGGATCAGGCGTACAACCTGCTCGATTTTCTCGAGAAGTGCCTTTGGTGCATTGTCGAACAGCAAATGGGCCTCATCAAAGAAGAAAACGAGTATTGGCTTTTCGGGATCGCCAATTTCAGGAAGCGTTTCGAATAGCTCAGACAGCAGCCACAACAGGAACGTTGAGTAGAGCTTGGGGCTCGACATTAGCCGGTCAGCCGCCAAAATGTTTACAACGCCCCGTCCGCTGTCATCGCAACGGATAAGATCGTGCAGGTCCAACGCAGGCTCGCCAAAGAAATGCTCCCCACCTTGTGAACGCAATTGCAGGAGGGCGCGTTGTATGCTGCCGACTGATTGTTTCGAGACGTTGCCATATTCCAGTGTCAGCATGTCTGCGCGTTCACCGCAGTTCACCAGCATGGCCTGAAGATCATCCAGGTCGAGCATCAGCAAGCCGTCCTTGTCAGCCACATGAAACGCAATGTTCAACACGCCTTCCTGAACATCATTGAGGTCCATCAGGCGCGCCAGCAGCACGGGTCCCATTTCGGACACGGTGGTGCGGACGGGATGGCCCTGTTCACCGAACAGGTCCCAGAATTGCGTTGGGTTGTCCTTATAGGCCCAATCCTGCTGGCTGATTTCAGCGGCGCGTGCGGCAAAGACTTCATGCGTTTTGGACATTGGCGAACCGGCCATGGCAAGGCCTGCCAAATCGCCTTTTACATCGGCGACGAAAGTGGGCACGCCTGCGGCAGAAAGTCCTTCTATGATGCCTTGCAAAGTAACGGTTTTGCCAGTGCCCGTTGCCCCGGCGATTAATCCGTGGCGGTTTGCCCGTTTGAGGTTGAGGACTTCAGGGCCGCTTACATTTGCGCCGATGAAAATGCTGTCCATATAAAGCCCCTTTGAATGTCATTTTGCAAAGACATCTATGGAACGTCCATGCGGTCAAGTAAATCGCGCATTGGAACGGCGCCACTTCTTGTCGCATGCGCATTCACCTTGACGATACCAAATAGTCATTCGTCGCAAAAACTTCGAATGTTGATGTCATAAACAAAGCTCTGCTCTATCAGACCAACATGGTTCGAGCAGCAAAATCAGATCATCCGCGCTTTGAACGCGCGCTTCGTCAAGGCGTAGCATCATTCGTTTTTCTGTCTCTATTGGCAGGATGTGTCAGTGCCGACAGGGCGCCACCAAGTACGAGACCGGCACCGTCGGCACCAGTATCCACGCCAGTGCGCGCGCCACATTTGGCCAAGCCGACGACGATGCCTGCTGCCGCTCGACCCGCTGCCAACCGTGCGCCTGCGGGTCTTGAAAATCTGCTGGAGGACCAATGGCGGCAGTTCCCTGGTCGCACGGGCGTCGCCATTATGCGCATTGACGGTGGCGAATGGTTGACGGGCAAGCGGCAAGGAGAGCTTTTCCCCCAGCAAAGTGTTTCTAAAACTTGGGTCGCGCTCACCATATTGGATTTGGTCGATCGAGGCAAAGTCCGGCTTGACCAAAAAGTCCGCATCACGCGTGATGATCTGGCGGTCTTTCATCAACCAGTCCGTGACCGTGTCATCGCCAATGGCGGGGTAGAAATGTCCGTTCTGGCTTTGCTCGAGCAAGCTATTATCAGCAGCGACAACACCGCCAATGACTCGCTCCTGCGTACGGCGGGCGGGCCGCAGGCGATCAAGGAATTCCTGACCCGCAAAAAACTGGGCGCTATCCGTTTTGGTCCAGGTGAACGCCTTTTGCAAAGTGGTATTGCCGGAATGGATTGGCGCCAGGACTATTCGCTGGGACGCAATTTCTACACCGCGCGGAATGCCGTGCCACTTGCACAGCGCAAGGCCGCGCTGGATCGCTATCTTGCCGACCCTGTTGATGGCGCAAGCCCCGAAGCGATTGTCCGGGCGCTGGCCCGACTGGCAAAGGGTGAGCTGTTGTCGCCTGCATCCACACAGCTGATTTTGGGCATCATGTCCCGAACGTCGAGCGGACCCAACCGGCTAAAGGCTGGAGTACCTCCGACATGGCGCTTCATGCACAAAACAGGAACCGGCCAAATCCTACCGCCGGTTTCAACGGGTTATAATGACATTGGTATTATGACCGCGCCCGATGGAACCCGCTATGCGGTCGCCGTCATGATGGGCAGTACGACGTCTTCAATTCCGCAACGCATGTCGTTCATGCAATTTGTGTCACGTTCGGTCGCTGCATATCACGATCAGTAAGCTGGTGGGCACGACTGGCTGTTGGTGCTGACACAAACGAACCTCAAGGCAGAACAAAAAAAAGGGCCGTCCTGAAAACAGGACAGCCCTCTTCAAATGCTTTTGCTAAAAAGCGCGAATATTACTTCGCAGCTTCTTTCGCAGCGTCTGCAGATTCACCAGCCTTAGCAGCGGCGTCAGTTGCAGTTGCAGCAGCGTCTGTTGCAGTTGCAGCAGCGTCAGTTGCTTCGGTCTTAGCAGCGTCAGTTGCCATTGCGTCTGCAGCAGGTGCAGCAGCGTCAGCGCCTTCTACGGTTGCGTCAGCAGCTTCTGTGGTTGCTTCTGTGGTTGCGTCTGCTTCCTTGGTTGCTTCTTCAGCACCCGAGCAAGCGGCCAAACCGAGCGAAGCGGCAAGAACGAGAGATACAGCAATTTTCTTCATATGGGAAACCCCCTAGCAAAACTTATGAAACCTGACAGACATGCAACAACGATTGCAGCTTGCCTGCGAACAGCCCTCTAGCCCGTTCAATTATCAGTGGCAATGCGGTTTTTTACGGTTGAATATTGTACCATGACGATTTTGGCCTAATCTCTACTAGAACAGTAGAAAATGTGGCGGATTTACGCCGATTGACTTGATATAAAGAATTCTTTATATCATATCTCGATGATAAATTTACTCAACATCATGCGCGCTTTGGCCGATCCGACCCGTTTGCGAATCGTTTTTCTGGTACTGCGCCTTGAATTGTCAGTGGGTGAGCTGGTTCAGATACTCGACCAAAGTCAGCCGCGGGTGTCCCGGCATATCCGGATATTGGACGAAGCCGGGCTTCTCGAGCGCCGCAAGGAGGGGAGCTGGGTCTTCCTCCGGCCTGCCGCGATATTGACTGACCATGGCCTAGCGTCATTACTGGCCGCGGCGGATATTTCGCAAGCAAAGGCATTCCAGCGTGACCTGTTGCGGCTCGACGAGGTGCGCAGCGCCCGCACGGCCATGGCCGCGACATACTTTGCGGCGCATGCGGACGAATGGGATTCACTTCGCTCATTACATATTGCCGATTCAGAAGTCGAAGCGCGGTTGGCGCAGATTTTGCACAGTGCGCCGTTAGGTCGGGTGCTGGACGTCGGCACTGGGACGGGACGTATTGTTGAACTGTTTGCAGCAGACTCCGAGCGCTTCGTTGCAGTAGACAACAGCCCGGAAATGTTACGGTTGGCGCGCGCGAAAATTGCGAACCTGCGCCCTGATATTGCCAGCAAGGTGGATATCAAGCTTGGTGACTTTAACATGTTGCCGGTTGCGGACAGCGCCTTCGATACTGTCATATTCCATCAAGTTCTGCATTATGCCCAGCATCCTGAAGCCGTTATCGCCGAGGCGATCCGGACGTTGGTGCCAGGCGGCAGATTGGTGATCGTCGACTTCGCCGCGCATAATGTGGAGGATTTGCGAACCGTCCACGCCCATGCGCGTCTTGGCTTCGCCGATGATTTCATGAAAAAGGCCTTTGCTGGTCACGGCCTCCAGCTAATTCATCACACCGCGCTCGATGCGGGAAGGTTGGTTGTCAAAGTCTGGATGGGACAAAAGCTGTCAAGCGCTGCCCCGCGTACCAAATCCAACGCCAGGCCAAAAAACAACTTAATCCCCCCGAACAACTTAAGGATTGTTGCATGATTCTCCCCCTTGCACAGATGCAGGAAGCGAGCCGCGCGTTGGCGTCGCCTCTATTTGCAGGTCTGTCCGGCGACTGCGAAATCAGTTTCGAATTCTTCCCGCCCAAGACGGAGAAGATGGAAGAGCAATTGTGGGAATCGGTTGTAACACTGGCACCGCTTGGACCACGCTTTGTGTCGGTGACCTATGGTGCCGGAGGCACAACCCGTGAGCGCACGCATAATACGGTTTCGCGTATCGCGCGCGAGACGGATATCCCGGCCGCCGCGCACTTGACCTGCGTAGACGCGTCCAAGGGGGAAATCGCCGATGTTGCCCATGCCTATTGGGAAGCAGGCGTGCGCCACATCGTCGCATTGCGCGGTGACGCCCCGAACTCGGATGGCCGTTTTGTGCCGCATCCCGACGGATATGCGAGCGCGGCTGAATTGGTCGAGGGCTTGCGCAAGCTGCATCCGTTTGAAATTTCGGTCAGTGCCTATCCCGAGACGCATCCCGAGGCACTGTCTGCTGCCTCGGACATTGATTTTCTGAAGCGAAAACTGGGTTCGGGCGCCAGCCGTGCCATCACGCAGTTCTTCTTTGAACCAGAGACATTTTTCCGGTTCCGCGATGCCGTCGCGGCGGCTGGTATCGATGCCGAAATCGTGCCCGGAATTATGCCCGTTTCGAACTTTGCCGCCATTGCCCGCATGTCGCAGATGACGGGCACGGCCATTCCGATTTGGATGGCGCATTTGTTCGATGGGCTCGACGATCACCCTTCAGCACGGCAGTTGGTGGCAGCGACTGTCGCGGCCGAGATGTGCCGCCGGCTATATGCGGGCGGCGTGCGGGACTTCCACTTTTACACGCTGAACCGCGCGGAGCTGTCGTACGCGATCTGCCATTTGCTCGGAAAGCGGCCTTTGCTTGTGGCGCAGGAGGCAGCAGCATGAGCGCGCGCGAAGCATTTGTGTCGAGAGCGGCGAGGCAAATCCTCGTTTTTGACGGCGGCTATGGCACTGCAATTCAAACGTATAAGCTGTCCGAAGCCGATTACCGCGGTACGCTTGAGCTGACCCACGACCAAAAAGGCAATAATGACCTTTTGTCGATTACGCGTCCTGATATCGTGAGTGCCATCCACAGCGCGTATCTGGATGCTGGCGCGGACATGATCGAAACAAACACCTTCAGCGCGACCAAGATCAGTATGGCCGATTATGGCTGCGAGCATCTGGTAAAAGAGTTGAACGTGGCATCGGCAAAGCTGGCCCGCGCCTGTTGTGATGCCGCCGAGGCAAAGGATGGCACGAGACGATTTGTTGCCGGATCTGTTGGCCCTACGAACAAGACGTTGTCGCTTTCACCCGACGTCAATGACCCTGGCTATCGCGAGATCCATTTTGACTATTTGAAAGATGTCTATCGCGCGCAATGCGATGCCTTGATCGAAGGCGGCGTAGACTTCCTTTTGATCGAGACGATTTTCGATACGTTGAACGCAAAATGCGCTGCCATGGCGGCGCAGGAAGCGGCTGCCGCAAGCGGGCGCGATGTGCCCTTGATGATCTCCATGACCATAACCGACATGGCAGGGCGCAATCTGTCGGGACACACCGTCGAAGCATTTTGGGCCGCCATCCGTCATGTTAAGCCATTGACCATCGGGTTGAATTGCTCATTTGGCGCGGATCTGCTGCGCCCGCATCTTGCCGCATTGTCGAAGCAAGCCGATGCCTTGGTGATGGCTTACCCAAATGCCGGCCTGCCGAATGATCTTGCTGAATATGACGAACTGCCGGAGACCACGGCGCAATTGATCGGGCAATGGCTTGATGACGGGCTCGTCAATATTGTCGGTGGCTGCTGCGGCACAACGCCAGCGCATATCGCAGCCATTGCCAAAGCCGTTGAGGATCGCGCGCCACGTGCCATTCCAAAGGCGAACGTTGTTACGCGGCTTGCCGGCCTCGAACCATTCGTCATGGCCGCCTGATCCTTCATAAAAGCAGAACAAAAAATGACATCCTCCTCCTCCCGGTTTGTAAACATTGGCGAGCGCACCAATGTCACTGGCAGCGCCAAATTCAAGAAACTGATATTATCCGGCGATTATGAAGCTGCGGTCGAAGTTGCGCGCGACCAGGTGGAAAATGGCGCCCAGATAATTGACATCAACATGGACGAAGGTCTGCTTGATGCCCATGAGGCGATGACAACCTTTATCAAGCGCATTGCCGCCGAACCCGACATCGCGCGCGTGCCGTTAATGATCGACAGTTCCAAATGGAGCGTGATCGAAGCCGGACTGAAATGCGTCTCGGGCAAGCCGATCGTCAATTCGATATCGATGAAGGAAGGCGAAGAAGCCTTCTTGCATCATGCGCGTTTGTGCATGGCCTACGGCGCAGCCGTTGTTGTCATGGCGTTTGATGAAACCGGGCAAGCCGATACGCAGCAACGCAAGGTCGAGATTTGCAAGCGCGCTTATGACTTGCTGCTTGGTATCGGTTTTCCGCCCGAGGACATCATCTTTGACCCCAACATCTTCGCTGTGGCTACCGGGATCGAGGAACATAATAATTACGGCGTAGACTTTATCGAGGCGGTGAAGGAGCTGCGCGTTCTGTGCCCACATGCGCATTATTCGGGCGGGCTATCCAACCTGTCGTTCAGCTTTCGCGGAAATGAGCCGGTGCGCAGGGCGATGCATTCGATCTTCCTTTACCACGCAATCCCGGCTGGTCTGGATATGGCCATCGTGAATGCCGGGCAGCTCGATATCTATGACGATATCGACCCTGCGTTGCGCGTTGCTTGCGAAGACGTCATCCTCAACCGCGACCCCGACGCCACCGAGAGGCTGATTGCGCTTGCCGAGACCTTTCGCGGGACGGATGTGGCGCAGGAAAAGGCCGAAGCCGAATGGCGCGGTTGGCCAGTCACCAAGCGGCTTGAGCATGCGTTGGTCAAAGGCATTGACGCGCATATTGTCGATGACACCGAAGAAGCGCGGCTTGCGATCAAGGCGGCGGGAGGGCGGCCCATAGAGGTCATTGAAGGCCCGTTGATGGACGGCATGAACGTCGTTGGCGACCTGTTCGGTTCGGGCCGCATGTTCCTGCCGCAAGTGGTGAAATCCGCGCGCGTCATGAAGAAAGCGGTCGCGCATTTATTCCCGTACATCGAGGCGGAAAAAGAAGCCGGAGCAAAGGGCAAAGGCAAGATCATCATGGCGACCGTCAAGGGCGACGTGCACGATATCGGCAAAAATATTGTTGGCGTTGTGCTTCAGTGCAATGGCTTCGAAATTGTCGATCTGGGTGTCATGGTCCCATGGCCCAATATCCTGAAGGCAGCGGTTGAGCATGACGCCGACATGATAGGCCTTTCGGGTCTGATTACGCCGTCGCTTGATGAAATGGTGACTGTAGCCGAAGAAATGCAAAAGGCGGGTATGACCATGCCGCTGATGATCGGCGGCGCGACAACGTCGAAAACCCATACGGCCTTGCGCATTGAGCCGGTTTATTCGGGCCCCGTCATTCATGTCCTGGATGCTTCGCGCGCCGTGGGTGTCGCAGGCACGCTCGTCAGCGATACCATGGCGGATAAGTTCGTTGCCGATACGCGCATTGAATATGGCCATATCCGTGATGCCCGCGCAGGCAAAACGGCAAAGCCCTTGGCCACGCTTGAGGAAGCGCGCGCCAATGCCTTCGAGATTGACGAAAGCATGAAGCCCCCGCCCCCGCGCAAGCCTGGGGTCCATGTCTATGACGACTGGGACCTGGCGGATCTGCGCAATTATATCGATTGGACGCCATTCTTCCGCGCATGGGAATTGCATGGCAATTATCCAGCTATTCTGACCGATAAAGTCGTGGGCGAAAGTGCAACTGGGCTGTTTGCCGACGCTAATGCCATGCTCGACCGGATCATCAGTGAAAAATGGCTTCGCGCGAAAGGCGTTGCGGGCCTGTGGCCTTGCTGGCGCGATGGCGACGACGTCGTGGTGTATTTCGAAAAGTCAGAGGCGCATGTCCGCATGCCATTTTTGCGGCAGCAAATCGCCAAGCGTGCAGGCAAGGCGAACATGTGCCTGGCCGATTTCATCAGCCGCGATGGTGACTGGATCGGCGGATTTGCCGTCACGACTGGCCATGGTATTGGCACCCATTTGGCGGCCTTCAAAGCGAACATCGATGATTATTCGGACATCATGTTGAAGGCCCTGGCGGACCGTCTGGCCGAAGCCTTTGCCGAACGGATGCATGAGCATGTCCGCAAGGATTTGTGGGGATATGCACCCGATGAACAGTTCACGCCCGAGGCGTTGAACCGCGAAGAATATCGCGGCATCCGGCCGGCGCCGGGCTATCCCGCCTGTCCCGATCACAGCCTAAAGCCGATATTGTTTGACCTGTTGGATGCCACGCATAAAACCGGCATTACACTGACTGAGAACTTTGCCATGTTGCCGACCGCTGCAGTCAGCGGATTGTATTTTGGACACCCGCAATCCGAATATTTTGGCGTGGCGCGCATCGGCGATGACCAAGTGACGGATTATGCCGCGCGCCGCGGATTGGATATGGACCGCGCCCGGCAGTATCTACGCCCGAACCTGAACGAATGAGCGCAATGCAGCCATGAAGACGACCGTAGTTGTTTTGGCGCTCTTCTGTTCGATCTCTGCATCGGCGCAAAATGCATCACCGTTCAAAAATGCACAGACAGGCCGCGGCTATAAAAGCCTGCAGGCGGCGGTTGATTCGATTGGCGTCGGACAGGGCACGATCGTGATTGCGCCCGGATTGTATCGCCAATGTGCCGTACAAAAGTCCGGCGTAATTGCATTTCGCGCGGTCATCCCGGGCCAAAGCATATTGGATGGTAAGATCTGTGACAAAAGAGCCGCTCTTGTTTTGCGTGGTCAAGCAACACGGATCGACGGCATTGTCTTTCAGAACATGCGCACGCCCGATTCCAACGGTGCTGGAATTCGGCTTGAAAAGGGCAATTTGATTGTGACCCGTGCTGTCTTTCGCAACAGCGAACAAGGCATCTCGACACATGACGACAAAGCGGGTGAAATACGCATCGACCAATCCAGTTTTTCCGGACTTGGCAATTGCGGCAAGGACCTGCCTTGCACGCACAGCATCGACATTGGCGGCTATAGGAGCCTCACGGTCACCAAAAGCCGTTTCGAACGGGGCAATGGCGGGGATTATGTCAAAAGTCGTGCTTCAGTCGTCACGATCAATGACAATGCTTTTGACGACAGCAGGGGACGCGAAACTGCGTATATGATTAACCTGAGCTACGGTGCAGTTGGGCGCATCGCGCGTAATATCTTTGTGCACTCCAGATATGGAGACATGCGCAGAGCCTTTATCGCCGTCGCCCCCGACGGCCGAACACAGAGCAGCGAAGGGCTCTCCATCAACGCCAATGAAGCAACCCTGGCGCAAGGTGATGACAAAATGGCGGTCTTTCTAGCGGATTGGTCGGGAGACCGCATTGCTTTAGGCGGTAACCGGCTTGGCCGCGGCATAAAGCCGTTTGAAAAACGTTGAAGGCAAATCGGAAAGTAACACCATGGTTTCACCAAAACACAACATGCACGTCGCGCGATCGCCGCAGGGATAAACGGGGAAACATGGCAATCATCGCCTTGACATAAATTGCCGCTGCGGCCTGAATTTCAACATTGAGAAAGAGCCGCCTCAGCCTTGCTGGCCGAAGGATTTTTCGTCTCAAATCAAATCCAACATTACAACGCTTTTGTTGAAATTGCGGTCGCCGATTACCGTCCCTGCGCGCGCCATCTGCGAACAACGCGCTCAAGTATCTCGGTTTCGCCGCCGGTTTCCTGCCAAAGCTGGCTGAACAGGGGATCTTCCGATGCTGGCCGTTTTTCTTCCTCAAGATTGTCCAGCGCAACGCGGATCGGAATGCTGACGCCTTCACCGCAGATGATGCATTCGCGGTTACGCAATGCCGGGATTGAGTCGAGAAAGCCGCGCGCGCCCTCAGGCATTGCGGCGCGGACAAAGGCCTGGTCGCGGTCGTTGTTCAACCGCATGGAAATGATCGTGCCGCATTGCGACAGCACGCCTTCGGCCAAATCGGACGGGCGCTGCGTGATAAGGCCAAGCGAGACGCCATATTTACGGCCTTCCTTGGCTATGCGTTCAAGGATGGAGCGCACGGCGCTGTTCTTTTCCACGCGGTCCGACGGAATGTAACGGTGCGCTTCTTCGCATACGAGCAAGATCGGGCGTTGTGGTTCATTGCGCGACCAGATGGCATAGTCAAAGACAAGCCGGGAAAGCACCGCGACAACGGTCGAGGTGATATCCGACGGAACGCCCGATACATCGATGATCGAAATCGGTTTGCCGTGCGAGGGAAGCCGGAAAATCTTGCCGACAAATTCCGCCATCGTGTCGCCCACCAGCATGCCTGAAAACATGAAGTTGTAGCGCGGGTCCGCCTTCAGTTCGTCAATCTTGCCCTTCAGCCGGATGAACGGGGCTGAAGACGTTGCCTTATCAAGCCGACCCATTTCATTCTGTATAATGTTGGTGAGGTCAGACAGCAGATAGGGAATTGGCGCATCCACGGTCAGCTTGCCAATGGTTTCGGCTATCCGGTTCTTGGCACGGGCCTGAAGAAGGCAGCGGGATAGAATATCGGCATCGATCTGTTTGTCGTCGCCTTGAGACGTCACGAATACCTCGCAATGCTCGGCAAAGTTCATCATCCAATAGGGCATGGCGATGTTGTTCACGTCGTATAATGCGCCATTGTTCTTGAACGCCGCACTATATTCGCCGTGCGGATCTATCATGACGATATGCCCTTCCGGCGCGATATCGCAAATCTTGTGCAATATGAGAGCGGCGCAGGTCGACTTACCCGTACCCGTCGATCCCAGAAGCGCAAAATGCTTGCCAAGCATGGCATCGACATACAGCGCGCCGCGGATATCGCGCGTCGGAAAGACCGTTCCGACTTCAACATGGGCGCGACCGTCGGCGGCATAGACCTGCTTTAGATCAGAACTTGTCACGGCATACACTTCGCTGCCGGGCACAGGGTAGCGCGTAACCCCGCGGCGGAAATTGTAAATCCTGCCCGTCAGCTTTTCCTCGTCACCTTCGCCGAGAAAATCCACTTGAGCCATAATCACGCCATGGTCGCGCTCGTGCAGTTTCTGCGTGCGGATGCTGGCGAGAAGCCATGTATTGCCGACGCGGATTTTAATCTGGCTGCCAACTTGCCCGGCCATGGCAACGCTTGGGTCGGCATGCGCCATGAGGCCGTTCAAGATGGCCGCATCGAGCGTAACCTGCGAGCCTGAACCCGCAATCTCCATAACGAAACCGATATGGTGGGCACTGCCGCTAGGAGAAGATTCATCGCCCGGCGCATCAGTGCCTGATTCCACCGAAGGAAACGCAGCGCCGTGCGAGTCTGGCTCGCTTGTTTTATTGTTCTCAAACTGACGATGCGCGGAGATATCCATACCCAACTGCCTTTTTTATAAACTGGCGTTGAGGGATAGGTGAAGAAGGTAAAAAATTATTTACCATCGCAAGGCTTGGCGTTGCCGATAATATACTGGGCGAGGCCAGCCACGGTCTCATCCCATGCGATAAAAGACAAAACCGGCAAACCAGCCAAGCAGCAACGAGACCAGAACGGCCATGGCGCCGTAGAATAAAGCGTAATCCTGCGCCAATATCGTTACCAACTGCTCAAAACCGGTCTTGCGGATGCGCACTTGAACATTGTCGTCGGCGACAATGACTCGGCCGTCACGGATCAGGAGGGTTTCGGCAGTGTAAACTCCGACCGGAACGCTCGATGGTATATTCAATCGGGCACGATACAGTACCTGATCGGTAATTTCGACGGTACCAGATTCCTGACGGAAGAGCCCGTTGCGGCGGTTCAAATCGACTAGCCCGTCTACAAAGCGCCGCTGCTCGGCTGCGTCGACTTCGCCGGTTGGTGAAAGCTGCAACCGGTCAAGCCCAAGTTCATAGATCGCGGCTGTCTTGCTGCTGACGATCTGGTCAAGCGGCCGGGATGATGCGATGGCGTAATAGGCCGGCACCGAACGGAAATCGGTGCTGTCGGCGTTGATCCAGATCCCTGCGATCTTCTGCTTTTCGCGAAGGGTTACCGACCGCGTAGGACCGCGCAAGACAACAGCTACATCAATCTGGCCCTGGGGCGCGACGCCACGCGGGTAAATGATCGCACCGAAAACCAGCATCTCTGCGCCAGTGAAGCCCGACTGGATGTCGATCTGCCGCTGCGATACGTCAGGCACAAGCTTGGGTATATTCTGCGCGCTTGCCGCAGCCGGCAACAAGAACAGGAACAGGGGCAGGAAAAGGGCCGGCCAGCGGTTCATAAGGCCTGCAGCGTGTAGATTTCATCCGGCCGCCATCCAAGGCCAAGCGCCATACGAACCGCAACGAGCAAAACAATGGATGCGAGAAACAGACGCAGATATTCCGGGCGCATGCGCTGTGCCAAACGCGCACCAATTTGCGCGCCCGTGACGCTGCCAATGAGAAGAAATACCGCAAGTACGATATCGACCGCTTTCGTCGTAAGGCTGTGCATCATCGTAGATGCCATTGTTACGAACAATATCTGGAACAAGGAAGTCCCGACAACGACCTGCGCACCCATACCCAGCAAATATAACATCGCGGGGACCATGATGAAGCCGCCGCCAACGCCAAGCAGCATCGTCATGATGCCCGTGATGAAGCCCAGTATCAATGGTGCAAGCGGCGATATATAAAGCCCGGACCGGTAGAACCTCCAGCGCATTGGCAGGCTGGCGACCAGCGGATGATGCCGCCGCTTGGCCGCTGCGACCGGTTTGCCTGATCGCACGGCGAGGACACTGGTCAGGCTCTCTTTGGCCATGAGGCCACCGATGCTACCCAACATGATGACGTACAGGATGTTGATGACGGTATCGATCTGGCCAAGCGACTCCAGTATTTCGAAGATGACCGCGCCGGCGGCGGTGCCGAAAACACCGCCAACCACCAATACAGCGCCCATCTGGAAATCCACACCGCCGCGCTTCATATGCGCAAATACACCCGAAACGCTCGCGCCTGTCACCTGTGTTGACGCAGAAGCCGCGGCGACCGCGGGTGGAATGCCGTAAAATATCAACAAAGGCGTGGTGAGGAACCCGCCACCGACGCCGAACATCCCCGATAGCACGCCAACGCCGCCACCAAGCAGGATGATCACGAGCGCGTTTACGGACAGATTGGCTATGGGAAGATAGATATCCATGATTGACGTGCCGACCCTAACGCCATTTGACGGAAGGATAAAGGCCGCCGATTAGAAACTGGTGGACAAGGTGACCGCTGGCCCACTGGCGTGCCGGGCGGTGCCCGCAATGCAAAAACGCTGGCTGGCATCGACCCTCACTTCGGTCCAGCGCGCCGAGAAATGCGCGCGGATAGAGGGGCCGATAAATGCAAGCCGCGCGGCGAAGTTTGATGGATGGAAAGGGCGCGACGGGATACGTATGGACAGCGCGCTTTGGCTGCCGCCATATAGACAGTTGCCTTACCGCCCGTCACGGTTACTGCCGCGCCACCAGCCGCCACAAACGCATTACCAGACTGCTAAAAACTCAACGTTCAGAGCCCGAACCAGAGTTTCCCCTTCAAATAAGTCAGGTGTTGTGCGCGACGAGCCGCAGGCAGGCCATTTGGCCCTCGGTCAAGTCATAGGGAGATTGTGTGCGCATTTATGATCCAGAATAGACGAAGGAACTCTTGAAGAATATGTTTCCCATATTGCTTGGCCCTTAAGTTAGGCTCTAGACCATATTTAGCGGCTAAAGTGAGAAGATTGCTTAAATTTTTCGTATGCTTGCTATCGATCGGTCCCGTCGGCATAAGAATTACGATGACCAATATCGTAAAAACGCGTCGCGCAGGTTCGGCGCTTCGGGCCTTTCTTGCAAGCGAAGCTGCCGGTGGAATATTGTTAATGGCGGCGGCAGCTTTTGCCATGCTTCTCGCCAATTCGATGTTCGCGGATGACTATGCACATTTTGTGCATTTGGTCACTGGACCCGAATTGACACCAAAACTTGGCCCAATGACCGTCCATCTTTGGATCAACGATGGGCTTATGGCGATATTCTTCCTGCTCGTAGGGCTGGAGATCAAACGCGAATTTGTTGATGGACATTTGTCGACATGGGCTGACCGTCGGCTCCCGATGATTGCGGCGGCGGCTGGAATGGTTGTTCCGGCGATTATCTATTTGGGAATCGCAGGCGGCGACCCCGCGTTGCAACGCGGATGGGCGATACCGGCGGCTACGGACATCGCCTTTGCCATTGGCGTTCTTGCGCTTCTGGGAAGTCGAGCGCCGGCGTCCCTCAAATTGTTCCTGACCACTGTGGCCATTGTGGATGACATGGGCGCGGTTGCCATTATTGCTCTGTTTTACACCGCCCAACTCGACCTGGCGGCGCTGGCAGCTGCTGCGGTCATCTGGCTTGTGATGATGGCGCTAAACCGGTTTCGGGTAAACGCGCTATTGCCCTATCTCATCCTTGCAGCCCTGCTGTGGTATGCCACATTGCTTTCGGGTGTCCACGCCACCATTGCTGGCGTAATGGCCGCTTTCGCTATCCCGTTCCGCCGCACGCTTGCCGCGCCTGATGCAGAAGATTCGCCGCTCCACCGGCTCGAACATGCACTCGTAAAGCCAGTCGCATTTTTTATCGTGCCCATATTCGGTTTTGCAAATGCCGGCGTGTCACTGGCGGGCATCAGCTTTGCTTCTCTTGTATCGCCGCTGCCGCTCGGAATCGCTGCGGGGTTGTTTATTGGCAAGCAGATTGGCATTTTTATAAGTGTTTGGGCGTCCGTTAAATTGGGCATCGCATACCGCCCCGCCAACGCGAGCTGGTCGCAGGTATATGGCGTGGCATTGCTTTGTGGCATCGGCTTTACCATGAGCCTGTTCATCGGCGGCCTTGCCTTCGCTGGTCCGGAACAAGGCGATGCGGTAAAGGTTGGTGTTCTGATGGGGTCAGTTCTTTCTGCTATCATGGGCTATGTGATTTTGCGGTTCGCCGCGACCCGCAATCAGCCATCCGGAGACGCGCTATGACAGTTCGCAATTACCTTCTGCCGATGGTGTTGCTCGCAACGGGCTGCACCCCGGTTGGTCCAATGCAGGATGCGGCGGCAGTCGCGCCCATCATGTCGATCACGCGCATCTCAGATGCGTATATCCAGCTAACACTGGAAGCTGGAACGCATGAGGCGGAATATGTCGACGCATATTATGGCCCCGATAATCTGCAGACTGCCGCTAAGGCAAATCCGCGTTCGTTGTCCGAGCTTATAGCTGAGGCTCGGGCGCTGACTGGCGCAATCGATGCAGCCTTGCCTAATATTGCAGCTGGCGTTGACCGCCGCCGTGCGCTGGCGTTACGCGGCATGCTTGTTGCGGCAGACACAAGGCTCCAAATGCTTCAGGGCCGCACATTCCGTTTTGATGATGAAGCCAAAGGCCAATTTGCGACGGTTCCGGCGTTGAAACAGCTTTCTTATTATGACTCGCTTTTGGCTGATCTTGAAAAGCTCGTCCCCGGCAATGAACCGCTGCCAACGCGGGTGGATGCCTTTAACGAACGCTTTGTCATTCCCAAGGACCGGCTGAAACCTGTCTTCGATGCAGCGATTGCGGAATGCAAACGCCGCACCGCGCAGCATATCAACCTGCCGGCGGGTGAGGCGTTCGCCATGGAATTTGTGACCGGCAAGACATGGTCTGGCTACAATTATTACAAGGGCGATTATAAAAGCCTTATCCAAATCAACACGGACCTTCCCATCCGCATCAGTCGCGCGGTCGATCTGGGCTGTCACGAAGGTTATCCCGGCCATCATGTGCTAAATCTCCTGATTGAAGAACGGCTCGCCCGTAAAAATGGCTGGAAGGAATATGAGGTCAATCCCTTGTACAGCCCGACCAGCGTCTTGTCCGAAGGCAGTGCAAATTACGGCATCGACCTGGCATTTCCGTCGAGGGAGCGCCTCGCATTTGAACGGGATGTGCTCTATCCTTTGGCGGGGCTCGATCCCACATCGGCTGAAGCATATTGGAATTTGCAGCAGATGACCGACCGTCTGACGGGCGCGCGGTTGACCATTGCCAAAATGTATCTGGACGGGGAAATCAACCGGCCGCAGGCCTTGGAATTGACGCAGAAATATCTGCTGCTTTCGCCCGCCCGCGCTGAGCAGTCGGTTGGCTTTACCGACCATTATCGCAGCTATGTGATCAATTATGGCTGGGGCAAGGATCTGGTGCGCAATTATGTCGAGCGCGGGAATCCCGATGAGACCGAACGCTGGCGGCGGATGGAGAAAATCCTGAGCGAGCCAACCTTGCCGTCGGATTTGCTCCGTTAAGCGAGATGGTCGCGGAACCAGGCGGTCAGTTCTTCTTCGGACAATTCGCCAGCGGCGAGGGCGACAAAAGCTACAACGACTTCAGCATCAGTTGCTTGCAGGTGGCCACCATTTAGAAGCAAAAAGGTTTCGCTGACCACCGCGGTTGTGCGCTTGTTGCCGTCAACAAATGGGTGATTCCGGGCGATGCCAAATGCATAGCTTGCTGCCAATTCGCATATGTCCGGATCGCCGTATAGCGCCAGATTTTGGGGACGCGCCATGGCACTTTCGACCAACCCAGCTTCGCGAATCCCCTCACCGCCGCCATGTTCGGCGATTTGTTCGGCATGTGCCGCGATTGCGACCTCAATATTTACCCACGTCCAATGTCGCTTCATTTGGCCAGTTCGCGCAGCGCCCTTTTCCGTTTAGCCATCACTTCACGCGCGACCTGCATTTGCGCATCAAAATCCGCGTCATAGGGTTTAAGTTCAAGACCCGTATCGGTATCGATTTTGGTCACGACGTCGCCGACCTTTGCCTGCAAACGGTCCAGATCGCGTTTGGGTAAAATGATGGCCGCGCTATTGCCGACCTTAATGATTTTGACGGTTTCGTTCATACGTCTGTTATAACATAGTGGACTAGCTTTGCAAGTCTGCGCGGCTAACTGTCACGGATTGGGAAATCATGTTGGCAGTGCCGAATATTGTCATGAAGCTGATGTCGGTAGCATCCCGCCCGACCGCGATGCGGACCAGATGTTCTTCGAGCGCTAGCCGCGTAGGATCAACCAGATGCCAGCTTCCATCCAGATATACCTCGACCACCGCATGGAAGTCAGGGGGATCAACGCCAAGGCCATAAGCCGATACCATCCGTGCAGGGACGTCCGCTGCGCGCGCGAAGGTAATGAGCAGATGGGCAAAGTCGCGGCACACGCCGCGGCGCGAGATAAATGTGTCGGTCGCGGTCGCACCAATCGGCGAAAAGCCGGGGGCATAAGCGACATTGTCATAAATCCATTCGGCCATCTGCAGAATTTGATCGCCTTTGGTCGGGCCATCGAAACGCGTCACCACGAAGTTTTCATGGCGGTCGGACGGGCAGTAACGGCTTGGCATCAGATACTGAATATAAGCTGGCGGCAAATCAAGATGCGCGACAGTCTGGCGGCCCTTTATATCGGTCGGTCCCCGGTCGATTGCCGCCGTGGCGGTATAGCTGATGTCAATTCGGCCTTCGGCATGCAGCCATGTCCGCCTGCCAAGATGGTCCATCCCGTCAATTGTCTTCAGCGGTGAACAATCGCCTTTGACCTTGAGAAGATCTTTCACGAGGCGCTGGTCAGCCATGGGAATGGCTTCCACCGCCAAAAGGACGTCGGCTGCCACCGGCAAATGATATTGCAGACTCGCGGAAATTTGAACTGTGGTCATGAAGAGCCCATCGTGCATTTGCAGGCGTTGCGCAAGCACTCGCAAAGCAACGGACTCGGCGCTATGCGATTGGCAACAATGACTGGAATGCACGAATATGCGCTTATTCTTCGACCCTCGCCAACTTGCCCATGCACCGACGCAGGAACTGCACAATGGTGCGTTTGTTCCTTATGCCGAAACACCCGCCCGCGCCGAAGCTTTCCGTGCCGGTATAAGGGACGTAGAAAGGCCTACCGACCACGGCGAAGCGCCCATTTTATCGGTCCATGATGCGGGTTATATCGAATTTCTCAAAACGGCCCATGCCCGCTGGCTGGCGGCGGGAAGGCCTGGCGATGTCATGGGTTATGTTTGGCCAGTGGTTGGCCGCCGCCCGCTAAATCTCAGCCGGATCGATGCACTTGCCGGTCGTTATAGTATGGACAGTTCCACTCCGCTGACTGCTGACAGCTGGACCTCTGCCTATTGGAGCACACAAAGTGCACTGTCCGCGCTGGATGCCGTACTTGCAGGAGAAAAGGTCGCGGTTGGGCTTTGTCGTCCGCCCGGCCACCATGCCGGCGCGGACTATCTCGGCGGCTATTGTTTCATCAATCAGGCAGCCGTTGCCGCGCAGGCCGCGCGCGACGCGGGAATCGAGCGCGTGGCGATACTCGACATTGACTACCACCATGGCAACGGAACGCAGGATATTTTCTGGGACCGGGGCGACGTGTTTTACGCGTCTGTCCATGCCGACCCGGCTACCGACTTTCCTTTTTACTGGGGGCATGCGGACGAGAAGGGGGAAGGCGAAGGGGCAGGGACAACGCTGAACTTGCCATTGCCGCAAGGCACCGACATTGCGGCCTTCTGCGCCGCGCAAACAACCGCGCTGGCAGCTATCGGCAATTTTGCACCCGGGCTTCTGATCGTCAGCTTTGGCGCTGACACATTTGTGGGTGATCCGATTTCAAATTTTGCACTGCAAACCGAAGACTATGCGGTCCTTGCAAAGGATATTGCATCCATCGGACTGCCAACGGTTGTCCTGACCGAGGGGGGTTACGCCGTAGATGCATTGGGGGCAAACATTGCCCGCTTTCTGAGCGGGTTTTAATTGGGAATCTGAAACCGCACATTGTTCTGGTAGTAAGATGCGATGGCCTGGCCTTCCGCATCTAGTGCCGGGGAAAATCGCGCCCGTCTCATAACCGATTTGCATACCGCATCATCGAATGATTTAAGCCGTGTCGTCGCCTGAATATGGCAGGCTGTCGGGACGCCGTCGGCGCCAACACTTAAACGAAAACTTACCAATGCGGGCTGGCCGGCGAACAGCATTTGAAGTGGGTAATCGGACGAAACGATCCATTCGCCTGGCGACTTTAATGGCTTAACAGGTCGAGTAAGGTTCTTGTGCTTTTCAACGTCGACGCCCCAGGTTGTTAGCAGATTATCAATGCATGTATTGAGCGCCGCGAGCGGTGCCCGCATTGAGCCGGTTTGAAGGATCACCGGCGTCCTTAACGGCTTTCCAATGCGAAGATAGTTCGTGGCGCGTTGGCGCTCTTCGCTAATAGGTTGAACGAGAACTGCCTCGGATGCGTCCTGATTTGTGTATGCTGCCGTTTCTGTTGCCGTTCGGCCGGCAATTCGGGCTGCGCTTGCAAATACTAACGCTGCCTGCTTGCCGAGAAAGCCATTGAGAAAGGACAATTTCTGTTCCTCTTCGACTGGCCCGAATTGAATATCGGCATCGCCTTTTTCGATGCTGGTTCTCATAGGCTTTCCGGAAATTGACATCCGAAAATATTCGCTTGGCCCATATCGGTCCATGAACAAAAGCACCGCTTGTTCGCCCTCACCGAACTGACGTGCAAGGCGGCATTGGTCTTCGGCATAATTAACCTGCCAGGTTGACGAAGGCTTCAATACCAGCGGCTCGGGCGTTTCAGCCGTGCTGGCGGATGGCAACAAAACAGTTGCGGCGGCTAGCCACATCAGGACAGTTTTCAACATAGCCCTAAAGTTAGACTGGTCGACGCTGAAATCGCAAGCAAAAAAGGGCGACCAAATTTGGCCGCCCTGAATATTTTTGCAAATTATTGCAATCGTTTACAGCTTGCTGACCAGCTCTGGTACAATGGTAAACAGGTCGCCAACAAGGCCGATGTCCGCCACCTGGAATATAGGTGCGTCTTCGTCTTTGTTGATTGCCACGATGATTTTGGAATCCTTCATACCGGCCAAATGCTGAATCGCACCGGAGATGCCGACTGCGAAATACACCTCGGGCGCTACAATCTTGCCGGTCTGGCCGACCTGATAATCATTGGGGACAAAGCCTGCGTCGACTGCAGCACGACTTGCGCCAACACCAGCGCCAAGCTTGTCTGCCAGTGGCAAAATCGTCGCCGCGAATGTGTCTGCGTCCTTGAGGGCACGTCCGCCCGATACGATGATCTTGGCCGAGGTAAGTTCAGGGCGTTCCTGCTTGGCGATCTCAGCCGAGACGAATGTCGACATACCAGAATCGCCGCCGCCAGTGACAGCTTCGATGGTAGCCGAACCGCCGCTGGCCTCCGCCTTGGCAAAGGCAGTGCCGCGAACAGTAATCACCTTCTTTGCATCGGAGGACTGTACAGTCGCAATGGCGTTACCTGCATATATGGGGCGCGTGAACGTATCTGCGCTTTCCACCGAAAGGATATCCGATATCTGCATCACGTCGAGCAATGCAGCAACGCGCGGCGCGATATTCTTGCCGTTCGATGTGGCGGGCGCGAGAAACGCATCATGTGTTGCCATTAAGGACGCGACCATTGGCGCGACATTCTCGGCCAATTGTTGCGCAAAAGCAGCGTCATCGGCGACGTGCACAGTGCTGACACCGGCGATTTTGGCAGCTTGTTCAGCTACTCCGCCGCAACCTGACCCGGCTACGATGATATGCACTTCGCCAAGCTGCGACGCAGCGGTCACGACGGCCAATGTTGCATCCTTCAATGATGCATTGTCATGTTCGGCATAAACGAGGGTCTTCATGCTGCCACTCCCAGTTCCTTGAGCTTTGCAACCAGCGCATCGACGTCGGCAACCTTGATCCCGGCGCTACGCACGGGCGGCTCGGTAACCTTCAATGTTGTCAGGCGCGGGCTTACATCTACGCCGTAATCGGCTGGCGTCTTCTGCGCGAGCGGCTTCGACTTTGCCTTCATGATGTTGGGCAGCGAGGCATAACGTGGCTCGTTCAAACGCAAGTCTGTGGTAATGATAGCTGGCATCTTGAGCGACAATGTCTGCAAACCGCCATCGACTTCACGCGCAACATGCACGTCGTCACCAACGACATTTAC
>JBBQPQ010000025.1:0-30999 GCA_038217195.1 Sphingomonadales bacterium | reverse complement strand
GGATTCGGCGTAACGACGCCGCAATTCCGCTTAAAAGCCTTAAAGGAAGGACGTTTATTTCATGGCTCGCAAGAAAATTGCACTTATCGGCGCCGGTAACATTGGCGGCACCCTTGCCCATCTCGCAGCATTAAAGGGCCTCGGCGATATCGTCCTTTTCGACGTTGTCGAAGGCGTGCCACAGGGCAAGGCGCTTGACCTGTCGCAATGCGGCCCGGTTGAGGGCTTTGACGCAAAGATCACTGGCACTAATGATTATGCCGATATTGCAGGCGCGGACGTCATCATCGTCACTGCTGGCGTTGCGCGCAAGCCAGGCATGAGCCGCGACGATTTGCTGGGCATCAACCTGAAGGTCATGAAAGCCGTGGGCGAAGGCATCGCAGCAAACGCACCAAATGCATTTATAATATGCATCACCAACCCGCTGGACGCGATGGTTTGGGCGTTGCGCGAATTTTCTGGTCTGCCGCACCATATGGTAGTCGGCATGGCGGGTGTGCTGGATTCGTCGCGCTTCAGCCATTTCCTTGCCGACGAATTTAAAGTTTCGGTCAAGGACGTGACGTCGTTTGTTTTGGGCGGCCATGGCGACACCATGGTTCCCGTCATTCAATATTCTACTGTTTCCGGTATTCCCGTTCCCGACCTCATTGCGATGGGTATGTCAACGCAGGAGCGCATCGACGCGATTGTGCAGCGCACCCGCAGCGGCGGCGGCGAGATCGTAGCCTTGCTCAAGACCGGCTCGGCCTATTATGCGCCTGCGACCAGCGGAATCGCCATGGCAGAGGCCTATCTGTACGACCAGAAACGCGTCCTTCCTGCGGCAGTCCATCTGACCGGCCAATATGGCGTCGACAATCTCTATGTCGGCGTTCCGGTGATGATCGGTGCAGGCGGCGTCGAGAAAGTTGTCGAGATTGCGCTGGACGATGAGGCAAAATCGAACCTTGCTGTCAGCGTGGATGCCGTCAAGGAATTACTGGTGGCGTGTAAGGCTATCGATCCATCGCTCAACTAAGCGCGCCGAATAATATCAGGAGATCTATGTGAGCATTCTCGTCAACAAGAATACCAAAATCATCACGCAAGGTATGACCGGCGCGACGGGCACGTTTCACACGGAACAGGCGCTTGCTTACGGCTCGCAAATGGTTGGTGGGGTGACGCCAGGTAAAGGCGGCACAACGCATATCGGCCTGCCGATGTTTGATACCGTGCTTGAAGCCAAGGAAGCAACTGGAGCAGATGCTTCGGTCGTATATGTTCCGCCGCCTTTCGCTGCGGATTCGATACTGGAAGCCATTGATGCCGAAATCCCATTGATCGTCTGCATCACTGAGGGCATTCCAGTGCTCGACATGGTCAAGGTAAAGCGTGCGCTTTCAGGTTCAAAATCGCGCCTGATCGGGCCGAATTGCCCCGGCGTTTTGACCCCCAATGAATGCAAAATTGGTATTATGCCCGGCAGCATCTTCTCGGCTGGCTCGGTTGGCGTGGTCTCGCGTTCTGGCACGCTGACGTATGAAGCGGTGTTCCAAACCACAGCGGAAGGCCTTGGTCAGACCACTGCAGTCGGCATCGGCGGCGATCCTGTCAACGGCACAAATTTCATTGATTGTCTTGAACTGTTCCTCGCCGACGACGCTACAAAATCAATCATCATGATCGGCGAAATTGGCGGCAGCGCGGAAGAAGAAGCTGCGCAGTTCCTGATCGACGAAGCCAAGAAGGGCCGCAAAAAGCCAATGGCTGGCTTCATCGCCGGACGCACTGCACCTCCGGGTCGCCGCATGGGCCATGCCGGTGCGATCGTATCGGGCGGCAAAGGCGATGCTGAAAGCAAGATTGCCGCCATGGAAGCTGCGGGCATCCGCGTGTCGCCATCACCATCCTTGCTTGGCAAGACATTGGCAGAAGTGTTGAAGGGTTGATTGTTAATCCTCCCCGCTTGCGGGGAGGTGGCGGCCGATGCGTAAGCATCGGATGACGGAGGGGCCTTCGTCTAACGCTCCGTTAATGCGGAATGCCCCTCCACCATCTGTTGGATGGTCCCCCTCCCCGATTACGGGAAGGATTTGGAGAAGTAGGATGGGCGTAGAGAATCAGGATTTTGAAGTAGAACGCGGTCCAAGTTGGGCACGTGCCAACTGGCCTTTGTCAGCGACTGACGATCTCACGGCCTCGCTTGACCCGACGCAAATGGCGGTTGAAGTGAAGGCCGCGGCGAAGGCTGCTGGCAAACCAATGGCTGAGGCCGATGCCGTTTCTGCGGCAAGCGACTCGATCCGCGCCATGATGCTGGTGCGCACGTACCGTGTCCGCGGGCATTTGGCGGCTAATCTTGATCCGCTTGGCCTGTCAAAGCAGGATATTCCAGCTGACTTGACGCCGGAATATCATGGTTTTTCTGGCGCTGACCTCGACAAGCGCGTGTATGTCGGTGGAACGCTTGGGCTTGAATGGACCACCGTGCGCGAGCTCGTCGACACGCTGCGCGCTAATTATTGCGGACCTGTGGGTCTTGAATATATGCACATTTCCGATGTCGAAGAACGCCGGTTTCTGCAAGAGCGGATGGAAGGCAAGGATGCAGCCATCCAGTTCACGCCAGAAGGCAAAAAAGCGATTCTCGGCAAGGTAATCGAAGCCGAACAATATGAAAAATTCCTTGGCCGCAAATATGTGGGCACAAAGCGTTTTGGCCTTGATGGTGGCGAATCCATGATCCCTGCGCTTGAAGCCGTGATCAAATATGGCGGACAGCTCGGCGTGCGCGAAATCGTCTATGGCATGCCGCATCGTGGCCGCCTGAACGTACTCGCGAATGTGATGGCAAAGCCATATCGCATCATTTTCCACGAATTTTCCGGCGGCAGCGGAAATCCTGATGACGTTGGTGGTTCGGGCGACGTAAAATATCACCTAGGTACCAGCACTGACCGCGAATTTGACGGGATCAAGGTTCATATGAGCCTTGTACCAAACCCTTCGCATCTCGAGGCAGTAAACCCTGTCGTCCTCGGCAAGGTGCGCGCCAACCAGACCGCACGCGACGACCTTGCAAAGCATGAACAGGTTCTACCTGTATTGTTGCACGGCGATGCGGCGTTTGCTGGCCAGGGCATTGTATGGGAATGCTTAAGCTTCTCTGGCATTCGCGGTTACAATACCGGTGGCTGCCTGCACTTCATCGTCAACAATCAGGTCGGTTTCACGACGAGCCCGCAATATGCGCGATCATCGCCTTATCCGTCGGATGTGGCAAAGGGTGTTCAAGCACCGATATTCCATGTGAATGGCGATGATCCCGAAGCCGTGACCTTCGCGTGCAAGATTGCCATTGAATTCCGCCAGACATTCCACCGCGATATTGTTATCGACATGTGGTGCTACCGCCGCTTTGGCCATAATGAGGGCGACGAGCCCAGCTTTACCCAGCCATTGATGTATAAGGTCATCAAAGACCATCCCGCCGTAAGTGCATTATATGCCAAGCGGCTTCAGGCCGAGGGGGTCATCGACGCTGACTGGTCGAACGAGCATGCCATGCGCTTCGTCCAGACGCTTGAACAAGAATTTACCAGTGCTGCAGATTATAAGGCAAATGCCGCTGATTGGTTCGGCGGGCGCTGGTCAGGCCTGTCCAAACCTGCTGATCCCGAAACGGCGCGTCGCAATGTGCCTACAGGAATTGCACGCAAATTATTCGACAGCCTTGGTCGTACCCTGACGACAGTGCCGGAGGGACACCATATTCACCCAACGCTTAGCCGCGTGCTGGACGCAAAGCGCACGATGTTCAGTTCGAACGAAAATTTCGACTGGGCGACGGGCGAAGCGCTCGCATTCGGTTCGTTGCTTTCCGAAGGCTATGGCATTCGCCTATCCGGTCAGGATTCGGGCCGGGGCACATTCAGCCAGCGGCACGGTGTATGGGTAGACCAGAACACCGAAGAGAAATATGTTCCGCTTGCAACCCTCCCGCATGGACGATTTGAAATTCTCGACAGCCCGCTTTCGGAATTTGGGGTACTCGGTTTCGAATATGGCTACGCTGGCGCCGAGCCAAAGACGCTGGTGTTGTGGGAGGCCCAATTTGGCGACTTCGTCAACGGCGCACAGACGATGATCGACCAGTTCATCGCAGCAGGCGAAGCCAAATGGCTTCGAGCAAATGGTCTGGTGATGCTGTTACCGCATGGTTATGAAGGCCAGGGCCCTGAACACAGTTCGGCGCGGCTTGAGCGTTTTCTGCAATTATGTGCTGAGGACAATATTCAGGTAGCCAACTGCACCACGCCAGCCAATTACTTCCACTTATTGCGCCGCCAAATGGTCCGTCCATTCCGCAAGCCACTTGTCGTCATGACGCCAAAATCATTGTTGCGGCACAAGCTTGCGGTTTCAAAAGCTGATGATTTTCAAGGCGAAAGCCACTTCATGCGAATATTGTCCGATACCAATGCGCCTGCTGACGCAGATGTGAAGCGACTGGTATTGTGTTCCGGAAAAGTGGCTTACGACCTGATGGAAGCCCGCAATGCATCGGGCGATCGAAACACCTCCATTGTGCGGATCGAGCAGCTTTACCCTTTTCCTGAGGAACCGTTAATCGTTCGCCTTAAGCGCATGACCAATTTGGAAGATGTCGTGTGGGCGCAAGAAGAGCCGCGCAATGCCGGCGCCTGGACCTTTGTCGACCCTTATCTGGAAGAATGCCTGGCTGAAGCTGGCGTTGGGCCTGCACGTGCGCGCTACGCCGGTCGCAGAGCCGCCGCGGCAACGGCAACGGGACTTGCGAAGCGTCACCAAGCCGAACAGGCCGCTTTGGTTGCAGAAGCACTTGGGCACAATGTCCGCGAAGAGCTCCGCCGCCAGCGCACTGGCGGTACGAAGCCAATCACCCCTCCATCCTCGTGAGGATTGAATTATGAGCACTGAAGTAAAAGTTCCCGTTTTGGGCGAATCTATAACTGAAGCAACGCTTGGTCAGTGGCTAAAAAAGCCGGGCGAAGCGGTCGCTATTGATGAGCCGATTGCGAGCCTTGAGACCGACAAGGTCGCGGTTGAAGTGCCGTCGCCTGTCGCAGGCATCATGGGCGCATATGCCGTCGAAGAAGGCGCGACCGTTAATGTCGGGGCCGTCATTGGCTCCATTGATGCAGGAACTGGCGCATCTGCGCCTGTGCCAGCAGCAGCAGCGGCCGTAGCGCCATCAGTTACAACAACATCTGCGCCCGCACCTGCACCCGCGCCCCCATCTGCCCCGGCGCCACAGACGGAAAATAGCGACTTGCCGCTTTCACCCTCTGTTCGGCGGCTTGTGCTGGAACTTGGAATTGACCCAAGCAAGATCAGGGGCACAGGCAAAGATGGCCGTCTGACAAAGGAAGATGTTTTGGCTGCTGCCAAGGGCGCACCTGCACCGCCGGCAGACAGCGGAACGCCAGCCGCGCCCGTTGCAGCGCCGTCGGGTGCGCGGCAAGAAGAGCGCGTCAAGATGACGCGTTTGCGTCAGACAATCGCCAAACGCTTGAAATCCGCACAAGATACCGCGGCCTTGCTGACAACGTTCAACGATGTCGACATGTCAGCGGTGATAGCCGCACGCGCAACGTACAAGGATATGTTCGAAAAGAAGCATGGGGTCCGGTTGGGCTTCATGGGCTTTTTCACCAAAGCCGTCGCCTTGGCCGTGCGTGATATTCCAGCGGTGAATGCGCAAATCGACGGTGACGAAATCGTCTATCACAATTATCTCGACGTTTCGGTCGCTGTCAGTGCGCCAAATGGCCTTGTTGTGCCCGTGGTGCGCAACGCGGATGCCATGAGCTTTGCCCAGATTGAAAAAGCCATTGGCGATTTCGGTGCCAAAGCGAAAGCAGGCACGTTGACTATGGACGATATGTCCGGCGGTACCTTCACCATTTCAAATGGCGGTGTCTTTGGCAGCTTGATGTCAACGCCAATCATCAATCCGCCGCAATCAGCTGTGCTTGGTCTTCATCGTATTGAAGACCGCCCGGTTGTCCGCGACGGCCAAGTGGTTGTGCGCCCGATGATGTATCTGGCGTTAAGCTATGACCACCGCCTGATCGATGGCCGAGAGGCCGTTACCTTCCTTAAGATCGTCAAAGAGGCGATTGAAGACCCGACCCGGTTGTTGATCGACCTTTAAGGAGCCTGAGCAATGGCAGAACATGATTATGACCTGATCGTTATTGGTGCAGGTCCAGGCGGCTATGTTGCCGCAATTCGCGCTGCGCAGCTTGGCTTGAAAACAGCCTGCGTGGAAAGCCGCGAGACTTTGGGCGGCACCTGCCTCAACGTTGGCTGCATCCCGTCAAAGGCATTGCTGCATGCGTCCGAAATGTTTCATGAGGCGCAATCGGGTTCGCTGGCAAAGTTCGGCATCGATTTTACCGGCGTGTCGCTTAACCTTGACCAGATGCATGCGGAAAAGGCGAAGGCTGTAACCGAACTGACGGGCGGTATCGAATTTCTGTTCAAGAAAAACAAGGTCGACTGGCTCAAGGGACATGCTGCCTTCACCTCCGCTAACAGTGTCGACGTTGGCGGGAAAAGCTATACCGCAAAGAATTTCATGATTGCCACCGGGTCATCGGTCACGCAGCTGCCCGGTGTCGAGGTTGATCAGAAGGTCATTGTCGATTCAACGGGTGCGTTGGAATTGCCAGTGGTACCAAAGCACTTGGTCGTCATCGGTGGCGGTGTCATTGGCCTTGAATTGGGCAGTGTCTGGTTGCGTCTTGGCGCACAGGTGACTGTTGTTGAATATCTTGACCAGATTCTGCCTGGGATGGACAATGAGGTCCGCAAGGAAGCCGCCAAAATTTTCAAAAAGCAAGGCTTCCAGATCCGCACGGGAACTAAGGTTACCGGAGCGACGGTGCATGGTGGTACTGCCACGCTTACGGTTGAGCCGGCCGCGGGTGGCGCAAGTGAAACGATAGAGGCCGATTGCGTCCTTGTCGCCATTGGCCGTCGTGCAAACACCGATGGGCTTGCGCTGGATAAAGCCGGGCTTTCCCTCAATTCACGCGGACAGGTAGACATCGGACATGATTTCCAGACAAATGTTGCGGGCATTTATGCAGTCGGTGACGTTTGCCCCGGCCCAATGCTGGCGCATAAGGCAGAAGATGAAGGCATTGCTGCTGCAGAATTTGTTGCTGGCCTGACTGGGATCGCCAACCATGACCTTATCCCGGGCGTAGTCTATACCTATCCCGAAATTGCCAGCATCGGCCTGACTGAGGAAGAGGCTAGGCAGCAGCTTGCCGAAACCGGAGGCGATATCAAAGTCGGCAAGTTCCCGATGATGGCGAACAGCCGCGCGAAGACAAATCGCGACACCGACGGATTTGTTAAAGTGATCGCTGACGCCAAGACTGATCGCGTGCTTGGCGTGCACATCATTGCATCGATTGCCGGAAGCATGATCGCAGAAGCGGTCACGGCAATGGAATTTGGTGCAACATCCGAAGATATAGCCTACACCTGCCACGCGCATCCAACCCATGCCGAGGCATTGAAAGAGGCGGCCATGGCGGTCACGGGCAAACCGATCCATATGTGATGGTGAATCAGGCAGCACAAATTGCGCCAGCTATGATTTCGTGGCTTGATCTATTTGGGATTGCTGTTTTTGCCGCATCCGGTGCTTTAGCCGCCGCACAGCGAAGGCAGACGCTTGTCACCTTCTCCTTTTTCGCGCTCATTACGGGCGTCGGCGGCGGCACCGTGCGTGATCTCTTGATTGGCGCGCCCGTATTCTGGGTTCAGGACTGGCGCTTTGCGGCGACATGTCTTGTGACTGCAGGGCTTGTGTGGGTCACACCTCAAAATTTCTGGAATCCGCGGGCGCTTGACTGGTTCGACGCAGTCGGGATCGCGATTTACGCCGTATTCGGCACCTTCAAATCGCTGTCACTTGGCGTGACGCTGTTGCCCGCTATGATGATGGGGGTCATCACGGCATGTGTCGGCGGCATTATCCGCGATGTTCTAGCGGGCGAGCCGTCCATTTTGCTGAAACCCGAAATCTACGTCACCGCAGCAGCGCTTGCGTCTGGCCTGTTCGGATTGCTCATTTATCTCGGCACGCCTGTGATGACTGCCGCAGTATTCAGCGCGCTGGCTGGCTTCGCATTACGCGCCATGGCTATCTGGAAAGGCTGGGCGATCCCCGCCTATCGCGGATAGTCAGCGTACACGGTTCGGGAACAGGCGTTTCAGACTGGTGACCTTGGGTTTGTCCCATTGCACAATGTACGGATGCCTCGGGTTCTTTGCCATGAAATCCTGATGATAGGATTCAGCCGGGAAAAAGCTAAAGGGCTCAATCGCGGTGACGATTGGTTTTTTCCAGTAACTGGCCTTGTTGAGCTGGGCGATATAGGTACGGGCCGCTAGCCGCTGAACAGCGTTCGTCGGAAAAACGGCGGTGCGGTATTGCTTGCCGCGATCAGGTCCTTGCCGGTTCAGTTGCGTTGGATCATGCGCCACTGAAAAAAATATGTGGAGCAAATCATTATAGCTGATGCGCGCGGGATCATAATAAATCCGCACCGATTCTGCATGGCCGGTTGTCCCGGTGCTGACAGTATCATAGTCAGCCGTGGAGCGTGATCCGCCGGAATACCCGGACTCGACCCGCGTCACGCCTTTGACGCCCTCGAAAACACCCTCAATGCCCCAGAAGCAACCCCCGGCCAGCACTGCCACTTGCGTACCTTTAGGCTCAACGATGCGTGCCGTAGGAGCAGCAATCCGAATGCCTTCTTCGGCATGCGCGATGCCGATCGGCGCACCGATGTCCGATCCGCAGGCCGTCGCCAAGCCGAGCAGCAGAGCGATGTTGAGTGTCCGAAAAACTCGGGTGGTATTTTTAACGTGCGATTTCATAAGAAAGCTCCATTAGAAAATGGCTGCGCGGCGGAGACGGCAAAACCATGCGCGCTTGCGGGTTTGGCCAACGCCAAGCCAGCGACGCCCAAGACAAAACCGACTGCCAAGCTAAGGAAAAGATCAGACCGTAAAAAGTCGAAAATATGGTTCATAGATACATCAGACTCTGTTTACCTGTTACGCATAAATGCAAATACGCTCTGCAAAGCGAAAAGGTTTCAACAGACGCGGGATGAACAAAGGCTTAGTTTGAGCAAGCGGCTGCACTTGTAACTAGGTGAGGGCAGCGCAAGCCAGTTGAATGCGCGTGCATGCCTCTTTGAGGATTTCGGACGAGGTGGCGTAGGAAATTCGGAAACCCGGCGAAAGACCGAATGCCGCACCATGCACCGCAGCCACCCGATATTCGTCGAGGAAATAATCGATTAAATCAGCGTCGGTTTTGATAGTCTTTCCCTGCGGTGTGGTTTTTCCCATGACGCCAGTGGCATCAGGATAGACGTAAAAGGCACCTTCGGGGGTCGGGCAACTTAGGCCGGGCGCATCATTGAGCATGGACACGACAAGGTTTCTGCGTTCGCGAAAAGCGATGTTACGTTCGCGTAAAAAGTCCTGCGGTCCGTTCAATGCTGCCAGCACCGCATATTGGCTGATCGAGCAAGGATTGCTCGTCGATTGCGACTGCAAATCCGCCATCGCCTTGATAAGCCAGGCGGGCCCGCCTGCATAGCCAATCCGCCAGCCCGTCATGGCATAGGATTTGGATGCGCCGTTCATGGTCAGCGTCCGGTCATACAGTTCTGGGCACACCTGAAGCATCGTTGCAAACGGCGTCGGCGCATACCAGATATGCTCATACATATCGTCGGACAACAGCATGACGTGCGGGTGCCGCAACAATATCTCCCCAAGCGCCTTCAGCTCATCCGCATCATAAGCCGCACCGGTTGGGTTGGATGGCGAGTTCAATATGAGCCAGCGCGTTTTCGGGGTGATGGCAGCATCGAGTTGCGCAGGCGTTATTTTATAATTTTGCGCAGCAGTTGCCATTACGATCACTGGCGTGCCGCCAGCAAACTGGACAATGTCAGGATAGCTCACCCAATAAGGCGCGGGGATAATAACCTCGTCGCCCTTGTCGATTGTCGCGACCAATGCGTTGAACAAGGTATGCTTACCGCCAGAGTTCACGGTGATTTGCTTCGGCGTATATTCAATGCCGTTATCGCGCTTGAATTTGTCTATAATCGCTTGCTTTAGCGGAGCTATACCGTCGACGGCGGTATATTTCGTCATCCCGTCGCGAATGGCTTGGATAGCGGCTTCCTTGACGAAGTCCGGGGTGTCAAAATCGGGTTCTCCCGCCGACAGCCCGATGACATCGATCCCTTGAGATTTTAGATCAATCACGCGGCCAGACATGGCAAGTGTTGCAGAAGGAGCAATCCGCCCCAAGGCAGCCGACAGATGGTCAATCATCATCATTCTTTCATGCAGTTATTGAACAGAAATTGCGTGTCCGCCCCTAATGCCTCGCCAAAAGTTACGCAACCCTGTTACCTTTTATTAATCCGCGCAGGCTGTTGCCCACCCAAAATCCGTCAGCCAGATCTTCGATGCGGAGATTGGTTTCTTCGGCCTGCTCCGTTTCCAGCAGTTCGCGACGCAAGATAGAAGGCAGCAGACCGGTTTCCAGCCGAGGGGTGAGCAGCTTGCCTTCGCGTTCAACGAACAACGCAGTGATGCTGCCTTCGGTCAAAAGGCCATCGGTCCCAACAAAGATGACTTCGTCGCAATCGGGACGGGCCTTGCGCGCATCATCGTAAAAGGCGCGGTCGGTAATTTTATGGCGCAAGCGGAAATCCTGTGCCGGGACGGGAAGCGGCACGACACCCACACGCCATTCGCTGACGTCCTCCAACGGCCAGATTTCAACGGCCTGCGCACCATGCCGGGATACCATCAACCGGACTTTGGACAAGATTTCGAGATGAAAGATACTTGCATGCAGGCGGTTGCGCATTTCGTGCCGGTCAAATTCAAAACCAAACGCCAATGCGCTGGCCTTCATGCGTTCAAGATGTGGCTCAAGGCGCAAAATGCCCGCCATGGGTTCGAAACGCATCGTTTCTATCAAATCAAAGGCAGGATTATCCACTTTGGCAAAATCCCCCTTGGCCAGGCATTCGGCCCATTCATCGGCCTCGATTGAATCTGCCACTATCCCAGAGCCCAGACCCAGGGACAGCGATTTTGCAGTATCACATAACGTAAATGTGCGAATGGCAACATTGAATGCGGCATCGCCATTGTCATCAATCCGGCCAATCGACCCGCAATATATGCCACGTGGCGCAACTTCGACCTCTTCCACCACCTGCATCGCGCGGATCTTGGGTGCACCCGTAATTGAACCACAGGGAAACAACGACCTTATGACGTCAATGGCATCTAACCCTTCGTCGAGCAAACCTGTCACGGTTGAGGTCATCTGGTGGACCGTGGGGTAGCTTTCGATATGGAAAAGTGCGGGCACGGCCACGCTACCGGGCACGCACACCCGCGACAAATCGTTTCGCAGGAGATCCACAATCATGAGATTTTCGGCTCGCTGCTTTGGGTCTATCCGCAACTGCTCTGCCACTTCAGCGTCTTCAAGAGGGTCCGCCCGGCGTTGCGAGGTGCCTTTCATAGGTTTGGTAGTGACCCTTTTGTCTTTAAGCGCAAAAAACAGTTCGGGCGAAAAGGACAGATAATGCATTTCCCCCGTCCAGATCACGCCGCCATAGCCTGCGCTGGCCTGGCCGCGAAGTGCGGCATATAAGGCCAGCGGGTCGCCCGCATAATGCGCGGATAGCGGGAATGTCAAATTGGCCTGATAGATATCCCCTGCCCGAATATATGCCTGCACCGTCGCAAAAGCGCGGCTATAATCGGCGCGCGTGATCCCCGGCCGCAATTCCGAAAGCCAAGACCCCGCCGGGTCCGGCAATATCGACGGCAAGACGTCAGTGAGAATCGTTTCAAAACCCTCGAATAACCCGAACCACGCCTGCACACCGTCCGCTGCCGGCGCCAGATTGGGCTGCAATTGCCCGCCCGCGTCATATCCCAGAAATCCGGCGGCATGAAGACCATCGCGCTGTGCATGTCGAAGCGACAACAAAAGTGAGTCAATTTCGCCGGTACCCTGCGCGGTCAATATGTCGACCGGGTTGCTATACAACCGTGCGGGCGATGCACCATGCACGCGCGCGTCATCTAGCAAGACGAAGGGGCCCTCCGTCGGGATCATATCCTGACAGGCCCACAAATGGCTGGAGCGGGTGAGGGGAATCGAACCCCCGTATTCAGCTTGGGAAGCTGCTGCTCTACCATTGAGCTACACCCGCGATCAGCGGCCAGTTTAACGTGCAGAAAGTGTGCTGGCCAGTGCCCAAAATGTCAGCCCTTCAACCTGCCCGCATGCCAAGCGAGATGCTCGGCCATGAAGGTTGAGATAAAATAATAACTGTGGTCATAGCCCGGCTGCATACGGATGGTCGCAGTCTGCTCCGCCTCTTGGCAAGCGGCGATAAGCAAATCGGTCTTCAGCTGGCTTTCCAGAAAATTGTCATTGCCCCCCTGATCAACCAACAGATCGGGAAGGCGCGCGCCATCTTCTATGAGCGCGACACTGTCATATGCGCGCCACTGCGTCCGGTCAGGCCCAAGATACCCGCCCAGGGCCTTTTCGCCCCAGGGGCATTGGATTGGAGAGACGATGGGGGCAAGTGCCGATGTCGACCGGAAACGGCCAGGGTTACGCAGACTGATAGTCAGCGCGCCATGCCCGCCCATCGAATGCCCCATGATTGCTTGCCTCTGCATATCAGCCGGAAAGTGCGCAGCGATCAATGCCGGCAGCTCGGTTTCGGTGTAATCACGCATCCGGTAATGTGTGTCGAACGGCGACACAGTCGCGTTAATGTAAAACCCTGCGCCAAGCCCAAAATCATAAGCGCCTTCCGGATCATCGGGAACGCCCTCACCGCGAGGGCTGGTATCGGGCGCAATGAAAATAAGCCCCAACTCCGAACAGGCCCGCCGATAATCACCCTTCTCGGTAACATTGGCGTGGGTGCAAGTCAGGCCGGACAAAAACCATACGACTGGCAGCAATTGCCCCTGGGTATGTGGAGGCACATAGACCGCAAAAGTCATGTCAGTGCCAGTGGCAGAAGACGCATGCCAATATACCCCTTGGACGCCGCCAAAAGACCGGTTGGTCGAAAGGGTCTCGATGGTCATGCCGACTCCAATAACGGAATATCTGTGATTTGCGGGGCGTGCCCCCAATATGTTAGTGCCCTAAGCAGGTCGTCTGGCGCAAGGCCAAGCGTAGCGTTATTTCGAAGCGGGTGGCAGTTGATCGTTGCAGCTTGCATCAGTGAAGTTTCCAAAACGAAATGCACCTGCCCTTCAACGTCGTTGATGGCAGCCAACGCAGTGACCGAACCCGGGCTAATGCCAAGCAAACGTTCCATGTCATCAGCATTGCCAAAACTAATACGGCCAGAACCGATTGCGATTGGCAGTGCCTTGAGGTCAACGCGCGCTTCGGCAGGAACAGTTACAAGAAAAAACTGCCCAGCCTTGTCCTTGAGAAACAGGTTTTTTGTGTGCCCGCCAGGCATAAGTTCATTATGCAAACGGCTCTCCGCAACCGTGAACACGGCGGGATGTTCATAGGTCGCATACAGGATGCCGAGCGCAGCAAGGTCTTTATAGAGCTGCAACTCGGCATCGTTCATCGCGCTAATCTTTTCAGTCGGTGACGCGGTGCAAGGCGCACAGCTTGTTGCCATCCGGGTCGCGCAAATAGGCCAGATATAATTTCATGCCATTGCCTTCGCGGATGCCGGGGGCATCTTCAATCGCTTCGCCACCATTGGCAACGCCTGCATCATGCCAGGCATTGGCCTGTTCTGGCGTCATGGCGAAACCGATCGTGCAGCCGTTGCCATGCGTGGCCGCATTGCCATCGATTGGCGGCGTGACGAGGAACATCGATCCATTGTGCATATAGATCAATCGGCCTTTAGGATCCTGCATCCCTGGTTTGCCGCCCATCGCTGCAAAGGTCGCGTCGTAGAATTTCTTGGAACGGGCAATATCGTTGCTGCCGACCATCATATGACTGAACATTTTCTTCTCTCCCTAAGTTAAAACACCACAACGCTGCGGATACTTTCCCCCGCATGCATCAAATCAAACGCCTTGTTGATATCTTCCAGACCCATGACATGCGTGATCATGGGGTCAATCTCGATTTTGCCTGTCATGTACATGTCCACAATCTTTGGAACATCGGTACGTCCCTTGGCGCCGCCAAACGCCGTGCCCCGCCAATTGCGTCCAGTGACCAGCTGGAACGGACGCGTGGCAATTTCCTTGCCCGCCTCGGCCACACCAATGATGATGCTTGTCCCCCAACCGCGATGGCATGCCTCAAGTGCAGTGCGCATAACCTCAGTGTTACCTGTGGCGTCAAAAGTGTAGTCCGCTCCGCCGTCGGTCATCTCCACAATCTTTGCGACCACGTCTTCGCGGCTCATGCCCTTGGAATTCAGGAACGCAGTCATCCCAAAGCGGCGGCCCCATTCTTCGCGATCGGCGTTGATGTCGACGCCGATTATCAGCCCAGCGCCCGCCAGTCGTGCACCCTGAATGACATTCAAGCCAATGCCGCCAAGTCCGAACACAACAACATTGTCGCCGACCTGTACCTTGGCGGTGTTCACCACCGCGCCAACGCCAGTGGTCACGCCGCAACCAATGTAGCAGCTTGACTGGAAAGGCGCATCTTCGCGGATTTTGGCGACGGCAATTTCCGGTAGCACCGTGAAATTCGAAAATGTCGAACATCCCATATAATGGAAAATGGTCTGACCCTTATAGCTGAAACGGCTTGTGCCGTCGGGCATGAGGCCTTTGCCCTGCGTAGCGCGAATGGCTGTGCACAAATTGGTCTTGCCTGAAAGACAGCTTTTGCACTGCCGGCATTCCGGCGTGTAAAGAGGAATGACGTGATCCCCTGGCATTACGCTTGTGACCCCGGCACCAACCTCGCGGACAATGCCTGCGCCCTCATGTCCAAGCACCGACGGGAATATGCCCTCGCTGTCAAAGCCATCCAGCGTGTAGGCATCGGTATGGCAAATTCCCGTTGCCATGATTTCGACCAGCACTTCGCCAGCTTTGGGCCCTTCAAGGTCAAGCTCGACAATTTCCAGCGGCTTTTTGGCTTCGAATGCGACAGCAGCGCGCGTCTTCATGGTGCATGGATCTCCCTAGTAGCTGACAAAGGCTTTTCCATGTACCGCGCGGACGCGCAAGTCTAGATTCCGGCATACCATTCATAGTCGCCCACATCCTCCCAATATCCGCCTTTTCCGCCATGGAATTTGCTAAGATCATCGGTAGCTTCGATGCGCATGACATATTTGGCCTGCTTGTACCCCAACTGCCGCTCTACGCGCAGCCGGATGGGTGCTCCGTATTTTTCGGGCAGGGTCCCTCCATTCATGCCCCAAGCCAATATGGTTTGCGGATGAAAAGCGTCGATCAGGTCTATCGATTCATAGTAGGGCCGCGCGCCGTAAATATCGGCGCAATGAAACACGATGTATTTGGCGCGTGGCGACAATCCGGCCTGCTGAAGCAAGAGGCGAAGCGGGGTGCCCTGCCAGCGGGCAATGGCGCTCCACCCTTCGACACAATCATGCCGCGTGATCTGGGTACGTGAAGGCATCGCCTTTAACGCATCGAGCCCAAGCTCCAAGGGATTGGCAACCATGCCGTCAACGCGCAGCCGCCAATCGGCAAAATCATTCTGAAGATGCGCGATATATTCCGCTGTTGTGGCGGTGACGGAACCATTTGTCTTAAAAACCGGCGAAATATCCGACATTGCGAATTCGGGTGCCAATTTGGCACGGTCCATCAACGACCGGTGCGTCGCGTGATTCAGTTTTTCGGCGACGCGTAACGCCGACCGAAAAGCTGCGCTTTCATTCATGGCGTCACAACCGCTCAGCATCAACGCACCCCCGCCTAAGGTCGCTGAACGTAAAATGTCGCGCCGTTTAATCGACTTGCGATCGTCAGTCATATATTGTCTCCAGCAGGGGGAGATTTGTCAGGCGCCACGTGCCGTCCCGTGATCATCGACCTGATGCCGGTGATGGGACCGGACAGGAGGACCATGATCAAGTGCACGATCACGAACAGCGCCATGAGGGTTGCGGTGATGAAATGAATGGACCGCGCCGATTGCCGTCCGCCAAAAATATCCAGCAACCACGGCCATGCCGCGTTCATGGCGGGGGACATCGTAATTCCAGTCAGTATCATCATCGGCAGCACCACGAATATCACACCGATATAACTGAATTTCTGCAAGACATTATATGTGCCGTTGCCGTGTCCGTCATCGAACCGAAGCCTGGCGTGATCCTTTATGTCTTTCCAGATAACCGACAGGCTCCATTCCGATCGGCGAACGTGCAAATCCTTGCGAACATGTCCGTTGAACAGAGACATCAGCATGAAGCTGGTTAATCCAAGCGCGAACAGCCAAGCAAAGGCAAAATGCCAGCGGCGCGCGTCAGCCAGGCTGTAGCGTGTAGGTATCGTAGCCCAACCGGGAAAGGCCACCCGGCGGAGCTCGTCATTGCCGTCCCTAGATAGGCCGAGCACCCCCGTCGTTTCCACCCGCGTGGTCCCCACGCGGACAAAACCTGTCGTGCGGGTACCGTCTATCTCGAGCCAGGGATGGTCCTCGCGCGATCCATATTCCCCCCAATACAGCCGTGGGTGGGCGTTGAAGATCATAAGGCCACTCATCAGCAACGTGATCGCGAATATAGCGTTCAGCCAATGCCAGATGCGCGTAAACAGATGATGTCGCTTTTCCGCATTCTGCGCCATTGGCCGCGTCGCTCCCATGATTTTCCCACGCAAGACTATGCGACTAGATGGTTTCCAGCAACAAAAACGTATCGCCTGACCGTTGGATGCACCGCCGCGACATTACGGACCTTGCGCAGCGCCATTTATCCACGTTGCCATGTTCGCCAATCGCGGAACTGCAAGGGCCACGATGATACCGAGATCAACTGTTCCGCTGGCCTTGCCCAATACCGCTTGAGTCGACAAATCCACGGCCACGCCAATGATATTGGCAGCAAGCGGTGCAACGCGGAGACGGTAATTTCCATAAGGAACGAATTCAAAGAGAAAGTAGCCGTCATATTCGGTGCGCGTGGTCTTAACGACGCGACCATCTTTGTCCAAAAGCTCTAGATCGACACCCGCAAGCGACTTACCGCCTTCACGTTGCAGGCTACCGGAAATTTCGCCTGCAGCGACCAATGGCAGTTCAATGACTGTCGGAACGCCGGGACGCGGAGTAATAACCACGCCACTGGTTGCTGGCTGCACAAAGGGATCCGGCAAGCTTGAGGCGTCAATACCGATCAATATCTGCTCATACGGCTGAAGCCCGTCGATGATCGTCCGGCCGTCGGCGTCCGTCGGCAACCCGCGACCACTCAGCCCTGCCGTTAGCTCGACATCTTTTTGCACGGGTTCGTCCGGTTGACGAATGCCGTCTGCATTGTTGTCCTGAAACACCAGGGCAAATGCCTGTCCGGCGGTCGCCAGCTTTTCTGCTGCCACCCGCAATCCCCTTGCGTCGGGCTTTGGCCCAAGACTGAAAGCGACATTTAGGCCAGCTGCAATCGATCCGTCGCTCGCCGCTTCGACTTGCCCGGTAATAGCAAAATGTTTAAACCGCCGGCTGTGTCCCAACGCAAATCGCCCGCGTCTGTTATATGCCGAATAGCCCGTTTCAACTTTCCAGTCGGCGCGTTCGCCCGCCCGCCATTCGCCAGTTAATTTGGATTCGCGAAACCCTGATTCTCCCGTCAGCCCAAAGGTAGCTTCCCCGCGCAACCGCAGTCCCCCAACACGCCCGGACAAGCGTAATGCCGCATCAAGCCGCGAGGGTGCATTGGCGCTACCTTTATTCCGGTCTTGCGACCATTCGAGTTCAGCGCTTGCGGTTAATTTTCTGATATTGAACGATAAAATAGAAACGGCTTCCAAGCGACTACCGCCATCGGTGCGCGCAAGATATCGGACTTCTCCGCGCAAGGGTATATATTGTTTACCCAGCTTGATGGCGTGATCCAGCGACAGGCTGTTAAACTGTCGAACATCGCGGTCATATCGCTCGCTTTGATAACGGCCGAACAACCGGGCGCTTTCTGCCGTAATGAGCGCCTTTCCGACTTGAGCAAGCACTTGCCCGCGCAAGGCGTAACCGCCGACGAGATTGGCGGCGCTAGCCAGTTCGATCAACGAAGGCCCAACTGCTCGGCGGACCGACCCTTCGAGATAATATTGCCGTTGTCCACGCAGAACGGAGGTAAACAGCGATGCTGCCACTGACGTCTTTGGGTCAAGGCCCCGCTCCAACCCGATGCCGCCGCGCCAGCCGAGGAAATCATTGTCTTCAAGCGGCGCTAGATTGATAACGTCGCGGCCGGCGTCCTGAATAGCTGCCCAATAATAGGTTTCACGCGGCGGAATCGAATCGAGCCCGACCGGGATCATCTTTGTCTCGCGCCGAACCTGGCCTTGCGGACCATACAGGACCACTTCAAATCTGTTCTGGCCGTAGAGCAGCTGCACATCGAGAAATTCGAACCGTCCGTCACCGCGGCTTTGGACGTAGCCGATCAGTTGATCATTGCGGTAAAGTTCGGCATCCCATCCATCTGGCAAGTCACCGCGGAAGACGGTCCGGTCAAAGCTGGCCGGCCTGTTTAGCGGACGGTTGGTGACAAATGCACCGCGCCCTGCCGTGGTCTGGATCCCAAGTGCGGTCGCATTTGTGGCGACATCGCCAAGTGCAAAATGCGTAGCGTGAAGTGGGCCAAGAAGTCTACCTTCAGGGTCCGTCTTAAACACACGCAGGCGAAGGCTCTCCGGCACTGCCCGACCATTGGAAGACAAACGCGCATCGAACGACGCACCTGCGATTTCGCCGCTTGCGAAGATTTCATATCGTGCATCGCCCTGGTTGCCGGAACGCTTGTCATGGGCAGTGTTGAGTGAAGCAACGACATCAATCGAAGGCGTGCGGAAGAATTTATAGGGGTCGCGTGCTTGTGGCAGGCTGCCGAGATCAAAATCTTTCTGCGGGCGCACTTTTCCAGCCCTTGCCTTGCGCTCTTCGGCAAGTTCAAAGGGCAACTTCCGGTCCGCACTCACAAGAATTAAGGCGTTGGATTGGTCAACCTTGAGATTTACATTGAGCCATTTGGCAAGAGCCTGGGTATCGACGCACCAGCCCTCCGGCACATCGCGCACGTCCGTCGCTTGCAGATTTTGGGTCTTGTTCACGATTTGTACCATATTGGATTCGCGATCAAGGGTGAAAGTCCGGCTTTCTTCAAACAACCAGCCAGTTGCGCGGCGCGACTTTTTGTCGAGACGGACCGGCAGGTCGAAGGCGATGATGATATCGCTCAAATCGACACAAATGCCTGTATCTGTTTGATATCCGCGCACACCGTCACCCACACGCCATTGGCCCATACGCATGTCGAACAAAAGCGCGTCATCTTCGTTGGCTTGCCAGCCAGACGCAAATGCAGGCGCAGCCGGGATCGCGAAGAACCCTGCTGCAATGGCCAAAGCCATCAATGCCTTTGCGGCCTTATGAAGAATATTGCCCATGATGTTGATCTTGACCAAATTACTCAGGGAAGGACTGAGCGCACCTGGCTGATGAGTCCGCCACCGGCTTCCGCGGCTTCAACATAGGAAATGATGATTTCTCCGTGCATCTGGGCTGCAGTTTCGGGATCCAGATCAATCGATACTTTCCGCCGGGATATCTCGGGATAGGCTGCAATGCCTTTTGTGACGCTGATCGGGTCGGCAACCCCAGGCTTTGATACATGGATTTCACCAAATAAAGATTTGCTGCCTGCACGATTCAGGTCAAAGTCCAAGGTTGGCGCTTCATTGTTTTTACCCATTCGCACATTGCTCAAGGCCGCTGTGGCTTGGAGATTACCTTTCCGGACAATGACTGGAATGCTGATTCCATAGATCGGTATGATCTGGATTTTCAGACCGTCAGCCGACGACTCCGATCCATCAGCTACAGGCGTTTTCGGGATAGCGCGAAACAACATATGAGCCCGATATTCGCCGTCTGCCAACGCCATGTCGGGCTGCATGCCCACACGAATGGCTTGCGGCTGATTTGGCGGAAGCGTAACCCGGCGCGGCGCGTAGCGAATGACGCCCAATGCGGCCTTTTCCTGGTCGGTTTCCAATCCCGACTCCACATCGTCAAGCCTACCCTGTTCATTCATGCGGCGCAGCTCAAGTGTTATGCGGTACGTGGCCTCTTCGGTCCCGATATTGTTAAGGATGACTTCAGCCCCGCGGCGGCTATCGAGAATAACTCGAGTCGGTGCGATCAAAAGATCGCCCGCGGCATTTGCCGATGTAATAGATATTGAGGACAGGACTGCCAGCAAGATCGCAGGCTTAGCCACGCGGCCGAGCCCCAGCCGACATGCTGTTCCAAGCATTTCATACATAATTTTTACCCACATTTATGTGCAGTCGCTGGTCCGCAAATGCACTGGTCCAATGGGTTATTTGCCCAAATATGGTTACCATCCCGCTAACGATATCTGCAGGGCAAGAAAAAACCCCCGGCAGCGGAGCCACCGGGGGTTAATTATTTTACGCAAGCATCTGACGACGCTGACAATATTACTGATAATCAGCCGAGACTGTGTATGTACCTGTGTAGTTTCCAGCGGCCTGGTTTACACCGACAGACAGGGTCCCACCAACGAAAAACTCTTGTGGTGTACCTGCTGAAGTAAACGAAGTCATCGAAGGCGTCAGCGCCAAAGACAGGTTATTTGAACCTGATGTCAATGTGGTTGTTGTAGGGACCGAAATCGCTACGACGTAACCGCTTGTCGCACCGCTGACGGTGAAACGACCACGCAGCGCAGTGCCGACGCAAGTTAAACCTGCCGAGCAAGTGCGGCCGTTGGATCCAGTTGGAAGGGTAACCGTTCCGGCTGTCGCGCTCGAGGCCACGACACCAAAGTCAAGCACATCATTCTGCGCCAACTGAACGGCAGCGATGATGTCTACTTCGGCATTTGCTGTCTGCGTCGCAGCTTGAGCGCCGGTCGAAGCCATGGCAGCAACCGCTATCGTGCCCAAGATGGCGACTTTCGTTTTGTTCAACATATTCTGGTCCTTTGTAACAAAGCAGGTTCGGAATGCCCCACTGCATTCTACGCCCGTTATGCACATGGAATCATAAGGCTTTGCTGCACAGCATAGTTAACGACAACGGAAAGGACGGGCAGCTAAAACAGATTGCATGTTGAAAATAACACAATTTTTTAGGATGTTATCGCTACTCTTTGGCTTGCAAAGGTTAACAATGAAAAGTTGCGCTGCTGGGAACTTAGAATTTTTCTCCCGTAAGGCGCTGACAAAGCATGTCCAATTGATCCAGGCTGCCATATTCAAACGTGACCGCGCCCGCGCCAGTCGCATTTTTCTGCGCGATCCGCACTTTAAGCCCCAGCAAATCACCAAGGTGCGACTCGACGGCTCGGATATCTGCATTGGCGTCCAAGCCCTGCCCTTTGCTGGCTTTTTTGACCTTTGGTGCGCGCTCTTGCTGCACAAGCGCTTCCGTTGCGCGTACTGACAGACCATTTTTGATCACCAACATGGCCAGTTGCACCGCGTTATCGCTTCCAAGCAGTGCACGCGCATGGCCCATGCTCAGCTTTTCCTCGATCACTAGGTCACGCAGCGGTTGCGACAGGTCGAGCAATCGCATCATGTTGGCAACATGGCTGCGTGACTTGTGTACCAATGTTGCAAGTTCCGCTGCACTATGCCCAAACAGATCCGTCAGTTTTCTATAGGCTTCGGCTTCTTCAATCGGATTTAGATCCTGCCGCTGGATATTTTCGAGCAACGCGATTTCAAGTGTTTCGGTATCATCGAAATTGCGAACAATTGCAGGAAGTTCATGCAGTTGCGCACGTTGGGCAGCCCGCCAGCGACGTTCGCCTGCAACGATCTGATAGCTGCCTTCAAAAGGACGCACGACAATCGGTTGAATGATGCCGTGCTTGGATATGCTTGCGGCCAATTCATCCAATTTCTCGTCGGAAAAATGCCGACGCGGCTGGTTGGGATTGGGACGAATATCCGAAACGGACAATGAGCTGACGCCCTGGATCGACGTGCCGCGCTCATCTGACAAACGCCCGGAAGCGCTGTCGCCGCGCAAGGCCTCGCCCAACAATGCGTCCAAACCACGGCCAAGACCCATTTTCTTTTTCAAAGGCGATTTTTCAACCGAATTGTCGTTCGTCACGCTGCTAACTCCCGGACCGGCAAGCGACCGATCATTTCCCGTGCAAGTTTCATATAGGCCTCGGATCCCGAGCATCTGTGGTCGTATACCAACGCCGGAAGGCCGTGGCTCGGCGCTTCCGACAATCGGACGTTGCGCGGGATAACTGTGTCGAATACCAAATCACCGAGACAGCTGCGGACGTCGTCAGCCACTTGTTCGGTCAACCTGTTGCGCTTGTCATACATGGTCAACGCCACACCAAGGATCGTCAAGGCTGGATTAAACCTTCCCTGAATCCGATCAACTGTCTGTAATAATTGACTTAAACCCTCAAGGGCAAAAAACTCGCATTGCAATGGCACTAATATGGAGTCGACTGCGACAAGCGAGTTGATCGTAATAAGCCCCAGGGACGGCGGGCAATCAATAAGACAAATGTCCCAATGCGCGTCAGATTTGTCGAACGCGGCCTTAAGCCGACCAGTACGGTCTTCATATTCCACCAGTTAGATTTCGGCGCCGGACAAATCAACCGTTGCGGGAACGATATCTAGATTTGGAATCAATGTGGGAATCGCTGCATCCTTCAGCGACGCATCCCCAAGCAGGAGATCATAGCTGCTATGCACGCGCTGCGCCTGTTTCAGACCTAAGCCAGTGGATGCATTGCCTTGGGGGTCCAAGTCAACAAGCACACAACGCCAGCCACTCGCGGCCAATGCCGTTGCCAAATTGATGGCAGTAGTGGTTTTCCCCACGCCACCTTTTTGATTTGCTACCGCGATTCGGATCATGGCTTTTGCCCCTGTTTTCCGGAGCGAGCGCTATTGACGCGTTTCTCCGATAATGTGCCAACGAGTATTCCCGCGTCTTGGTCAGTTACGCTGTGCATGACACGGAAGTTCCCGTCCCAGATTTTCCGCGTTTCCTCCCACTCAAACTCTGCATTACGCCCCTTTGGCAGGAGCCACAAAGTCTTATTTGTGGCGAACCGCGCCGCCAGATCAAATAATTTCGGCAAGGGCGCAAATGCGCGCGCGCTGATGACCGAATATGGGGCAGTTTCAAGGCGCTCAAGCTCAACGCCAGCCACATGAACGCGGTCGGTGAGATCGAGCATTTGAACTGCGCGTTGCAAGTAATCGACCCTGCGCGCTCGTGATTCGACCAGTGTGAGATGGCAGTTTGTCATAATGGCAATAATCAGTCCCGGAAATCCGGCACCAGTTCCAAGATCCAGCCAACGTAAATTTAGAATTTGTTGATCTATAAGATTGAGAAGTTGCGCGCTGTCGACGATGTGGCGCGACCAAATCTGATCCAATGTGGACGCTGAAATCAAATTTTGACTTTCGGCCTCGCGCCTCAAAAAAGCGGCAAAGTCAGTCAGCTTTTCCATTGTTTCACGTGAAACACCTTGCTGGTTCTCCAGCCAGGCCTTTGCTTCTTCTTCCGTCATGCGTTTTCGAGCGCGATAGACTTGGCACGCTTTGCATGAACCAATATCGCAGCCAGTGCAGCCGGAGTGATGCCGCGAACCCGAGATGCCGCAGCCAAGTTTTCAGGCCTGGCACTTTCAAGCCTTTCGACCATTTCATTTGATAGGCCCGCAATAGAGCCATAATCAGTCGTTGGCGGAAGCGGAATCTTTTCGTTGGCGGCGACGTCGCTGATCTCAGCCTCTTGTCGCGCCAAATAGGGCGCATAGCGCCCGTCCTGTTCTACTTCCAGCAAAAGGTCCTTTGGCCATTCCGCATGCCCATTATCCGCGATAATTGGTCTGATGGAAACCTGAGGAAAGCGAAGCCATTCGAACCAGGACATCCTTCCGGCATCCTGCTTCACATGTATGCCCAACTTTATCAGCGAATCTGCGCTGACCTGACAATCCAGACGATCCAGAAGGGTCCTCCGCTGTGTTGTTCTATCGGCAAAGGCAGCCGCCCGCGCACTACCGACGGCACCGGCCGATATCGCTAACGGCGTAAGTCGCGAGGCCGCATTGTCCGAACGCAACCGAAGCCGATATTCTGCGCGTGCGGTCAGCATGCGATAAGGCTCGGTCACGCCTTGCAAAGTCAGGTCGTCGATCATCACGGCAATATAGCTATTGGTACGATCCAGTCCGGGTAGTGGTTTATTGAGGAGCTTACACGCCGCACCCATCCCGGCCACAAGGCCCTGCGCTGCAGCTTCCTCATAGCCAGTGGTGCCGTTAATCTGTCCGGCGCAATAGAGACCCTCAAAGCCACGCACGGCCAAACTTGAATCAAGACAACGCGGGTCGACATAATCATATTCGACTGCATAGCCCGGCACGACAATGTCGCAACTTTCCAGACCTACCATGGAACGAACCATCGCCGCTTGAATATCCGTAGGGAGCGACGTTGAAATGCCATTGGGATAAATCAAATGGCTATCGAGACCCTCTGGCTCCAGAAAGACCTGATGGCCTTCCCGATCGCCAAAACGGAATATCTTGTCCTCGATCGACGGACAATAACGCGGACCCCTGCCCTCTATATCGCCACCAAATAGCGGTGAGCGGTCGAGGCCGGACCGGATAATGTCATGAGTCGTACTGTTCGTCCGCGACATAGCGCAGAACAACTGGGGCACCGTTCGCCGCGCGCGCATCGTCGACATTGTCCAACTGTCATCGTCCGACGGCTGCAATTCCATCTTCGACCAATTAATGGTGCGCCCATCCAAACGCGGTGGTGTCCCCGTTTTCAACCTGGCGATTGGCAGTGCCGCCTCACGCAATTGCCGGGAAAGCGAGAGCGCCGAAGACTCGCCAACGCGACCACCATCCAACCGCTCCTCACCGCGGAAAAGTCTCCCGCCCAAGAATGTACCGGTCGCCAAAATGACGGCGGAGGATGTTACAATCGAACCGTCTCCAAGAACCAGACCGGCGACCTTGCTGGGCGCGCCAGGCGCAAAATACAACGCCGCTGCTTCTGCCTCGATCAGATCCAAATTTGTATGCTGAGCAAGTTGGCGCTGGATTGAAGCGTTGAATAACTTCCGGTCCGCCTGAATGCGCGGTCCCTGCACTGCCGCACCTTTTGAAGCGTTGAGCATGCGGTAATGCACGGCAGCATCATCTGCCGCACGGCCAATAAGTCCATCGAAAGCATCCACCTCACGCACCAGATGGCCTTTACCAAGTCCGCCAATCGCAGGGTTACATGACATGGCTCCGATCATATTCTTGTCAAAGCTGACAAGCGCGACGCGCATCCCCATGCGCGCGGCAACCGCAGCCGCTTCGGTGCCGGCATGCCCGCCTCCTACAACGATGATATCAAAATTGGTAGTCATTTGTCGCGCATAGACGAACTTGCCGGTCCGGTCAAAAAGGGGTTTCGTAGTGTTTCACGTGAAACACTATTTTCCAACGCAGAACTTCCCGAAGATATTATCGAGCAATTCTTCCGTATGGGCCCGGCCAGTTAGAGCGTCGAGTGCACGCCGCGCCTGCCGCAAATTTTCCGCAACGATGAGCCAGTCGTCAGAATCACTGCAAGCACCAAGCGCGGCAGCCGCTTGTGCCAGCAGGAGTCTTTGCCTGTCATTGACGGCAAATTGATCAGGCGGTGGAACAAGCGTTTTTGCTGTCCTGGCTACAGTTTGGAGAAGCTGCGCAACTCCCATTCCTGTTAATGCCGAAACGGATATTGCGGCAGGCGATTTAAATTGCTGTGCGCTCATGTCACTCTTGGTGGCAACTTCAATGAGACAGCTATGGTCTGGGCCACCCCCTTCTGCACCAAGCCATAACAGAATATCCGCCTGGCGCATTGCGGCGTGACTGCGATCAATACCAATTTTTTCGATGACATCATGGCTATCGTCGCGAAGGCCGGCTGTGTCTGTGAACAACAATGCAATCCCTTCAACCCCTATTGGCACTTCGATCATGTCACGCGTGGTGCCTGCAATGTCTGACACAATCGCCGCTTCTCGACCGACCAGTGCATTGAGCAATGTTGATTTGCCGCTATTTGGCGGGCCGGCCAATACCACGCGCAACCCGTCCTTCAATTTCTCTGTAGGCGCACCGGTCAAGAGTTGCTCAATATTGATCCGCAATTCGGAACAACCCTCTGTAATAATGCTATAATTTTGGGAGCCTACATCACCTTCATCCGAAAAATCGAGTTCAGCTTCTGTCAGCGCAGACAGCTGCAACACCTCTTTCCGCCAATCTTCAATGGCGGCGCTGAAAGCCCCTCCAAACATAAGGCTTGCTGCCCGGCGTTGCCATTCCGTTTCGGCCGATAACAGATCTGCAAGACCTTCAGCTTCATTCAGGTCCAACCGGCCATGCACGAAGGCCCGTCGGGTAAATTCGCCTGCTTCTGCGCGCCTTACCTCAGGAAAGGCTGCAATAGCTTCCTCGACAGCGCGGACAACTGCACGGCCACCATGGAGATGCAATTCAGCCAGATCTTCGCCTGTGGCGCTCGCAGGGCCAGGGAACACAAGCACGAGCGCTTGGTCTAGCATCTCTCCGCTCTCCGGCGCCCGCAGAGTGCATAAAGACGCCTGCCGCGGGGCGGGTACTCTTCCGGAAAAAGCGCGGACTATATCAAACGCCTTACGACCACTTATACGCACAATAGCGATGGCTGCAGGGGGCGCGCCGCTGGACAGCGCGAAAATCGTGTCACGGCTTTTCATAAACAGGTTATTTTTTGTCTTTGTTGCTCATGCCAGACATCGCAGCCTTTGCTCCGGTTTCGATGAGTTGTTGGAATAATTGCAATCCCATTTGGCCCATGGGCGCAATCTGCTTTCCAAGCTCTTGCAGTTGCTCGATGCCGCCTGCGCCGTTCATCAGGTTCGTGACTTTTTCGACATAGGCCTCATTTGCCTTGGTCACATCGGGAAGACCAAGAAGGGCGCGGGCCTCTTCGGGCGAACAATCGATTTCAATGTTCATCTTCATTGGCCTTGCCTCTCCTATTATCTGGTACCCGATACTATAATGACTAAGTTGAATCACGCAATTGCGGAGAATGTCCGCCAAGGAGACAATATGGGTGAGATGGTCAAGATTGATGCGATCGGTGAAGACGCCGTATTTCCAGCCTATTTTGCGATGCCGTCTGGCACTGCCAAAGCAGCGATTATCGTCATACCGGAAATATTTGGCGTTAATGCGGGAATCCGGAAAAAATGCGACCGCTTGGCTGAAGCTGGATATCTCACTTTAGCGCCGGATATTTTCTGGCGTTTTGCGTCCGGTGTCGAGCTTGATCCGGATATCGAAGCTGATTTGCAAGAAGCCTTCGGTTATTTTGGCCAGTATGAACCCGGCGACGGAGTGCGGGATATCGAGGCCTGCATTCACGCCATCCGCAAAGGACTTTCGACGCATGCTCCAGTCGAAAAGGTCGGTTGTGTTGGCTACTGCCTGGGTGGAAGGCTTGCTTATATGGCGGCCACGCGCACGGATATCAGCGCATCGGTGGGCTATTATGGCGTGATGATCGACCAGATGCTGAATGAAAGCCATGCCATTGCCAACCCGCTAATGCTGCATATCCCGACCGCGGACCATTTTGTCGGGCCTGATGCACAGGCCGCAATACATGCGGCCTTGGACAGCCATCCCAAAGTGACGCTGCATGATTATACCGGCCTCGACCATGGCTTTGCGGCTGAAATGGGCAACCGTCGTGATGAAACTGGCGCAGCCCTCGCTGACTCACGCACTGCTGCATTTTTTAACGACAAGTTGAGTTGATGGCGTTGCACCGCAGGACAGCGCAACGCTCCTTATCTAGCCACCAATGAAAGCGATGACATAACGGCCGACCCCAAGCGAGGGGTCGGTCCAGCCTTCATAGATCATCTTACAGGCAACATAGACGATCACCGCCATGCCCAGCCAGGCGATCCATTTATAGCGTTCAATATATTGAGCGATGATGTTCGCCGCGATGCCCAACAAAGCGACTGCAAAGATAAGGCCAACGATCATGATACCTGGATGGTCCTTGGCAGCCCCAGCCACAGCTAGGACATTGTCGAGGCTCATGGAGACATCGGCGACAGCCACGGCCCAAGCTGCTGCAGCAAAGCTTTTTGCCGCAGGAATACCGCTGTTCTCATCGCCCAACACTTCAGGCGAACCGGGAGATTCGGTAGCTTCGCTGCGCCTCAAGTCGCGGTACATTTTCCAGGCGACCCAGATCAGCAACAATCCGCCAACGAAGATCAGGCCAATGACCCCCATCAGAATATTGACCATAAGCGCAAAGATAACGCGCAGCACAAGCGCGGCGATGACACCAATGAAGATGACCTTCTTGCGTTGCTCAGGCGGCAAACCAGCCGCCAGTGCGCCAACAACAATCGCATTATCACCGGCCAGCACGAGATCGAGCAGGATGACCGAACCCAAGGCAGTCCAAGCACTGGAGGTGTTCAGATTGGAGAAATCATTGACAATATGCCCCCAAATCTCGGCTGGTCCGCCAAGCGATGGTGCCGCTGATGCGGTTGCGATCAATAATTCAAACATCGTCTATCGGACCTGCTTCTTACTGGTTCATCGAATCGAAAAAGTCTTCATTGGTCTTCGAATCTTTCATCTTGTCGAGCAGGAATTCCATCGCATCGATGGTGCCCATCTGCATGAGGATTCTGCGCAATACCCACATTTTCTTGAGCTTGCCTTCCTCGACCAACAATTCTTCCTTACGGGTGCCGGACTTACCGACATCAAGCGCCGGGAAGATACGCTTATCCGCAACCTTGCGATCGAGCACGATTTCGGAGTTGCCCGTACCTTTGAATTCTTCGAAAATAACTTCATCCATCCGGCTGCCGGTGTCGATAAGTGCCGTGGCGATGATGGACAACGAGCCACCTTCTTCGATGTTCCGCGCCGCACCAAAGAAGCGCTTTGGACGTTGCAGCGCGTTTGCATCAACACCGCCAGTCAGAACTTTCCCCGATGATGGGACAACGGTATTATAAGCGCGGCCAAGACGCGTAATCGAGTCAAGCAGGATAACAACATCATGCTTGTGCTCAACCAGACGCTTTGCCTTTTCAATAACCATTTCAGCAACTTGCACATGGCGAGTCGCAGGCTCGTCAAAGGTGGAGGATACAACTTCACCCTTAACTGAACGCTGCATGTCGGTCACTTCCTCCGGCCGCTCGTCGATCAACAAGACGATCAGGAACACCTCCGGATGGTTTTCGGTAATCGCGCGGGCAATATTTTGCAGCAACACGGTTTTACCCGTGCGTGGCGGCGCTACGATCAACGCGCGCTGGCCCTTGCCCTGCGGGCTGACGATGTCGATGACTCGCGCTGACTTGTCTTTGACCGTCGGATCAAGCGAATCGAGCGTCAGCTTGGAATCAGGATAAAGCGGCGTGAGGTTGTCGAAATTGACACGGTGACGCACAGCGTCCGGGTCGTCAAAGTTGATCTTCATCACCTTGGTCAGGGCAAAATAACGCTCGCCATCCTTTGGTGCGCGGATCTCGCCTTCAACAGTATCACCGGTGCGCAAACCAAATTGACGCACCATATTTGGCGAAACGTAAATATCATCGGGACCTGCGAGATAATTAGCCTCAGGCGAACGCAGGAAACCGAAACTGTCTGGCAAGACTTCGATCGTGCCAAGGCCCATGATCTGCTCACCATCTTCAGCCAGTTCTTTCAGGATCGCAAACATCAAATCCTGTTTGCGCAAGGTCGACGCGCCCTCGACTCCAAGCTCTTCAGCCATCGATACGAGGTCGGCGGGATTTTTGCTTTTCAGCTCTTTTAAATGCATAATTAATTCCGGTGGGTGGACCATTGGCCCTGATTATAGATGGGCAGATCGCCCGTTGCGAAAACCGGTTTCAGAAAGACCACCGGCTGAATATTGAAAAGTTGGTGGCGCGGTTGTTGAGTTGGTCGCGCCTCATGCCCAGGACGGGCTTGAGTTGGCAAATACGCCGTGATTGCGGCGGCGTCAACTGTTCTAAATCGCGCTTCACGCTTTGGGCTGCGCTAAAATATCTGAAAAGTCACACGAAGGTCACACCTAAAACGTCGAGTGCACAGCGGCATGTCCCTTTATCGAGGGGGATCAGAAACCGGGACAGAAAGATATTATCTTTCATGGGCCAAGATATACCCGAATCGCCATAATGTAGGAAAACACTTTATCGATCCGCGCCACCGCTGAATCTTAAAACGGCTTGGCGATCACCAATATTACGATGATAGCAGACGCTATACCGGGCACTTCATTGAACAGACGCAATTGCTTTCCGGTCAAACGCCGCTCGCCACGCGCCAGTTTTTTGGCATAGCCAACGGCCCAGCCATGATACGCCGACAGACCAAGCACGAACAACAATTTGGCATGGAACCAGCCTTCGGTCATCGCACCGATATGCCACGCCAGCAGTAACCACAACACCCAAACAATGATAATTGAGGGGTTGAGGATGATCTTGATCAGCTTGGCTTCACGATCGACCCATTTTGCGGCTTCTTCCGAACCTTCGGCGCTTTCCTGATGATATACGAAAAAGCGCGGGATCATAAACAATCC
>JBBQPQ010000024.1:0-31022 GCA_038217195.1 Sphingomonadales bacterium | reverse complement strand
CACGGGTTGCCGGAACTGAAATTGGCGTGACTGAGCCGGAAGCGACATTCTCAACCTGCTTTGGTGCGCCATTCATGCCGCGCCATCCAAGCATCTATGGCAATTTGCTCAAGGAGCGCATTGCCAAGGGGAATGTTGTTTGCTGGTTGGTCAACACCGGCTGGACCGGCGGCATGGCTACGACACCCGGCATCAGCCGGATGCCCATCAAGGCAACGCGTGCCTTGTTGAATGCGGCGCTCGACGGCAGCCTGAACAATGCCGAATTCCGCAAGGACCCCAATTTTGGCTTTGAATTTCCGGTTGCCGTGCCTGGTGTCGACAGCGGCATTCTTGATCCACGCGCCGCCTGGGATGACACCGCAGAATATGACGTCACTGCGCAAAAGCTGGTGCAACAATTTATCGACAACTTCGCGCAATTTGCCGATCATGTCGATGAAGGTGTGCGGCAGTCAGCACCTAAAGCCGCGTAACCCGTCCGGACATTTCCGGACCCATTTGGAAGTCCGAGATGTCCGAGCACGAAGTCCGATTATTCAGCGATGACGCGTCGATAGTAGAAATCGGCGAAGGGCTGCTTGCGCGTACTTTGTCGCGCGCTGAATGGACGCATGAAGCGCATCTGGCGGCCTGCACATGGATCGCGCGCTGCCGGCATGACATTGATCCGGCGACTGACTTGGCGGCGATCATTTCGGCCTATAATGTCGCGGTTGGCGGGGTGAATGACGACAGCCAAGGGTACCACGAAACGATTACACAAGTGTATCTCGCTGGGGTAAAGGCGCATCTTGCGGAAACCGAGCCGTCCGCTGCGCTATATGAGGTCGTCAACGCATTGTTGCTGTCAAGGCGAGGCCGCCGCGACTTGCCGCTGAAACTCTACTCGAAAGAGCGCCTATTTTCGGTCGAGGCGCGGCGGGCGTTTGTACAACCCGACCGCGCCACACTCAAAGATATATAAAACGAAACGGAGCGAAAATTAATCCAGCAAATTCGCTGGCACTTTTCCGCCATTTTTCGCCAATTCGCGCATCACGGCTTTGTGCAGCCAAATGTTCATTTCCGCGCTTCCCTCGAGGGTGCCTGTATAACCAAGCTCCATCGCGAGATCTTTGCGCTCTTGCAGCGAGCTCTCCATACCGAGCATTTTCATCAGGTCGACAATGGATGTCCGCCAGTTCAAGTTACGTCCGTCGCTCGCATCAATGGCTTCCAAATTCGCAATGACATCGACTTCGCTGATCTGCTGGCTTTCGACAGGTTGGGGCGCGGCTGCGACTATTTCGGTGGGGGCAACGGCTGGTGCGGCTGGCGTGGAAGCAACTGCCTTTTTGCCGAAAATTGCGTCCTTAATGCTGCTGAATATGCTCATTTAATCCTCCTTATTGGGTGCTGGCAGCCGCGGAAGCTGGCCATACGATTGCGCGCTGCGAAGCTGTCGCAGCGGCAGTATGAGAACATCTGGGATGTGAAGCTGTTCCCTAAGCCCGCGAAATTGGCGCAATTGCGTGAAAGGTCACACTAAGGTCTCACCTAAACCGGTTGGCGGCCGGGTTTGGGACCGACTAAAAGCACATGAACGTTTCGGATTGTGCCGCTGACTATAGCACGTACGGATATTTATATTTGAAAGAACCGTGCCGACACTCTTCAGCGTCAGCGCACGATTCCCTAAAACAAAATCCTGCATTGCAAGAACGCAAATACGTTGCGCTTAGACTGTTTCGACCAGTAGCACTGCGCCATCTGCGCCAACCACCTTTACGCGTGCGCCTAAGGCGGCATCGACGCCACGTGCGGACCAGACACCGTCGCCTACCGTCACGCGGCCGTGGCCATTAACGATGGCCTCGGCCACGGTGACGATTTCACCGGTAAGACGCGCACCTCGGTTGTTGAGGTTGGCATCGTCGGTTTCAATGGGATTGTCGGTTAGGAATTTTTTGCCGGCAAACACCGTTACAACGGACAAGGTAGCAAACATGGCAACCTGATAAGCAACGGTGATGGGGAGGAAATAATCCAGCCCGCCGACAATCAACGCAGCGAGACCCAGCCACATCAGAAAGAAACCAGGCGCAACCATTTCGGCCACGCCAAGTACCAGACCAAGCGAAAGCCAGAACCAATGGGTAGAAACCGTATCGAGCCATTCTGCCATGTTGCTTATCCCAATCCAAATTCAACGCGGTTTTTAACTGCAGTCCGCGCCCCCAATGCGCTTACTTTTCCCTGGACGCCAGCGCCTCTTTCGCAAGCTCTCCAATTCCACCCAATGTGCCGATCAATTGGGTTGCTTCGACAGGGAACAGGATGGTTTTGGCGTTGGGGGACGTTGCAAACTGGCTGATGGCTTCGGTATATTTCTGCGCGATGAAGTAATTCAGGGCCTGCGTGCCCGAAGACGCGATCGACTCTGACACCATGACTGTTGCCTTGGCTTCGGCCTCGGCCTCACGCTCGCGCGCTTCGGCATCGCGAAAGGCAGCTTCCTTGCGGCCTTCGGCCTGCAAAATCTGGCTTTGCTTCTCGCCTTCGGCACGTAGAATCTCGGCGGCGCGGAGACCTTCTGCCTCAAGAATTTGGGCACGTTTTTCGCGCTCCGCCTTCATCTGACGCGCCATGGCGTTGGAAATGTCGGCAGGCGGACGAATATCCTTAACCTCAACGCGAGTGATCTTGACGCCCCATGGGCTGGTTGCGTGATCTACGACCGAAAGCAAGCGGCCGTTGATATCATCACGCTTGGACAAGGTTTCATCGAGGTCCATGCTGCCCATGACGGTGCGCAGGTTGGTCGTCGTGATTTGCATGATGGCGTTATACAGGTCGGAAACTTCATAAGCCGCCTTGGCCGCATCGAGCACTTGGAAAAAGACCACCGCATCGACCCCGACCATCGCGTTGTCCTTGGTGATGATTTCCTGCCCCGGAATGTCGAGAACCTGTTCCATGACATTCACCTTGCGGCCGACGCGGTCGAAAAACGGAATGATGATCGTAAGGCCTGGCTGCGCTGCATAAGTGAAGCGCCCGAAACGTTCGATTGTATAAACAAAGCCTTGCTGAACCACTGTCACGCCCATCATCACGAAAATGACGACCATCAGTGCCAGCAGGCCGAAAAAATACTCCATCCGAAATCTCCCTTTACGGTGACGCAGACTGTGTTGATTTTTTGATGCGTTGCAAGAAAAATCTCTGAAATGTAACACTAAAATTTAACCAACGTTCGGCTGGATCGGGGGACTGGAACCCGAAAAACCTGCGCGCCATATCGACTCCGTTATTGACGCCAGCTGCTATCGCCAGCTTGTGCATTTGAGTGACAATTGGGTACCGTCGCGCGATGGCATCATTCTAGACAGGAAGCAGCATGGACATTTTGCAACAACTAAGGCGGGTACGTTCCGCTTTATATGTGCCCGCAACAAATGCGCGGGCGCTCGAGAAGGCACGCGGCCTTGATGTCGACATGGTTATCATTGACCTTGAAGATGCTGTATCTGCCGAGAGCAAGGGCGCTGCGCGGGCTTCAGCACTGGAATATGTCTCGATAGGGATGCCAGGAAAGATACACGCAATCCGGGCAAACGGAATTGATAGCCCGCACCACGCGGCAGACATGGCAGCGCTTCAAACGAGCGGTGCCCATTTCATCGTTCTGCCAAAGGTTGAAGGTCCGTGCGACATTCCAGATTGCAACAAGCCAGTGCTTGCCATGATCGAGACCCCGGCTGGTCTGTATGCCGCACGCGACATTGCGGCACATGCCGCGGTGGCGGGGCTCATTGCGGGGACCAACGATATTGCTGCCGAAATGGCTATTCGTCCTGGCGCGAATCGCGAGGGGCTGGAGTTGGCGTTGCAAAGCATCGTGCTCGCCGCTGCTGCTGCAGGCAAACCACGATTTGATGGCGTGTGCAACCGGCTAGATGACCTGCACGGCTTTGACGCCGAATGTCGGCAGGGCGTTATTTACGGTTTTACCGGCAAGACATTGATTCATCCAAACCAGATTATGTATGCTAATCAAATATTTGGTCCCAACCCGGATGATGTCGCTGACGCGGAAGATTTGATTGCGGCAAGCCGCGGAGGGGCCCAGCGATTTAAGGGTCGCATGATTGAATTGATGCATGTAGAGGAAGCCAAATTGACGATAGAACGTTCGCGACGTGCGACGGGTGACGTCTTGCCTTAGTCCGGAGCGAAATATCATGCGCCTTGCCCCATCTGCAATCCTTGTCGGTCTCATTGGGTTGGTTTCGAGCCCGGCATTGTCCAAAGCAGTCACTGAGGCCGACTTGCGTGGTCATATCGCGATACTCGCGAGCGACGATTTTGAAGGTCGCAAGCCAGGCACTGACGGCGAAGCAAAAACGGTGAAATATATCGCCGACCAATGGGCAAAAGCAGGCTTGAAGCCAGCTGCAGCCGATGGCGGCTGGTTTGAGCCCGTACCTTTGATCCAACGCGGGCAGGGCAGTGCAAGTTATAGCTTTACGGCGAAGGGACGGAAGTTGCGGGTCGGTTCCGAAGACATCATCCTGATCGGCAAGCAGACCGATTATGCGCGTGATGGATTGCCGTTGGTGTTTACAGGTGTTGGCGTCAACGCCGACGGCACGGTTGCTGCTGATGTCTCAGGCAAGGCGGCGCTTGTCCTTTTCGACGCTGAAAATGTGCCCAATAATCTGAAGTCACCACGGGCCCGGCGTGAGGCTTTGATTGCGGCTGGTGCCGAAGCAGTAATCTTTGTCGGCGACAGCAAGGGCAACTGGCCCGTCTTGCGTCGCTCGCTCCTGTCGCGGCCGATTGGACTTGAGGGCAGCGAAAAGCGCGCAGCACTCGAAGGCGCCATCAGCACCGAATTCGCGGTGGGTTTGGTCACCGCTGCCGGCAAGGACTGGGACAAGTTGCGCGCGCATGCACAGCAAGCGGATTATGCAGGCGAGGCACTGGGCATTGACGGCAGCTTTAACGTGAAAACCGACGTGTATCGTTTCAACAGCTCAAATGTGATTGGCAAGATTGCAGGCCGCAAGAAGGACAGCGGCGCTGTGCTGTATATGGGGCATTGGGACCATTTGGGCATCTGCGCGCCTGAAGGCGCGCCTGACCGCATCTGCAACGGCGCAGTAGATAACGCCAGCGGTGTCGCGGTACTGAATGAAGTTGCCAAAGCGTTGGCCAAGAAAAAAAATGACCGCGACATCTATTTCGTCGCAACAACGGCCGAAGAAAGTGGCCTTCTTGGCGCTTATGCCTTTGCCGATAAGCCAGCTCTGCCACTTGAACGGATCGTTGTATTGTTGAACGTCGATACCATTGCCATTGCACCGCGCGGTTCTAAAGTTGCGATTATCGGTCGTGGTACAACGCCGCTTGATGCGGCTGTGGAATCGGTTGCCAAAAAGGCAGGCCGCAGTATTGAAAGTTCAACCGATGCAAACGCCTTCATTCAGCGGCAGGATGGTTGGGCATTGGCGCAAAAGGGTGTGCCGTCATTGATGGTGGGTGGTTCTTTTGCGGATTTGGACCTTTTGCAGAAATTCCTGGGCAGCGCTTATCATGGCCCCGATGACGAGCTCACGGACAAGACCGAACTAGGCGGCGCAGCGGAAGATGCCGAACTGCACATCGCGCTTGGCCGGTACTTTGCCGATGTACGAAAATATAAATTCAACAAGGCTGGTGAATAAAGGGGTTACTGTTTACATGGGCCGCCACGAATCAAAGCTAGAAGCGGTGGCGCCATGAAAGAAATTCCCCTTGGACTGACATTTGACGACGTGCTCCTGCAGCCCGGGGCGTCGGACATTTTGCCCAGTCAGGCCGACACGCGCACCCGGCTGACCAAGAGCATATCTTTGAATATTCCAGTATTGTCTTCGGCGATGGATACGGTGACCGAAGCGCGCATGGCCATTGTGATGGCGCAGCTTGGCGGTATTGGCGTTTTGCACCGCAACCTCAGTATTGAAGAACAATGCGCTGCTGTGCGTCAGGTCAAGCGCTTTGAAAGCGGCATGGTCGTAAATCCGATTACTATCGCGCCCGATGCCACTTTGGCCGAGGCGCAGGCATTGATGCTGGCCAATGCGATTTCCGGCATTCCTGTGGTCGAGGCGAGCGGGAAGCTTGCTGGCATCTTGACCAACCGCGACGTACGTTTTGCCGAAAATCCGATGCAGCCCGTGTCTGAGCTTATGACGCACGAGAACCTGGCTACCGTATCCGCTTCCGTCACGCAGGAAGAGGCGCGGCGCTTGCTTCACCAGCGCCGGATCGAAAAGCTGCTGGTCGTCGACGATGCCTATCATTGTATTGGCCTGATCACAGTGAAGGACATCGAAAAGGCGGTCCTTTACCCCAATGCCACCAAAGACAGTTCGGGCCGCTTGCGCGTAGCCGCGGCGACCACTGTGGGAGAAAAGGGCCTTGCCTATACCAAGGCACTAATCGACGCCGAATGTGATTTGATTGTCGTTGATACAGCGCATGGCCACAGCGCAATGGTCGCTGCGGCGGTTGCCGAAATCAAGCGTATGGCACCCGAGGTGCAGGTGGTTGCGGGCAATGTCGCCACCGCTGCGGCTACCCGCGCACTGATTGATGCCGGCGCCGATGGCATCAAGGTGGGCATTGGCCCGGGGTCGATCTGCACTACGCGCGTGGTTGCAGGTGTCGGCGTGCCGCAGCTTACCGCAGTGATGGAATCAGCTGCAGAGGCAGCCAAATCGGGTATCCCGGTGATTGCCGATGGCGGCCTGCGCACGTCGGGTGACCTTGCCAAGGCACTTGCGGCCGGCGCATCATCGGTGATGGTCGGCTCACTCTTGGCGGGAACCGAAGAGGCGCCAGGCGAAACGTTCCTGTATCAGGGCCGCGCATATAAAAGCTATCGCGGCATGGGCAGTGTCGGTGCGATGGCGCGGGGCTCGGCCGATCGCTATTTCCAACAGGATATAAAGGACCAGCTCAAGCTGGTTCCGGAAGGCATTGAAGGGCAGGTGCCATTCAAGGGACCAGCACGCGATGTCATCCACCAGCTTGTGGGCGGCGTAAAGGCGGCTATGGGATATACAGGTTCGCGCACGATTGCCGACCTTCAGGAGCGCGCGCAATTTGTGCGCATCACTAATGCCGGATTACGGGAAAGCCATGTTCATGACGTTACGATTACGCGCGAAGCACCCAATTACCCGACGCGTTAAGACATGAGGCCCGCTGCGCGCCTGCAATCGGCCATTGAGCTGGTTGATCAAATCATCCTTTCGGCACGCGATGGTGGTGCATCTGCCGACCAGATAGCAAAGCGCTTCTTTGCAGAGCGGCGCTATGCTGGGTCGAAGGACCGGCGTGCGGTGCGCGATCTCGCTTGGGGCGCGATCAGGCGCTTTGGCAAGCGCCCCGCGACCGCGCGTTCCGCCTTTGCAGCGATGGCCGATGTCGATCCTGAACTGGCCGCCTTGTTCGACGGCAGCGACTATGGCCCCGCCACAATCGACCCGGCTGAAGCCCGATCGACCGGCGGCGCATTGCCGAAATGGCTAAAGCCGCTGTTTTCCGCACATATTGACGAGACGGAGCAAGCGTCCTTGCTTGACCGCGCGCCGATGGATCTGCGCGTGAACGCATTGAAGGCCGGCCGCGAAGAGGTTGCGTCATTGTTACCCGACGCGGAGCTCATTTCCGGGCTTGAATTTGCGCTTCGGCTTCCAGGCGGAACAGCGATCGATAGCCATCCTGCGGTGGAAGCCGGGCAGGTGGAAATTCAGGATCTGGGTAGCCAGCTTATTGTCGAGGCCTGTCAGGCAAATGGGCTCGGTACTGTGCTTGATCTTTGCGCAGGTGCAGGGGGCAAGACGCTCGCTCTCGCCGCAGCCATGCGAAACAAGGGTCGCCTGATTGCAAGCGACACCAACCGCAACCGCCTTGACCAGCTTAAGCCACGTGCGGCGCGGGCAGGCGCGACCAATATAGAAACGCGGTTGCTCAATCCCGGGAAGGAAAAGGACATGCTGTCCGATCTGGCAGGTGGCTGCGATCTTGTACTGATTGATGCGCCTTGCTCGGGCAGCGGGACATGGCGGAGGAACCCCGAAACACGCTGGCGTCTTGATGCAGCGCGGTTGAAGCGCGTGATCGGCGAACAGGCCAAGCTGTTGGACATCGGTGCGGAAATGGTCGCGCGCGGCGGACATTTGGTATATGCGGTATGCTCGCTCATGGAAAATGAGGGCAAGGGGCAAGTGGCGGCATTTTTGAAATCACATCATGGCTGGCGTGCGGTTGGAACCGGCATCGCGATGGGTCGTCCTGACGGCGATGGTGTGTTGCTGACGCCTTTACATGACGGCAGTGACGGATTTTTCTTCGCGAGGCTTCAAAAGCTGTGATAGCGTCGCGCTTTGAACAGATTTGGATATTGTTTATGCGCTTTTCGCCTGCTGCCGTTGCCCTTTCCCTCACACTTGCAGTCATGTCGAGCGCCAGCATCGGCGGACGGGCAGATAAAGAGATTAATGCGCAGTCCGTCGCTTTGGTGAAAACCGGCGATCAGGAAGCGCGCGTTGGTCGGATGGATGACGCGATTGGCTGGTACGAAAGCGCCTTGGCCGTCGACCCACGCAACCGGGCGGCTTATGTCGCCATGGCGCGCGCCGTTAAAGCGCAAGGATTGAACGGCAAGGCAATCGGCTTCTACAAAGAGGCGCTGGAGCTTGAGCCGAATGATCAAATCGCCTTGGCTGAACAGGCCGATGCGTTGCTTTCCAAAGGCGCAATCGAGATGGCGCGCAAAAACATCGCACGGCTGAAAACACTGTGCCGCGCAGATTGTGCGGCCGCGACAAGGCTGTCGCTCGCTGCGGATACAGCATCACAAAAACAACAGGCGCAAGCAAGCGCAGTTGATCTGAAAGCGACGCTTGGCGCCCCGCCGGAGCCAATGGCCAACTGATGACACCGGCCTGTTCAAATCAGGTCGACAAATTCCGCGAGAATATTCTCGTAAAGCCGTTTTTTGAACGGCACGATTAACTGCGGCAGTGCAGGTGCCTCGACCCATTGCCAGCGGGTAAATTCCTGATGCTCGGTTTCGATGTTGATGTCGGTGTCAGTGCCCTTGAAACGCATCAGGAACCACATTTGCCGTTGTCCACGATATTTGCCTTTCCAGATCCGGCCAATCATGTCATCCGGCAGGTCGTAGAAATGTTCTTCGCGGCTGCGCGCGAGAATATCGACGAGATCGGCCCGCACGCCAGTTTCTTCGAATAGCTCACGCAATGCGGCGGTTTCGGCATCCTCGCCCTCGTCAATTCCACCCTGTGGCATTTGCCATGCATCGGTGCCCTCGGGACGGTCCAAACGCTGCCCGACAAATATTTTCCCCTGCGTATTGGCAAGCATGATGCCGGCGCAGGGCCGATAAGGAAGGTCTTCTGGTGTCAGTGTCATGTTGTCTTCGTCAGTTCAGCGAGCAAGGCTTTTAAAGCGGATATGTTCCCCTCGATATCGGCTTGAACAGAAGGAATGGCTTGCCGAATGTTGATATGGCCATGGATATTGCCTTCAGCGCTGCGATGTTCCACGCGGACGCCAGCCTGCTTCAATTTTTCCACATAAGCGAGGCCCTGATCGCGTAGCGGGTCAAGGCTTGCGGTGGTGACAAGACTTGGCGGCATGCCTTCTTGCGGAAAATTCAACGGTTCTGACCGATAATCGCCCGGCGATGCAGCATGCCCTTCGCTAAAATAGGCCATGGCTTCGTCGGTGAGCAAATAGCCACTGGCAAATTCGCGCATGCTTGGCCAATCGGGGTCAAGCGTGACGACAGGGTAAATGGGGTGCTGGACCAGAACCGGAACTGCTGCAGGTTTGTCACGCAGCGCCATGGTGGTGACGATTGCCAGATTTCCGCCAGCGCTATCGCCGGAAGTGATCAGGCCAGTCACTTGCAATCCGAGAACTTCCGGGCTCCCAGCGATCCAGCGGGCCGCTGCTTCGCAATCTTCGGCAGGTGAGGGGAACGGGAACTCTGGTGAAAGACGATAGTCAACTGAAATGACCGGCAGGTCGAGCAGCCTTGCGACTTCCGCGCAATATGGCTCATAGGTATAAAGGCTGCCAATCACGAACCCGCCACCATGGTAAAACACCATCACCGGGCCGGGGCCACGATCCGTCCGGCTGTCGTAGATGCGCGCGGGCATGCTGCCGGCCGGACCGGGGATTGCGATATCGCGAATGACTGCAAGCTCACCTACGGGCGCATCGGCGACATCGCGCATAGCTGCGGTCATGGTACGTGCGTCTTCGGCAGAAACCTCCCAGAATCTGGGGCCGGGAACCGCGTTCAAAAATTGCAGGAACAATGCCACATCTGGCCGGACATAAGGGGGGGTATCAGACATCTCATTCTCCATCTTATCCGCCTGATAGGGCCGCACGCGGGACAGGTCCAGTATATTGGATAGTTAAGCGGCGTCGGGCCGGTGCATCGCTTTTCTAACGTTGCAGTGCGCCCAGAATGGGATTAGGCGAATCTGAAATATGGAAGCATTTACAGGCGGGTTGAGGCGAATGGCTACGGCATTCAAAAGTGAGAATTCAGATAACCACACCCCTGTGCACAGCGATGCGGTTGTTGTCCGTTTTGCCGGGGACAGCGGCGACGGGATGCAGTTGACGGGTGGCCAATTTACACTGTCATCGGCGTTGGCCGGAAATGATTTTGCCACATTCCCTGATTTTCCAGCGGAAATCCGCGCGCCCATTGGGACGCTGTTTGGCGTGTCTGCGTTCCAGATCAATTTCGGCTCGCAGGCGATCGATACCGCTGGAGATCAGCCAGATGTGCTGATCGCGATGAACCCTGCAGCACTGAAAACCAATGTCGGCAGTTTGCGCGCGGGCGGCCTCATCATTGCGGACACCGGCGAGTTTACGCAGCGCAATCTCGACAAGGCAAAATATACGGCCAACCCGTTCGAAGACGGCAGCCTCGCTAAATGGCAGGTGCTTGCCTTTGACATCAGTGCGCTGACGCTACAAGCGGTCAAACCCTTTGGCATGGGCAACAAGGATGCGCTGCGCTGCAAGAATATGTGGACGCTTGGTCTTGCCTTATGGATGTTTGACCGTGATCGTCAGCCGATCATCGACTGGCTTAACGCCAAATTTGCGAAAAATCCCGTTTTGGCACAGGCCAACGTTGCGGCACTTAATGCAGGTCACGCTTATGGTGAAACCGCCGAGCTTGCGGGACCTTTGAAGCAATATCATGTCGATGCCGCGCCAGCGCCAGCGGGCCTTTACCGGACGGTGACGGGGGCAGAATCAATCTCTTATGGTCTCGTTGCTGGAGCGCAACTGGCTGGGCTGAAGATGTTCTTCGGCGGCTATCCCATCACGCCAGCCTCCGCGATTCTGCACCATCTTAGCCGCCTCAAGGAATATGGCATCACCACATTCCAGGCCGAAGACGAAATTGCCGCGATCTGTTCAGCGATTGGCGCAAGCTATGCCGGACAATTGGGGGTCACCAGTTCCTCCGGTCCGGGCATTGCGTTGAAGGGTGAGGCGATGGGCCTTGCCATCATGACCGAGCTGCCCCTCGTGATCGTCAACAGTCAGCGTGGCGGGCCGTCGACGGGTCTGCCGACAAAGACCGAGCAATCCGATCTGTATCAGGCGGTGTATGGCCGTAACGGGGATGCGCCTATGCCGGTTGTCGCTGTCCGCTCTCCTGTTGACGCATTCGATTGCGCGATTGAGGCAGTGCGCATTGCGGTGGAATATATGACGCCAGTGATGTTGTTGACCGACGGCTATATTGCCAATGCGGCCGAGCCATGGATGGTGCCAGATCTGGATAGCTATACACCATTTCCGGTCGAGTTTCTGGAGACGGTGCCTGAGGGTGGTTTCAAGCCTTATGCGCGCGATCACAAGCTAAAGCGACCATGGGTGAAGCCGGGAACGCCAGGGCTTTTCCACCGTATCGGTGGGATCGAAAAAGAGGTCGGCACCGGCCATATCAATTACGCGCCCGCCAACCACCAGGCAATGACCGACATCCGATCGGCCAAGGTGCACAATGTCGCGGATAGCATCCCTAACCAAGTCGTTGAACAAGGGGCCGCTGGCGCAAAGCTTGCCGTCGTCGGTTGGGGTTCTACCTACGGCCCGATCAAGCAAGCCGTTCGCCGCAAGCGCGCCGAGGGCATCGATGTGGCGCATATCCATATCCGCCACATCTGGCCCTTGCCCAAAAATACGGGCGATTTGCTCAAAAGCTTTGACCGAATCATCGTGCCTGAAATGAACACCGGCCAATTGAAAACCATTTTGCGCGACCAGTTTCTGGTGGATGCGCGGCCGGTCAACAAAGTGTCCGGCCAACCCTTTACCATCGCCGAAATCGAAGCCGCGATCGAGAGTGCTTTGGGCTGACGCGCAAGCGTTGTTGCGCTATTAAGGAAACACCATGAACGACATGACCCCAATGAAAGCGACCACGCCAAAGGATTGGGAAACCGATCAGGAAGTCCGCTGGTGCCCCGGCTGCGGTGATTATGCGATTCTAAAGGCAGTTCAGCGCACCATGCCCGAAATTGGCGCGACTCCTGAAAACACAGTATTCATCAGTGGCATCGGCTGCTCTTCGCGCTTTCCATATTACATGGAAACCTATGGCTTCCACACCATTCATGGCCGTGCGCCAGCGGTGGCAACGGGCGTAAAGCTTGCCAATCCAGACCTCGATGTCTGGATCATCACAGGAGACGGCGATGCTTTGTCGATTGGCGGAAACCACACGATGCATTTGCTGCGCCGCAATCTGGATTGCCAGATTATGTTGTTCAACAACGAGATTTATGGTCTGACCAAAGGCCAGTATTCACCCACAAGCCGGATTGGCACGCATAGCCCGTCGACGCCTTATGGCTCGGTCGACCGGCCTGCGACGCCTTGCGCATTTGCCTTGGGCGCTGGAGCGCGCTTCGTGGCGCGTGGTTTCGATGTGTCGAAGAACCTGCCTGAAGTTTTGAAGGCGGCGCATGCCCATCGCGGCGCTGCGTTCATCGAGATCTTCCAGAACTGCATCGTCTACAACAAGGACGTGTTCGAAGAATTTGCCGCGCCCAAGGGTGCTGACGGCCATCAATTGTGGCTGCTTAATGGTGAGCCAATGCTGTTTGGCAGCGACAAGTCCGGCGGCACCAAGGGCATTGCGCTCGATAGCGCCGCATTGACGCTACGGGTCGTTGATATCGTCGATGGTGACTGGGAGCAAGCTGGCGTACTCGTCCATGATGTCACCAACCGTTCGCTTGCGCATATGCTTGTGGAAATGCCGTTTGGGGAATTTCCCATGGCGCTTGGCGTTCTCTACGACGACCCGCGTCCGACGTTCAACGATGTTGTGATCGCCCAGAATGCGGCTGCTAGTGTTGGCAAATCCGCCGACCTGGGTAAGCTGCTTGCCAAGGGGCAGACCTGGACCGTCGAAGAAGGCCAGCCTGAGATTTAAACCAAGTCTGCGCGATTTGACTGTATTGCAAAGCGACCGCCGCTGCGTCACCTAAGACTGATGGATAATCTCACCCACAGTCTTGTTGGCGCACTCATTGGACAAATGGGCCTGAAGCGTAAAACCGGCCTTGCGATGCCGACACTCATCATTGCGGCGAATATTCCCGATATCGACGCCGTAGCGATATTGCTTGGCGGACAGGAACATCTGGCGATCCGGCGCGGCATTACCCATGGACCAATCGCCATGCTGTTTTTGCCATTACTGCTGTGGGTCATCATGCTGTGGTTTGATGGGTGGCAGGCAAAGCGCAGCAAAAGGCCGCAAAAACGATTGCCCGTGCACAAGGGCTGGCTCCTCGCGCTGGCCTATATCGGCTGCCTTAGTCACCCGCTGTTCGACTGGTTCAACAGCTACGGTATTCGGCTGCTCGAGCCGTTTTCTAGCCAATGGTTCTACGGCGATACCTTGTTTATTATCGACATCTGGATCTGGGCCGCATTGATTGGGGGGGTATGGTTATCGCTGCGTCGTGAACGCAAGGACCGTTCCAACTGGCGTGCTCCAGCATTCGTGAGTTTCGCAGCCATCTGTAGCTATATTCTTGCAAATGGCCTTATCAGCGGACAGGCAGAGCGCGTCACTGCCCAGATTGTCGCGCACAAATTCAAAATCGTGCCTACTTTGATTGTTGCGAACCCCATGCCAGTCCAGTTCTGGAAACGCGAAATTCTGTGGCGCGACGACAGCCATTACGGGCAGGGCGGCTACGCCGCGTTTCAAGGCGTTTCCATCGATAATTCTGTCCGTGCCCATCACATGGGAAAAGAGGATGTGAAGTTGTTTGAGGCCCATGTCGCCAGCGAATCCCCATTGTTGTTTTGGTCGCGCATGCCAGTTGCCGAGATCATCGGTGCGGGTGCGGCGCAAAGGTTGAAGGTTTCCGACCAACGCTTTTCTGATCCGCTCGTCGGTGACCGGTTCAGTATGTTTTTCCTAATTGCGGGCGACAGCAAATGACCGCGCCTGTAATCCTGTGGTTTCGGCGGGATTTGCGGCTGGCCGATCAGCCGGCTCTCGCCGCAGCCATCGCCAGCGCCGCGCCCGTCATCCCTGTCTTCATCCTCGACAATGACACGCCGAAGCACCGCAAAATGGGAGCTGCGTCTCGCTGGTGGTTGCACCACAGCCTGACCGCACTTGATCGCGAACTGCGCGCGCTTGGTTCGCGGCTTGTCTTACGGTCGGGCAAATCGGACGCAATTTTGTCCGATTTGGCTGAACAGACCGGTGCATCGGCAATTCACTGCATCCGCCATTATGAACCCTGGTGGCGCAATGCCGAAAAGTCGCTTGCCAAGCGCTTGTCTGCAGATTGTGCACTGGAATGCCACGATGGCAATTATCTTCTCCCTGCCGGCAGCGTGACGACTGGTACAGGCGGCCAGTACAAAATCTACACGCCGTTCATGCGCGCCTTGTGGCAGCATATGCCGCCGCCAAAACCACCTCCTTTCCCGAGCCAACCGGTGACAGGTCCAGCAGTTTGGCCGGAAAGCGACAGTCTCACAGAATGGAACTTGATGCCGACAAAGCCTGACTGGTCTGGCGGAATGGCCAAAATGTGGACGCCCGGGGAGAAGGGCGCGCATGCTCGGCTTGAGGCATTTGCCGACAAGTCGAAGTTTTACGACGAAAAACGCAACCTGCCGTCCGTCGAGGGTTCATCCTTTCTGTCCCCGCACCTGCATTTCGGGGAAATTTCGCCTGCCGCCTGCTGGCATGCAACGATGCATGCAGGCGGTTCGGTCGATGTGTTTCTGAAGGAACTGGTCTGGCGCGATTATGCACAGAATGTGATTGTTCAGATGCCGGAATATGGCACGAAGAACGCACGTGACGCCTTTGACAAATTGCCATGGCGGAATGTGTCCGATCCTTCGGTCAAAGCCGACTTTGTTGCCTGGACCAAAGGGCGGACGGGCTATCCCATTGTCGACGCTGGCATGCGGCAATTATGGGCGACGGGCTGGATGCACAACCGGGTGCGCATGATTGCAGCGTCTTTCCTGATCAAACATTTGCTGATTGACTGGCGTGAGGGCGAGAAGTGGTTTTGGGACACGCTCGTCGATGCCGATTATGGCAGCAACAGCGTCAATTGGCAGTGGACTGCGGGCACAGGCGTCGACAGCAATATGTTCGTGCGCATCATGGCGCCGTTGTCGCAGTCGGACAAGTTCAATGCTGCGGGTTATATTCGCGAATGGGTGCCAGAACTTGCTGATCTGCGAGAGCCTGATATCCACGACCCGGAGGAGCACGGCAAGCGCCCCAAAGGTTATCCGCGCAAGATTATTGGCCACAAGGCTGCGCGCGAACGGGCGCTAAAGGCGCATGAGGCAGTGAAGGGGTAAATTCTGCACAACGCGTCATCCTGAACCTCTTTTGGGATAACAAGCGACGGTTGTTCGTATTCCTGAAACAAGTTCAGGATGACGCTGGTTTATTTAACCTTCAACAACCAAACGATGCCCTGTTGCAAACTCGGTCTGCAGCATCTCCAAAATCGCCTCTGCAACGACCGCTGGTTCCTTGACCGTTGCGGGATCCTCGCCAGGATAGGCTTTAGCGCGCATTTGCGTGCGGGTGCGGCCTGGATCGACGATCGCTGATCGCACTTGCGAAAGATTTTTCACTTCTTCGCTGTAGCTGTCGACCAGATTTTCCAAAGCCGCCTTTGATGCACCATACGCGCCCCAATAGGCGCGCGGGGTTGCACCAACGGACGATGTCAATGCCACCAGGCGGCCAGCGTCGCTTTTGCGCAAAAGTGCGTCGAATGACGCTATCATCACTTGCTGCGCAGTGACGTTTAGCGTGAAAAGCTTGGCGAATTCCGCGCCGTCAATGGCTGACACCGGGCTAAGCGTCCCGAGCATCGCAGCATTCAGGATTAGGATATCGAGCTTTCCCCACCGCTCGGTAACAGCGGCCGCCAGGCGCGATATGCTGTCACCATCAGTCAGATCGAGCGGCGCAATCGTCGCGCTTCCGCTCGCATCGAAAATCGCGTCTTCGACGGCTTCGAGGTCCTTTGCCGTCCGCGCTGTAAGAATGACATGCGCGCCTTGACCAGCTAGCGCCTGCGCCATTGCTGCGCCAATGCCGCGACTTGCGCCCGTTACCAGCGCAATCTTGCCCTCAAATGTCTTCGTCATATTTTATGCAAGCTTCCGTTCGCCCAGCATGATGAGATCACTCGCCTCATGCTCTTCATGGTCGGTAAGGGTGGTAGGATAATCGCCAGTAAAACACGCGTCGCAATATTGCGGACGGTTCATGTGGCGCGAATCTTCGCCCAACGCGCGATAGAGCCCATCGATTGACAAGAATGCCAGACTATCAGCCTGAATGAACTGCCGCATTTCCTCTACGTCCATCCGGCTGGCCAGCAGCTTTGAGCGTTCCGGCGTATCGACGCCGTAAAAGCAGCTGTTCATCGTCGGCGGGCTGGCAATGCGCATATGCACTTCAGCTGCTCCGGCCTCGCGCATCATTTGCACGATCTTCAACGATGTGGTTCCGCGTACAATCGAGTCATCGATGAGAACAATCCGTTTGCCTGCCACCAAATTCTTGTTGGCATTATGTTTTAACTTCACGCCCAGATGGCGCACGCCATCGCCTGGTTGAATGAACGTGCGCCCGACATAATGCGACCGGATAATGCCAAGTTCGAACGGGATTTTGGCAGCCTCTGCATACCCAATGGCCGCAGGTGTGCCGCTGTCGGGAACGGGGATTACATAGTCAACATCAACGCCGTTTTCGCGCGCCAGCTCAGCGCCAATGGCCTTGCGGACCGAATAGACGCTGATGCCCTCGACAATCGAATCGGGGCGCGAGAAATACACATGCTCGAAAATGCAGGGCCGCTGCGATACGGGGATGAAGGGCTTGTGCGACTGAATCTCTGTTCCGCGCACAACCACCAACTCGCCCGGTTCAACTGAACGAATATATTCAGCGCCAACAATATCAAGAGCGACGGTTTCCGATGCGAAGATGATTGTTTCGCCAAGCTTGCCCATAACAAGAGGACGGATGCCCAGGGGATCGCGGCACGCAATCATCCCTTCGGTCGTCAGGCAAAGCAGTGAATAGGCGCCTTCCACACGTTTCAGGGCGTCAATCAAACGGTCAAGCAACGTCCGGTATCCAGAGGTTGCAACGAGATGGATGATGACTTCGGTATCCGACGTGGACTGAAAGATCGACCCGCGCCGGACCAGGTCCCGGCGCACAGTCATTGCGTTCGAGATGTTTCCGTTATGCGCGATTGCAAAACCGCCGGTGGCCAGATCCGCATATAATGGCTGAACATTGCGCAGCGACGTTTCGCCAGTGGTCGAATAGCGGACATGGCCAATGGCGCAACGACCTACCAAGCCGCCAATGATTTCCTCGCGATCAAAATTCCCTGCAACATGGCCCATGGCGCGGTGCGTGTGGAAATCATGCTCATCGAAACTGGTGATGCCTGCAGCTTCTTGTCCGCGGTGTTGCAAGGCGTGGAGACCAAGCGCGACCATAGCAGACGCGCCCTCCGTGTCGTAGACACCGAATATCCCGCACTCCTCCCGAAGTTTGTCGTCATCAAAAGGGTCGGTGGTCAGCATATATCGAATCCCGCTGCGCTTCGTTTGCTCGCCTATAGGCATAGCATAGTCCGTTGTCTTCCCCCATGTCGCGCGATTGTCATAAAGAAATTGTTGGCGGCGTATTTGTGCTTGGTTTAGGCGTAAGCAATGAACGATGAACGAGAGACCGGATCGACGCTAAATCCCAAATTTGACGCCGATGGATTGTTGACGGCTGTCATCACTGACGCGGTCGATGGCGCGGTATTAATGGTGGGGCATATGAATGCAGAGGCTCTTACAAAAAGCATTGAAAGCCAAACTGTGTTTTTCTTCTCGCGCAGCCGGCAACGGTTGTGGCAAAAAGGCGAAAGCAGCGGAAATATCCTGAATATCATCGAGATGCGGATTGATTGCGATCAGGATGCGATATGGGTCATCGCAAGGCCGCAGGGCCCAACATGTCACACCGGCGCGCGCAGTTGTTTTTACAGACGTGTGACCGATACGGGGCTTGAGTCCGTTTGACGGTCCGCGCGTTTTTTTCCGGGGCAATATGTTGCCTGTTGCTTGGGTGCGGAGATGGGCTTCCTGCATTGCCTGGGGGCAGCGACGACGCCGGCGCGGAGCTGGATTCGAAAGCGATTGAGGCAGGTATTCTTCCGGATCCCGATACAACTGAGTTTGCCGGACGTTATGAAGCCAGAGGCGATCTCGGCGTAGACAAGCTCTGCGCTGTCAAAACAACAACGAATAGCTTCAATGTGGGTTTTCTTTCGGTTTATGGCCCTGAAAGCAAGTGCGAGGGCGTGGGGACGGCCCAAGTTGATGGCGAGAAGGTCAACATAAGCTTGAACGGAAAAGGGAATTGCCGGTTTACCGCCCGCTATGACGGGTTCGAACTGCGCTTCCCTGCTGTCGTCGAAAGCAGTTGCGCGCAATATTGCTCGGAACGCGCAAGCTTGTCGGGCACCCATTACTTCATGGTCGAACCTGGCAGCATTGCTGCACGCAATACCCTTGGACGTGATATTGCGCGACTTTGCAGCTGAGGTTTCAACGTAAAGTCAGTTGGTCCGCACGATCAAGCATTGGCGTCCCACAGCTTTAACCTGGGCACAAATTTCTGTTGCATCCGCTTTGCTGGCAAAGGGACCTGCTTGCAATCGGGTCACCTTGCCGTAGCTGCTGAGCATTGGCTTGAGCCTCGACAATTCTTCGATTGATTTCGATAGGGTGCTCCAAAGCTTCTGGGCATTTGTCGCATTGGCAAACGCGCCCAACTGGACAAGCCATGCGCCTTGAGCCGGCACGATGGCTTCGATGGGTGCAGGTTCGATAACTCCTGTAGGTGTAGGATTGTCGGCCTGGGCAGGACCGGGGGCAGCGGTTACGGCCATGTCTGCCATTGCGGATGGCTCTGCTTGCGCAACAGAAGTCGGGCTGTTGACAGATACTTCTGTGGTGGAAGGAGAGGCTGCCTGCGGCAAATCTGGCGTGAACGGGCTTGTATTGATCGGAATGCCTGCAGAGGGGGTGGGGGGGGCTTGCCCAAAATCAGGGACGAATGGAACGTTATTAATGGGAATACCAGCAGGCTGGGCAGTCGTTCGGCTTTTTGCTTGCTGTTCAAGTTCTGCAGCAATTGCAGTTGCAGCTTTGCGCTGCTCGAGAGGAATATATTGGTCCATTTGCGCCAGGCTTCGGGCTGCTGGTGCCACGCCTGCTGACAAAGCCCGAGTCATTAACGCGTAAGCTCGCACCCAATTCTTGTCGATGTACGTTCCATTGAACAATTCTGTAGCGAGCAGATATTGGGCGCGGGGCTCGCCGCGATCGGATGAGGCATTCAGATACGGCAAGGCCTCAGGGACTCTCTGCAGATAATGCAGCAAATGACCGCAACTGTCTGCTGCCTGCACATGTCCTTGCGCTGCAGCCTTGAGATACCAATCAAGGGCTAGATTCAGATCGGTCTGGACACCGCGTCCCAGCTTGTACGCCTGGCCAAGGTTGAACTGCGCTTCGGGATCGCCGGCCATTGCCGGCGCCTGCCATTCCTTGACGGCCACGTCATATGCACCGCGAGACCACGCATCGAGCCCAGCCACAGTGTCCGCGAATGCGGGCACTGCTCCAGCCGTCAATGTCAGTGCTGCAAACGCCAATTTCATCGTTCGGAACCGCAAAGCCATTATCTCGCACTCCAATCACGTAGCCAATTTTGTCACGTGCAATTTTATCGCTTAAAAACTGAGATTTGGTAAATATCTGACAGAAAATATTAAGGATGTTTTTATTTTTTCGTTCTGCATCGCCGAAGTTCGGCTTGTTACAAAATTCTTTCCAAATTTAAGCAGAGCCGCCAATTCATTTTGGTAATGACGTTAACCTATTTTTAGCCCTGTTCTGTCAGACCCCAGTTGAAACATTTACAAAGGGGAATGATGTGAGGGTTCTCGCATTGGCATCACAGAAGGGCGGCTCGGGTAAAACCACTCTGTCCGGCCATTTGGCGGTTCAGGCGCAACTTGCAGGCGCAGGTCCAGTCGTGCTCATCGACATCGACCCACAAGGGTCGCTATCCGACTGGTGGAACGAACGCGAGGCCGATCTACCTGCTTTTGCCCAGACCACCGTTGCGCGACTGGCTGCCGATTTGGCAATTTTGCGTCAGCAAGGCTTTAAGCTTGCCGTCATCGATACGCCGCCTGCCATTACGATGGCAATTCAAAGCGTGATTTCAGTGGCTGAACTCATTGTCGTCCCTACACGACCAAGCCCGCATGACTTGCGCGCCGTCGGCGCAACTGTCGACCTGTGTGAGCGTGCCGGAAAGCCGCTCATTTTCGTCGTCAATGGAGCGACACCCAAGGCAAAGATTACTTCAGAAGCAGCTGTCGCGCTCTCACAGCATGGAACAGTTGCACCAATCACTCTCCATCATCGTACCGATTTTGCCGCTTCGATGATAGATGGCCGCACGGTGATGGAAATTGACCCCAACGGCCGGTCTTCTCAGGAAGTCATTCAGCTTTGGTCCTATATTTCAGACCGTTTGGAAAAGAATTTCCGCCGAACCGTTTTCAGTGCCCCTGCCGCGACAAGTCAGCAGGTTTCCGCCGCGCGTCCCATTGGTGGCTTCGGCCGCCGGGTCGTTGGTTAAACCAAGGAGGGCATGAAAATGGGTGAACCAAAGCCAATAGCCTCTCTTTCGGGCATATTGCTGGCACGCAAAGGACTGGCGCGTCCAGCGATGCGCCGTCCGTCAATGTTAAGTGGAGACGGTAGCGCTGCAATGACGCAGGACGACCTTGGATGGAACGACATGGGATATGATGTCGACCCGCATCCGTCGACGCCCATGGACTATGATCATAACTTTCACGGCGCAAACCCGCTTGCCGCCGCCGTTCCCGAAGTGAAGAACCAGCAGGACCGTCTGGCCCGCGCGATTGAGGCCGTCAACGATATCGATGCTGGCTTCGACAGTATTGCAGTCGAACCAGAATCCGTTGCCGAAGCCCTGACAATCGTCACTGTAACGCCAGAACCCGTTACGCGGCCCATCTCACGTCGTGGCAAGGCCGACGCACCACGATCACGGGCGCGTGCAAAGCCAGGCTCGAAAGAGAAAGCGGCGTTCACCCTGCGTCTCGATACCGACCGGCACCTGAAACTTCGGCTGGCTTGTGCCGTCCGTCACCAGTCCGCGCAACAGCTTGTGACCGATGCCCTGGACGCGCTGCTCGAATCGATGCCTGAAATTGGCCATCTTGCTTCGCACGTTCCGGGAAAAAGACATTGAGTTCTAAAATTACTCTTTTTGAGGTGATGCCATGAATAGCAATTTTGTTGTAAAGTTGGCCTTGTCCACTGCCATCGTTGCGGTGCCGGCTATGACAGCAACGTCTGCCGGCGCTGGCAGCACGAGCAAGGAATTTGCAAAGAAAGCGAGTCCCGCAAAGGCATTTCAATGGGCACAGAAAGCCGAACAAGCTGTTGCAAAAGGCAAAAACGACCGGGCATTACAATTCGCGGAACTGGCTGTTGAGGCCGAACCGCAGAGCGGTGATTACCGAGCGCTTTTGGCCCGGATTTATATTGCCAAGGGACGATTTGTTTCGGCCGAGCGGACGTTGATGGATGTTATGGAACTGGGTCAAGTCAGCGCCCGCACAGTGGTCAGTCTAGCGCTGTGCCGCATTGCGCAAGGCAACACCGAATCGGCAATTTCCCTTGTTGAATCAAATCGTTCGATCCTGCCGGTTAGCGACTATGGTTTGACGTTGGCGCTGGCCGGACGTTCCTCGGATGCCGTCAGCATCTTGATAGACGCTATCCGCGCAGACGGCGCGACTTCACGCACACGGCAAAATCTTGCGTTGGCCTATGCTCTTGATGGGCGGTGGCGCGAAGCACGCGTCATGGCTTCGCAGGACATGGGTCAAGACAGCGTGAATGAACGTATCACCGAATGGGCCCAGTTTGCACGCCCAGGAGCGCATACGTTGCGCGTTGCCGGGCTGTTGAAGATACGTCCGGACATGGCCGACTCGGGCCAGCCTGTTCGCCTTGCGCTGAACAGCGCGGCTCCATCAGCATTGGCCATGGCGGATGCTGCACCTGCTGCCGAGACCCCTGAAGCGCCTCCAACTGCGCCGCCTGCCAAGGAATTGGCTGCCATCGAGCCAACCCCAGTTGCACAGAGCAACGGTTTTGCTGCGGTTGAAGCTGCTGTGCAGATGGCTCAGGATATCCCCGCCAAAACCAGCTATGAAGCTCCGCTGATCCGGGCATCGACAGCACCGACGAAACTTGCTCAAGTTGATTTGCCCAAATCGTCGGCTGCACCGTTCGTTGGGAGCCATAAGGTACAGCTGGGTGCTTTTTCTTCGGCTGCAAGCGCTCAGGCTGCTTGGAACAAATATACGGCGCGTTTTGGCGCGCTCCGCGGACTTAAATCAACCAGTTCTACTGTAACAGTGAATGGCAGGAAATTGACTCGTCTCGCAGCTATAGGATTTGGCAGCGCGGTCAGCGCAAGTGCGACCTGCAGCAAGATCAAAACGCAGGGCGGCGCTTGCTTTGTGATAACAAACAAGGGATCGCAGCCATTCCGCATGGCACAAAAGCCCGGCACAAAAATCGCCGCGCGCTAAAACGACCATGATATCTTCGTTGAGGGGCGGCGGGTTTATATGACCTTGCCGCCCTTTAACATTTTTCGCACGCGGCCCTGAACCGGCAACCGGTCGAAGGGGGTATTGCCAGCAAGAGCAGCCATACGGTCGCCGTCCACCTGCCACGGCGCATCGGGATCAATCAGGATGAGGTCAGCTTCCAGTCCTTCGACGATGCTTCCTGCGTTCAGGCCCAGAATTTTGGCAGGATTGGACGCCAGCAACTCGAACAAACGTCCGGTCGAGATTACATTTTCGCGCACCAGGTTTAATGAAAGTGCCAACAATGTTTCCGCGCCGGCCATGCCGGGGGCACTTTCGGAAAAAGGCAGGCGTTTGTCTTCCGGACCGCGAGGATCGTGCCCTGACGCGATGACGTCAATAGTACCGTCTGCGACCGCTGCAACGCAGGCCAGACGGTCGTTTTCGGACCGCAAAGGCGGAGACAAGCGGGCAAATGTCCGGAAATCCGAAATGGCGTTGTCCGAAAGAAATAGATGTGCAGGGGTAATGCCGCACGTGATGCGCAGCCCCTTTGCCTTTGCCGCGCGGATCAGATCAAGCCCGGGCGCCGTGGTCACTTGCCGGAAATGAACATGCGCGCCACTTTCTTCTGCAAGCATGATGTCGCGGGCAATCGATAGCGTTTCTGCTACGATCGGTGCGCTCGAGAGGCCAAGCAAGGTCGCTGTTTCCCCCTCGGTTGCAACGGCGTGGCCAGCAACGCCAGAATCTTCGCAATGGACGATGACCGGTAGGTTAAGTGCTGCGCAATAGCGCATGATACGCAACATAACCCCGCTGTCGGAAATCCAATTGCGGCCAGTTGCTACGCCGACAGCACCCGCTTCCTTCATCAACGCTATTTCTGCCATCCTGAGCCCGTCAAGACCCTGAGTAGCCGCAGCCAAGGGGTGAACCCAAAAATCCGGCTTTCCCTTAAGCGCAGCAAAGCGCACAGTGGCTGGATCGTCGTGCACTGGTGACTGATCAGGCATGAGCGCAGCGCGGGTGATGCCGCCGAATCGGAAGGCCGGCTTGTCTGTTTTGAACACGCCCAAATCGATAATGCCCGGCGCGATAATCAAGCCACTGGCATCGATCTGGTCGGCAATGGGCGCTGCTTTGCCCACTGATGCTATCTTTCCTTCTTCAACATGCAGGTGCAGCGGCGTTGCTTTGTCTGCACCGGGCAGAATCGCGTGGCCATGTAAGATGCTCAGGCCAGTCATGCCCAACCCTCTTGGCCACGTGCTCTTCGCGTCAATATATCAAGGCAAGCCATTCGCACGGCTACCCCCATTTCGACTTGCTCGGTGATGGCGGACCTCTCGACATGGTCGGCAACGCTGCTTGCAATCTCTACCCCGCGGTTCATCGGGCCGGGGTGCATGACAAGAGCATCGGGCTTTGCGAGTGCAAGTCGCCGTTCGTCGAGCCCGTAAAGGTAGAAATATTCCCGCGGCGAAGGAATAAAATCTCCCTGCATGCGTTCGTTTTGAAGGCGAAGCATCATTACGACATCTGCGCCGTTCAGGGCGGTATCGAAATTCGAAAAGGGTATAGCACCAAATGCCTCAATACCGCATGGCATCAGGGCAGGGGGCGCTACGACACGCACTTCGGCGCCGAGCGACTTCAGGCAGAACAAATTGGAGCGTGCGACCCGGCTGTGCAGGACATCGCCGCAGATAACGACAATTTGGCCTTCGACGCTCCCTTTGCGTCGCATGATAGTGAGCGCATCAAGCAAGGCCTGAGTCGGGTGTTCGTGGCTACCGTCGCCAGCGTTCAGGACTGGGCAGTCAACCTTGCTTGAAATCAGCTGCACCGCGCCAGAACTGCCATGGCGAATGACGATAGCATCGGCGCGCATTGCGTTGAGCGTCATTGCGGTATCAATCAGGGTTTCACCCTTTTTGACGCTTGATTGCGCCGCGTGCATATTGACTACGTCAGCCCCAAGCCGCTTTCCAGCGATTTCGAATGACAACAATGTGCGGGTCGAATTTTCGAAGAAGGCGTTAATAATCGTCAGGCCTGACAGCTTGTCGTCATGTTTTGCCGGGCCAGAACGGTTCAATGCCACCCATTGCTGTGCCTCTTTCAGAATATAAAGAATCTCCCATTTCTGAAGTCCGGATATACCGAGTAAATGCTTGTGTGGAAACGCATCCGACCCGCTTGGAAAGCTGTCGGCGGCAAAAGGGCGTGTCCATGTCATTAAAGGCATGTCCTTAATGTGATTGGCGGAAAGACTCAATCGATTTGTCGGGGGGGTAGCGAACCCTCATATGTCCTCATGTTGAACTCGTTTCAGCATAATGGATAACCGCCTGATGTTATCCTGCAACAAGTACAGGGTGACGGATGGGGAGCATGCTTCAGCCGCTGGTGAGCGCATCAATCGCACCTTGAAGGATGAATGCCGCGGCGCCGCTGTCGATTTTCTCGGCCCGCTTCGCACGGCTCATGTCGGCGGCAATCATGTCGCGTTCTACAGCCTGCGTGGACCAGCGTTCGTCGCGGAGCAATATCGGGAGGCCGAGATCTGCAATATTGCGCGCAAAGGCACGGCTGGACTGGCTGCGGGGACTTTCGCTGCTATCCATGTTCAGCGGCAATCCAATGACAATGCCGCGCGTTGGGCGCGTTGCGATAGCGGCCTGCAATGCAAGTTTGTCCTTTGTAAATTTGCTGCGCTTAATCAGGTCGCCGGGCGATGCGAATGTCCAGTTGGCATCGCAAAAAGCTGTGCCAATTGTTTTGCTACCGACATCCAGCCCGATCAGAACGCCGCCATCCAGAAGCAGGGCGCGAAAATCGGCGACCGATTCGAAGATCATTTTTGCAGAAACTTCTGCAATCGCCACGTCGCGTCGGCGCGGACATTTGCCCAAAATAGCGGAAAGTCGTAAACATGATAGTTGTTGCCCGGCAGGACGTAGGGCCCGATCTCAGGCGGATCTCCAATCAAGAGAAAGCCATTGTCATCACAGCGCGCCGGTACAGCGCCAACGACGAGTTCGCCAGTTTCCAACTTCGCATCCGGCTTCAACGTACCCAGATTTGCTTTCATAGGTGACATGGCCGCAGCGCCACCATTGAGCGGATTGGTGCACAGTATCGGCGTGTCCTTGCGCGGTTCACCGCTAAAGCCAGTCGTGTCATCATACACTTTGACAATCCGGTCATATTCGGCAGGCTCGGCAAAGCTTTGCCAAGCCATGATGCAGCCGGTGTCGTCTGGACCCGCGCAAGCTGGCAATCCCATGGCAGGCAAGTCAGTCGTGACGGAAATAGGCCAACCTACAACATATGCTGCGACAATCCGCTTCGCGATTGGTTTGCCGGCTACGCGGTCCCTTAACAAATGCGTCAAATGCAGAGCACCTTGGCTGTGACCAGCTAAAATGATTGGGCGGTCTTTTTGAACTTTTGCGACAAACTCGTCAAACGCGAGAAGGACGTCCTGATAAGCCGCATCGAGCGCTTGCTCGCCCTCAGGCTTGGTGGTCAAAAAGGCGCCGATGGCGGCCTGACGATAGCGAGGGGCCCACATTTCACCTGAATCAGCAAATGGCGATGCAAGGCCACGCAGAAAAAGCCGGGCGCGATCCTGCGATTCAGGGTCGTCAAGGGGCGCGTTCCAATGATCCTTGCCAATATAGGATGTGGGGTGAACAAAGAAGATCGCGGCAGAGCCTGAAACATCGGCTTTTGCTGCGCCAGTCGGCAACCAGACCGCAGGGTTGCCCTTTTTGCCGGGCCGCGCAAACCACATCTCGTTGCCGGCATATTTATTTGGCGCAAAAGCAGCCTGCTTTTCGAATTTTGCGGTCGGGACAAAGGCAAGGGCAGTGAGCTCGCTTTCGTAGATGCGAATGACAAAGCCCCCTGCAATCACAAGGACAATGAGCGCTGCAACGATATAGAGAAATTTACGAGCCAAGTTTGTATCCTGAAATTTTGAGGCGATTTAACGGATTGCGCGAAAATAGCACCGGAAATTTGAACGGCGGCTGAAAAGAATAAGCTTTTGCCGTTGAAGCATGGCAGGCGCAATGCTAGCGGCTGGCACATGTCTGTAGATAAAGATACCGTGAACAAAATCGCACGGCTTTCGCGCATCGCGATTAGCGATGCTGAGGCTGACAAGATGGTCGGCGAGCTTAATGGCATTCTTGCCTGGGTGGAGCAATTGGGCGAGGTTGACGTCGCTGGCGTTGAGCCAATGACTGCGGTCATTCCAAATAAGCTGCGTCTGCGTGAAGATGTCGTTACCGACGGAGACGTGCGCGACAAGGTGCTTGCAAACGCGCCAGCGAGGGAAGGCAGCTTCTTTGGCGTGCCCAAGGTGATTGAATGATGGTCTATCATCCTTGCCGAACTGCCGAGAGCCTTCTGCACCCAGCTTCTGTCTCTCTGAACTTGTTTCAGGGTCTATCGTGCAGCATGCGCGGAGCCAGAATGAATATATGGATCCTGAAACAAGTTCAGGGTGACGGAGTGGTTGTATGACCGAACTTACCAAATTGGGCGTGGCCGCTATCCGCGATGGCGTTGCCTCGGGTACATTTACCGCCGTCGAAATCGCCACTGCCTTCAATGCAAATGTTGCAAAAGCAAAGGCCCTCAACGCGTTCATCGTAGAAACACCTGAAAAGGCAATCGAGGCTGCACAGGCCGTCGATGCCGACCGCGCCGCAGGCAAGGCTCTCGGCAAAATAGCGGGTGTGCCAATCGGCATGAAGGACCTTTTCTGCACCGAGGGTGTCCAGACGACCGCAGCAAGCCATATCCTCGAAGGTTTTGTCCCGACGTATGAGTCTACCGTGTCAGCCAACCTTTGGAAGGCTGGGGCAGGGATGCTCGGCAAGCTGAACATGGACCAGTTCGCCATGGGTTCGTCGAACGAGACGAGCTATTTCGGCAATGTTGTTTCGCCATGGCGCCGCAATGACGGTAGCAATGCTCCGCTCGCGCCCGGAGGTTCTTCGGGCGGGTCGTCGTCTGCCATCGCGGCGCGCTTGTGCCCAGCAGCGACTGGGACGGACACAGGCGGTTCGATTCGCCAGCCAGCGGCGTTTGTTGGCATCAGTGGCATCAAGCCGACTTATGGCCGCTGCTCGCGCTGGGGCGTGGTGGCCTTTGCCAGCTCGCTGGACCAGGCAGGGCCCATGGCGCGGGACGTGCGGGATTGCGCAATCATGCTCGAGGCAATGGCCGGTTTTGATCCTAAGGATTCGACATCGCTGGATTTACCCGTTCCTGAATGGGAGGCTGGGCTGAACAGCGATCTGCGCGGCAAGAAAATCGGTATTCCCAAGGAATATCGCCTTGATGGTATCGATGAAGATATCGCCAAAATGTGGGACAATGGTATCGCCTGGCTGAAGGATGCAGGCGCAGAGATCGTCGACATCAGCCTTCCGCATACCAAATATGCGCTGCCAGCTTATTACATTATCGCGCCCGCCGAAGCATCGTCGAACCTCGCGCGCTATGACGGCGTTCGTTTCGGATTGCGTGACTTGCCCGAGGGCGCCGGCTTGCAGGACATGTACGCCGCAACCCGTGCCGCTGGCTTCGGCGAAGAGGTCCGCCGTCGCATCATGATCGGCACTTATGTGTTGAGCGCCGGTTTCTACGACGCTTATTACACGCAGGCACAAAAGGTTCGCGCCTTGATTGCGCGTGATTTTGAAAACGCTTGGAGCCAATGCGACCTCATCCTCGCGCCCACTGCGCCAAGCGCTGCCTTTGGCCTCGGTGAAAAGAACAGCGATCCCTTGTCGATGTATTTGAACGACGTGTTCGCGGTACCGGCCTCATTGGCTGGCCTGCCTGCCATGTCCGTTCCCGGCGGGCTGAGCAAAGAGGGCCTGCCTTTAGGCCTGCAGGTTATTGGTAAAGCGCTTGATGAGCAAGCTGTGCTCAATGCCGGCCTCGCGATCGAACAGCGTTCAGGATTTACAGCGGAAGCGGGAGAGTGGTGGTAATATGAGTGAGTACCGCATCCAGGGAAACACCGGCGAGTGGGAGGTCGTGATTGGCCTTGAAGTCCATGCGCAGGTAACGAGTGAATCCAAGCTTTTTTCCGGTTCGTCCACTGGCTTTGGTGCCGAGCCGAACAGCCATGTCAGCCTTGTAGACGCCGCCATGCCTGGCATGTTGCCTGTACCCAACCGCGAATGTCTACGTCAGGCCGTCCGTACGGGCATGGCGATCAATGCGCAGATAAATCGCTGGTCGCGGTTCGACCGGAAGAATTATTTCTACGCCGATTTGCCGCAAGGCTACCAGATTTCGCAGCTCTACCACCCGATTGTCGGTGAGGGCGAAATTGAGGTTACGCTCAACGAAAAAGACCCCGAAAGCGCGGTGAAGACAATCGGTATCGAACGAATCCATGTAGAACAGGATGCGGGCAAGCTGATGCACGACCAGCATCCGACGATGTCCTTTGTCGACCTCAACCGTTCGGGCGTCGCGCTGATGGAAATCGTCTCGCGCCCCGACATGCGCAGCCCTCAAGAGGCGGGGGCATATGTCAAAAAACTGCGCTCGATTCTGCGCTATGTTGGGTCGTGCGATGGTAATATGGAACAAGGCTCGATGCGTGCGGACGTGAACGTGTCGGTGCGCAAGTCCGGCGGAGAGCTTGGCACGCGCACGGAGACCAAGAACGTCAACTCCATCCGCTTCATGATGCAAGCGATTGAGTATGAGGCGCAGCGCCAGGTTGACCTGATCGAAAGCGGCGGCGCAGTTGTGCAGGAAACGCGGCTGTTCGATCCCAATAAAATGGAAACGCGGTCAATGCGGTCGAAGGAAGACGCGCATGACTATCGCTATTTCCCTGACCCCGATTTGCTGCCCGTCGAACTTGATGATGCGTTTCTGGAGGAATGCCGTGCATCTTTGCCCGAGCTGCCCGACGCCAAACGCGTGCGCTACGAAGCAATGGGCCTGACCGCCTATAACGCCGCCGTTCTGACTGCAGAAGCCGAAACTGCATTCTGGTTTGAGGATTTGCTCGCGGAAGGCGTAGACGCCAAACAGGGATCGAACTGGTTGATGTCCGAATTATTCGGTGCGCTGAACAAGCTGGGCAAGACGTTGGACGAAAGCCCTGTCAGCCCCAAACAGGCAGCGGAGTTGCTTGGTCTTGTCGCCGACGGTACGATCAGTGGCAGCATAGCCAAGCAGGTCTTCGAAATCATGCTGGAAACAGGGCAGGGCGCCGCAGACATCGTCGAGGAAAATGGCCTGAAGCAAACCAGCGACACGGGCGCGATTGATGCAGAGATCGCCGAGATCATGGCTGCGAATGAAGATAAGGTCGCTGAGTACCGTTCTGGTAAAGACAAGCTGTTCGGCTTCTTTGTGGGACAAACAATGAAGGCAATGCAAGGAAAAGCCAATCCGCAAATCATCAACGATTTGCTGAAAAAGGCGCTTGGCTGACACGGGCAGGAGGAGGCAGCGGGGCATTCACCGCTTCTCCCCTTGCCCCGCCGCGGCTTTCCCGTTAGAGGCTCCCGTCGTTTGTGAAACGGCAGCTTTTCGTAAGCGGGCGTGGCGGAATTGGTAGACGCACCAGATTTAGGTTCTGGCATCGCAAGGTGTGGGGGTTCG